>DASXCY010000099.1:0-56433 GCA_036490935.1 Kofleriaceae bacterium | reverse complement strand
CCTCGGGAGAGGTCGGCGAAATAGCGCGATGGTCGCGGGCGTTCGGGTCGCGATGAGGTTCGTGCTGCTCGTGCTGATCGGGTGCGTCGCGCCGCCCGATGCGTCGCCGCCCGAGCTGCGCGAGGTCGCGATCGTGCGCGTCGAGGAGGGCGACACGCTGTCGGGGATCGCGGACCGGCTGGCAGTTCCGGGCGACCCGTCGCGCTGGATCGGCATGCACGCGCTCGTCAGCGCGCCGCTCTACGACCGCGATCGGTTCTCGATCCACGAGCTCTGGCTCGATCCCTAGAACCGCCCGGTCACCGCGACGCCGACGCTCGACGCCGTCGCGGTCGGCGCGACGACGATCGGATCGCGCGGCGCGGTGACGAACACGACCGCGGCGACGCCGGCGAGCACGGCCGCGCCGATCGCGAATCCGGTGCCGGCATTCGCGAGCGTCTGCGCGTCGCCGATCGTCTTGCGACCGGCCGCATTGCAGAACAGCTGCCCGCCCATGTGAAAACACTCGGCGCCGGCCGCGACCGAGTCGTAGTGGTCATTGCCGACGACCGTGAGCGCCGTGCCGGCGATCGCCGAGCCGAGCGCGACGCCGCCGAACGCCCAGGCGAGGTGGACGCGGCTGCGCCGGCGCTCGGTCCCGAGCACGACGGATTCGCGGCGCGGCACCGGCACCGGCGCCGGCACCTGTGCCTGGATCGCCGCGAGCGCCGGCACGTCGACCTCGACGGTCGCGGCGGCGATCGCCTGTTTCCTGCTCGCGAAGCGCACGCGGCCCGGCGCGTCGGCCGTCACCTCGACGTCGCCCGGCGCGACGAGCTCGTGGATCTCGGCGGCCGGCTGCACCGGATGCCCGGCGATCGCGACCGCGAGGCCCGGCTCCGCCGGCTGCGCGATCCGCACGATCACGGTCGCGAGCCGCGCGGCGAGCGCCGCCGCGCGATCGCGCGCGAACTGCGCGCTCGACGCCTTGCCCTCGCGCTCGTACTGCACCGCCGCATCCCGGTACAGCTGCAGCGCCTCGCGATAGCGCCCGAAGTGCTCGCCGCAATCCCCGAGATTCAGCTCGGTACCGGCCGCGTGCTCGAGCGCGAAGCTCTGCTGGAACCGCGGACACGCCTCGTCGTAGTTGCCCGCCGCCTTGAATGCGCGCGCCTCGCCGAACAGGCGCGTGGCGTCATCGGCCGGCGGCGCCGGTTGCGCGGCCGCGCCCGCTGCCAGCTTGCACACCCCGGCGAGCACGACGAACGACCGCACATGCGGATGATCGCGCCGTTCACCGCCGCGAGCAACCGTTGTAGGATGAACGCGTCGTGGCTCGGTTTCATGTGGGCGCCGTCGCGATCGTGGTCGCCAGCTGTAGCTGGGTCGCGGGGCTCGACGATCCGCTGCCGTCGCCCATCGACGGTAGCCCGATGATCGGCACCGACGGCCCGACCGGTCCGTTCTGCTACGGCTCGGGCCTCGTCACCGTGTGCTTCGCGCGGCCGCCGAGCGGCGAGGTCGACCTGCCGATGACAGACAACGGCATGCTCGACACCACGAATTGCCCGAATCCCGGCGTGATCTCGACGATGCCGAGCGGCGCGCCCGGGATCTGTGTCATCGCCGGATCCGAGATCGCCATCGGCGCCGTGACCGCGACCGGCAGCGCGGACCTCGTGCTCGTCGCGACCGGCACGATCACGCTGACGGGCGTGCTCGACGCGTCGACGCGCATCCACGCGCCCCCCGACAAGATGGGCCCCGGCGCCGACGGCCTGGCCTGCAACAAGGGCGGATCGCTCGGCTCCGACGGCGGCGGCGCGGGCGGCAGCTACGGCGGCCGCGGCGGCGCCGGCGGGATCGGCGGCGCCGCGTCGGGCTCCGCGATCGGCGTCTCGCCATTTCACGCGGGCTGCGAGGGCGAGGTCGGTGCGGGCGACGCCGCCGACAACGGCGGCCACGGCGGCGGCGCCGTCTACTTGATCGCGCGCGCGATCTCGATCGCCCCGAACGCGGCGATCATCGCGGACGGCGCGGGCGGCGGTAGCGGCGGGTCGACGATTCAATGCAGCTCCTGCGGCGGCGGCGGCGGCGGTACCGGCGGCACGATCGGCCTCGAAGCCCAGACCGTGACACTCGCGGCCGGCGCCAGCTTGTGCGCGGTCGGCGGCGGCGGCGGCCAAGGTGCCGGGACCGACGCGGGCGCGGACGGCATGGACGGCATGCTGTGCCTCGGAGGCCCCGGCGGCATGACGTCGGGCTCCGGCACCGGTGGCTCCGGCGGCGCTGGCGCGACGACGGGCAGCGCCGGCAACGGCACCGGCTCGGGCTCCGAAGGCGGCGGCGGCGGTGGCGGCAGCTTCGGCGCGATCCGGATCTTCGCCGCGACGCGCGCGATCGATATGGGCGCCACGATCGTGCCGCCGGCACCTTAAGAGCCCTTGGCGTCAGCGCTTCGCGAGCGCGTCCTTCGCGATCACCGTCCAGTCGAGCTCGCGAAACCCGCGTGCGAGCATCGCGTCCATCTGCGCCGCGATGCCCGGCAGCGCGACGAGCGGTACGCCCGCGGCGTCGGCCTCGGCTTGCATGAGGCCGGCGTCCTTGCGCGCCATCGCGAGCGTCCACGACGCCTGGTCGTACTCCGCGGCGACCACGCGCTTCAGGCGCGCCGGCAGCTGCGAGCCCGGGTTGAAGCGATCGAGCAAGCTCGCGACCTCGGCAGGCGCGACGCCCATCGCCTTGCCGAGCGCGAGCATGTCGGTGAAACCGCCGCCGAGCGCGAGCAGCAAGAGGTTGCCGAGCAGCTTGAACGCGGCCGCAGCGTCGACGCGGTCGCCGAGCTGCACGAGCTGGCCGGTCATCGGGCGCAGCAGCGGCTCGGCGCGCGCGAGCACCGCGCGATCGCCCGAGACCAGCATGAGGCCCGTCGATTCCGCCGCGTTCTGTGGGCCCATGAACACCGGGGCGTGCAGGTACGTCACGCCGCGCGCCGCCCAGCTCGCGGTGCGCTCTCGCGCGCCGGCCGTCGAGGTCGTCGTGTGATCGACGACGAGCTTGCCGGCGAGCGCGGGTGCGGCCGCGGCGAGCGTGCGATCGACCGCCGCGTCATCGGCGAGCACCACGTGTACGCGATCGGCATCGCGCGCGGCCTCGGCCGGATCGTCGAACGCGCGCGCGCCCTCGGCCTCGAGCACCTTCGCCTTGGCCGCGGTGCGATTCCACACGTGGACCTGCTCGCCCCGCTTCAGCAGCGCGCGCGCGAATCCCGAGCCGAGCAATCCTGTTCCGAAGATGGCGATCATCGCGCGTAGCCTACCGCCCGCGCGCCGCTGTATATAGACGCGATGAGGACGCTCCCGATCGTCGCCTTCGTGCTCGCTTCCGCTGGAGTCGCCGCCGCAGACCCGAGCGAGCTGCTCGTGCGCGAACAGGTGCCGAGCGGCCCGCTCGCCTCGGCGCCGGGCGTCGGCGGCGAGATCCAGGGCGGCTGGGGAGGCGCGCACGCCGAGGCGATCGGCGGGCTCAGCGCGGAAGCGCTGCTCTACGATCGCCTCACGATCGCGGCCGGCGTGCAGTACGACGTCGGCTCGACGCGGCCGAGCGCGAGCGCCTCGTTCGTGCTCGTCGACGCGGGCTCGCACCCGATCGGGCTGCTCGCCGCGGTCGCGTACAAGCCGGAAGGCCTCACCGAGCCCGATGGCGAGATCGAATCGACGCTCGCGCTGTCGCGGCGCATCGGCGCCGGCCTGGCGACCGCGTCGGTCACGTTCGGTGCCGATCTCGATGCCGCGCACCACGACGGCGAGGCCGCGGCCTCGGCGATCGAGCCGGTGACGGCGAACGCGGCGCTCGGTGGCGTCGCGCGCGTGCGCGACGGGCTCGGCTCGTCGAGCGATCTCGGCGCGCGCTGGGATGGGCTCGCGGGCGCGGTCGCGCGCGGCCGGTTCGGGACGTATACGCTCACCGCGGTCGCCGGCGGCGAGGCGATCGGCGTCGTGATGGGCGGCACCAAGCTCGGCGTGCTCGGCATGCTCGCGCTCGGCGCGTGGTTCTAGCGCGTCTTGTAGAAGTTCGTCACCGTACCGACCCATGCCAGCCCGAGCAGGTAGCCGCCGATCACGTCGGTGAGCCAGTGCGCGCCCATATAGATCCGCGACGGCCCGACCGCGACGAGGAGGATCGCGCACGCGGCGACTGCCGTGCGCCGCGGCCACGGGCGCGCGATGCGGTGCGCGGCGATCACCGCGAGAACGCCGAACATCGCCGAGTACTGCGTGACGTGGCCCGACGGATAGCTCGAGCCCGTGACGTGATAGAGCACGTGAACCGGCGAGCCCGGGCGCGGGCGATCGACGATCCACTTCGTGACGGTGTCGAGCATGGCCGTGCCGATCACCGACACGGCGAAGGCCGCCGCCTCGCGCCACCAGCGCAGCGCGAGGAGGCCGGCGAACAGGACGGCCGGCACGATCAGATCGATGACGTGGTTGCCGAACCAGCTCGCGACGAAGAACACGCCGTCGAGCGCGGTCGCGCGCTGCAAGGTCTCGGTGGCGGCTCGATCGAGCGCGTTGTCGGGCCAGATCGCGACGACGACGGCGAGCGCGACGAACGCGCCGGCTGGCAGCGCGACGCGCAGCCAGCGCATGCTAGCGGTCCTCGACGCTCGCGTGCACGATCTGGTCGCCGACGACCAACGCGTCGGCGACGTCCTGGCCGGAGACGACCTGGCCGAACCACGTGTAGCGGCCGTCGAGGTGCGGCGCACGCGCGTGCATGATGAAGAACTGCGAGCCGCCCGAGTCGCGCCCGGCGTCGGCGATGCCGACCGCGCCCGTGATGAAGCCGGCCCCGTCCGAGGCGAGCGCCGGCTCCGACGGCAGCGTGAAGCCCGGCCCACCCGCGCCGGTGCCGGTCGGATCGCCGCCCTGCACGACGAAGCCGGGGACGACCCGGTGGAATTCGGTGCGATCGTAGAAGCCCTTGCGCGCGAGCGAGACGACGGCGGCGCACGCCCACGGCGCGACGTCGGGCCGCAGCGCGATCACGATCTCGCCGCGCGAGGTCTGGAGGTGGAGGCGCAGATCATGGCCGATCACCGCGGCGACGTCCACCGGCGGCGGCGCGGCGGGCTGCACCGCGGGCTTCGCGGCGCCGGGATCGCCGAATCGCGTCGCGCACTCGAACGCGGCGTGCGACCGCACCGGTTCCGGCGCGGCGATGCCGGCGCGACACGCGCGCGCACCGGCGGTGATGTGCTGTGCGCCGATCAGCGTGTACAGATCCGACGACAGCTCGACGTCGTGCTCGCGTTCGGCGCGCGCGGCGACGGCGGCGTCAAGCCCGGCGCGCGCCGGTGCGTTCGCGAGCGCCTCGTACATCGCGGGCGCGGCGTCGACCGCGGACGCGGCGACGATCAGATCGGGCGACGCGATCGCGCTCGCGAGCTGCGCGACGAGCGCCTGGCGATCGAGCTGGTCGTTGTCGTACCAGAGCGCGCTCAGCGCCGGCAGCGCCGCGGCTCGCACGCGCGCGTCGGGATGCTCGGCGAGCACGCGGAGCGCGGCGCGGCGCGCGGCGAGGTCGGCGACGCCTGCGGCGACCAGGTCGGCGACCAGCGGCAGGCGATGCGCGTCATCCAGCTGGCCGTGGCCGCATTGCTCGACCGCCGCGTAATCGGGATGTGCCGCCGCGCGCTGCAGCGCCGCGGTCGCGAGGCATTCGATCCAGCCGCGCGCGAGCGGATCGGCGCCGGCGTGCAGCTCGCCGAGCCACGCCGCAATCGCGGGCTCGCCGCCGTGCTTCTGCACGAGGTGCAGCGCCTCGATCACGACGCGCTCGTCGGCAGCATCGTCGAGCGCCGCCGCGATCGCCCCGCGCCCGGCCTCGTCGTCGGCGAGCGCGCGCACCGCCGCGATCCGCACGCGCCAGTCGGGATCGCGCAGCGCCGCGCCGAGCTTGCCGCGGAACCCGCCCGAACCCGGGCCTTCGAGCGCGTGGTGCTTGCCGAGGCCGTCGATCGCGACCGCGCGCGTCTCCGCCGCTTCGTCGTCGAGCCGCGCCGCGAGCGCGGCGATCGGGACGTCGTCCGCGGGCGGCTCGAATTCGCGCGCGAGCGCCCACGTCGCGGCGTAGCGCAGGTCCGCGCCGGCATCGTTCGTCCACGCGGCGAGCTGCGCCCGCTCGGCGGGCGTCAGCGCGAGCTTCTTGCGGCCGCGCCGGCCGAGCACGAGCGCCTGGCGTAGCGGCGGATCGCCGGGGCCGATCGCCGGCACGTCGTCGTCGAGCGTCGCCGCGAGCGCGAGCGCGTCGGGCGAATGCACCTGGCTCGTGTCGCCGATGCGAGCGAGGCCGCGCTCGGCGAGCTGCACCGCGTGCGCATCGCCGCGATGCACGAGCTCGACGAGCTCGGCGACGCCGCCCGCGCGCCGCGCCTCCGCGTTCGCGACTTGCAGACGTAACGCACGATCGTCGGCCGCCGCCGGCTCGGGCTGCGGCGTCTGCACGCCCGGCGTATGGCTTGGACAACCGGCCACGAGCGCGGTTGCAGCGATCAGCACGGCGCGGCGCACGCGCGCATCCTACATGGCTGCGCGCGCGACGCCATGACATCATGCGCGCATGCGCTGGCTCCCGCTCGCATGTGCCGTGCTCGCCACGGCCTGTTCGAAATCCGATTCGTCGAAACCCACCGCCGGATCCGGCGAAGTCGCGACCGCGCCCGCACCGAAACGACCCGTGCCGAAGACGCCGCTGCCGCCGCTCGCCGCCGATCCGGGTGGTGCGACCGGCAAGCCGATGTGGTCCGCCGCGTTCGGCGGCGTCGGCATCGACGCGACGAAGGCCGTCGCGATCGGCGGCGACGATTCGGTCTACACCGTGGGCTACTTCGAGGGCGAGAGCGATTTCGGCGGCGCGGTCGGCAAGCGCACGTCTGCGGGCAAGTCCGACGCGTTCCTCGTCAAGCATGACTCCGCCGGCAAGATCCTTTGGGCTCAAACCTTCGGCGCCGCGCGCGAGGACGTCGCGAACGGCGTCGCCGTGCACGGCGACACGATCGTCGCGGTCGGCAACTTCGCCGACGAGCTGAAGATCGGCGAGTACGATCACAAGGCCTCCGGCTCCGACGACGCGTTCGTCGCCGCGTTCGACCCGAAGGGCCAGGTGCAGTGGCTGTGGACGTTCGGCGGCATCGACAGCGACGGCGCGAACGCGATCGCTGCCACGCCCGACGGCGGCTGGATCATCGGCGGTTCGTACTCCGCCGCGCTGGACGTCGGCAGCTTTCACGTGAAGGCGGCCGGCGGCACCGACGCGCTCCTCGTCAAGCTCAAGCCGACCGGCGACGTCGAGTGGATCAAGTCATTCGGCGGCCGCTACGACGACACGATCCTGCACGTCGCGTGCGACGCGAACGGCAACATCTACATCCAGGGCCACTTCAAGGACACGGCCGACTTCGGCGGCAAGCCGCTCGTCGCGGCCGGCGGCTCCGACAACGACGTCGTGCTCGCGAAATACGACACCAACGGCGATCACGTGTGGTCGCAACGGTTCGGCAACGCGTTCAACGACGTGGCCGGCGGCGTCGCCGTCGACCCGGCCGGCAACGTCACGATGGTCGGCTCGTACGACAAGAGCATCTCGTTCGGGCCCGGCGACGATCACCAATCGCTCGGCGAGGCCGACGCGTACATCGCGCGGTTCACCACCGACGGCAAGCTGGTCTGGGCGCGCACGTTCGGCGCCGAGAAGGAGGACGTCGCATGGGGCGTCGCGGCCGACGATGCCGGCAATACCGTGACGACCGGCTGGTTCCAGGGCGCGGTCGATTTCGGCAAGGGCGGCACGATCGCGAGCAAGGGCAACAAGGACGTGTTCGTCGTCAAGCTCGACCAGAAGGGCGCGCCGGTGTGGGTGAAGACGTGGGGGGATCACGACCACGATCAGGGCCGCGGCGTCGCGCTCGACAGCAAGGGTAACGTCGTCGTCGTCGGGATCTTCCGGTTCGAGCTCGACGTCGTCGAGCCGCCGCTCGAATCCAAGCGCGACGAATCGAACCCGGTGCTCGCGAAAGCGCCGCCACCCGACGCGTTCGTGGTCAAGCTCGCGCGCTAGATCTCGCGAAACCGCGAAATACCGCCCGCAGACGCTTTAAACGGCGAACCAGCGGTGTAAAAGAAGTGCGTCTCAAACCAGCAGGAGAATGAAGATGGCCAAGGCAAAGAAGGGTAAGTCCGCAGGCGGCGGCGGCGGCGGCGGCGCTCCGAAGGAGATGCTGCTCGTCGCTTCGAAGGTTCGCCAGTTGATCAAGGACGCCGGCTGCAACACCGCCGGTGATGCGCTCGACGGCCTCAACGGCTACGTCGGCTGGCTCATCCACCAGGCGGCGAAGCGCGCGAGCGAGAACGGTCGCAAGACCGTCCGCGCGCACGACTTCCTGATCATGTAATCGAGCTTCCTGCGAAGCTTGCCGACGGGCGGTCCCGCTGACGCGGGGTCGCCCGTTGCGCGTTTTTCGGGTCCTCGGCGGCAAGTTTCGGTGGCCGGGCTTTTCGCCTACACTGATACAAGGTGACGACTGGGGCTCCGATCTACCTGGTCTCGGCCTGCGCTTCGCCGGAGCAGTTCGTCGCGGCGTTTCGCCGCTACGCGGAGCGCGCCGGCCTGTTCGTGCCGTCGGCGCAGCCGCTGCCGGCCGGGCGACGCGGCCGTGTCGCGCTGACGCTCGCCGACGGCGGCGTGATGGTCGAGGGCGAGGCCGAGGTGCTGCAGTCGTCGAGCAAGCCGCAAGGCCTGCACGGCCGCGCCGGCATGACGCTGAAGTTCGTCGAGCTCGACGAGCCGAGCAAGACGATCCTCGGCGAGCTCGAGAAGGCGCGGCTCGCGATGAAGCCGCAACCGCCGAGCGTGGCGCCGCGGCCCGCGCAGGTGCCGTCCGAGCCGCGAGCGGTGCCGCCGCGCGTCGGTGGCCGCATCGACTCGGCAAACGCGCTCGCCGAATGCGTCGTGATCGGGGACGTCGCGTCGCTGCGCGAGATGGGCAGCGAGGCGCCGAAGGCCGGGCAGAAGTTCGTCATCCCGTCGATCCCGGCGCGCGCGAAGCCGCCCACCAATGCGCCGCCGCCAGCGCCCGCGCCGCCGGCGCCCGCGCCGCCTCCGCCGCCGGCGCCGCCCGCGCCTGTCGTGGAGACCGCGGCGGTGCCCGCGCCGGTGACCGATGCGGCGAGCCCGCCGTCTTCCTCATCCAAGGCGGAGCGGCGCATGACGTCGTACGGGATGCCGATCGTCGCGCGCGCGCCTGCTGCGCCCGCGACGCCGCCGCCGCCTGCGGCCGCCGCGATCGACGAGATCGCGACCAAGCCGGAGCGTGCGGTCTCCGAAGGCGAGCCGGCGCTGGTCGTCGACAAGCCGCCCGTCGACAAGCCGCCGCCGCCGAAGCACGCCCCAGCGCCCGCGCCGACTCGGCAGACCACGCTCGGCATGCCGGCGATGCGGCCCGCGGCGACGCTACCGTTCGGCGTGCCGACCACCGAGAGCGGCGCCGCGCGCGCGATGCCGCCGCGTCGCGCGCCGGCTCCGTCGACGCCGCCGCCGATCGGCCCGCGTCATCCCACGCCGGTCGCGCCGCTGCCGTTCGCGCGGCCGCCGGCGACCACGTCGTCGCCGAATATCGTGCTGCCGATCGACGAGGCCGCGGCCTCCGAGCCGACGACCCCAGCCCCGCCGGTGGAACCGCCGGCCGCGACCGCGTTCGAGGACAGCGACAAGGCGTACGTCGGCGCGCCACCTGCCCCGTCGAGCGTGCTGCCGATCGCGCCGATCCCCGCGGCGGCGCGCAGCGGCGGGATGCGCGCGTCGGAGATCATGGCCGCGATTCCCGACGAGGATTGGACGATGACGCCCGATGCCGCGCAGCCGACGGTGCTGCCCGCGGCCGCGAAGGAGTCGGTCGTCGTCGCCGCGACCACCGCGCAGAAAGGCCCACCCACCGGCGACTGGACGATCACGGCCGATCCGAGCGCGGCGGACGGCTGGACGCCGCCGGCCAAGGTCGAGGTCGCCCCCGATCTCCGGGTACCGGCGACGGGCAACCCGGTGTTCTCGATCCCGGAGAAGGCGTTGACCGCGATCGCCTGGGAGGACCGGCCGACGAGCATCGGTGCGAAGATCGAGATCGATCCGACGCTGATGGAGCCGCTGCAGCCGATGCCCGGCGAGCCCGGCGACGCGGCGAGCGCACCGCCGGCCGTGATGCCGCCGATCTTGCCGCCGAACGGTTCGCAGCCGCAGATGGCCGCGGCGCCCGCGTCGCCCTACGCGATCCCGACGCCCGCACCGGGCTCGCTCGCGATGGCGATGCCCGCGCCGTTACCCGCACCACCGCCGCCGCCGCTCGCGCCCGGGTTCGTGCCGCCACCGCTCGCGCCGGGATTCGCCGCACCGCCGCCGATCCCGACGACGCCGCTGCCCGGCTTCGCGCCGCCCTACCCGGGCGCTCCGGTCGCGCCGTACCCGCCGCACCAGATGGTGAGCGACGGCGGCGTCGGCTTCTTCCAGGACAGCGAGCCGGTCGCGTTCGCCGGCGACACGTTCGGCGTCGAGGCCGCGCCGCGCGCGGCGCGCCGCCGCATCGTGATCATCGCGAGTGCCGCCGCGGCGGCCGTCGTGCTCGTGATCGTCGTCGTCCTGCTCGTCGGCGGCAGCAAGCACAGCGCCGCGGCCCACGGCAACGGCAGTGTCAGCGGCAGCGGTTCCGGCGCGACACCGGCGAAGATCGTGGTCGCGCCCGCGCATCCCGATGTCGGCAGCGGCGCACCGCAGGGCTCGGCCGCGCCCGCCGGTTCCGCGGCACCGGCCACCTGCCACGTCGACGTCACCACGGTGCCCGCGGGCGCCGAGATCGTGCTCGATGACAAGACCGTGCTCGGCACGACACCGCTGACCATCCAGCTGCCGTGCAATGTCGAGACGAAGCTCAACGTGCACAAGTCGCACTACGCGTCGGCCGTGAAAGCGGTGACCGCGACGGCCGACGGCTCGCATCTCGATCCGATCCGGCTCGCGCACGTGATGTTCGCGGTGAAGGTCACGTCGACACCACCCGGGGCCACGATCACCGTCGCCGGCCGCGTCGCCGGCGTCACGCCGACGAGCATCCGGCTGCCCGCGTTCGAGACGTCGACGATCACCCTCGCCAAGGACGGCTTCGCGCCCGACACCGAAGCCCTCAAGGTCAAGGTCAACAACTCCGCGCACCACGTCACGCTCAAGCACGGCAGTCCGCGGCATCGGTAGGCCCATGCGAGGCGGTTTACTGGTCGGCTTGTCCGCGCAGATGCAGATCCGCGACGCGCTCGCGTACGCGTGACATGAAGCGGGCGCCGGGATCGGGTTTGTCGTTGCGATACGAGGGATCGCGCTCGAGGTAGTACGGCATGTCATGCCCGCTCGTCACCTCGTGATGGCCGAGCAGGTGGGTGATCGGAAATCGCGCGGCGAGATCGCGCACGAGCGCGGCATCGGCGGCGACCTGGGCATCGGTCAGCGGGAACTCGTGCTCGTCGCCGACGTTCTCGATTCCGATCGCGACGTGGTTGAGGCCGATGCAGTGGCGCGCGAACCGCGTCTCGGGCTGGAGCCGGTAGATGGTGCCATCGCGATCGACCAGGAAGTGCGACGACACGTTCACCGCTCCGGCGCGGGCGAGCTGCGCGCGCGCGGCCTCGATGCGAGGCTGATCGAAGTAGGCGCGCGTCGCCTTCGCCGAGCTGCCGCCGGTGTAGTGCAGCACGATCACGTGGGGCTCGATCGTCAGATCGCGCGCGTCCGGATCGCTGTGCTGCCGCCGGTAGTCGAGCGTGAGCCGCGCGCGCTCCTCGCTCCATGCCATCGGCGCGTCGACCATCGCGAGGCCGCCGTCGGCCCGAATCATAGCGTCCGGCGCGCGGACCGTAGCGTCCGACGACCGGACCGTAGCGTCCGACGGCCGGACCCTAGGGTCCGGCGGCCGGACGTCGTGACCCGAGCACCCGATGGCCACTAGCAGCGCGGCGACTCTCACCCGCGCGATGTTACTTCCAGAACGCACGTCCTTGCGGCGGCGGCGCACCGGTCGCGAGCTTTGCGAGCTCGGTCGCGACCCCGGCCGCTTCGGTCGCGAGCGACGTGGCGAGCGCGAGCGCGGCCGACAGCCGCTTCACCTGGTGCTCGACGAGCTGGGCGAGCCGAGCATCGGCGCCGACCGAGCGCACGTCCTCGATCCACTCCTCGAGCCGCTGGCGCAGAAGCCGCACGGCCGCCGCGTCACACCGGCCGCTCGCCTGCGCCGCGAGCTCGCGCGCGAGCTGAGCGAGGCTGGCGAAGTACGCCGTGAGATCGGCCGGCGGGGCGCTCTCGCCGATGTGGTCGGCGGCCTCGCGGCGCGGCGCGTGATACGCGTTGCCGGTGAACGCGCCGCGCGCAGGCGACGGCGGCCGCGCGACGCGAGACGCGGCCGCGGGCGGCGGCGGTGCGCCCGGTGCGGCGCCATCCGCCTTCATCTTGCCCTGGGCGAAGATGCGCGGTGGCGCGCCAATCGGCTGAGCGGGCGCCGGCATCGCGGGCGCCGGAGGCATGGCCATCGCGCCGCCGACCATCCTCGACCTGTGCACCGAGCCGGTCGCCGTCGAGGTGACCGCGCGTTCGAGATCCCAGCCCGCCGGCGCATCGACCGACTGCACGATCGGATGCGGGCGCCCGGTCTTGTTCGCGATCTCGCCGCGATCGATCGCGAGGTACGCGGTGAACCGCGACAGCACGCCGAATGCCTTCGACACGCGCACGATCTCGCCCTCGACGCCGTGCTCGCCGATCGCATAGCGATCTTCGAGCTCGCGGATGTTGGCGCGCGCCCAGCTCGCCGCGAGCCAGCTCGCACCGGCAGCCACCGGCGCGCGCGTCACCGCGAGCTTCAGCGGATCGCCGAAGCTCGTGCCCGCGACCTCGATCGCCGCGCTCGTCGGCGCGGCACCGCGGTAGCGCCCGAGCACGACGACCGGCGCGCCGGCGTACACGTCGGGCAACCGGCGCGGCGCGATCGACGCAGCGTCGAGCTCCAGGCCGCTCGCGCCGCGAATCGCGAGCTCCGTCGCGATCGGCGTGCCGATGCGGCGATGCACCTTGGCCATCACCGCGTCGAGCCGGTCCTCGGACTCGACGAGCTCGCACAATCCGCCGCCGATGCCCGCGAGCCGGCGCAGGAAGCCGGCATTCACCGCCTGATCGATGCCGAGCGTGAACACGCGCACGTTGCGCAGGTTCGGCGCGATCAGCTGGAGGACGTGATCCTCGTTGCCGACCTGGCCATCGGTCACGAGCACGACGACGCGTGCGCGGTCATCGTGGCCGCCCGCGAGCGCACCCACCGCGTGCGACAGCTCGGTACCGCCGCGCGCATCGATCCTCGCGAGCGCCTCGACGGCAGTGAACCGGTTGCGATCGGTCGCCGGCGCGAGCCCGGCCTCCGGCAGCACCTCGACGGCGTTGTCGAACGCGACCACCTGGAACCGATCGCGCGACGTCAGCGTATCGATCATGCGCGCGACCGCACGGCGCGCCGCGACCATCTTCCAGCCGCTCATGCTCCCCGAGCGATCGATCACGAACACGACGTCGCGCGGCTTGGCCGCGAGCGCGGCGTTCGCGGGCGGCACGAACGTCAGCATGAACGTGCCGCCGCGGCCATCGGCGTCGTCGGCGCACGCGAGCTCGCTGCGCAGCTCGCCTTCGCTCACGCGCCAGCGCAGGATGAAGTCGCGATCGAGCCGCTCGCCCGGCTGCACCTCGATCACGCGCGCGTCGCGCACGCTCTCGATCACGGCGTGCAGGCTCGACGCGACGTCGCGCAAGCCGCGATCCTCGAGCGCGACGCGCAGGCCGAGCCGCACCGGGTTCGGCAGGCCCGGCAGCCGCACCGGCGGCGAGATGCGCGAGGCATCCGGCACGAGCGTGGTGTCCTCGGCGAGGCCGAGCCCGGCCTGCTCGCCGCCGAGCGCGGCACCCGGCATGTAGCGCGGCGCGACGACGAGCGGGAACCGGAACGTCACCTCGCCGTCGTCGATCGCGAGCGGCCCGACGAGCGACAGCCGAACGAGCGCGCGCTCGCCCGGCATGAGATTGCCGACGCGCAGCGTGAACACGTCCGACCGCTCCTGCTCGGTGATCGCCGCGCGATGACCGGCCGCGATCGCGGCGTCGTACTGCGCGCGCGCCTGGCCGCGCTCCTCGACCACTCCCTCGACGACGCGCCCGTTGACCTCCATGCGGAACCGATGCACGGCCGCGCGATCCGGCAGCGGGAACATGTACGTCGCCTCGATCGCGACGCCGGTCGTGTTGACGAACGTCTGCGCCACCTCGATCGACGCGAGCACGCCGACCACGCGCGCATCGACGTCCATCGCCGCAAGCGGCAACGCGCCGCGCTCGGACTGGAGCACGCCGAACCCGCCCTCGCCGCGCCCGAACGCGGCCACTTCGTCTTCCGTCATCAACACGATCGGTAGTGCGGTCATGATTCCTCCATGGAGCTGCGCCGTGCGAGCTCCGCGATCAGGGGCTCTGCCGCCGCGCGGATCGCGCGGAGGTCGGACGGGGATAGGTGTGGTGGTGGCGCGAGCAAGAGCGTCACGCCGGGCGCGAGCTCGAGGCGAGCCTGGATGCTGAGCAAGGGGACCTCGGACCTCGGACTTCGGACTTCGGACTTCGGACCCTCTGCATCTGGAGTCCGAGGTCCGAGGTCCGAGGCCCGAGGCCCCTTCTT
Organism: Kofleriaceae bacterium; assembly: GCA_036490935.1. Taxonomy (GTDB): domain Bacteria; phylum Myxococcota_A; class Polyangia; order Haliangiales; family Haliangiaceae; genus JABFXX01. Next base: position 41,645 of record DASXCY010000099.1, on the reverse strand, counting down.
CCAGAACTCCGCGCGTGCGCCGGTCGATCGCTTCTCGATCGCCACGCCCGTCATGCGCGACAGCGACCCATCATCCAGCGTGGGCCACAGCGCCTCGATCTCCGCGAGACTCTTGCCGCTGCTCTGCAGCCGCTTGATCGCGACGACCTGCGCGAGATGGCGCGCGCCGTACAGGCCGACCCGCCCTTTCATCGCCGCCGGCCGATCGAGCAGGCCGAGCGCGGCGTAGTAACGGATCGTCCGCTCGTCGGGCACCGCGCGCACCTGGCCGTTCTTGGGCGCCGGCAGCGCCGCGATGCGTCGCGCCGCTTCGGCCACCAGCTCGGGCAAGGTCCACGTCGTCGTGCTCACGAGCCCAACATGACACTGTCACATGACACTGTCAACCAAGAATCGACGAGACAGCAACGAAACGTGACTCCCGGTACGATCGCCGCCACGGGATCTCGGCGACTTGCGGTGGCATGGCGCGTGGAAACCCGGAATCCGAAAGCTGGTGCACGTGCCTCGCATCCTGATCGTGGACGACGATCGCTCGATCCGCCGCACGCTCGAGAAGTTCCTCGGCGCGGAGGGCTACGAGGTCGCGACCGCGCACGACGCACCGTCCGCGATCGCCGGCGCCACGCCCGACATCGATCTCGTCCTGCTCGATCTCGGCCTGCCCGGCGGCTCCGGCTTCGACGTGCTCGCCGCGGTCGCACCACGCGACCAGGCGCCGACGATCGTCGTGGTCACCGCGCGCGACGACATGCAGTCGACGGTCAAGGCGATCCAGCTCGGCGCATTCGAGTACCTCACCAAGCCGGTCGACATCGATCGGCTGCGCGCGGTGGTGAAGTCCGCGCTCGACGGCCGCTCGAAGCGCGCCGATGCGGTCGTGCTCGCCGCACGCGGCCTGCCGACCGGCGACTTGCTCGGCAAGAGCCCCGCGATCCGCGACGTGTGGAAGCAGATCGGCGCGGTGTCGACGACGCGCGCGCCCGTGCTCGTCACCGGCGAGTCGGGCACCGGCAAGGAGCTCGTCGCGCGCGCGATCCACCGTTCGAGCTCTGCACGCGAGCTGCCGTTCGTCGCGACCAGCTGCGCTGCACTCGCGCCGGGCGTGCTCGAGAGCGAGCTGTTCGGCCACGTCAAGGGCGCGTTCACCGGCGCGGTCGCGGATCGGCCCGGCCGGTTCGAGCTGGCCGGCAAGGGCTCGCTGTTCCTCGACGAGGTCGCCGAGATCCCGCTCGACCTGCAGGCGAAGCTGCTGCGCGTGCTCCAGGAGCGCACGTTCGAGCGCGTCGGCGACGCCAAGTCGATCGCGTTCGAGGCGCGCGTGATCGCCGCGACGCACCGCGACCTCGCCGCGATGGTCGCCGCCGGCACGTTCCGCGAAGATCTGTATTACCGGCTGCGCGTCGTCGAGATCCACCTGCCGGCGCTGCGCGAGCGCGCCGGCGACGTGCAGGTGCTCGTCGAGGGCCTGCTCGCGAAGATCGCCGGCGACCTCGGCAAGCCGATCGGCTTCGTCACGCCCGCCGCGCTCGCGCGTCTCACGAGCCACCCGTGGCCCGGCAACGTCCGCGAGCTCGAGAACACGCTCACGCGCGCGGTCGTGCTCGCGAAGTCCGACGTGCTCGACGAGACGCTGCTTCGGCTCGGCCCGAGCGCGCCCGCCGGCTCGCCGGCCGAGGCCGATGCCGATGCCGACGGCGAGCTCGGTACGCTGCGCGAGCTCGAGCGCCGCCACATCGCGCGCGTGCTCGACCACACCGAGTGGAACAAGCGGCGCGCCTGCGCGATCCTCGACATCAGCCGGCCGACGCTCGACCGCAAGATCGAGGAGTACGGCCTGCGCAAGCCGGGCGAGGCGTCGTGATCGGCGGCGCGCTCGCGCTCGCCATCGCCTCGATCGGCGCCGCGTACGCCGTGCTCGTGATCCGCGCCGCGCCGAACCGCCGCGACAACGTCGTGTTCGGCCTGGTCGCCGCCGTCGACGCGACGATGACCGCGTGGCGCGGCGTCAACGTGCTCGCCGGCGATGCGATCGTCGACTCCGCGGTCACGCTGCCCTGCTCGCTGCTCACGATCGTGCTGTCGGTGCTGTCGATCGAGTTCATGGCGAGCTTCCCGCGCCGGCCGGCGATGCGGTGGCGCTGGCGCGCGCCGCTGCTCGCGTGGGCGGCGGGCGGCGCGGCGATCACGATCGGCGTCGATCGCGCGCACGAATACGGGCAATCGCTCGCCGAGTGGGTGTTCTTCCTGCCCGCGACGCTGCTCGTCCTCGCGCTCGGCCGCTACGCGTGGCGGTTCACCCGCGACCGCGCCGAGCACACCGTCATCGCCGTGCTGTGGTTTCGCTGGATCTTCGGCTTCTCGTCGTATTTTCTTGGTCCGGCGCTCGGCGTGTTCGAGCAGGCGGTGTGGCTCGAGACCACGGTCGCGACGCTGCTCAGCTTCGTCTTGATCGGCACCGCGGTGCTGCGCGGCCAGTTATTCTCGCTGCGTTCGGCCGCGGCCGAGGCGATCACGCTCGCGACGATCGCGCTGATCGTCGTGCTCGGCGGCGGCGCGACCGTGCTCGGCACGCTGCATGGCGTCGAACCCGGCAACCTGCAGACGGCGCTGCTCGTCGGCTGCACGCTCGTGCCGCTCGGACTGGCCACGCTCGGCCGCGCGATCTATCCGCGGCTCGAAGCCAACGTGCTCGCCGGCCTCGACGAGCGGCGCGCGCGCCGGCTCGCGGTGCAAGGCGAGCCGCTGCCCGGCGATCCCGATGCCGCGATCGCCGAGGCCATCCGTCGCATCGCCGCGATCTCCGACGGTGCGCGCGTCGCGTGGCGCACCGCGGCCGCGTTGCCGGCGTCGCTCGCCGAGCTGCTGCGCACCGGCGAGCCCGATCGCGACGGCGACCGGTTTGTGGTGCCCGCGCTCGGCGGCGATCGCGCGCTGGTCGGCGCGTTCGAGCTCGCGGGCGGTCTCGTCGATCGCGACACCTACGTCGTCGCGCGCGACCTCGCGGCGCGCGTCGCGCTCGCCGTCGAACGCAGGCAAGCGGTCTCCGAGCTCGAGGACGCGCGCCGGCTCGCCGCGCTCGGTCACTTCGCGGCCGCGATCGCGCATGACATCCGCACGCCGCTGACGAGCATCTCGCTCAACGTTCAGATCCTGCGCCGCAAGCTGGAGCTGTCCGACGACGATCGCGAGCACCTCGACATCGCGCTCGAGGAGCTCGCGCGCCTCGACAAGTCGGTCGCCGAGATCCTCGACTTCGCGAAGCCGGTGAAGCTCGCGGCCGAGGCGATCGATCTGGGCGCGCTCGTCGAGACCACCGCGCATTCGCTCGAGCCGGTGCTGTCGGATCGCGGCGTCGCGCTGCATTGCGAGCCGGCGACCGCGCTGCCGGCCGTGCAGGGCGATCCACAGCGGCTGCGCCAGGTCATCATCAACCTCGTCGGTAACGCGGCCGAGGCATCGCAGCGGGGCGCCGCGGTGACCGTGCGCGCGCTCGCCCGCGCCGAGCGCGTCGCGATCGAGATCGAGGACCGCGGGCGCGGCATCGCCGCCGACGATCTGCCGCGCATCTTCGAGCCGTTCTTCACGACTCGCCCCGACGGCACCGGCCTCGGCCTGGCGATCTGCCACAAGGTCGTGCGCGCGCACGGCGGCGAGATCGAGGTGCGCTCGGTGCTCGGCCAGGGCTCGACGTTCACCGTCCTCTTACCGGCCGGGTAACAGAACGTTACCGAGGCGCGCCCGCGCGCCCGCGATCTCGCGAGCTTGCGCCGGCACGCGCCCTGCTCTACCCGCCGGCCATGTGGACGTTGGCGCGCAAGCTCCTGCTGCACGATCGGCTTCGCTTCGCGGTCGCGATCGCCGGCGTGTCGGTCGCCGTGATGCTCGTGCTGGTGCAGGTCGGCCTGTACTTCGGCTTCATGGATACCGCGTCGTCGATCATCGACGCCAGCAACGCCGACCTCTGGGTCGGCAAGGCCGGCAACGAGTCGTTCGAGTTCGCGTCGCCGATGGACGAGCGCGCGTACTACAAGGTCGCGTCGGTGCCAGGCGTCGAGCGCGCGGATCGCGTGCTCATGAACTTCGCGCAGTTCAAGCTCGCGGACGGCGGCGACCTCGGCGTGCAAGTCGTCGGCGTCGAGACCACGCCGGGCCGGCCCGCGATGCTCGGTCCGTGGCACGTGATCGACGGCGACGCGCGCCGGCTCGCCGAGCCCGGCGCGATCTCGGTCGATCGCAGCGAGTACGCGAAGCTGAAGATCGATCGCGTCGGCCACGAGACCGAGATCGGCGGCGTGCACGCCGAGGTCGTCGCGCTGACGTCGGGCATCCGCTCGTTCACGACGTCGCCGATCGTGTTCACCGATCTGCGCAGCGCGCGCAGCTACATGCCCGGTCTCGGCGCCGATGCGGTGACGTACGTGCTCGTGCGCGTCGCGCCGGGCGCCTCGATCGACGACGTGCAAGCGAGGATCAACGCCCTCCCGCACATGGCGGCGTATCGCACGCCGGAGATGTCGGAGCGCACGCGGTCGTACTGGTCGAAGCGCACCGGCGTCGGCGCCGGGTTCTTCACGACCGCGGTGCTCGGCATCCTCGTCGGGTTCGTCGTCGTCGGACAGATCCTGTACAGCGGCACGCTGCAGTACATCCGCGAGTACGGAACGCTCAAGGCGATGGGCGCGAAGAACTCGGCGGTCGTGCGCGTGATCCTCGCGCAGGCGATGATCTCGGCTGCACTCGGCTTCGTGCTCGGCGGCGTGCTCGCGTTCGGGATGCGCACCGCGATGGCGGCCGCGCACCTGACGGTCGCGCTGTTCCCGGCGCTGTTCGCCGCGACGCTCGTCGTGACGATCGCGATGTGCTCGCTCGCGTCGCTGCTGTCGATCGTCAAGGTGCTGCGCCTCGACCCCGCGTCGGTGTTCAAAGGTTAAAGGAGATGACGATGACGCCCGCTCTCGCGATTGCAGACACGCTGCCGGGTGCCGCACCCGCGGCTTCGCTCGCGCGCCTCGTCGGCGCCGGCAAGATCTACGGCACCGGCGAGCATGCCGTGACCGCGCTCGCCGACGCCACGCTCGATCTTCGCCCTGGCGAGGTCACGCTCATCGAAGGCCCGTCGGGCTCGGGCAAGACGACGCTGATCTCGATCCTCGGCCTGCTGCTCCGCCCGACGAGTGGCCAGGTCTGGATCGAAGGTCGCGACGCGGCGCAGCTCACCGAGCGCGAATTGCCCGGACTGCGCGCGCGCAACTTCGGATTCGTGTTCCAGGGCTTCAACCTGTTTCCGGCGCTGTCGGCGGTGGAGAACGTCGCGATGGCCATCCAGATGAAAGCGCGCCGGCCGCCGCGCGGTGCGCCGGCCGGCGACATCGAATCAGCGGCTTCGGGCGCGAAAGATCCGCGCGGCGAAGCGATGCGGCTGCTCGACCTCGTCGGGCTCGCGCCGCGCGCACATCATGTGCCGGCGGACCTGTCGGGCGGGCAGAAGCAGCGCGTCGCGATCGCGCGCGCGCTCGGCGGTAACCCGCCGATCCTCGTCGGTGACGAGCCGACGGCCGCACTCGACACCAAGACCGCGCTGTCGGTGATGGAGCTGCTCCGCGAGCTCGCCAGCACGCGCGGCCGCGCCGTCGTCGTCGTCACCCACGATCCACGCCTCGAACGTTTTGCGGACCGCGTGATCCGCGTCGAAGACGGCCGGATTCAAGACCAGGAGAAGCCATGAGCAAGCTGCGCAATGCCGTGTTGATCGCGATCCCTCTCGCCGCCGGGGGCCTGTGGTGGCTCGGCCGCTCGACTTCGCCCGCCGACGCGCACAGCGAGGCGGCGCCGCCGCGCTCCGCGACGATCATCGCGCCCGGTCGCGTCGAGCCCGAGCGCGATCCGGTCGCGCTCGCGTTCGAGACCAGCGGGCGCATCGCGTCGATCGCGGTCGACGAGGGCGCATTCGTCCACGCCGGCGACGTGCTCGCGCGGCTCGACGATCGGCTGCCCGCGGCGCACCTCGCGGCGGCTCGCGCCGAGATCGCGCAGGCGGAGGCGCGGCTGTTGCTGGCGAAGCGCGGCCCGCGTCACGAGGACCTCGCCGCGGCTGCCGCCGATGCCGACGCCGCGGCTGCCGAGGCCGCGCATCGCACGGCGGAGCAAGCGCGCAGCGAGCGGCTCGGCGCGGTCGGCGCGGTCGCGAGCTCGGCGGTCGATGCCGACGACACCGCGGCGCATGTCGCGCGCGCCAACGCCGATGCCGCGAGCGCGCGCTATCACTCGCTGGCCGCCGGCACGCGCGCGGAGCAGATCGCGGAGGCGGCGGCCGCGCTCGACGGCGCGCGCGCCGATGCCGATGCCGCGGCGGTCGCGGTCGACCAGACCGTGCTGCGCGCACCACGCGATGGCGTCGTGCTGCGCCGGCTGCTCGAGGTCGGCGCGCTCGTGACGACGACCGCGCCCATGCCGGTCGTGACGATGGCGGATCTGGCGCACCTCGAGGTCCGCGCCGAGATCGACGAGGCCGACGTCGCGTCGATCGCGGTCGGCAAGACCGCCTACGCGACCGCCGACGCGTTCGGCGACCGCCACTTTCCGGTCCGCATCACGCGCATCACGCGCGAGCTCGGCCGCAAGAACGTCCGCGACGACGATCCGCGCGCGCGCGTCGACACGCGCGTGCTCGAGGCGGTCGCGAGCTTCGACGCCGCGCCCGGCGCGGAGCTGCCGCTGGGGCTGCGGATGTACGTGCACGTCGAGCGGTGATCGCGGCCGGATTTACCGCCGAGGCGCCGCGGACGCCAACGAAGACGCCAGAACAGATCGGGATCCTACCTCTGATCTCTGCCTGGCGTTCCGTCTCGGCGTGTGCGGCGCCCTGGCGGTAGCTCTTCTCGTCATCGGCGCAGCTTCGCGAGGTGCTGCTCGGCGCTGCCCTGCATGACCTCCGCCAGCATCCTGAACTCGCGCAGCCGCCCCGATGACGTCCTCCACGCCAGGCCGATGGTCCTGCCGGGCGGCGGCTTCGCGAACGCCGCGAGCTCGACCGCGCCGCGCGCGGGGACCAGCGCGGCGGCCGCGGCTTCGGGCAGCAGCGTGACGCCGAGGCCGCCCGCCACCATCTGGACGAGCGTCGGCAGGCTCGTCGCGCGCACCTCCATCGATTCGATCGCGCCGCCGCGGTTGCATACCGCGAGCGCCTGATCGCGCAGGCAGTGGCCATCCTCGAGCAGGAGCACGGTCTCGTTGTCGAGGTCGCGCTCGCCGAGCTTGCCGCGGCGATGCGCGATCGGCGCGCCGCGCGGCGCCGCGAGCAGGAACTCCTCGCGCGCGATCGGCGTGGTCGTGAAATCGCCGGCGACCGGCAGTGCGAGCAGCGCGAGATCGAGCTGACCGGCGTGCAGCTGCGCGAGCAGGCGCACGGTCTGGTCCTCGCGCAGCACGAGCTCGAGCTTGCCGAACCGCCGCCGCACCTCGGGCAGCAGCGCCGGCAGCCAGTACGGTGCGATCGTGGGGATCACGCCGAGCCGCAGCGTGCCGACGAGCGGCTCGCCGCGACGCCGCGCCGCCGCGCCCACCTCGTCGACCGCGGTCAAGGCGACTCGCGCGCGGGCGAGCACGTCCTCGCCCGCCGGCGTGACCAGCACGGCGCGGCGGTCGCGCTCGAACATCTGCACGCCGAGCAGCTTCTCGGCCGCCTGCACCTGCGCCGACAGCGCCGGCTGAGACATGCCGAGCACGCCGGCCGCCCTGCGAAAATTCAGCTGATCTGCGACGGCGACGAGGCACTCGAGCTGGCGAATCGACGGACGGTCGGCCATAGGCTCACCCTATCACGATGATTGGTCTTATCAATTGGACCAATCAGCCCTCACCGCACACAGTGACCTCATGTTGACCATTGGAGACAAGTTCCCGGCGTTCCGCGCCACCGCCGTGGTGTCGCGCGAGCCCGGCGCGCAGTTTCGCGAGCTCACCGACCAGAGCCACGCCGGCAAGTGGAAGATCTACTTCTTCTGGCCGATGGACTTCACGTTCGTCTGCCCGACCGAGATCGCCGGGTTCGGCGCGCTCGACAGCCAGTTTCGCGAGCGCGGCGCGCAGCTGCTCGGCGTCTCGATCGACAGCGAATACGTGCACCTCGCCTGGCGCGAGTCGCACCCCGACCTGCGCGATCTGTCGTTCCCGATGATCGCCGACGTCAAGCGCGAGCTGTCGTCCGCGCTCGGCGTGCTGCACAAGCAGGCCGGCGTCGCGCTGCGCGCGACGTTCCTCGTCGATCCCGAGGACACGATCCGCTGGGTCTCGGTGAACGACCTCGACGTCGGCCGTAGCCCGCACGAGGCGCTGCGCGTGCTCGACGCGCTGCAGACCGGTGGGCTCACGCCGTGCAACTGGCAGAAGGGCCAGGCGACGCTCACCGCCGCGTGAGCCGCACCACCCACACGATCGCCGCGATGCCGAGCACGAGCGCGAGCGCGAACGCGACCTCCCCGCCGGCGTGCGCGGCCAGCGCGCGCGGCGACTCGATCAGCGCGACGCGCGGCGCCTCGCGCACGATCACCGCCGCGACCAGCGCACCGGCGCCGGCCGCGGTGGCGACCACGAGCGCGCGCGTGCTGCCGCGCCAGCGCACCGCGAGCCACGCGCCGACCTCGACCGCGAACGCCGCCGCGAGCACCGCGAGCCACGCGCGCGCGGCTCCCTCGACGGCAAATCCCGCGTGCCATAGCCACAACCCGCCGGCCGCGCTCGCTGCCCGCGCGCCGAGCGCGATCGCGGCGAGCATGCGCCGCTGCTCGGTCTCGGCCGACCACGCCGCGACCGTCGCGAACAGCACCGCCATCGCACCCGCGAGCACGACGAAGCGCGGCGCGATGGTCGCGGCGCCGAACACGCGCTCGCCGGCGGCGTAGAACGCGCGCCACTCGGCGTCGGCCAGCATCAGCTCGTGCAGCTCGCTCCACGACCACGCGACGAACGCGAAGCACGCGAGCGCCGCGGCGAGCGCGGCCCTCCGCCACCGCGCCGATTGCTTCGCGAGGTACAGCGCGTAGAACCCCGCGATCAGCGCCGGCACGACCGCGAGCCAGCGCGGACCGAGCAGCAAGTTGGCCGTGTAGAACCGGCGCTGATGGAGCAGCTGCACGAACAGCAGCGGCGCGACGCCCGCCGTGATCCCGCAGCCGAGCATGAATGGCAGCCGATCGCGCACGACCGCCGCGAACGGATCATCGCGCCGGCGCAGCGCCTGCACGAGCGCATACGCGCTGCCGCCGACGACGTAGCTGACGAACACCGCGTGCAGCGCCAGTGTCACGACGTACAGCGCGAGCAGCCCGCCGCCGTCGCGATCGAACGGCCACGGCGTCACGGGGGCGCCTCGTCGAGCCAGCGCGCGATGTCGGGCGACGCCTGCGTCTCGGGCCACCGCGCCGGCGCGCCGGCCAGCTCCCAGCGCAGCAGCTGCACGATCGCCTCGACGTCGTCGGCGTTGCCCGCGAACGGCGGCATGAAGCCCTTCGTCTTCTGCAGCTTCGCGATGTTGAGGCGCAGCTGGTCGTCGGTCCACGTGCGCGACAGCTCGACGAGCGCGTTCGCGCCGCGCATCGTGTGGCAGGCGTCGCACAGCGCGCGCTCGACCTTGGCGCCGCGCACGAGCTGCGCGGTCGGATAGCGCGCGGCATCGCGCAGCGGATACACGTCGTCGGCGGTCGCGCCGACCAGCCGGAGATGCGCGACCTCACCCGGCTCGATCGAGCTCGAATACAGCGCGCCGCGGATCGTGTACGGCTTGCGCGCGCCTTCGCGCACGAACTCGCCCGCGCCGGTCGCGCCGAACGCGAGCGCGACGAGCAACGTCGCGGTCGCGCCGTTGATGTACAGCCGCTTCACGATCACTCCCACGATCACGTAGCTCGCGATCAACAGCGACGCGCCGGCCGCGATCGCGACGAACATCGTCATCGTCATCGAGCCGCCCTCGAGCCACGACCGGCTGTCGGCGGGGATCACGGCGAGGTACCACAGCGCGAGCAGCGGCATGATCGCGATCGGCGCCGCGAAGCGCGCCGCGCGCCGGATCAACGCGGCGCGCCGGTCGCGGTCCAGCGGCATGGTGTTGATCACGATGCACGCGGCGAGCGCGGCGAGCGCCATCGCGACGCACGTGCGATACAGCAGCGACGGCCAGAAGCTCGCGTTGAAGAAGCCGGTCCACACGGTCTCGGCGAGCGCGTCGCCGCCGGGCGTGAGCTGCCAGCTGAGGATGCCGTCGATCCACCAGAGACTCGCCCACGACGCCACCGCGTACAGCCCGAGCAGCTGCAGCCGCGCGCGATCCGACAGCCGCGATCCGGCGCGCACGAACGCGTAACCGGCCACGACCTCGACGGCAAAGCACACCCATTCGGTCGCCCATAGCCAGTGAAACTCGTCGAGCATGAGCCCGATCGTGCGCGCGCCGACCTGGATGGTGACGAACCACATCGCGACGCCGGTCAGCGCGCCGAGCACGAAGCTGACGAGCACGAGCACCTGGAAGAACCCGTCGACGAACGCGCGCGCGTCACGGTCGCCGCGCTGCGCGAGCCGCTCGAAGTAGAACAGCAGCAGGCCGCCGCCGATCGCGAACTGCGCGAGGAACACGTGCACGATCCCGATCCCGCCGATGACCATTCCCTTCATCAGCGGTCCGAAATCGTTGACGGGGTACACGCGAGTTCGATGCTACCGTCTCGCCGATGGGTTCGGGGCTCCTGCATGCGTACTTGCTCGACGGCCGCGGCGGCGCGCGCGAATTCGGCTGAGACGACATCGCGACCTCGAGCCCGAACGACGGCATCCTGTGGCTCGCCCTCGACTATTCGCTGCCGGATTCGGACTTGCTGCTCGTCGCGCGCGGTCCATCAAGTCGATCGTGACCGACCTGCAGGCCGGTCGCGGCCCGCACGGCGCGCGAGATCGCGGCGTGCGAGGACCAGGTGCTCGGCGGCGCGCGTGCCGCCGAGATGCGCCGACGCTCGCCGATCATCGCCCTCGCGCGCATCGCCGAGTCGGCGGATCGCATGACCCGCACGGTCGAAGACCTCGACGCCGCACGCGATCGCGCGGCGGTGACGCAAGAGGAGCTGGCGTCGCGGACCGCCGAGATCACGAACCAGCGCCTGTACCTGCTCGCGATCATCACCGCGGTGTTCCGGCCGCTCGGCTACAGCCGGCCGTTCTGGACGCTATGCGGCCTGTTCGGCACCGGCGTCGCATTCCAGGTGTCGTGGCTGCACGAGCGCGGCTGGCTGTGAGGTCCTAGAACAGCGAGCAGCCGATCGCGCGCGTGCTGATGCCCATCGCGCCGGAGGTGCCGGCCGAGAAGCCGCCCGCACCGGCGAGGCCGCTCGTCAGCGACGAGCTCGGGATCGTGAGCGTCGACGTGCCGAGGCACACGACCGCGGCCGACGGACCGCCGCCGCCACCGCCGCCCGAGCCGCCCGAGCCGCCGGCTCCGCCCTGTCCGCCCATCCCGCCGCAGCCTCCGTCATCTTGATCGCTCGTGCCGCCATAGGGTCCGCCCGGGCCACCCGCGCCGCCCGAGCCGCCGAGTCCGGCCGCGCCGCCGCGCCCACCGGCACCGGCCGCGTTCGCTTCGATCGTCGAGCCCGCGATCGCGACCGTGGAATCGGCGACGATCACGCCGAACGAGCCGCCGCCGCCGCTGCCACCGCTGCCCTGCGTGCCGTGACAACCGCCGCCGCCGCCGCCGCCGCCCGACGAGCCCGACGAATCGCAGTCGGTCGTGCCTCCGCCGCCACCACCGCCGCCGCCGCCACCGGTGCCGTCGCCGCCCGGCGAACCGTCGCCACCGTTCGACGGCACGTAGATCTGGCCCATGAACGCGCCCATGTTCGCGCCACCGCCGCCGAGCTGGCCCTGTACGCCTGCGGTGCCCGCGCCGCCGGTCTTCGCGTTGCCGCTGTAGCCGGCCGGGCAGCTGTCTTGGTTCTGGCCACCGAGCCCGCCCGCACCTCCGGTCATCACGCTGCCCACACCGCTCGTTCCCGATGCACCTGCGTTGCCGCCGACGCCGGGATTGCCGCCGCCGCCGCCGGTGTAGCCGCACGACGATGGCCCGCCGCCGCCCCCCGTCGGCACGGTGTTGCTGTCGCACGGAAACGACGAGTGCTCGACGCCCTTGCCGCCGGAAACCCCCGCGCCGCCCGAGGCGCCGGGCGCGCCGCCGACGCCGTCGCTGCCGTTCGCGCCCATGCCCGGGATCACCGTCACCGCGTTCAGCGTGATCGCGCTCGAGCCCGAGACGAGCACGGCGAACGAGCTGCCGCCCGCCATCGTCGCGTCGGCCGACTTCACCGTCACCGTGTCGAGCGTGGTCGCGGTCTGGATCGCATCGAAGCTCACCGCGGGCGACGGGCCGTCGATCTCGGTGGTCGCGGTGGCGCTGCGCGACCACGACGTATCGAACCCGCCGTAGACGTTCACGCCGGCCTGCATCGTCACCGCTTCCGCGTACGAGCCCGCTTGCACGAACACCGCGAGCTCCGGCGTCGCCGACGCCGCTTCGAGAATGCCGGCACCGATCGTCGCGCGCGGCTGATCGCGCGTGCCGGCGGCCGCGTCGTCGCCGGTGGTCGCGACGTACACCGCGTCGCATGGCAGCGCGCCGCAGCCGCCATCGCCGCCGCCCGACCCATCGCCGCCGCCGCCCGAGCCGTCGGGCCCGTTGCCGCCGCCGTGCGCGCAGCCCACGAGCAAGCACGCGAGCGCCATGCACCGCCTCATGACCGCAGCATAGCCCGGCCGTCGGCGACGGCGCGGAATTTCGATCACGGTCGGCGCGAAGCGTCGAGCCTCGGCGGCTCACCCGCGACCGTCTGCAAGTACATCGCCTGCGCGCCGTAGCCGACGAGCCGGCCCTCGTCATCCCACACCTCGGCATCCGCGATCGCGAGGCCGGCGCGCGCCCGCCGTAACGTGACGGTAACGAGCAGCCAGTCGCGCGTCGTGTCTTCGACCGGATAGACGGTCAGATCCAGGCTCGGCGCGAAAAATCGGTATGCGCCCGGACCGATCGCGCGGTGCAGTGCCGTCGGCATCGTGTCGATGAGCGGCGGCAGTGCGAGCCGATCGAGGCGGCCGTCGGTGTCGCGCTGCGGCACGCGATAGCGAAACCAGCGCGCGTAGCGCGCCGGCCCGGCGGTGAAGTCGGGCTGCCAGAACGCGCCGCCCTCGGCGAGCCGGCACTCGAGCTGCTGAAAGATGCGAAACCGCGCGTGGGGGTTGTTCGGCGCGCCGTCCTCGATCGACCGCGCGTCGGCAGGGCGCGGCAGGTCGGGAGCCCCGCGCGCGATCACGTCGGGACCTTTGCGCTCGCGACAGAACGTGGCGATCAGCTCGACCTGTGGGCCGGGCTCGGTCGCCTGCACGTGGCGCAACGCGACGCGCAGCTGCGCCGCGGAGTGGCCGCGCCGGATCACACCGACCTCGCACGCGAGCTCGCCGGGATGCACCGGTGTCGCGAAGATCGTCGTCGCGCTCGCGAGGCGCAGCGCCGGTTCGGCGAGCTCGGCCTCGGCCGCGCGCAACGCGCACGTCATCACCGCGCCGCCCGACGGCAGCAAGTAATCCCAATGATCGGGCAGCACCACGCGATAGCGGCCCTCGCCGGTGCGCACCGCCGCGGTGTCGGCCGCGAGGTCGGCGGTCACGCCTTCACCGCGAGCTGCAGCGCGTGGGCGAGGCGCTCGAGATCGCTCACCGCGCGCGTCGCGGTCGCGTCGCCGCCGATCGCGCTGCGCCGCAGCTCGGGCATGCGGGCGAGCAACCGCCACGTCGCGTTCTGCGCGAACCAGAGGTCGACGCCGCTCTTCATGCGCGCCGCGACGTCGGCGGCGCGCGCGACCGTCTCGAGCGCAGCCGGATCGATCGCGCCGTCGGGCGACTCCGCGACGCGCTCGATCAACCGGCGCAGCCCTTCACTCGCGGCGAGCGCGATCTCGGGGGTGTCGAGGCTGACGCGCACGCTCGCGGCCTCGGCGAGCTGATCGCGCAGCGCCTGGAAGCTCGCGTGCTCGGCGCGCAGATTCGCGAGCACGCGCCGGCGCAGCGACGTCTCGGCGACCGTGTGCAGGATCTCGGGCACCGGCAGCTCGTGCCCGACGAGCCAGCGCACGAGAGGCGCGTGCTCGTCATACAGCTCGGCGAGCTGGTCGTCGGCGCGGCGGATGGAATCGCCGAGCACCGCGCCGAGCACGCGCTCGCGCCGCCCGGGCAGCAGCGACGACAGCGACAGCTGCGCGCCGGGAAACCGCCGATCGATCGCGCGCTGCGCGGCGAACACGTCGCCGGTCTCGAGCGCCGCGAGCAGTTCGGCGACGGTCTGCTCCCACTCCGCCCGCTCGAGCGGGGGCCGCACGCCGCCGGTCACGTGCTGCTCTCCCAGGTACAAGCCCGCGAAGCACCACGGCGACGACGACTCGGTCAGCCGCGAGATCACGCGCACGGTCGCCGCGATCATCCGCGCGCGTCCCGAGCGTCGCTCGACGCGCTCGATCGTGTCGACGCGATACGCGTTCACCTCGACCGAGCGTCCCGCGTCCTGCCCGAGACGGAGCGAGTCGGCGGACGCCGACGAGCGCGAATCGACCAGCGAGCGCACGGCGACGTGCGCGCACACCTTCTCGGCGTCGATGCGCGCGGGACGCACGCGGCGCTGCCAGACGCGCCGCCCATCGCCTTCATCTTCGATGTTCGAGTGAGCTGCCGCCAGCCGCTCGACGAGCTGCGGCTCGATGTCCTCGCCGGTGAGCTGCTCGAGCAGCTCCGCGCAGCGCGCCGCGTACTGCATGCACTGCACGGTCTCGATCCCCGACAGCTCGTCGAAGAACCAGCCGCAGCTCGTGTATGCGAGCATCGCGTGGCGCGCCATCTCCATGAGCGATAGCGCGCGCACGCGATCGTCGGCGGCGAGCGTGCGCGTCGCGTGGGCCGCGAGGAATTCGTCGCGCGAGCCGCCGAGCACGACGTCGACGTACGCGTCGCGCGCCGCCCACGGATCGCGCAACAGCGCCCCGCCGACCGAATCGATCACCACGGCGACGCGATCGCGCAGCCAGTCGAGCGCGTCGCGCAGCGGGCGCCGCCAGCGCTGGTTCCAGCCGGGATGGCCGCCGCTGTTGCAGCCGCAGTCCTCGCGCCACCGCGAGATCCCGTGCGCGCAGCTCCAGCTCGAGTTCTCGACGAGCTGCACCTCCCACGTCGCCGGCACCACCGCGCGAAACTCGGCGTAGTTCGTGAGCCGCATGCCGTTCCAGCCGCGCTCGACCTGCGACAGCGCCCACGCGAGCGCCATGTCGCCGTAGCGATGGTGGTGGCCGTACGTCTCGCCGTCGGTCGCGATGTGACACAGCGTCGGCCCGCCGCCCTCGACCGGTGCTCGGTTCGTCATGCGCGCGATGATCTGATGGCCATCGACGAGCAGCCGCTCGAACGCGACGGCCTGCGCGGTCGCGCCGTCGTAGAAAAACAGATCGATCGTGCGCCCGCTCGGCAGCGCGTAGCGGTACGCGCGCCCCGGATCGACCGCGCTCGTGCGCCACTCGCCGCCGGGTGGCCGCCACGCCTTCGCTTGATGCGGCGCGAGCACGGTGAACGCGATGCCCTCCGCGGCGAGCGCCTCGAGGCTCGGCGTGTCGACCGCGCATTCGGGCAGCCACATGCCTTCGGGCGCGCGCCCGAATCGCTTGCGAAAATCGGCGATGCCCCAGCGCACCTGCGTCACGCGATCGCGCGGCGACGCGAGCGGCATGATCATGTGGTTGTACGCCTGCGAGATCGCCGAGCCGTGGCCGCCGAATCGCTTCGCGCTCGCGCGATCGGCGGCGACCACCGCCGCGTGCACGTCGGGCGCCTGCTGCTCGAGCCACGACATCAGCGTCGGCCCGAAGTTGAAGCTCGTGCGCTCGTAGTTGTCGACGATCTCGATGATGAAGCCGTTGCCGTCGACGACGCGCGCCGCGGTGTTCGGGCGGTAGCACTCGGCGGTGATGCGCTCGTTCCAGTCGTGGTACGGGCGCGCGCTCGGCTGCGGCTCGATGGCTTCGAGCCAGGGGTTCTCGCGCGGCGGCTGGTAGAAGTGGCCGTGGATGCAGATCCACTTCTCCTCCACGCGCTAGACCACCTTCGCCGCCGCCAGCGCCGGCTGCTCGACGAGCGTCATCTTGCCGGGCAAGAACACCAGCCACGCCGGCCGATACTTGATGCGATACGACGCGCCTGGCCGCACATCGAGCGCGAGCCTGCCGAGGCTGGTCTGCGACCGAAAGATGTACGGATACCAGGCCTCGAACATGTGGGTGCCGGGCGCCACCGTGAGCTGGTGCTTGCCCCACGGCCGGCGCTCGGCGTTCCCGTCGATCGACAGGTACGGCGTGACGAGGAACAGGATCCACATCAGGGGAAAGAATCCGAGATCGATTTCGACGCGTGCTGGCTCCACGCGACGACGCTATCACGCCCCGCACTCGGGTGCGGTTTGCAGGATCTCGTCCCGCTTGTCGAGGTCGTTCTGCTGCGCCGCTGCATGCACGAACTGGCGCCGCAGCATCACGCAATCGCCGTGCGCGTGCGCCTGGACGTTCGCGACGCCGACCGGTGGCACCGCGCCCGGCGGCAGCGAACCGGTCACCACGCCCGCGAGCTCGAGCTCGGACATCGCCCCCTGCGCGACCTGATCCTCGACGGTGCCCCACATCGGCGAGGGGTCGAGATAACCGACAGCGTCTGCATCGACGTACTGGACCGGTCCGCCGATCATCCAGATCTGCGAGCCACGCTGACCGTCGGGTCGGACCCACGCGTAGTAGACCGAGTCGATGACCGGTCGCGTCTTCCACAGCTCGAGGGCGATCTCGCCGTCCGGCGCATCGACGTGCTGCGCGTGCAGGATGAAGCCGCGCTCGCCGAGCACGCGCGTCAGCTCGTTGGCGGTGGTCGACACGTCCGCGCGCGACTGTCCGCCGGCGGAGGCAACGCCGAGCATGCGCAAGCCGGCGTCGGTCTCGCCGGGGCTGGCATAGGGCACGCAACTCGCGAGGACCAGGGCGATCGAGCAGGTCTTCCACATGATCGAAACGTGCGTCCGCGACGCTGAAAGCGTATTGCGGCGGTGTTTCGAAGTGTGTCGTCACGCAGGCTGATGGACGAACATCACGATCGCCAGCGGCGGTGCGGTGACCACCAGCGACTGGTCGTGGCCGCGGCATGCCACGGCTTCGGCGTCCATGCCGCCGCGGTTGCCGAGCCCGCCGCCGCCGTACGACGTGGCGTCGCTGTTGAGGATCTCCTTCCAGAACCCGGCGCGTGGCACGCCGATGCGATAACCCTCGCGCGGCACCGGCGTGAAGTTCGCGATCACGACGACGGGCGGATCGCCTTCGTCGCCGGTGCGCGTGTAGGCGAGCACGTTCGCGTCGCGGTCGTCACCGACGAGCCAGTGAAACCCCACCGGATCGCAATCGTGCACGTGTAGCGCGCGATGTGCGCGATACGCGCGATTCAAGTCGCCGATCCAGCGCGCGATGCCGGCGTGCGCCGGATGCACGCCGACCGCCCAGTCGAGCTGCTGATCGTGGTTCCACTCGTTCCACACGCCGATCTCGTCGCCCATGAACAGCAGCTTCTTGCCGGGCAGTGACCACTGATAGCCGTAGAGGAGGCGCAGCGTCGCGTACTTCTGCCACGGGTCGCCGGGGATCTTCGAGATCAACGAGCCCTTGCCGTGCACGACCTCGTCGTGCGAGAGCGGCAGCACGTAGTTCTCGCTGTTCTGGTAGATCGCGCGGAACGTGAGCTCGTCGTGGTGCCACTTGCGATGCACGGGCGAGTGCTCGAGAAACTTGAGCGTGTCGTGCATCCAGCCGAGGTCCCACTTGTAGCCGAAGCCGAGGCCGCCGTGATCGGGCGGCCGCGTGACGCCGCCCCATGCGGTCGACTCCTCCGCGATCGTCTGCACGTCGGGATACGCGGTGTAGACGGCGTGGTTGAGCTGCTGCAAGAACGTGATCGCCTGGCGATCGTGGTTCGAGCCGTCCTCGTTCGGGATCCACTCGCCCGCCTTGCGCGAATAATCGAGGTACAGCATCGACGCGACGCCGTCGACGCGCAGGCCGTCGATGTGATAGCGGTCGAGCCAGCTCATCGCCGAGCTGATCAAGAACGCGCGCACCTCGTGACGGCCGTAGTTGAAGATGTAGCTCGTCCAGTCGGGGTGAAACCCGCGGCGTGGATCGGCGTGCTCGAACAGATGCGTGCCGTCGAACTCGCCGAGGCCGTGCTGATCGGTCGGGAAGTGCGCCGGCACCCAGTCGACGATCACGCCGATGCCGCGCTGGTGCAGCTCGTCGACCATCGCCATGAAGTCCTCGGGCGCGCCGTAGCGCGTCGTCGGCGCGAAGTAGCCGGTGACCTGATAGCCCCACGAGCCGTAGAACGGGTGCTCCATCACCGGCATCAGCTCGACGTGCGTGAACCCGAGCTGCGAGCAGTGATGCGCGAGCTGCGCGCCGATCTCGCGATAGCCGAGCACGTCGTGGCGCTGGCGCCGCCACGAGCCGAGGTGGAGCTCGTAGATCGACATCGCCGCATCGCGGGCACACCGCGCGCCGCGCGTCGTCATCCACTCGGCGTCGCGCCACTCGTGCTGCGGCTTCCAGATGATCGACGCGGTGGCCGGCGGATGTTCGGCGCGCGTCGCGAACGGATCGGCCTTGTCGAACGTGCGGCCGTCGGGCGCGGTGATCGCGAACTTGTAGCGCGTGCCGTGGCCGACGTTGGCGATCACGCCCTCCCAGATGCCGCTCGACTCGCGCGCCTTGAGCGGCTGCGCGCCCGGTCGCCAGCCGTTCCAGTCGCCGACGACCGAGACGGCGCGCGCGTTCGGCGCCCACACCGCGAAGTAGGTGCCGCCGGGAACGACGTGCGCGCCGAGCTTCTCGTACAGCCGGTAGTGGGTGCCCTCGTTGAACAGGAACAGGTCGTGCGGCGTGAGCAGGCTTTGGGTCGCGCTCGACAAGGTGGAACCATAGCGGGGGGTTACGCGGGCACGCAACCGCGGCGAGGGGCTGCCGATAACGGGCGCATGACGACAAACACCATCTTGCGTTGGATGACGATGATTTCGCTGGCCGCGTGCGCCTCGACCGAGCCGGGAGTGCACGGCATGGGCTCCGGATCGGGCTCCGGGTCCGGCTCGGGCTCGGGCTCGGATGATGCCGGTACGTTCACGCTCGACTCGAGCGGTTACATCGTGGACGGGTCGCGGTGGTGGACCGCGATGAGCGGCCCCGAGCTGCGCGGCCGCGTGGATGCGGGCGCCGGTGCGACGATCATCGCTTCGCTGAACGGCGCCGCGGTCGGCGCGCCCGCGACGATCGACGGCGAGACCTGGCACCTGCAGCTGCCCGACGGCACGATCGCGGTGACCGACACGCCGATCGCGCTCGAGCTCGCCGCGCCCGACAAGGATGCGGTCGACCAGCAGCAGGTGTTCGCGCTCGACACCGGCGAGCTCGCGATCACGATCGGCGGCGCGATGTACGACGAACGCAAGGACTCGATCGACTTCACGAGCGGCGAGCCGGTCCACTCGCACACGGGCGTGAAGATCGCGTTCGGCACCGGCTGTCCCGACATCTACAAGTACGTCGACCTGTTGCAGCCCGTGTTCAGCACCGAGACGACGCCGGATCCGATCGCGCTCCAGGTCACCGGCGCGACGCCGGTCGGCCTGGACCCGAGCCAGACCGCGTACCGCGTGCGCAATGCCGCCGGCGACGTGCTGCTCGACTGGACCGCGCTCGCGCCCGACGGTACCGGCACCGCGATCATCACGCTCCAGCTCGGCCCGACGCAGGCTCTCGATTCGCTGCTCACCGACGCCGGCATGCTCGACATCGACGTTCGCTACGGCGACCTGCTCGCGCAGCAGACGATCGCGACCGCGTGCGTGAATTACCATCCGCTCGCGGCGCCGCTCGAGATCGAGCCGATCGCCGAGGCAGCCACGACCGAGCTCGATCCGCCGCTGTGGTCGATGACGGTCGGCAACGGCACGCGCCTGCAGGACGTGCTGAACCAGCTCGGCGGCGCACCGACGGTCGGCATCGCATTTCAGCGGTACGTGCAGTACTCGCCGATGCCGGTAGACCTCGACGTCACGTTCGCGGAACCGGCCGCGACCTGGACGAAGACGAGCTCGACCCGCTACGTCGCGCTCACGTCGGGCTCGCTGTCGTGCGGCACGAACGAGGCGCCGTCGACCGACCAGCGTTGCAGCACGTTGACCAAGGTCCTCGGCTTTGACGTGCCGTCGAGCGGCGCGCTGGCCTCGGGACAGTGGGGGATGTCGGTGTACGACGAGGCGAACAACACGCTCACCGGCGCCTGCACGGTCTCGGGGTTGCACGCGAGCTGTACCATCCCGGCGCGAGTGTTCGGCCAGCAGCCGCACGCATACCGCATCGTGCTCGGCATCGAGGACGTGTCGGATCTGTGGCCGGCTCCGACCGGGCCTTTCGACCAGTACGACGTCGACGGTGTCAGCTTCGTCGGCCTGTATCAGAGCCCGTCGGTCTCGCACTGCAACTCGAAGACGACGCGGGTGGTCGACGGGATCGACGAGTACACCTGCGCGTACTCGACCTACGCGCGCATCCAGGCGCTCGGCGCGGCGACGATCACGTTCGACAGCGTCTCGGCGACGGTCAAGGCGAGCGTCGGAGCGAGCGTGTCGCTCGCGCCGATCACCTACGGTCCTTCGCCCAACGCGAGCGGCGCGTTGACGTGGAACGGCGGCAGCGTGGCGCTGCCCGGCCAGTGACCCGCTAGTCGCGGCGGCGTACCGCGCTCTAGTCCCAGCCCGGCTCGTCGATGCCGTCGCCGCCGGTCGCGCTGTCGCCCGCCATCTCCGAGGCGGACGGCGGCGTGGCTGCTTCGTCTTTTCGAGCGGTCGGGTCGGCGTCGGGCATGTCCCAGCCGGTGTCGAGCTCGTCCATGGGTGGCAGCGTGGTCGACGACTTGCGGCGCGGCGGCTCGGCGACCGGCGCGGCATCCGCGACCACCGGCGGCGCCGGCATCGCAGGCGCCGGCCCGGGCTCGAACTTAGCGGGCTGCGTGATCGCCTCCGACGACGGCATCGGCGCGACCGGCGCGGCCGCTTCGACCGGCGGCGAGGTCAGCGGCTGTTCGGCCGAGCGCTTGCGACGCCGGCGACCGCGCTCGCCGCGGTCGTCGCGATCGTCGCGGTCGTCGCGTGGCCGCTCGTCGCGCGCCGGTTTGTCGCCGCCCGCCGCGTCGAGCACCTGCTTGCACGTGTCTGCGAAACGCGCCGCGATCGCGCGGTCCTCGTCGTCGAGGATCGGGCCGATCTCGGCCCACTGCGCGCGCAGCTCGTCGATCACCTCGATCGGATCGCGGCCCGAGAACCGCAGCCCGCCGAACGCGTTGTCGCGCATCGCTCGCTTGAGCTGCGCCGCGACGTCGCCGCCGCCGGCGGCTTCCGGCTGCTTCGGCAGCAGCTCGGCCGCCTTGTCGACCAGCTTGCCGCGCTTCGCGCGCAGCGCCGCTGGATCGAGCTCGCTGCCCTTGACCGCGTCGGCGTGCGTCGCGAGCACGTGGCGCACCATCTCGTCGATCTCGGCCGCGAGCCCGCCGAGCTCGCGCGCCTTCGCACGCGCTGTCACGGCGCGCGCGACCACGTCGTCGCCGCCGGCGATCACGGCCGCGAGCTCGGCCTTCGCCGCGGCGCGCTCGGCGTGATGCGCGTTGGCCTCGGCATCGCGCGCGGCGTCGCGCTTCTCGAACAGCGAGTCGCACGCGCGGCGGAATGCGGTCCACACCGCGTCGGCGTCGCGTCGCGGCACGAACCCGACGTCCTTCCACCGTCGCTGCAGCTCCTTGAGCTCGGTGATCGCCTTGCCCCAGCCACCCTCGCCGGGCGCGGCCTCGGCCACGGCCTGCGCGCGCGCGATCAGCTCCTGCTTCTTGACGAGGTTGTCGCCTTCTTCGGCGTGGCGCGCCTCGAGCATCGGCTTGCGCCGCTCGAAGAACCGATCGCACGCGGCGCGGAAGCGCTTCCACAGCTCGTCGCCCTGCTTGCGCGGCAGGAACCCGGACTCTTTCCAGCTCGCCTGCAGCGCCTTGAGCCGGTCGGCCGTCGCCGCGAAGTCGGTCGAGTCGGCGAGCGCCTCCGCCTCCGCGATCAGCGCCTCCTTCACCTTCGCGACCTCGGCGAACCTCTCCTGCTCGCCCGCGCGCTGCACCTTGACGTGCTCGTAGATCTGGTCGCACGTGGCCTTGAACAGCTCCCACAGCTCCTTGCTGCGGCGCTGCGGCATCGGCCCGACTTCCTTCCATAGCGCCTGCAACTGGCGCAGCCGGTTGCCGAGATCCGGCGTCGTCGGCGCGGCCACCAGCTCCCTCGCGGTCTGGATCAGCGCCTCGGCCTTCGGCACGTTCTGGAAGCGCGCCCAATCCTCGGCCTCGCGCAGGTCCTTCGCACGCACGACGAGCTTGCCGCGCGCCGCGGTGTAGCGATCCGACAGCACCTCGCGCTCGCCGGCGGAGACCTTGCCGATCTGCTCGAACGAACGCTGCGCCTGCTGCAGCACGCGATCGATCTCGCGTCCGTGCTTCGAGTCGGCGAGCTTCTCCATGTCCTCGCACATCGCGCCGAGGCTCGCGGCAACTGCCACACCGCGCTCCGCGTCTTCCTGCTTCCTTGCCTCGCGGGCCTCGCGCTCCTCGCGGTCGCGCACCTCCAGCTGCTCGCGCTCCTTCTTCGCGTCGAGAGCCGGCTCGGGCTTCGTGATGATCTCGTCGCGCGGTTGTGGCGCGCGCTCGACGGCCGCGCGGGCCTTCTCGGCCTGCGCCTCGCGCTCGACGACGCGCAGCTCCTGCGACGTCCGGGCCTGCTGATCGTGCAGCTCCTTGCGCCTCCAGAACCGCTCGGCGGCCTTGCCGAAGCGCTCGTCGCCATCATCGCCGGGCGCGAGCTTCCCCCACGCCTCTTCCATCGCGCGCACCTGCGGAGCGACCGTCGCGAAGTCGAACGAATCGGCGACGGCCTCGAGCTGGCGCACGAGCTGCGCCTTCTCGGCGCGCCGGCGCTTGACGTCGTCGGGGATGGCGGGTTTCTTCTGCGCCTCGGCGTCGACGATCTGCTGCACGATCTTGCGCGCGCGCTGCCGGACGGCCTTGTTCTTGGCTTTCTGCGCGATCTGTTCGAGCCGGTCCTTGTCGTCGAGCTTGTCGACAGCGGCGAGGCCGACCTCTTTTTGCGTCGTGTCGATCGCGAGCGCGCGCAGCGCATCCGCATCGTCGACACGCGCGACCGCGGCGAGCCGGATGTCCTGCGGTGCGTCGCGCTTGGCGAGATCCGCGAGCGCGCGCGGATCGCGCAGCTCGCCGAACGCGCGCTTGCGGATCGCGGCCGTACCGGCGCGCATCGCGACCTCGACGAGCACGTCCTGATCGCCGAGCTTGATGATGCCGCCGAGCGCCGCTCCCGCCTCCTCGGCGTTAGAACCGCACGCGACTTGCGCCCACAGCTTCGCGGCGCGTTCGCCCGCGAGGTCGCGTAACGTGGTCTCGGCTTCGGCCGTCGCGATCTCGGCGAGGACGTCGGCGGCGTCGATCTTCTCGATCGCGATCCGGCGCACGCCGGTGTCGCGATCGGTTCGAGCGATCTGGATAAGGGTGGCAGCGTCGTCCGCGGTCAAAGCCTTGACGGCTTCGGTGCGCACGCGAACATCGCTGTGGCGGTACTTGGGGCGGAACAGATTTGCGATCCCCATGGCAGGGGACGCAATCTAGGGGATCACGGCGGGCGGCTCAAGGCCCGCGAGGGGCCACCAGCTCGATGCGATTCCCCCAGGGGTCGTCGGCAAAGCACCGCGCCTGGCCCTCGACCTCGACGTCGTCGCGGGTCGGTACGCCGGCGGCGCTCAGCCGTTCGCGCAGGGCCGCGAGCGCCGCCGCATCGTGCAAACGCAATGCAGGATGGGCTTTCTTCGCCGGGCGGAAGTCAGCCTCGACGCCGATATGGATCTGCTGCGACCCGCATTGGAACCATAGGCCGCCGCGCTTGGCCAGGTCGGGGGGCTTGGGGATCTCGGGCAGCCCGAACAGCTCTCCGAAGAACCTGCGCGCCGCGGGCTCGCAGCCGGCCGGCGCCGCGAGCTGCACGTGATCGATGCCGACGAACATGGCCGTCACTATAGCTCTGCCAAAAACTCGCGCTCGTGGCACGTGCGGCGCAGCGTGAGTTTGCCATGCAGCGCCTCCTCGTCTCGGTCCTGTGCACGATCGGCGCGGCCACCGCGAGCGCGGCGCCGGCCGCCAAGCTGCCGTTCGACACGATTCACGCGGCCTGTTCCGGGTTCGCGCGCGCGGCCGTCACCGGCACGCCGCGCGCCGCGGCGGAGGCCAAGATCTCGCTCGCGTCGTGCGAGGCCCGCGAGCGCACGCGCGCGATCGCGATCGTCGATCAGGAGCGCTCGGTGCGCGAGCTGGCCGCGGCGATCGCACCCTGCCTCGAGCTGCTGCAGGACGTGCATTCGCGCTCGGGGCTCGTCACGCAGGTCGCGGCACTCTACGCGGACGCCAACATTCGCACCGGATTCGCGGTCCGCGCGCTGAGCACGGTGTCGACGCTGCCGGCGTCGGCCTCGGAAGATCTGGCGGCGCGGCACGACCTCGACGTCCTGACGCTGCGCGAGCGCGTCCAGCACTGGTTCGATCGCGCGCACGCCGATTTCGTCGAGATCGATCGCATGGTGCGCCGCCATCCCGAGCTCGCCCGCGAGCCGGCGATCGCCGCCGCCGTCGCCCACGCCGCACGCCAGGTCGTCCCGGTCGTCGCAGGCCGCTAACCGCAGAGGTCGAGCAGCTCGGCCACGATGTCGACGAGCCGGAAGTCGCTCGGCGTGAACACGCGGCGGATGCCGAGCGCGCGCAGCTGGTCGTGATCGGCGCGCGGCACGGTGCCGCCGAGCACGACCGGCACGTCGCCGGCGCCGCGCGCGCGCAGCTCGGCGAGCACGGCGCGCGCGAGCTCGACGTGCGAACCCGACAGCACCGATAGCCCGACGACATCGACCGCCTCTTGCACCGCGGTCGCCGCGATCGCCGCGGGCTCGAGCCGGATGCCGGCGTAGATCACCTCGAAGCCGGCATCGCGCGCGGCCACCGCGATCACCTCCGCGCCGTTGGAGTGGCCGTCGAGCCCCGGCTTGCCGACGAGCAGCCGCGGCGTGCGCGACCGCGCCGCGACCCGCGCGCGCAACGCGGCCCAGCCGTCGCCGCCGGCGCCGATCGACGCGCCCGCGACGCCGGTCACCGCGCGGTACTCGCCCCACACGCCGCGCAGCGCGCCCGCCCATTCGCCCGTCGTGACCCGCGCG
This sequence comes from Kofleriaceae bacterium, assembly GCA_036490935.1. Classification (GTDB taxonomy): domain Bacteria; phylum Myxococcota_A; class Polyangia; order Haliangiales; family Haliangiaceae; genus JABFXX01. The sequence continues at coordinate 16,188 of DASXCY010000099.1, read as the reverse complement.
AGCGCGCACTCGATCGACGCGTCCATCACCGGCTCGCCGGCGCGCGCGCAGCCTGCGAGCCGCGCGATCGCGTCGCGTGCGCGGCCGGCATCGCGCTTCGCACGCGTCGCCTCGAGCGAGCGCAGCGCCGCCTCGGCGGCCGCCGAATCCGCGCGAAACACGCCGCCGTCGGCGCCGCCGACGAGCGGTGACGGCAGCCCCTCCGTCCACTTGTTGACGCCGACGACGACCTGCTCGCCGCGCTCGATCCTCGCCATGCGCGCCGCCATCGCACGCACCAGCGACTGCTTGCAGTAGCCGGTCTCGACCGCGCCGCGGATGCCGCCGATCGCCTCGATCGCCGCGAGCTCGCGCCGCGCCGCCGCCGCGAGCTCGTCGACCTTCGCCTCGACGACGGCATTGCCCGCGAACAGATCCGCGTACTCGAGCAGGTCGGTCTCGTACGCGAGGATCTGCTGCAGCCGGATCGACCACTGCTGATCCCACGGCCGCGGCAGCGACAGCGCCTCGTTCCACGTCGGCAGCTGGAGCGCGCGGCACCGCGCGTCTTTCGACAGCACGACGCCGAGCGTCTCGATCAGGATCCGCCACGCATTGTTCTCGGGCTGCTGCTCGGTCAACCCGAGCGAGTTCACCTGGACGCCGTAGCGAAACCGGCGCAGCTCGGGCTCGGTCACGCCGTAGCGCTCGCGGCAGATCTCGTCCCACAGTGCGCCGAACGCGCGCATCTTGCACATCTCCTCGACGAACCGCATGCCCGCGTTGACGAAGAACGACACGCGCCCGACGCACTGATGGAACGCGGGCGCGTCGACGCGACCTCGGGCGCGCACCCGATCGAGCACGCCGATCGCATCGGCGAGCGCGAACGCGAGCTCCATCACCGGCGTCGCGCCCGCCTCCTGCAGGTGATAGCTGCACACGTTCGACGGGTTCCACTCCGGCATGCGCGCGACGCCGAATTCGTACGTCTCGGCGATGAGATCGAGCGACGGTTCGGGCGGGAAGATGTACGTGCCGCGCGCGAGGTACTCCTTGACGATGTCGTTCTGGGTCGTGCCGCGCAGCACGCGCTCGTCGAGGCCGCGCTCGCGCGCGAGCGCGACGTACAGCGCGAGCAGCCACGCCGCCGTGCCGTTGATCGTCATCGACGTGTTCATCTGCTCGATCGGAATGCCGTCGAACAGCGCGTGCATGTCGTCGAGCGACGCGATCGGTACGCCGACCTTGCCGACCTCGGGCCGTGCGAGCGGATGGTCGGGGTCGTAACCGCATTGTGTCGGCAGATCGAACGCGATCGACAGCCCGGTCTGGCCCGCCGCGAGGTTCGCGCGATACAGCTCGTTCGACGCGCGCGTGCTGGAGTGACCGGCGTACGTGCGAAAGATCCAGGGCCGGTCCATCACGAAAACCATCTGGTATGCGGACGTGCTCGCTGCGCGACTGCCACGCCCTCAATCTAGCCGCGACGCAGGCTCACCGCGAGCCCCGCGAGTGTGATCGCGGCCCCGAGGTACGCGCGCACACCGAGCGAGATCGCACGCTCGAACAACGCGTCGCACAGGAGTGCGACGAGCGGGTACACGAACACGAGCGTGCTCGTCGTCTGCAGCGACGTGCGATCGAGCAGCCAGAAGTAGACGAGGAACGCGACGACCGAGCCGAGCACCGCGAGGTAGCAGAGCGCGACGGTTGGCGCGACCGCCGGCGGCCACGCGATCGGCTCGTGCGCGACGAACGCGACCGCGCCGAGCACGAGCGCGGTGACCGCGAGGAAGATCGTGGTGGCGACCAGGTTCGACACCCGCCCGCCATGACGCTTCATGATCATCGAATACGTCGTCGACACGACGACCGAGCCGATGATCAGCACGACGCCGAGCGCCTGGCGCGGCGACACGTCGAGCCGGTCGAGGAACAGCAGCCCGACGCCGGCGAGAGACACGAACGCGCCGACGACGTGGCGGCGCGTGAGCTGCTCCATGCGGGTTGCCGCAAGCAGCGCGGCGAGCACGAGCGGCTGCGTGCCGTAGACGACCGCCGCGATGCCGCCCGACACGCGCTCCTCGCCGACGTAGACGAGCAGGTAGCCGCCGGCGTCGAGCACGCCGGCGATCACGAGCGGGAGCCACTGCGCGCCGCGCGGCCACGGCCGGGCACGCAGCGCGAGTGGCAGCAGGATCGCCGAAGCGATCGCGAAGCGCAGGCCGAGCGCGGCGAACGTCGGATAGCCGCCGGCGCCGATGCACACGCGAATCGCGAACCAGGTCGTGCCCCAGATCAGCGCGCAGGTGATGTAGGCGGCGACGACGGCGCGATTCACCGGAGTAACGTAGCAAGGTGCGCGGCCGGCGCGTCGCCGTCGGCGGGCTGGCTGCGAACCCGATGTACAGATCGGGCCGCACGAGGTAGAGGAACTCGGTCGCCGCGCCGTAGGCCTGCTCGAGCACGTGCTCGCGGTCGCGCAGCACCGGCAGCTCGGGCGGTAGCTCGCTCGCGCTCGGCCGATCGGCGCGCGGCGTGACGACGTAAGCCGCGACGAGCGCGCCGAGCTCGTCGCGGACGCGGCGCGCGATCTCGACGATCGGCTGCCACCGGTGTGCATCGTCATGCCGCCGACCGGCACACCGCGCGCGATCAGTTCGTCGGTGATGCCGAATTCGTCGAAGATCTCGAGCGTGCGCGCGTGCACGCCGACCGCGCGCGATTGCGTCGTCGGCGCGAGGTTCTTGTCGACGAGCCGCACGCGCACGCCGCGCCGCGCGAGCTCGCCGCCGAGAGCGAGCCCGGTCGGCCCCGCTCCCACCGCGAGCACGTCGACGTCGCCGCTCGCGATGCGAGTATAACCCTCGCATGGAACAGATCGGCGAATGGACGCGGCAAGGCAGCGAGGCAGACCGTCTGCAGGCATCGGGGCACTATCGCGATGCGCGCACGGCGTATCTCGGAGTCGCACGGGCGATGGTGCAGGCGCAGCAAGTCGACGCGTACGTCATGGCGAAGGTGGTCGTCGGCCTCTTGCTCTGCGAGGTGCGTGCGGGCGACATCCGCGCGGCGTCGTCGATCTGGCGCTCGACGCCCGAGGCCCCGCTCGGCATCGGCATCTACGCGCTCGAGAGCGGACGCGTCGCGGTGCGCGACCTGATGCTGTACTTCCTGGTGTCGGCATTCCTGCAGTCGCTGCGGCCCGACAAGAAGGAAGCGGCGGCCGCGGTCGACGAGCTGATGCGCAAGGTCACGAAGTTTGCGGTCGACGAGAGCGACGACGCGCTGCTCTTGCTCGCGCTGTCCAACTGGAAGTCACACGCCGCCGAATGCGGCGGCGGCGCGGTCGACGAGATCGCTACGTTCGAGGCCAAGGTCGGCCGCCAGGCTCCGGCGTGGCGGATCGACTTCCCCGAACCCGCCGCCTGGGAATAGGCGCCGCCTGGCTGGCCGGTGGACGGTGACGCCGTGTGACCCGGCGTCCCGGCCCGCACCGCACGCACGCTCGCCGTCTCACGCGGCTTGGACAACCGCGCGCGGTTCCCAACTCCGTCGGCGCGCGCGCGATTCCGGGATCGTTGCCGGGCTAATCGGCGAGGATCTCGCGCAGGCCATCGTGCAACGAGGTCTGCGCGACGACGCCGAGCACGTCGCGCAGGCGATCGACGCGCGCGCGCGACTTCAGGATCTCGCCGGCGCGCGGCGGAACATGCTCGATGGCCACGCCGCGGTGGCCGCACAACTCGATGACGGTGCGCGCGAGCTCGAGCACGCTGACCTCGCCGCCGGTGCCGACGTTCGCGATCGTGAAGCCGTCACCGCGCGCGGCGAGCGCCGCGACAATCGCGGTCACGACGTCGCCGACAAACACGAAGTCGCGCGTCTGCGCGCCGTCGCCGAAGATCACGAGCGGCCGGCCGGCGCGCGCGCGATCGGTGAAGATCGAGATCACGCCGGAGTACGGGCTCGATGGATCCTGGCGCGGCCCGTAGACGTTGAAGAACCGCAGCACGGTCGCCGGAACGCGGTGCAGCTGCGCGTAGCAATCGAGCGCGCGCTCGGACGCCAGCTTGTGCGCGCCGTACGGCGACAGCGGTCGGCATGGCGCATCCTCGGGCACGGGCAGCTCGGCCACGTCGCCGTAGACCGCCGCCGACGACGCGAACACCACCTTCTTCACGCGCCGCGCCCGCGCGTACTCGAGCACGTGCAGCGTTCCGCCGTAGTTGACCTGCATGTCCTGCATTGGATTCGCGATCGATTGCACGACCGAAACCTGCGCGGCGAGGTGCACGATGCGCTCGACCTCGCCGTGCTCGCGCGTGATCGGCTCGAGCGCGGCGAATATGCCGTGCGCGACGTCGCACGGCACGACGTGAAGCGCCGGATGATCGAGCCAGCGCGCGAGATTGGCGCGTTTGCCCGTCGAGAAGTTATCGAGCACGACGACGCGGTGCTCGGTCTCGAGCAGGCGATCGACGGCGTGCGATCCGATGAATCCGGCACCGCCGGTAACGACAACGATCGGGAGCGCGGTCACCAGGTGATCTTAGCTGGTATACGAAGAACGTCATGCGCGCGATCCAGATCGAACGCTTCGGCGGCCCCGATGTGATGCGGCTGGTCGACGTGCCCGAGCCCGAGCCGGGCGCGGGCCAGGTGCGCGTGCGCCACCGCGCGATCGGCCTCAACTTCACCGACGTGTACGCGCGTACCGGCCTCTATCCAGCACCGCTTCCCGCGCGGCTCGGCGTGGAAGGTGCGGGCGTGATCGACGCGGTGGGCGCGGGCGTCACGGAGCTCGCCGCCGGCGATCGCGTCGCCTATGCCGCGCGCGGCGCCGGCAGCTACGCCGACGCGCGCGTGCTCGACGCGGCGCTCGTCGCGAAGCTCCCCGATTCGATCGATTTCGCGCGCGCCGCCGCGATGATGCTGAAGGGCATGACGGTCGACTTCCTGCTGCGCCGCACGCGCACCGGCCTGTCACCCGGCGACAGCCTGCTGTGGCACGCCGCGGCCGGCGGCGTCGGCTCGATCGCGTGCCAGTGGGCGAAGGCGCTCGGCTACCTCGTGATCGGCACCGCCGGCTCGGCGGCGAAGTGCGAGCTGGCGCGCGCGCACGGCGCGGCGCACGCGATCGACTACAGCTGCGAGGATGTCGTCGCGTGCGTGCGCGAGCTGACCTCCGGGCGCGGCGTGCCAGTCGTCTACGATTCGGTCGGCAAGGACACGTGGGAGCGCTCGCTCGACTGCCTCGCGCCGTTCGGTCTCATGGTCAGCTTCGGCAACGCGTCGGGCCCGGTGCCGCCGGTGCCGCTGTTGTCGCTCATGCAAAAAGGCTCGCTGTACGTCACGCGGCCGACGCTCGGCACGCACCTCGCGCAGCCTGGTGCTGCGCGTGCGATGGCCGGCGAGCTGTTCGACATGGTCACGTCGGGCCGCGTGCGCATCGACGCGCCGCGCGAATATCCGCTCGCCGATGCCGCGCGCGCCCACGCCGACCTCGAAGCGCGCCGCACCACCGGCCAGACCGTGCTGATTCCGTAACGCGCACCCGCGCGAGCTGCGATGATTGCGTCGTGCGCTGGGGCCGGCGACGAGCGGCGTGTGCCCGTTCACGCTGTGCTTCGCGCCCGACGAGGGTTGCTGCGTCGGCGGCACGACCACGTGCATGCCTCCGGCGAGCTGCACCGGCAGCGTGATCGAATGCGACCTGAACACGAGCCAGCCGTGCACGATGGGCCTCCAGGAGTGCTGCCCCGGCGTCGGCTCGTCGGCGTTCTGCACCCACATCATCGGCGGCGGCTAACCTAGCTGCCGCCGAAGCCGATACGGCCGAGCCGTCCGAGCAACACGTCGAGCGCGACGCGGTTGTCGCCACCTTCGGGAACGATCAAGTCGGCCCAGCGCTTGGTCGGCTCGACATGCTCGATGTGCATCGGACGCACGGTCGCGTAGTACTGGTCGCGCACCGACTGGAACGTGCGGCCGCGCTGTTCGAGATCGCGGCGGATGCGCCGCATCAACCGGATGTCGGGATCGGTATCGACGAAGATCTTGACGTCCATCTGCTCGCGCAGCGCCGCTTCCGCGAACACGAGGATGCCCTCGACGATCACGACCGGCGCAGGCGCGACGTGGCGGGTCTCGGCCCGCCGCGTGTGCGTCGCGAAGTCGTAGATCGGCACGTCGACCGCGCGGCTCGCGCGCAATGCGCCCAGGTGCTCCGCGAGTAGCGCGCTGTCGAGCGCCGCCGGGTGGTCGTAATTGATGGTCTCGCGCTCGGCGCGCGACAGGTGGCCCTGGTCGCGATAGTAGGCGTCGTGCTCGATCGTGACGCAGCGGCCGGCCGGCATCGCGGCGGCGAGCTTGTGCGCGACGGTGGTCTTGCCCGATCCGGTGCCGCCGGCGATGCCGACGATCCAGGGTCGCTCCGCTTGGCTCATATCGCGCCGGCCACGAGGTTCAACATCAACGTCGATAACCGGCCGCGCACGTGCACCGCGGTGTGCTCGACCGCGACCTGCAGCTTGCCGATCGCATCCGGCGGTGCGCTCGCGAACAACGCGTCGAGCTGCGGGCGCATCTTGTCGGCGGCGCGCTTCGCGATCGCGGCGTCGTGCGGATCGGCGGCGAGATCGAGGGAGAGCCCATCGGCGTCGACGCGCACCCAGCCGGCGAGGTCGGTCCCCTTCGGCAAGCCGAGCGTGCCCGACAGATCGTCGTTGCCGTGGCCGTCGAGCACGACCGCGACCGCGCGATCCGCGGGCTGCCGCGCGAGCAACTCGCGCGCGTGCGGCTGCGGCCCCGCGCCGTGCTTCACGAGCGCGTGGATCGCATCGGCGGTGAGATCGCCGCGCGCCGCCATGTACACGGTGTGCTCGTCGACGAAGTCGAGCCAGCCGTCGTCGCCGAGCTGGAACACGGTCGCGTGATCGCTGGTCGCATGCGGCTTGGCCGTACCGCTCAGGCACTCCTCGACGCTCGCGCGCCGCCATCGCCCTCGCACGACCAGCGTGCCGTGGATCGAATCGTCCGCGGTCGGCGAGCCGAACGCGATCCACTCGGCATTGCCGAGCAGCTCGCGCACGCACGGCGGCAGCATCCCCGACAGCATCGCGACGCGCGGATCCTTCGGCAGCTTGCCCAGCATGTCGGCGACCTGCCGCTGCTGGCGCAGCTCGCTCAATTCGATCGCCGCGACGAACCGCGTATCCGCCGGCAACCTCGCCACCGCCGCCGCGAGCTCCGCACGATACGTCTCGATCGACAGCTTCGGCTCGACGAGCGGCAGCGCCTCGATCACCGGCTCCGGGGTGTTCCACGGATCATTCGCCAAGGTCGCCGCATCGGCCCCTCGCTTGCCAATGCCCTTGCCCTTGCCCGTGCCCGTCTCCGCGCTCGCGCTCGTGCTCGTCGTCGTGCTCGTCGTCGTGCTCGCCTTCCACACGCCTCCCGCGACCGCGCCGGCCAGGCCCACGGCGATCGCGCCCATCACCCACGGCCGCTTCTTGCTTCCCGTCGCCGGCGCCCTCGCGGTCGGCGCCCACGCCAGCGGCGTCTGCTGCTCCGACGGCAACGCCCCCGTGGGTGCGTGCTCGCCCGCCGTGCGCTCGCCCTCGGATCCTTCCGAAGCCGGCCGCATGCGCGCGGTCGACGCGGGCTCCTCCGCCGCGGCGCAATCGCCCGCCGCGGCACGCACGGCCTCGGCCAGCGCGCGTGCGCTCGCCGGGCGATTCTGCGCTCGCGTCGACAGCGCGCGCCGCACTTCCGCGTCGAGCGCCGCAGGGACAGCGATCCCGAGATCGCCGAACGGCCGCGGTGCGAGCCGCGCCTCGGGATCGGCGTGGTCGTCCCACGGCAGGCGTGCGGCGAGCATCGCGTACAGGACGAGCGCGAGCTCGTAGACGTCGGTCGCGATGCCAGCGGCCTGCCCGAAGAACCGCTCCGGCGCCATGTACATCGGCGTGCCGCGCACGTGGCCCTCTTGTGTCGTCGTCGACGCCGGCGCCGCCAGATCCTTCGCGATGCCGAAATCCAGCAACACGGCATGCTCGCCGCCCACCACGAACACGTTCTCCGGCTTCAGATCGCGGTGGACGAGCCCTTGCTCGTGCAGCGCCGCGACCGCGCTGCACAGCTCGTCGAACAGCGCGAGCGCGTGCGCGACCGCGAGCGGGCCGCGCGCGATCACCTTCGCGAGCGTTTCGCCATCGAGCCGCTCCATCGCGAGGTACGGACGGCCGTCGGGCAGCTCGCCCGACGCGAGCACCTTCACGACCGACGCGTGTGCGATCTGCTGGAGCCGCTGCGCCTCGGCGAGGAATTGCGCACGTTCCTTACCCGTGCGCACGAGCGCAGCGTGCAGCACCTTCAGCGCGACCCGGCGCGGGCCCCACCGTGCGTCGTACACCACGCCGCTGCCTCCTTCGCCCAGGACGCCGCCGATGCGGAATTCGCCGAGCTGCTGGGAGGCGGGATCCATGGGAGAGGCGCCTCACCTTAACGCGCTTCGAGTCGGCCTGGGGGTTGCTACTTTCTTCGATCGTCGAGGAAGCACCATGATCCGACTCGCATTAGCAGAAGATCACACCATCGTTCGTTGGGCCCTGCGTGAAGCGCTGAGCAGAGCGGACGATATTGAAGTGGTCGGGGAAGCAGGCACCGCGGCGGAGACGCTCGCGATGATCCAAAACGTCAAACCGGACGTTCTGCTCCTTGATCTAACCCTTCCGGACCGCTCGGGATTCGACATCCTCGGGGAGCTCCGGCAGATCGAGACCGCACCGCTCGTGGTCGTGCTCACGTGGCACACCGAACCGAGCTATGCGGCACGCGCGATCGCCGCCGGCGCCCACGGGTATGTCAACAAGGCGGTCGAGCCGAAGGAGCTGCTCGACGCGATTCGCGCCGTCAGCCGCGGCGAGCAAGTCATCCCGCCCGGTATCGAGCAGCTGCTCGCATCGGGCGACGGTCACCCTGCAAGCGCGCTTACCGCGCGCGAGCAGCAGGTGATGGAGATGCTCGCCCGCGGCATGACGAACCGCGAGATCGCAGAGCATCTCGATATCAGCATCAAGACCGTCGATACCCATCGCGGTCACGTGCTGAAGAAGCTCGGGTTGCGCAACAACTCCGAGCTCACGCGGTTCGCCGTCAAGCACGGCTACGTGTCGCTGTAAGTCACGGCGTCGAGGCATCGTCGAGCGCGGCCGCCCCCGCGGCGGTCACGTTCGTCGTCACGCCCCACGCTGCCTTCTCCCAGCGAACACCGAGCGCGAGTGCGAGGCCGAGTTGATCGGTCAGCATCCGGCGCTCGGCCGTGCGGCTCGGCGCGAAGTCCTTCGTCTCGTCGGGATCGGCCGCGAGATCGGAGACGACTGGATTCGCGGTCGCGCCGACCGTCAGCTTCCAGCGCCCGACGCGCACTGCAAATGCGTGATCGCCCAGCGCCGTGAATGCGGGCCGTGCCCACCCGCGGCCGATGCCCTGTGCGACTGGCTCGAGCGGCGCGCCGGCCTCGGCGGCCGGCGCCGGCCGGCCGAGCGCGGCGAGGATCGTCGGGACGAGATCCGCTTGCTCGGTGCCGTCGTCGACGACGGTGCCGCCCGGGAATCGCCCGGGATCGTGCACGAGCAGCGGCACGTGCACGACCGATTCGCGCAGCGAGCCTTCATCACCCGCATCGAGCGCGAGGCCGCGATCCGACGTGATGATGAGCAGCGTCTGGTCCCACGCGCCGAGCGACTGCAGCCGCTGCACGACCCGGCCGAGCTGGACGTCGGCGTAGCTGACGTCGGAGTCATAGATCGCACGCGCGTCGGGATGCCCACCGGGCGCGTACGTGTCGATCCACGGCGTGCGCGCGACGAGCGGCGGGCGGTTGTCGAGCGTGCGCACGAACAGGTACGTGCGTCCGTCGCGATGCGTGTCGAGCTGCGCGAGCGCGGTGTCGACGATGACCTCGCCCGCGACCGGCTCGTCGGGCGTCTTGCCGGCGCCGGTCACGCCGGTCGTGTAGTAACCGGCGGCCGCGAGCTCGCGATCGAGCGTCGCGACGCTGGCGTCGAGCGCGGGCCCACCCGTGCCGTGCGCGTAGTGCTCGCGAAACACCACGCTCGACTTCGCGAGCTCGACGAGGTTCGGCGTGGTCGCGCGCGCGCCCGCGGTGAAGGCCGGCAGCTTGTCGGCGCGCAGCCCGTCCATCACCCACACGACGACGAAGCGCGGCGGATCGGCGGCGGGCAGCGGCTGCGGCGGCGGCCCGACGAGCGTGATGCGCGGGTGCACGAGCCGCGCGCGCGGGCAGTCGCGCGCCGCCAGCGACAACCTGGCGACGCGCCCGGCGAGCGCGGAGAGATCGATTCGCCGCATGTCGCCGCCGAGCAAGCCGCCCGCGGCGGTCGCGTCGCTCGCGCGCGCCGCCACCTCGACGCGGCACGGCCCGGGCGCGAGCTCGGCGACCAGGTTCGCGCCGTCGGGCACGGCCACGTACCACGCGAGCTCGGCGCCGCTCGCGAGCTCGAGCGCGTCGGCCTTCGCGTCGAACGCGGCGGCGGCGAGCGGATCTTCGTCGCCTTTGGGGTGCGAGGTGCCGGCGCGGATCCACGCGAACGCGACCCGATCCTTGCCACCGCCCGTGGTTTCGAACGCGAGCTCGTTCTCGCCCGCGACGAACCGGCCGGGATCGATCGGCAACGCGAGCGTCTGCCAGCCCGGCTCGAGCGGCACGCGCGCGTGCTTGCCGCCCGCGCGGCCGTTCACCTTCACGCCGAGGATCTGCCGTTTGACGCCGCCGTACACGCGCACGGTGATCTGCGTCGCGCGCGCCTGTTCGACCGACATCGGCAGCTCGACGGGCGCGAACGCGTCCGCGAGCGCCGCGCGTTCACCGTCGACGGTGGCGCCGAGACGCCAGTGCGCCGCCGGCAAACCGAAGCGCGTGAACCGCGCGAAGCCGATGTCGCGCGCGTCGAGCACGACCTCGCCGTCGATCGCGCGATGCGCGGCATGGCGGTTCGCGACCAGCTCGAACACGCCGTGCTCGACGCGCGCGGGCTTCGGCGGCGCAGGCGCGGCATCGCGCGTGGCAGCGACGGCCGCATCGTGCGATCCGGCGCCACCATCGTCGCGCGCGCGCGCCTTGCTGCCGCACGCCGCTACGACCGCGAGTAGCGCCGGAACAGCGTGTTTCACCACGTGATTGTACGTGAAGCTCGCGGGCGCGCGGCGCGCGGCTTGCTTCTTCGCTTGGCCATGAGGAGCCGTTTCCACATCGCCGCTGCGCTGGCCGCGCTAGCCGGCGCCGCACCCGCCGTCCACGCCGACGACGTGACGATCGCCGACGAAGCGCATCACGTCACCAGCGGCACCGTCACGCTCGACGCGTCGCCGGCCGAGGTGTACCGCGCCGTCACCGACTACGCGCACTGGCGGGCGCTGCTCGGCGATGTTCTGAGCGTGCGCGTCGAGCGCGGCGGGCCGCGCGACGCGAAGGTGTGGTTCAGGTCGCGCATCCTCGGCCACGAGTTCGCGCTCCAGTTCGATAACGTGGCGGATCGCGAGATCCGATTTCGCGCGGTCGAGGGTCCGCCCGGCGCGCACGCGACCGGCGACTACGTGCTCGAGCCGATCGACGGTGGCAAGCGCACGCGCGTGACCGCACACCTCTACATCGACGTCAGCGGCGTCGCGAGCATCGTGTATCGCGACGCGAAGGTCCGCCGGATGCGCCGCGACAAGCTCGAGGCCGACCTCGCGGATACGGCGCGCCACTTCGAGCATCCGGTCGCCCGCAGATAACGGTGCAAGCCGCCCCGCTGCGTGTCATTCTCCACCGTCATGGAGCCGAGCCGGCGCGTGACGAAGCGATTGCCCGCCGTGGCAATCGCGGCGTGGCTCGTCGCACTGACGATCGCTCCGGCCGACGCGCCCGCGACGGTCGAGCAGCAGCGTGCGCGGCTGCCGCCGCCGGCCGAGTGCTCGAGCCCGGTCACCGGCAAGTGGCGCGCGCTGACGTGGAACGAGCACCAGAGCAGCTGGTACCAGTACACGCTCGAAGTCCATCAGGACGCGATCGATCCGTCGAAGCTGAGCGGGATGATCTACATCGACGCGTGGACGGGCGACGCCGACACGCCCGAGCCACCGAACCCGTGCCGCTGGCGCTATCAAGGCAAGATGGACGGCACCGGCAGGTTCCTCGACGGCGAGGTCCAGTTCTGGGGCGGTCCGTTCGAGATGACGCAGCAGATCTGCGGCGGCTACGTCGCGTACAACCCGGATCACTTCACCGGCAAGCTGCAGCCCGAGCTGCAGGAGTTCCAGGCCGTGAACAACGACGGCGGCGCCGCCGTGAACGAGCCGGCCGTGTTCCGCCGCATCGCCTGCTTCGACGATGGCCGCAAGGACCCCGGCTCCGCCGTCGCCCCGCCGCCGTTCTTCCCGAAGCACCGCAAGAGCGGCTGCTAAGACCGTGGTCTGTCGTGCTGGCGAACCTTGGCGTCCCTGGCGCCTCGGCGGTGATTCTGTGATCTGCACACGCGCCGCGACAGCGGAGTCACGCGCGCCTCGAACGTCTGATGCGTGCGCCTGCGATGACGCGGGTTGCGCGCGGCACGTCGGTTGCTGTGGTCGCGGCCGATGCTCACACCGAGTCGGCTGGTGGCGGCGGCGCTCGCCGCGTGGATGAGTTGCGTCGCGCTCGCGCTCGCGTTCGGCGCGCCGCTCACCGGCGACGAGTGCGCGTACGGCTTGCTCGCGCGCGGCAGCGGCGTCGACTGGCTGTACCGCTCGCGCGGGATGGTCGAGCTCGCGCGCGTCGGGCTCGCGTTCGGCGGAAGCGACGTCGCGATGCGTGTCGCGAGCGCGCTGGCGAGCTGCGGCATCATCGTCGCGATCGCCGCGGTCGGGCGGCGGCTCGGACCGTGGACCGGCGCGCTCGGCGCGTGCGTGATCGCGGGCACCCATACGTTCGTGATGCGCGGTCCCGAGCTGCTCGGTGATCTGCCCGCGACCGCGTGCCTGCTCGGCGCGATCGCGATCGCGATCGACGAGCTCGAGCGCGCCGGCGGCGCGAGCTATCGCCTCGTCGCCGCCGCACCGCTGTGCGCGACCGCGTTCTACGTCCGCTACGGCAGCGCGCCGGTGATCGCGATCATCGCGCTCGCCGCGGTCGTGCTGTGGTGGCGCTCGATCGCGCGCCGCCCCGCGCCGGTGCTGGTGACCGCGGCGGTGCTCGTCGCGCTGCTCGTACCGTTCGCGATCGCGTCGCAGCGCGCGACTGGCTCGATCCTCGGCATCCTGCGGATGTCGGAAGACGCCGCCGGGCGCTCGTACATCGGCCAGGGCCTGCGCAGCTACTTCACGCGCAGCCCGTGGCACACGTACGGCGTACTGCTGACGCCGCTCGCGGTCGTCGGCCTCGCGGGCGCGGTGTTGCGCCGCGATCGCATCGGCTTGTTCCTCGCCAGTGTCGCGGTCGGCCAGCTGGTCGCGCTCGGCGTCGTCAGTCACGCGAGCACGCGCTTCATCTTCGTCGCGCTCTGCCTGCTCGTCCTGCTCGGCCTCGACACGCTCGTGCGCGCGCGCCTCGTGCTGCGCCACGCGACGTGGGCGCGGCGCATCGGCGTGTTCGCGCTCGCGGCCGCGTGGCTCGGCATGGTCATCGCGATCGTCCCGATCGAGCGCCACATCGCGCGCGGCCTGTACGATCTCGTCGGCTCCGCGCAGGCGATCCGGATCGATGCCGCCGGCGCGCCGTGCACGGTCGTCGCGCGCGCGACGCCACAGCTGATGTGGTACTCGGGCTGCTCCGCGGTGAGGCTCTCGGTCGATCCGAGCGCGCCGATCGCGCTGCCCGCCGGCCGGCGCGGATATGCCGCATACACGCCGAAGCGGCCGCTCGTGCCCGTGCTCGTCGCGCGCCTCACCGGTACGACCGCGCGCCGGCTCTGGCCGTGGCACGCGTGGGCGCTCGACGCGCGCTAGTGTCATGATGACGGGATGCGTGCGTGCCTCGTGCTCGTGCTGGTCGGAGGCGTCGCGAGCGCGGGCCCGCCACACGGCGCGAAGCACATCGCGATCGACTACACGTACCTGTCGTTTCATCGCGATGCGCGGCACTACAAGATCGAGTGGACACCTCGCGGTTACGTCAGCGGCAAGCGCACGATCGACCGCAAGGCGATCGACGCGATCTATGCCGCGCTGACCGACCTGCACGACTCCAACATCGACCAGCGCTGCATCTCGCACACCGATGACTATCCCGAGCTCAGGGTCACGATCGACGGCGACGAGCCGCTCGTCGTGGCCTCGAATTCGAACTGCCATGACAACGTGCCGTGGAACATCACGCGCGAGAGCCGGATGTTCGCGCAGTACAATGGCAAGGCCGGGCGCGCGGTGGAGGCGCTGCTCGTCGCGGTCGATCCCGATCACTGGAAGACGCCGCCCGACTCGCCGGAGGCCACGTTCGGTCTGGGCGTCGAGCACGTGACGTTCTCGCACTACCACGTCGGCGAGATCGACACGTTCGCCGGCTCGTGCGCGCACGAGCTCGAGACCGATCCGCGCGCGCGCGAGCTGTTCGGTGATGCGGTTCACGTCGACGAGCTCGAGCTGGTATGCGACCTGGTCGCGAGCCCCGAGTGCACGCAGACGATCGCGGCCACGACGCTTCGCTGGGCCTCCGTGTCGATCGCTCTCGAGCTGGGATGCACCGGCGGCCACGTCGATTTCCCGACCTCGACCCCGGCGATCGCGGCGCTGCGCCCCGTGATCGAGAGCAAACCCGTCCGCGCGCTCGTCAAGCTGTCCAAGCAGCAGCCGCGCATGTTCTTCGTCGGCACGTGGCAGATCCTGTCCGCCGACGTCGTGCTCCCCAGGCTCGACTACGACCCGAGCACGAAGCTGATCGCGACCCACGTCGCCGGCGCGTCCGGCGCCGCGTTCATGAAGGCGCTCGGCCTCGACACCGCGAAGCTCACGACGACCGACCTCACGCTCGACCTCGACGGCCGCGTCACGTCTCCGGACAGACCTTCGCCTTGAACGATCCGTGGACGTGGGAT
Source organism: Kofleriaceae bacterium (assembly GCA_036490935.1). Taxonomy (GTDB): domain Bacteria; phylum Myxococcota_A; class Polyangia; order Haliangiales; family Haliangiaceae; genus JABFXX01. Next base: position 1,129 of record DASXCY010000099.1, on the reverse strand, counting down.
GTGTCGGTCTCGAGATCGATCGTGGCGCTCACGTGATCGGCGGCGATCTCGTGCAGCGCGAGCCCGTCGATCCACTGGCCGTTCGTCACGCCGTGCATCACGTTCGCGGTCGAGACCGACATCTGCGCCGTCCATGGGCCGACCTCGGGATCCGTTGCGCGCGTAGTCGCCGAGCTCGATCCACAGCCAGCGCACGTTCGGTCGAGCTTCGACGAGGCGATGAACCGGATGCGTGTCTGCACTCGATCTCGACGGCCCGGTGACGTAACTTGAGCTCCCATGATTCGCATGCTCGTACCGATCGTCGCGCTCGCGGCGTGCTCCTCTCGCCACGACGCCCCGCACTGGAGCACGCGTCCGCTCGTCCAGGCCGAGGGCAAGGCGGTCCCGAGCCAGGTCCCGTTCACGATCCGCGTGCCCGAGGGCTACAACGCGCTCGATCTCCCGACGCGGTTCACGTACATGCGCGGCCAAGGCATCACCCCGTACCTCGAGGTCGAGATCTTCGATGGCGAAAAGCACGGATCGGCCGACGAGCTCGCGAAGCTGGGCAACGGCGTACAACCGTTCGCGCGACGCGAGCAGGCCGACGGCTGGGCATTCGCGGTGCACGATCCGAAACATCCGAAGGACGAGGGCTATCTCGTCTTCGGTGCGAAGCTCGTCGGCGATCGCGAGCTCGAGTGTGTCGCGCGCGCGACGCCGTTGAACGGCGAGGATGTCAAGGCGCTGATCCCCAAGATCGAGGACATGTGCTTCTCGGTCGCACCGAAAACGCCGTGACGGATCGCTAGCGCTCGCTAAGCGCTCGCTAGCGCTTCTTCTCGGTCAGCTTCGAGAACGGGTTATTCGTGAAGCCCGAGACGCCCCAGCCCTCGGGCGGCTCCTGCGGCTGCGGCGGACGGCGGTCGTCGCGCCGGTCATCACGGCGATCGTCGCGGCGGTCATCGCGGCGCGGGCCACGGCGGTCGTTGCGCTGCGGCTGGTCGCCGCGCTGCTGCGGGTCATTGCGCTGCGGGTCGTTGCGCTGCGGGTCGTTGCGCTGCGGGTCGTTGCGCTGCGGGTCGTTGCGCTGCGGGTCGTTGCGCTGCGGGTCGTTGCGCTGCGGGTCGTTGCGCTGCGGGTCGTT
>DASXCY010000098.1:0-12609 GCA_036490935.1 Kofleriaceae bacterium | reverse complement strand
CCTTCGACTTCGGCGCCGCGTCGCCGGTGCCCGCCATGGTGCGCGGCGCCGCGGCGACGCCACCCGCGCCGCCGAGCCGGTCGAGCACGCGCGCGACGATCTCCTCGATCTTCTTGTCGTCGAGCATCGCCACGCGCTAGTCCTTCACGAAGCGGCGCTCGTTGCCGACCGTGACCTCGTCGACGATCGCCATGATCGTCGCGTCGACCGGCCGGTTCTGCGTCGCCTGCGTCTGCCGCGCCGAGCTCCCGGCCGCGTACAGCACGACCTCGCCGACGCCGGCGCCGACCGCGTCGACCGCGATCGCGATCGCGCCGTTCGGCGTCCCGTCGACGTCGCACGCGCGCACGACGAGCAGCTTGAGCCCGTCGAGCGTGGGCTCCTTGCGGCTCGCGACGAGCGTGCCGATGACGCGCCCGAGGACCACGGGCGCCTACTTGTGCTCGTGACCGCCGGCGCGCCCGAGCGGCAGCACCGCGTCCACGTTGGCGTGCGGGCGCGGAATGACGTGCACCGACACGACCTCGCCGACGCGCTCCGCGGCGCGCTGGCCGGCCTCGGTCGCCGCCTTGACCGCCGCGACGTCGCCGCGGACGACCGCGGTCACGTAGCCGCCGCCGGTCTTCTCGTATCCGACGAGCTCGACCTTCGCGGCCTTCACCATCGCGTCGGCGGCTTCGACCATGCCGACGAAGCCTTTGACTTCGATCATTCCGAGTGCATCAGCCATCGTTTATCTCCGTTACCTGTCGACGAACTTTTCAGGCTCTTTGCCAGTGACTCCGTTGAGCGCCGCCGTCGCCGCCGCCGCGGCCGCATCGATCTCGGCCTCCGGTCCAGACATATAGAGGCGGCCGAACGCCCCGTACGGGGTGACGTTGACCAGATAGACGTGCGCGGCCTTTTCGGCCTCGTTCGCGGCGAGCACGGCATACCCGGCGGGCTCGCACTCGAAGATGAACAGCGACTGCCCGGGCAGCACCATCATCCCCTGCGAGCTGCGATTGATGATCTGGGTCTGGTACGCTTCGACGCCGCGGATGATCTGGTTCGTGAGCACGCGCGGCTTGAGCCGCTGCTGCTCCTCGAGGCCGAGGTACTTGAGGATGGCGGCGCCCGCCGACAGCACCTCGCCCTTGTCGTGATCGTGAATCTCCAGGAGCCCATACGCGCGTTCGACGATCTGAACGGCCGGCTGCACGCGCGTCGCCTTGAGCGCGGTATCGGTGACCTGATTGATCGCGATGCCGGGCGCGATCTCGACCCACAGCGATGCCTGGTACGGTACGGGCAAGAAGCCGCGGGCGGTCTTGCCGATGAACGTCGCTTGCTGCGGCTGGAGCGCGTCGAGAAAACAGTACGTACGGAGAGCCGTGGCCATCCTTTAGGCGGGCACGCTAACACACCTGTGTTGTCGCGCGCGCGGGTCGGTGAGGTCATAATGCGCGCGCATGCGCGCCGTCGTCGTCGTGCTCACCGTCCTCGCCGCTACCACCGCTGCGCGCGCCGACTGGCTCGCCCACGTGTTCGATGCCGCCGATCCCGGTGGCGGCAGCGGCGGCAACTCGGGCGGCGGCGGCTCCGGCAGCGCGGCCGCGACCGACGAGCCGCCAACCCTCGACGATCTGTCGACCTGGGCGGGGACGTCGCGCGCGACGACGCTGCCCGAGCTGCTGCAGGTCTCGATGAAGCAAGCGCCCGCGCTGCAGAACGCGCGGCTCGACGTCGCGATCGCCGAGGCGCAGATCAGCGAGACGTGGGCGCGCCGCGACTGGCGCATCCAGGCACAGGGCTCGGGCTCGCGCTCGCGCCAGGTGTTCGACGGCATCCCGCTCACGCTCGAGAACTTCGGCGGCACGGCCGATCTCAGCCGCCAGATCTCGACCGGCGCGACGATCGATTTCCACCTCGACTCGCAGTACTCGAAGAACGACGCCGTGTTCGACGGCGTGAAGTCGACCTCGGAGACGTGGCAGGACGACGTGTCGGGCTCGATCACGCAGCCGTTGCTCAAGGGCCGCGGCAGCTGGCTCTACAACGCGCAGGAGCGCAAGGCGCAGATCTCGCGCGACGTCGCGGTGCTCGCGCGCCGCTCGCAGGCGATCAACACGGTGCAGACCGTGATCGCGGCGTACTGGGACCTCGTGCTCGCCGAGAAGCAGGTCGCGATCACGCAGGCGAGCCTCGATCTCGCACGCGAGCGCCTGCGCGTCACGCAGATCGGCGTGCACGGCGGCAAGACCGCCGAGGCCGAGGTGCCGGCGGTGCTGCAGACGATCGCGACACGCGAAGGCGATCTGCTGAACGGCGAGCTCGCGGTGCTGAACGCGTCGATCGCGCTGCGGCGCGCCTCCGGCATGCCGATCGGCGGCGGCGAGCTCGGGCTGCGGGTCGCGACCGATCTCGAGATCCACGATCAGGAGTTCCCGCTCCAGACGCTCGTGCAGCGCGCGTTCACCGCGAGCCCCGAGCTCGCCGAGCTGGGCAAGCAGTCGCAGAGCGCGACGATCGACATCGACGTCACCGAGAACGGCCTGCTGCCGCAGCTCGACGCGGCGCTGCAGCTCGGCCCGAGTGGGCAGTCGGTCGGCAGCCCGCCGCTGTCGAACGCGAGCTTCTCGAACGCGGCAAAGGATCTGTACGAGCTGAATCTGCTGTCGATCAGCGCCTCGCTCACGTTCTCGCGCTCGATCGGCCAGCACGACATCAAGGGCCGCGTTCACGAGCTGACCGCGCAGCGCGACAAGCTGCGCGTCAACGCGACCGACATCCAGGCGCAAGTCGCGCAGGCGGTCGCGCGCGCGGTGGCGGGCCTCGAGCTCGCGAAGCGGCGCGTCGTGCTCGCGCAACGCGCGATCGAGCTCGCGAAGCAGAACATCCAGATCGAGACCGACCGCTTCAACCTCGGCACGCGCACCAACTTCGACGTGCTGAACCGGCTCGAGGAGCTGCGGCAGGCGGAGCTGACCGAGGCGCAGGCGCAGACCGACTGGCACAAGGCGGAAACGTCGGTGCAGGCGCTGACCGGGGATATCCTGCCGGCGTTCGGCATCAGCGTGGAGTAGTTGACGGCGGATTCGGAGTTCGGACCTCGGACTTCGCACTTCGGGAAGAAACCGCGGCAAGCGTAGGCAGGCATGCGGGTTGAAGTGCACCGCGGCATGCGGTCGTTGCTGCTTGTCGTGCTTGCTGCTTGTTCCGCGGATCCGCCGTCGCCTGCGACCGTGCGCGCGCATGTCGATGCGGATCTCGGGAACGTGCTCGGGCAGACGCAGGGCGCGCTGGAAGGTGTGACCGGGTTGCCGGTGCCGGCGACGTTCGCGCTGGCGGGGCTCGGCGGTGTGGGATTGCCGAGCCTGGACGCGAGCGCGACGACCGCGTGGCTCGATGCGAACGTGTTCAGCGATGCGAACGCGACCGGCGACGGTGCGTTCGCGCTCCCGGCGAGCTTGTTTTGCGCGGATACGGAGTGCGAGGCGCGGGTGGCCGATGCGCAGCCGCGCGTGCGCGTCGAGCAAGAAGACGGCGGTGCGATGCGGTTCGCGATCGAGCTCGACGGCGCGCACGACGAGCCGCTGTCGTTCCTGCTCGCGCACGATTCGCTCGCCGCCGAGCTCGATCTCGACGGCGCCGCGGCCGCGACCGCCGCGTTCGCCGAGCTCGCACCGATCTTCAGCGTGCCCGGCCCCGATTCGGCGCCGACCGCGATGACGCAAGGCGCGGCGAGCGCGCGCATCGCGGTGCTCGGCGACGCGCACGTGCAGGTCTCGGCGTCGATCGATCGCGCGATCATGGTCGCGGCCGCACCCGGCGGCACGCCGCTCGCCGGCGACGGCGCGGTGCGGTTCGCGAGCGATGCCGCGCCGGTCCTCGCGATCGAGCTCGACGGCAACGCGCCGAAGCTGACCGGCCAGCTCGCGCTCGGCGAGACGATCGCGCACGTGGGATCGATCGATGTCGATCTCGCCGGCGCGACCGCGAGCGGATCCTGGACGCCGGGCGCGCTGACGCTCGCGAACGTCTCGCTCGGCGGCAAGACGACGACCGTCGAGCGCGGCGGCGCGCCCGCGATGACTTTGGATCTCGACCCGCTCGACGGCCGCGCGCTGGCCGTGACGCTCGCGAGCGACGGCGCCGGCACCGCGACGCTCGCATTCACGCCGCGCCTCGATCTCGAGCGCTGGGTCGACCACGCGGTGCTCGGCGACGCGCCGCTGGTGTACGACGTGACAAGTCTGGTGGTCGACGGCGCGCTGGTCGCACCCGCACCGCAGGCGAGCGTGCGCGTGCAGACCGGCGCGCTGTCGGCCGCGACCTCTCCCGCGAGTTACGGGTTCGACGCGACGGCCGGAGAGTGCGTGACTGCGAGCATGGGGACCGATGCGAGCGGCGCGAGCTTCACCCGCTACGCGGTCGCGGCGTGCCCGTAGGCGAGGACTTCGGGCTTCGGGCTTCGGGTTCTGGCCAGAGGTGTCGCTCGGCGCTTTCTCCTCGGGCCAAAGCCCAAAGCCCAAAGCCCGAAGCCCGAAGCCCGAAGCCCGAAGTCCGAAGTCCGAAGCCCCAAGCCCTACTTCATGCCGATGTAGCCCATATGAATGCCACCGTCCTTGCCGTCGCGGCGGTAGCTGAAGAAGCGATCGGGATTGCACCTGGTGCACGGCGGGCGATCGTCGACGTGCTCGGCGCGCACGCCGGCGCGCTCGAGCAGCGTGCGCGTCGCGACGCGGAGGTCGACGTGCTGCTTGTGTGGGCCGTCGACCACCATGCCGGCGACGCCGCCGAATGCGGCGCGGAACTGGTCGACCACCTCGGGCCCGACCTCGAAGCAGCACGGACCGATCGACGGCCCGAGCGCCACGCGCACGCGATCGGCACGCGCACCGCATTCGACCATGCGCGCGATCACGTTGCGCGCGACGCCGCCCACCGTCCCGCGCCAGCCGGCGTGTGCGGCGCCGATCACGCGCGCGTCTGGATCCGCGAACAGCAGCGGGATGCAATCGGCCGCGAACGCGCCGAGCACCGGGCCGGCGCGTTCGCACACCAGGCCGTCGAACTCGGCCGGTTCGGGCAGCGGCTCGCCGACCTTCCAGACCGCGGTGCCGTGGACGTGCCGCATCGCCTGTAGCTGGTCGGGCGCGTAGCCGGCGAGCTCGGCGACGCGGCGGCGGTTCTCGTCGACGACGGCGCGGTCGTCGCCCCAGCGCACGCCGAGGTTCAGCGACGCGCGCGCGCCGGTCGAGGCGCCGCCGGTGCGCTCGGGAAATCCATGAACGAATCCTTCGCGCGGAAGCACGGGCGAGACGTGCAGGCGGATCACCGCGATCGATCTACCATGCCCGCGTGATACCGTAGTCCCATGATCCCGTACGACGATCTCGTCGCGGCGCTGTCGTCCTGGCGCGCCCGCCAGGGTCTCCCGGTCAGCACGATGGGAGGTGCCTCGGCGGCTCCCAAGCCGGCTCCCAAGGCTGCTCCGCAGGCGGCTCCGCAGGCCGCAGCGGTCGTGCCCGACTCGGGCCCGCGCAGCGTGCCTCCCAAGGCGCCGCCGCCCGCCGCGCCGCGCACGAAGCAGCCGAGCGTGCCACCGCCCCTCGCCGACGCCGAGGAGGTCGACGCCGCGATGCTCGACGAAGCGCACTACGAGAACGAAGGCGATGACTTCGCGATGTCGTTCGGCAGCGCCGGCGCGGGCGCCGGCGCCGGCGCGGGTGGTGGCGACGAGGGCGGCGAGCACGAAGGGGCGACCGCGATCGGCGGACCGCCGCAGCGCGACACCGTACCCGGCAAGCGCGGCCGTAACGACGAAGAGTGGTGACCGACTCCGGCGAGCCCGTCGACGTCGTCGAGCTCGCGATCGAAGCCGCGCAGCCGAGTGGCGCGGCGGTCGGTGTCGTCGAAGCGAGCGGCACGCGCGTGCTCGTCCCCGCGATCGAGCCGTGCGGGCAGTGCGACGTGTGCCGCCGCGGCGGCGCCGCGGTGTGCACGCACGCGAAGCGGCGCGCGCCGAACGAGTGGCGCGCGCGCGTGTCGAGCCGCTGGCTGGTCGCGCTCGGCGACGGCCTCGAGCTGCCCGGCCCGGCGGCCGCGGCGGTCGCGGGCGACGTCGCGACCGCGTACACGATGTACGCGCGCACGAACCTCGGCCCGCGCGAGCCGGCCGTGATCACCGGCACGACCGCGACCGCGCGGTTTCTCGTCGAGATCCTGCGCGCGAAGTCGATCACGCCGGTCGTGCTTGCGGATCGCGCGGACGCCGCGTGGTGCGAATGGGTCGCGTCGCGAGGTGCCGCCGTGGCGCGCTCGCCCGACGAGATCGCCGCGCAGATCGCCGCGCAAGGCCTCGGCGCGAGGCCGCTGCGCTGGCTCGCGACCGACGGCGCGGAGGTCGCCGCCGCGCTCGCCGGCCCGCGCGCGACGCTCACCGTCCTTGCCTCGCCCGATGCGCGCGACCTCCCGGCTGCGCTGCTCGCGAACGAGGTCGCGATCATCGGGGTCGCCGGGCCGCATCCCGATTTGATCGTCGAAGCCGCCGCGCTGTGCGCGCGCGGCGAGATCGATCTCGCCGGCGGAGTCACCACCGATCCTGCGGATCGCACGCGCGCGGTGATCGCGATCAGCGCGCGATCATGAACACGATCAGCGCGATCACGATCACCGCGACCGCGATGCCGATCAGCACCGGCGTGCGGCCGCTCTTCATCTCGCCGATCAGCTCGTCCTCGGACACCTTCGCGCCGCGCTCGCGGCCGCCGCGCGCAGGATCGCGGATCGATTCCATCATCATCGTCGAGCCGGTGCGCAGCGAGTACTTCTCCTTGTCGCCGCGCGTGATCGAGCCGTCGTCCTTGTAGCGCTCGTCGATCGGCAGCGAGTCGGCCTTGTCCTGGTCGACGACCTTGCCGGTGCGCGCGCGCTCGTCGGCGGCGGCCGTCGCGGCATGCGCGTCGAGCTCGCCCTTCTTGAACCACATCGTCTCGCGGAACTTGCCCTTGGTTCCGCCACCGCGGTCGTCGCCCTTCTTCTTGGCGGCGGCGGCCTGCGCCACGACCGGCGCGGCGACGACGGGCGCAGCCACGATCGGCGCGGCCACGATCGGCGGAGCGACGATCGGCGCGGCCGGAACCGGCATGGTCGGCGCGGCGCTCGAGCCCGGCGCGGCCCACGGCGAGGGCGCCGCTTGCTGGACGCCGTGCGGCGGAGTCAGCGGCTTCATCCCGACCGGACCGGCGGCCACGGCGACCGGAGCCGGCGTCGCCGCGCGAGCCGCCGCGATCGCGGGCTCCGCGCCGGCCGGCACGCCGACCACGGTGGAGCTGAGCGGGTTCGTCGCGGGGCGCGGCTGCGCGGCTGCCACGATGGGTGGCGCCGGTTGCGGCTGCTGCGGCGTCGGCGCCATCGCCGCGGCCTGCATCGCCGCGGCCTGCACCGCCTGCCCGCCGCCGCTGCGGATGCCCATCAGCGTCTGCACGAGCTCGCCTTTGGGGCGCGCCACGGGCCGCGCCGTGGGCTTGAGCTCGATCACCTCGCCGTGGCCGACCCGCATGACCTCGTCGACGAACTGGCGCACGGTCAAGAACCGCTTGGTCGGGCTGCGATCGAGCGCGCGCATGATCACGGCCTCGACCTGCGGCGGCACGTTGATCCCAGGTGTGACGACCGACGGCGGCCGCACGCCGCCGGTCTGGTGCTGGCGATGCACCTCTTCGGTGGTGCCGGTGAACGGCGGCGTGCCGGTCAGCACGTAGTAGTAGAGCGCGCCCAGCGAGTACAGGTTCGAGCGCTGGTCGACGCTGCGGCCGTCGACTTGCTCGGGCGACACGAACTCGGGTACGCCCGGCACCTTGTCGCTCGTCGGCACCGGCAGCGAGAAGTTGATGAGCTTGACGTCCTGGCCGGCGAACAGCACGTTCTTGGGCGCGAGGTCGCGGTGGACGACGCCGACCTGCGCCGCCTCGATCAGCGCCTCGCCGATGACCTCGATGAGATCGGCGGCCTGACCCTGCGGAATCGGCCCGCGCGCGCCGATCGCCTCGGCGAGCGTCTGGGCACCGTCGAGCAGCTCGATCGCGACCCAGGTGTCCTCGCCACGCTTGCCCGAAGCAAGCACCTTCGCGACGCCCGGGCTGGTGACGCGCTCGAGCTGCTTGAGCTCGCGCTCGAGCCGCTGCGCGACGCCCGGCAGCGCCACCACGGAGCGGGCCACGAGCTTCACGACGCACGCCGGATGGGTGACCGACCCGGTGGCCTTGTCGGTCGCGCGGTGCACCGCGCCCGTCCGGCTGCCGCCGAGCTGCTGGCCGAGGTCGAAGCGCGCCGCGAGCCCATCGGCGGCCCCCGCCTGGGGCTCGAGCGGTGCCAGCCGGGCTGCGTCAACCGGACAGAAGTTCGCGTCGTCGCTGAACTGCTTCTGGCACTTGGGACAGAGCTTCATCCGCGCTTCCCTCTAGGCATTGCACGGTACCACACGATTGCGCTAGAAACCCGCTTCTTCACAAGAGGATCTGTCATGGCTTCGAACACAGCCGCCACTCGCGTCAAGCGCAAGAACAAGCACCAGAAGGCCGGCCGCCGCCGCAAGAACGGGCTCGCCAGGAAATCGACCGCGAGCAAGACCGAATTATTCGCGGGTCTCGGCGAACCTGGGGTGATCGCACCTCCGGCGGCTCCCAAGCGGTGATCGCAGCCGCGTTACCGTACTTCGTCGTCTATCGCATCGGCCCGCTGCCATCGTATGCGTGGCTGTTGCTCGCCGCGGTCGCGCTCGGCAGCCTCGCGATGCTGCACGCGTCGCGCCGCTATCAACTTCCGATCGCCGACATGGCCGGGCTCGCCGGCGTGCTCGTCGTCGCGAGCTTCGTCGGCGCGCACGTGTTCGACGTCGCCGCGAACCAGCTCGACGAGGCGCGCGAGCACGGCGCGGTGTGGTGGCAGCTCTGGACGGGCATCTCGCTGTTCGGCGCGCTCGGCGCGATCGCGCTCGTCACGATCGTGTGGACGCGCGCGCGTAAGCTGCCGCTCGCCAAGGTCGCCGATTGCGTCGCGCTCGGCTGGCTCGTCGCGCTGGTGATCGGCCGCATCGGCTGCGCGCTCGTCCATGATCACGTCGGTGGGCCGACCGCGCTGCCGTTCGGCATCGACTTCCCGCGCGGGGCCGCGTGGCGCTATCCCGATGCGACCGGCCCGCTCCGGCTTCACGACCTCGGCGTCGACGAGCTGTTCGTCGCGATCGTGCTGTGCGGCGTGATGTGGACGATCGCGCGCCGGCTCAAGCCCGGCCTGACCGCGGTCGTCACCGCCCTCGCCTACGCGCCGATCCGGTTCGCGCTCGACTTCCTGCGCGACCCCGAGTCCGACCTCCATCACGCCGGGCTGACCGCCGCGCAATGGGGTTGCATCGCGATGACCGCACTGGCGATCCACGGCGCGGTCCGCTGCCGGCAGGTCCACTAGCCGGCCACCGGGTTTCGGCGATCGCGCCGCGGCGTTTCGGCACGTTGCGCCGGTGCGATTCGTGCTTCATCGCGCGCGCATGCGCGTCAGCCATGTCCTCGCCGCCGCTAGCCTCGCCGCGTGTGCCGCACCCTCGGACACCGCGCGGTTCTCACCGCCGCTCATCAGCTACGACCGGTTGTTCCACGGCTTGCCGCAGAACGGCACGCTGCCCGAGCTCGGCAAGGCCGACGGCACGATCCCGACCAAGTCGACCGACCTGCTGCAGTACCAGTCGCCGGTCAAGGATCAGAACGAGCGCGGCGTGTGCACGATCTTCACGACGACCGGGCTGATGGAGCACCTCTACATCAAGGCCGGCGTCGCGAACCCGAGCTTCTCCGAGCAGTATCTGCAGTGGGCGGTGAAGTCCGAGCTCGGCTCGGCGCCGACGAGCGAAGGCTCCAACATCCCCGACAACGTGCAGGCGATCGCGCAGTTCGGCATCGTCGCGGAGTCGGATGATCCGTACAACGGCACCGAGTGGACCGCGGCGAACGATCCCGATTGCACGCCGAACGGCAGCGAGACCCAGGAGCTGCCCGCGAAGTGCTGGACGCAGGGCGATCCATCGGCGGCGGCGCAGGCCGCGCAGAAGTACACGCTGCCGCAAGGCACGTCGATCAACACGAGCGACATCAAGGCGCACATCGCGCAGGACGGCACCGCGGTCGCGGTGTCGATCGACTTCTTCTATCAGGCGTGGAACCACGGCCTGTCGACGTTGCCGATCAACGGCGACGACATGACGAAGGGCATCGTGCGCTATCCGAACGCGAGCGACATCACCGCGAGCCACATGCAGCAGGCCGGTCACGGCATCCTGCTCGTCGGCTGGGACGACGACTACCAGGTGCAGTCGGTCGATCAGAACGATCAGCCCGAGGTCGACAGCAACGGCAACCCGGTCATGCAGCAGGGCTTCTATATCTTCAAGAACAGCTGGGGCACCGACATCTTCGGCGTGACGAACCCGTACGGCGCCGGCTACGGCATGATCTCGGAGCAGTACATCGACGAGTTCGGCGCCGCGTACGTCGACACGCTTCCGGATCCGAACGCGCAGCCCGGCGGCGGCGGCGGCTCGGGCTCGGGCGGCGGCTCGTGCGCGATCCAGTGCGCGCCGTACGGCTTCACCGCGGACCAGTGCTACATGGGCTGGCAGTGCGACGCGGCCGGCCAGTGCCTGTCGCAGACCGCATCGGGCACCTGCCCTTAGGGGCCGCGAACGGACAACTCGATCGTTCTCGCGGCCGATCCATCCCGCATGGCGTCGTTGCGGCTCCGCTTCCGGGCTCACGTACGTCGAGTACGCTGCGCGCCGGTTCTCGCCGCGCCTCGCCCTGCGGGTGCCTCGACCGCGATCATCGATCGATTTGTTCGTTCGCGGCCCCTTAGCGAAATTTTCCGTCGGGACCGGCGCGCAGCGTCTCCTCGAAGTGAAACGGACTCCACGTCGCGGCATCTGCGCTTTCGCGACCGTCCTCGCGCACGTCGATCACGCCCGGTCGCGGCACGGTGACGTGAGTGCGCCAGCTGCGATAGCCGTGCACCGGCCCGCAGCCGGCCTTGCCGTCGAGATCGATGTCGGCGATATCGACGAGCTTGCCGGCACGGTGATCGAGGATCGACATCTCGGCGAAGTCGTTACAGTTGTCGACGACGCGCGTGCGCGCGACCAGCTGCGGATAGCGCGTGCCGAGCACGCGGCTCGTCGACAGCACGAGCGAGTCGTGGTCCGAGACGCTCCAGTCGCTGCAGCCGCCGACGTCCGCGGTCCCGAGCAGGCGGCCGCGCGCGTCGTACATCGCGATGCCGAAGCGCTGGTCGCCGATCACGCGCTCGACTCCGGGCGCCGGATCGAGGTCGGCGTACAAGGTGGCGATCGGATCCGGCAACTGGCAGGTCGGCTGCGGTTCGCCCGGGTGGCGCGCGCGCCACACCTGCGCGAGCTCGCGTTCGGCGGGGGTAAGCGATGGAACGAGGTCGGGCACGGGCACGGGCGCGGGCACGGGCACGGGCACGGGCACGGGTACGGGTGAAGAGTGCGGAGCGAGCGAGGTTGCGAGCGCGAGCGCGAGCGCCCACGGGACGCGCGCGCGCTCGGCGATCATCACGAGGCCACGTCCGCCGACACGCGGTCGACCGAGTACACGCCCTTGATGCGCGACAGCGACCGGATCACCTGCTTCAGCTGGTCGAGGTCGCGCACGCTCGCGTGGAACGTGTTGACGGCGCGGCCGTCCTCGGTCGCGCGGCAGTGCGCCTGCGAGATGTTCACGCCCTGCTCGGTGAACGACTGCGAGATGTGCGCGAGCAGGCCGGGCTTGTCGGCGCACAGGACCTGGATCGCGACCTCGTGCTGCGCGTTGCTCGAGCCATCCCAGTCGACGTCGATGCGCCGATCCGGATCGAGATCGAGCCCCTTGTCGCAGTCGCGGCGGTGCACGGTCACGCCGCGGCCGCGCGTGATGAAGCCGATGATCGGATCGCCGGGTAGCGGCGAGCAGCACTTCGCGAACCGCACGAGGATGTCTTCTTCGCCGGCGACCTTGATGCCCGACGTGCTCGTGCGGCGCGTGACCTTGCGCAGCAGCGACTTCAGCATGCCCTCGGGCTTCACGACCGGGATTTCTTCGGTCTTGCGCGCGACACCGGGCAGCGTATCGAGGATCTGCTGCGTCGTGACCTTGCCGTAGCCGACCTGGACGATCAGCTCGTCGACGGTCTGGCAGCGCAGCTCCTTCGCCGCGACCTCGAGCTGCTTCTGCGCGCGGTTGAGCGACGTGTCGTGCTTGCGCAGCGCCTTCTCGACGAGGTCGGTGCCGAGCGCGACCGCCTTCTCGCGCTGCTCCTGGCGAAGCAGGTAGCGGATCTTCGTGCGTGCGCGCGCCGTCTTGACGAGCTTGAGCCAGTCCTTGTTCGGCTTCTGGTTCGGGCTCGTGATGATCTCGACCGTGTCGCCGTTCCGCAGCTGATAGCGCAGCGGCACGATCATCCCGTTGACGCGCGCGCCCGAGCAGTGATCGCCGACGCCGGAGTGTACGGTGTACGCGAAGTCGATCGGGCACGAGCCCTTCGGCAGCTCCTTGACGTCGCCCTGCGGCGTGAACACGT
>DASXCY010000097.1:0-10586 GCA_036490935.1 Kofleriaceae bacterium | reverse complement strand
CCAAGGCCTCATCCTCTACGCGAAGATTCCGAACATGCGCGACGACCAGCTCGCTCCACTCATGCAGATGTTCGATGCTGGCGTTCGGCAGCACGAGATCTTTCGCGCCGTGTTCGGCGTCATATGAGGGGATGCTTCAGGGTGCACCGCGCAAGCGGTACCTGCGAGCCAACCGGTCGCGCCAGCAACCTCGCAGCACGCGTCTGCCGGCGGCGCGGAGTGGAGGTTCGACCACAGCGCTGGCAGGATGCTCGACGCCGACGAGCAGCGGGTCTTTGACCTGCTGCCGACGTTGGCCAATCCAACTCCGGCGGCCACGCCGCCGTACCAGAACTGGGTCACTCATTTCCATATCGACAAGTCGGCGAGCAACCCGAGGGTCTGGCAGTTCTCCGGCCTGCGTGAGATCAATCAGAGTCTGTACGTGAAGACAGCGCCGGACATCGAGACGTTCTTCGAAGGCAACTTCGATCCGGTCACCGGCAAGGGCGAACTCATTCGCGAGCTCCGGCTGGTGAAGCTCTAGCTAGATTGCGGTGCAATAGGCCGGCGTAACTCGCTGGAATTCGATCCGGCGAGCTGTATCGCCCGACCGAGGCGTGCGGTTTCCGGATCGACACCGATCGTTGGATGTGATCAGTTCAGATCATGACGACCCAGCGGCGTCGTGGTCAGACGTCCTTCGACGATTGGTTCGCGTTCGGCGGGATCCCGAAGCCTGAGCAGCTGATGGATCCCGTGCTCAAACAGATCGATCCGATCCTTGATGACGTGGCGCTCGTCGATGTGGTCTTCGCACTCGCGAAGCGCCACAAGCAAAGCGCTCGCACGGGGCGACCGAGCACGCCCGCCGAGGTGGTGCTGCGGCTGTTGGTGCTCAAGCACCTGCGGAGCTGGAGCTACGAGCAGCTGCAGTGGGAGGTGACCGGCAATTTTGTGTACCGCCGTTTCTGCGTAACCGTCCGAGCGAGGACGCATACCGGAGCGCTCGCGAGTAATAGATCCTCCCCGGTCCGATGTTCAGCCGAGGCCGCGAGTACTGGGTCGCCACCGTCGAAGAGTTCGAGCGCAGCAAGCTGACGCAGGAGCGCTTCGCGCTGCGCCGTGGGGTCGCGGTGACGACGCTGCGATCGTGGATCTACAGACTGCGCCGGGAGCGAAAGGCGAGCGTGTCGCTGGTGCCGGTGCGCGTGATAGCCTCGACCGCGCCTGTGGCGCGGGAAGCCGACGCGGCGGAGATCGCGGTCGAGCTGCGTACCGGCGCGCTGTTGCGATTCACGACCGGCGCGGATCTCGACTACGTCGCGGCACTCGTGCTGCGGCTCGGATGATCCGTGATCACGCTGCCGTCGTCGGTCCGGATCTACCTCGCCGCCGGCGCGATCGATCTCCGCAAGTCGATCGACGGGCTCGGCGCGATCGTCAGCGAGCGCAGCCACGATCTCTACAGCGGCCATCTCTACGTGTTCACGTCACGCCGCGGCGACCGGATCAAGATCCTGACGTGGTCGGCGGGTGGCTTCGTCCTCTATTACAAACGGCTCGAGCGCGGCCGGTTTCGGCTGCCGGAGATCCGCGTCGGCCAGGCCGAGGTCGAGCTGGACGCGACGCAGCTCGCGATGATCCTCGACGGGATCGACGTCCAGCGGGTCAAGCCGCCGAAGCGATGGACACCGCCGGTGCGCAAACCACTAGACGCGATCCGCTGATCGTGATCAAACGTTGCGGTGGAGCTGCCCGACGACCACCGCTGTGCCTGGCGCGACGAGGCCGAGGCGATGCGCGGCAAGGTCGCCGTCCTTGATCCCGCGCTGGGTGACCCGGTGCTGCTGTGCCGCGAACTCGGCTTCGCGACGCGATGAGAACGATCCGACGTAGACCTTGATGCTCTTCTCGCGGACCCGGGCGCGCTCGTAAACCTGGAACGACTTCGTCCCGTCCTCCGCCACGCGCACCTTGATCATGACACCGAGCCTACAGCAGGGCTCCGACAAGTCGGGGTAGAACCGGGGTAGAACGTGGATTTCGGAGATCCGCTACGCGTCGTTGCCGCGCGGCTTCGGCGGCATCGGAATGAATCGCGAGACACGCTTCTGATAGTCGCGATACGCGTCGCCCTTCGATCGGATCGCCTGATTCTCCGTCGGTGGAATGCCCGTAACGCCAAAGATCGACGCGAGGATGATCGCCTGCGGCGCGAGCGCGATCAGTCCCGCCGCCCCAAACGCCAGCCCATACACCGCATACCCGATCCACACGCACCACTCGAAGAAGTAGTTCGGGTGGCGCGAGCGGCTCCACAGGCCGATGTCGCAGACCTGGCCGCGGTGCGCGGGGTCGCGCTTCCAGCGGCGGAGTTGCGCGTCGGCGAGGGTCTCGCCGAGCATGCTGGTTGCAGCGATGAGGGCGCCCAGCGCGCGCAGCCAGCCGGTGTCCCAGGGGGCGACGAAGAACGGCACGACGAACGCGGTCGAGAGCACGGCGGTGAGCGCGGCCTGGGCCTGGAAGAACACGAAGAACCGGCGATCGGCGTGCGGTGCCCAGCGCGCGCGCAGGTCGGCGTAACGGCCTTCTTCCGGCCCGGACGCGGCGCCGCGCACGATCAAATAGCCGCCGAGGCGCACGCTCCACGCCACGACGACGATCGCGATCGGCAGCCAGGCCGCGGCCGGCTGCGTCGCGTCCGTCGCGAATACTGCCGCGACGACCGCGAACGTCAGCGCCCAGCCGACGTCGACGATGCCGGCGTTCCGCGTTCGCAGCGCGATCGACCACAGCAGCATCTGGATCGCCGCGCACGCCGCCCACGCTTCGGCGAGCTGCACCGCGAGCGTGCCGATCACGGCGCCGGCGCCGTCCGCGGCAGCACCAGCACGAACGAGCGGTCGCCGCGCTTCCACGCGTGCACGCGTGCGTCCGCCGAGCGCACGAGCGGGAACCACGGCTCCTTCTGCGAGACCGGGTCGTCTTCGGCGAGCTCGGGCACGATCAGATCGACCTCGACGAAGTGGCCGTGCGCCGCGGCGTCGACCTTCGCGGCGTAGCTCCAGTCCTCGACGCCCTTCGCCGGAAACCGATCGTTGTGCAGCGCGCCGCCGTACAGCGCGATCCACGGCCGATGCGTCGGCTCGGCGTCGCGATGCGCGAGCGCGTCGATCGCGAGGCGCGTGAGCTCGCGCGTCGTGAGCGTGAGCATCGCCTCGAAGTCGACGTCCTTGCCCTGCGGCGCGATGCGCGCGTAGTCGTCGCACGTCACGGTCATCGCGAGCGGCTGGATGCCGCGCGCGCGGGCCGCCTGCGCGAGCTCGGCGATCTCCGAGTGCGTCTCGAGCGGCCGCCGCGTCGAGATCGAGACCTTCGCGGTCGCCTCCTCGGCGGCCTTGCCGCATTTCGGATCGACGACCCAGGTCTCGACGATCAGGTCGCTCAGCTGGTCGCCGATCGCGGGCAGCGCGTCGCTCGTGAAGCGCGCGAGCGCCGATTTCACCTGCGCCCGATCGGTGCGCGCGTGCAGCTCGCCGAACCCGATCACGCGCGCGCCGGCGGGCACGATCGCGTGCAGCGCGGTCGCGAGGTCGGCGTACGTAGCCGACGCGACCGCCGCGGCGGCGGCATCGCGCGCCGGCTGCGGCGGGGCAGGGCGCGCGTCACCGCGCTGCGGCGCGTCTCGGTGACACGCGAGCACGAGGACGAGCGGCCACACTCTCACCGCACGCGACGATACCGCGTTATGGTGCGCGCATGCTGCCGACTCCGACGGAGCTTCGCACGATCCCGCTGTTTCACGGTTTCAGCGACGGCGATCTGGGCGCGCTCGGCGCGTTGTTCGCGCGAGTCGAGAGCGATCCGGCCAAGCCGCTGTTCGACGTCCACGAGCCGGCGACCTCGTTCTATCTGCTCACCGGCGGCGAGGTCGTGCTCGATCGCCCCGACGACGACGTGTTTCGGCTGCATCCTCCGGCGCTGATCGGCGAGCTCGGCGCACTCACCGGCCTGCCGCGCTCGACGCGCGCGACCGCGCAGCCGGGCTCGGTCGTGTGGGCGTGCACCGCGAAGCAGCTGCAGGACTTCCTGGCCGCGCACCAGGAGCTCGGCGTGCGCTTCCTGGTCAACTTGCTCACCGCGGTCGCCGACAAGGTCCATCGCGATCAGCGCCGCATGGCCGACATGCGCAAGAACCTGATCGGCACGCAAAAGGAGCTCAAGCGGCTGCGCGAGCTCGTGCTCGAGACCGTCGAGACGCCGCTGTCGGCACCCGTGCACGACACGCTCGACAAGCTGATCACGCACAATCGCCGCGTGAACTACCGCGTCGAGCCGCCGCCGGCGCTCGCCGCGCGCGTGCGGCTCGATCAAGGCGAAGCGCCGATCGCCGACATCTCGCGCACGCACCTCACCGTGACCGCGCCGTTCGATCCGCCGGCCACCGGCTCGTGGGTGACCGGCGTCGCGCACCTCGCAAGCTCCGAGATCCCGTTCTCCGGGAAAGTCGTGCGCGTCGTCGATCGCAAGCTGACGATCGAGCTCGATCTGATGATCGACGAGTTCGCCGCGGTGCTCGAGGGCTACCTCACGCGCGCGCAGCTGCTCGACATTCTCTGCTAGCGCGGGATCCGCGTGGTGCGCAGGAAGTCTTTGATCGTGCGCTCGTACTCGGGCAGCTCGCCGCGCAGATCGAGGCCCGCGATCCGCTCGGGGTACTTGTCGGCCCACTGCGTGATCGGATCGGGCTCGCGCGCGCCGGCGTACTGACACGCCGCGCCCATCTGCCACGTGCTCGGATCGATCTGCGGAAAGTCGGCGCTCGCGATCGGCTTGGCCCATTGGCCCTTCTTCAACCGATCCATGTCGATGCAGTCGGTCAGATCGTTCGCCACCATCGTGCGCCCGTTCAGCGGATCCATGTCGAAGCTGCGCTCGAGCTGCGCGAGCGCCGAGCAGTGGTCGTACTGGGTGTGGCTGACGTAGCCCTGCTGCACGTACGGGCCGATCACCATCGTCGGCACGCGGAAGCCGCACTGGTTGAAGCCCTGCGCCGCGAGATCGTCGGTCGTGGTCGGCGGCGACACGTGATCGAAGAACCCGCCGTGCTCGTCGTACGTGACGACCAGCAGGCAGTTCTTCCACTGCGGCGACGCCGCGAGCGCGGTGTACACGCTCGCGATCAGCGCCTGGCCGTTGATCGGGTGGATCGGCGGGTGATCGTCGTTCTGGTAGAACGCCGGATCGATGTACGTGACCGGCGACAGCTTGCCGGCCATCGCGTCGGTGAAGAACTGCGACATCCGCTTCACGTTCTTCGAGACATCGATCTGATGCGGGCCGGGGCTGTCGAGCGCCGACACCACCGGGATCGAGCCGTAGTAGTACGACCAGTCGACCTTGTTGTCGTGCAGCGAGTTGAAGATGGTCGGGAACGTCACGCCGCCGCTCGTGCCGGGCAGCTCGTTCGTCATGATCCCGCCCGAGGTCGCGCACATCCAGTAGAAGCGGTTCGGCCAGGTCGGGCCCATCACCGACGCGAACCACGCATCGCACGTCGTGTACGCGTCGGCGAGCGCGTAGCTGACCGGCATCAGCTCGCGCGTCAGGTACTGCATCGGCTCGTCGTGGCCGGCGCCGTACTGCATCTCCTGCTGCTTGACGAACCCGTCGTTCGCGCCGTTGTTCCACTGCGCGCGCGAGCCGTCCCAGCTGTGATCGGGATCCATCACGCACTCGTCGGGGCCCATCGTCGGCACGTACGGCACGACCTGCGTGCCGGCCAGGTTCGGGTTCATCATCGCGGCGGTGAGCCCGTTGCCGTCCATCGTGCCTTCGACGAGCTTGCGCGAGCCGAACACGTGATCGTACGTGCGATTCTCCATCATCAAGTACACGTAGTTCTTGATGCCGGTCGGGCTGTCGCTACCGCAGCCGAACAGCTTCGACAGCGAGGCGGCGCCGGCCATCGCGCCGATGGACTTGATCGCGTCGCGGCGATTGATCATGGGGCCAGCTTATACCTGATGAGTTACAGGTGCGTCGCGACAAATCCCACACCCACGATGAAGCCGGCCAGGGCACCGAGCCCCGCCATCGTCGCGACGATCAGGATGCGCGTCACGGGGTTGCGCCAGAACCCGCGCAGCGACTGGGTGTCGTCCGGCAACTTCTCGCAATCGACGACCGACGGTTTGCGGCGCCATGCTTCGACGATCCCGACGACCACCCCGGTACGGACGAGCGGAAACACGCGGGCGATCGGTGACGCGATCGCGGCCGCGCCGGCGCTGAGCGGCGAGCCGCCCGACAGCAGCGTGAACAGCGCGGCGCCGACCGAGATCGATACGATTCCCACGAGCAGCGTCTTGCCGAAATCGCCCGCCTGGGTGTGCGCGTACAGATAGACGATCGCCGCGAGCAGCGCGATCGGTACCGCCCACTTGCCGATGCGCCACCACAGCGCGGCCGGTGGGATGCGCTCGAGCGCCGCGCGATCGATGGGCTTGCCGAGCTGCGCGGTCATGCCTGGCACGTGCGCGGCGCCGACGATCGCGACGACGCGGCGCCTGCCGTTGCCGGCATCGCCCATCTTGCTCGCGAGGTACTGGTCGCGTTCGTCGAGCAGCGGCGCCTTGATCTCGGGCACCGCGCGGCCGAGCTCGGCGAGCATCTCGGAGAGCGCCTGCGGCTCCTTCAGGTTCTCGATCGTCTTCTCGGTGATCGGCTCGGCGTCGCCGTCGTCCTTCTGGCCGCCGCCGAGCAGCGACCACAGCAGCATCATGCGCTTCCAGATGCCGAGGTTCTTCCACGTGCGGCGCAACGTGATCTGGATCTCGCGATCGATCAGCTCGACCGGGACGTCGAGCTCGCGCGCGGCATCGACCGCGGCGACCAGCTCGGAGCCGGGGCGCACGCCGAGGCTGGCGCCGATGCGGCGCTGATACGCCGACAGCGCGAGGTGCGCGAGC
Source organism: Kofleriaceae bacterium (assembly GCA_036490935.1). GTDB lineage: Bacteria > Myxococcota_A > Polyangia > Haliangiales > Haliangiaceae > JABFXX01. The sequence continues at coordinate 3,633 of DASXCY010000097.1, read as the reverse complement.
AGGTACATGCCCTTGCCCTCGCGTACGACCTTGAACACGTCGAGATCGCGGAACGCCGAGTCCTTCTTGAGCGCGTCGTAGCGCGCCTTGTCGAGCTCGACGCACACGACCTCGGGCTTCACCGCGGCGATCACCGCGCGCACCTCGTCCACGGACTTCTGCGACACGTGCGCGGTGCCGACGACGTAAAACGTGCAGTCGCCGTCGACGAGCTTCGTCACCGACGGCGGCAGCTCGCCTACTTCTGATGCTGGCGCTTCCACTCTTCGTACGGCATTCCGTAGATGATCTCCCGCGCCTCGGGATCGGTGAGCTCGTAGCCGCGCTCCTGCGCGGCCGCGCGGTACCACTTCGACAGGCAGTTACGGCAGAACCCGGCGAGGTTCATGACGTCGAGGTTCTGGACGTCCGTGCGCTCGCGGAAGTGCTCGACGAGCCGGCGAAACGCGGCCGCTTCGATCTCCACGCGCTGCGGATCGGGGATGTCGCTCGCCATGCCGCGTGTTTAGCACGGAGTCAGGTCGTGATCGCCTGCGCGTACACCGCGACGACGCGTGCGACCTTGTCGGCGCCGAGCTCGAGCACCACGATGGTCAGGTTGTGCTGGTCCTCGCCGTCGTCCTGCACGTAGTAGATCGCGTCGACCTTGCCCAGCCGGGTGATCTCGGCCTTGTCGTCGCGCAGATCATCCCAGAGGTCGTCGAGCACCTTCGGCGTGACCGGCTTCATGTGTTGCCAATCCTGGACGTACACCGCGCACGCGAGCCCGTCGGCGAGCTTCGCGGCGTCGGTGACCGTGACGTTGCAGTTGCCCTCGGCGTTGCTGCTGTCCTTCGCGTGGACGTGGAACGGCGTGCCGGTGAGCTTGATCGCGGCATCGAACCGGTGCGGTGCCTTCGAGTCCGATGGCGGGAGGGCCTTGATCCACGCGTCGAGCGCCTTGTTCGCCTGCGCAGCGGTCGGCTTGCCGGCGTGCGCGGTCGAAGTCGCAAGCAGGAACGGGAGCACCCAGCGCGTCATCCGCGCAGCTTAGTACACGCTCAAGCCGAACAGCGCGTCGGTCATCAGCTCGTCGTGCGCGTCGGTCACGCCGAGCCGGCCGGTCAGCGCGAGCCGCGTGTTGATGTCGAGCTGGACGAGCGCGCCGCCGACGAGCGCGGTCGAGCCGTCGCCGTACGTGTTCGGACCATAGTCCTCCCAGCGATAGGCCATGCCGCCGCCGCCGTAGAGGCCGAGGTGCACGCGGCCGAGCTGCACCGGATAACCCTGGAGCTCGACGGTGTAGCGCGAGTCGAACAGCGTCTGGGCGGTCGCGTTGTCGCGCCAGCCGAAGAACGCGGTGCCGACCAGGCCGACCTGCTGGTCGAAGAAGTAGCCGAATTGGATCGTGGCCGCCGGGCCGTTCGCGACCGAGCCGTCGAGCGACTTGTAGCCGCCGAGGCCGCCGAGCATCGCGTAGGTGAACCCCGCGCGGTCGAGCGGCGCGCGGCCGAGCTCGCGGAACGGGCCTTCGCTGGAGCGTACGATCGCGCGGTCGGCCCACTGCGCGGTGTCGGGATCGATCCACGCGAGCGGCATCACGGTCTGCTCGCCGTCCTTGCCGAACAGGTAGACCGGCTGCATCGGGTGCAGCTGCGCGTAGCCGTCGTAGCGCGAGCCCTCGACGGCGGCGCTCGCGAACAGCACGATCGCCGCCGCCGCGAGGATCACGATCGCCTCGCCCTTGCCGCTGCCGCCGCCGCCGCTGAGGTGCAGGCCGCCGCCGCCGTGGCCGCCGCTCGCATGGCCGCCGCCGCTGCTGCCGAGGTTGCCGACGTTGCCGTTCCAGTGCGATTCGCTGTAGCGGCGGCGGTCGGGGCCGTTCACCCACGGCTGCGGGAACAGCACGACCTGCGTGTTCTCGTACACCGGCTGCACCGGACCGACGTCGGTGTCGCTCAGCTGCTGGACGACACGCACCTGCCGGCCGCGCTGGTCGGGGGCGACGGCGGCCAGCCGCACGAGCTCGCTCCGCGGGATCTCGTACGTGGTCGTGCCGCAGCCGGCGGCGACCACGCAACCGGCCAACCAGCCTGCGAGAGAGCGATGCATGGCAAGAGCAGCTTTGCACGAAGCGTGCGCGCCTGATCGCCGCGCTCGGGCTAGGCTTGCGGCGTGGATCCGATCGACCTCGCGGCGGTCGCCGACGACTTCGATCGCGAGGTCGCGCGCACCCCGGCGATCGATCGGTTCTGCTCGTCGAGCGCGTGGATCCTCGCCGCGGCCGGCTCGCTGATGCCGTCGCGTGCCCCGTTCTCGTTTCGCGGCGCGGCGGGCTACTTCGCGGCCATGCGCGGCGTGCATCCGGCCGGATTTCCTTACATCGAACCGGTCGAGCTGGCGTGGGGGCTGGCCTCGCCGCTCGTCGGAGAAGACACCGTAGCCCTGGTCGCCGAGCTGGTGCCGCTGCTTGCCGGCCGCCGTGACTGGCAACTCGCGATCCTGGCCGGTCTGACCGTGGCGGGGCCGCAACGCCGTGCGCTCGATGCCACACTGCCGCAGCGCTGGGAGCGCCGGCGCGGTCAACCGACGGTCCGACATGTCGCCAGCCTCGAAGGCGGCATCGATGGCTTCCTGTCGCGGCGCTCGCGCGACCTGCGCAAGTCATTGCGCCGCACCGCGCGCGTCGCGGCGGCGGCCGGCGTCACGTTCGACACCGTGCACGCGACCGATCCGCGCGAGGCGCCGGCACTGTACGAGCGCATCCAGGCGGTCGAGGCGCACAGCTGGAAATCGCGCGAGGGCGTCGGCATTCACGCGGGCCCGATGCGCGCGTTCTATGGCGCGATGTTGCCGCGCCTGTGCGAGCTCGGCCAGCAGCGCACGATCTTCGCGCGGCTCGGCGATCGCGATGTCGGCTACATCCTCGGCGCCGTGATGGCGGGCGAGTATCGCGGCCTGCAGTTCTCCTACGACGACGAGCACGCGTCCCTCGGCCTCGGCGGCCTGATGCAGCTCGAGCAAGTCCGCGGCCTGTGCGGCGAAGGCGTCGGCCGCTACGACCTCGGCACCGAGATGGACTACAAGCGCCGCTGGGCCGAGGACATCATGGAGACCGAGATGCTCGTGCTCGTGCGGTAGTCCAGGCGAGTCCGAGTCCGAGTCCGAGTCCGAAGTCCGAAGTCCGAAGTCCGAAGTCCGATTCCGAGTCCGAAGTCCGAAGTCCGAAGTCCGATTCCGAGTCCGACTCCGAGTCCGACTCGTGCAGGCAGGACATCGGTAACAGGTCCGATGGGGTCTCGACGGGTCCGGCTCGGAGCCTCGGCGCGGCTTCGCCCGCTGCGGCCCGTAGACCAGCCCGCACAGCCGGTCGCGCTCGGCCGCGAACGGCGGCTCGAGCAGCGCGCCGCGCGCGCGGTACGCGTCGTTCCCGCGCCTGGCAAGACCACCGCGAGGAGCGAGCCTGCGCGGCTCGCCGACTCTCGCCGGCGCGCCGCGGTGCGAGCGCGGCCAGCGTCGCGACCGCCGTGCGAGTTGCTGCGCCGCGAGAGGGAGCGGTCACCGGCGTCGCGGCCATGGTCGGTCTCCTTCGCGTTCGCCGCCCTCGCGCCAGGGCCGCGCCGCGCGCACGACGCGCCGCGAAGACCGCGCACG
>DASXCY010000096.1:0-48927 GCA_036490935.1 Kofleriaceae bacterium | reverse complement strand
CTCGCCGTGGGCAACCGTGGCGTGTCGATCGACGACATCGCCAGCACGATCGTGCAGCTCGTCACCGCGCCGTTCGTGTTCGTGCGGTGGCTGTGGCGCCTGATCGCCGGGCGTCGGTAGCGAGCTCACTTCGGCGGACCGAACCCGAGTGCACGCTCGATCCACGAGGGAGCCGACTTTTTCTTTGCCGTGATGCCCGCGAACACCTTCGCGAGCTCCCAGCTGCGACCGCGCTCGATCCACGCGAGGGCGTTCTGTCTCGACAGGTCACGCGCGAGGTCCTCCTGTCGTGTCACCTCGCCGAGGACCTCGCGCACGGTTCCGTCCTTCCTCGCTCGCAGCGCGCGCTCTTCGAGCGAAAGCGGGTGCGCCGACCCCGATGTCTGGCCGGGCGGTACCGTCACGATCCCGGTGTTCCTTCCGTTCACCTTCATGCAGCCGCCGAGATAGAACGTGAACGGCTCCTTGAGGATGCCCATGATGTCGTACGGCGCGAGCTCGCGCTTCTCGCCGAACCAAAACGGCAGGACGAAATCGCTCACCATCACGCCGTCGATCGGGTAGTACGCCGCGCGAACCGGATCGCACGGCTCGAACGCGTACGAGCGGCCGTCAAATGGCGACCTGATCGCGATGTTGCAGAGCGGATTCAAGAGCGTCTCGATCACCTCGTGTGAGATGTACATCGAGAGTAAGCGGTCGAACTGCTCGCGATGAAACGGCTCCACGCGGCACTTCTCGGGGTTCACCTCGGCCCACGGCACGCCGCGATCGGAGCCGTGCGTCCCGATCGCCGACGGCAGCTCGGACGCCTTGATGCGACGCGGATCGAGCGACACGACCCAGCCGCGCGCGCTCGAGTCGCACGTGACGTGCACGCCTTCGCGCACGGCCGCGTGATGCGGATGGTTGCGAAGGTTCATCTGCAGGAACTCGCGGTAGCTCGGCAGGACGTCTCGATCGAGCTGTGTCTGCACCGCTGAGGCGATGCGCTCGAGCTCGGCGGTCGTCACGCCGCTTCGGTCCGCATTGCGAAGTACGATGTTCATGGTCCGCTCGGATCGTTCGTATCGTTCGCGCACACGACTTCGAACGAGATCTGCGGAATCTGTGGCACGGCACCCAGGTAGGCGCCGTACGTGCCTAGCGCCGGCGTGGGGCTCAGCGACAACGCGACGACGATCTGGTTTCGGTAGCCCGGGCACAGCGTCATGTCAGCGCCGGACCGCGCCATCATCTGGTAGGCCAGCGTGCTCGGGTCCCCCAGGTTCTGCGTCGGGCTACCGTCATAGAACTCGATCTGTCCGAATGGTCCAACGCCGTCGGCGCCGCTCGATACGGTGAACGAGGAAATTGTCCCAGGACCGAAAAGACCGTGCTCGCCGTCGAAGGCGTCGACGATCGTCCCTCCCCACCAGATGCGCTTGATAAAGCTCGGCGTGTTGTAGGGCGGCACCGCGATGACCCAGAGCAAATCGATGCCGTAGAGGAACGGCACGCCGAACGGTGTCCCGTCGACCGCGCTCCCATTGCCAACCCAGATCGTGATCGGGTTGTCGACGCGGATCGTTCCGTAACAGTACGGGATCGGCACGCCTTCGTCGGTTTGGGCAATCTGCAGCGCCTGCGGTTTCGGGGGCGCCATCGCGGCCGGCGGGTCGATCCACCTGTGATAGGCGTACTCGCCGGCCATCATCACGAGGGGTACGAGGAGTTGCCACATGGTTTCGTATCCTGGTGTTAGTGCCGGCCGAGCTCGGCAGCGACGGCGAAATCTTCGTCGGTGGTCATGGAATAGGTTCCCGCGAGATCCAAAAGGTGCCGCCGCGACCGAGGTTCCAAGAAGATGCGGCGCCTATTTGGTCCGCGCCTCGGTCGTCGGCGGCGAAGCGTTACCGGCTCGGCTGGTAGGCCGCGAAGAGCTGCGCCAGCGTGGGCGCGACCGCGTCAGGCGGCGAGAGCCCACACACTTGCAGGGCCTGGCCGAGCTCGCGAACGATTGCATCGTAAGCGATCCAGTCGGTGCGGCGCAGCTCGAGCAAATCCTCGACGAGCGCGCGCGCCGCCTGTTCGACCTTCGCGGCGCTCACCGGGCACCTGCCATGCGGAGCTCGCGCTCGCGCTTCGCCGCCGCGGCGAGCCGGATGCCCTCGGGGCTCGTGGTGCTGAGCTGAAGGACGGCCGCGCTCGTCGCGATGCCCTTCTCGATGGCGAGCGCCTCGGCCTTCGCCATGAACTGCGCTTCGGACGGCGTCATGAGCGCCCGCTTGCGCGCGAGCGCATCGTCGGCCGCGGCGCGCGTCGCGGCGCGATCGGCCTGAGTCTCGCGCGTCGCGCGGTACTCGGCGGCGAGCACCTTCGCCTTTTCGACCGCGGCCCGCCGCGCGTCGTGCACGTCGCGGTGCTTTCGCACGAGGTCGGCGAAGCTCGGCGAGATTTCCTCGAGCCGAGCGCGCGCCGCGCCGGCGTCGAGGTTGTGCGCGAGCCCGAACGTCTCGACCTGCGCGGCCATCGCGGCGTCGAGCGCGAGCAGCACGGCCGCGCCGGACTTCGCGATCTCCTCGCCCGGGCCTTCGAGGAGCAGCATCCGCGAGTCGGTGTAGAGCTTCTGCAGGCCGATGCCGCCGTCGGTCACCGAGAACTCGCAGACCGTCTTGCCGCTGGCTTCGCGGGCGGTCTCCCACATGCTCGCGGCGCGCCGGGTGCTCGCCTCCGCGTGTTTCATGAAGGCAGCGGTTGCCTTCTCGGTGCGCACCTCGTCGCGCAACTCGGCGAGCACGTCGCTCGCACGCTTCAAGATCTGTTCGCTCGTTTCCATGGGTCAGGTCCTTTCAAACGGTGAGAGAAGTGCGACCGCGTACGCGCCCACCGGAGCGCGTCGCCGACCCGACATGAAAGCGAACGCAAAAACGCGCACGCGGTCGCGAAAAGGCTGTCGGGCCAGAATCGTTAGTCAGCGCCATCACGGGCGCCTCGCGAGGTCGAGGTCGATGTCGTAGCGCTCTCGTTCGACGTCGACCTCGCCGCCGAGCACGGAGTACTCCTGGCTCGACGTGGTCGACACGTCGCCGATCGGGCCGCCGAGCGCGCCGGGGGCGTCGACGTCGTGCGAGACGCGATTCCCGAGATCCGCGATGGCATACCCGCAGGCGTCCACGATGTCGTCATGAGCGCCCGGGAAAGTCTGGAACTCCTCGACGAGATCCGCGAGCCAGGGCGCGGACTCGGGCAAGTAGCACGAGCCGGATTCGATGGCGGGCACGATCGCGGCGAGACGCTGCGCCTTCGAGCCCTGAGCCTTGACGGTCAGCACGCCGGCGACGCTCTTTCGCAGCGTCTCGACGACGGCGCGACCGTTCGCGGCGGCCTCGATCACGACCTTCGCGCCGGGATGCCGCTCGGCCATGCCGGCGATCGCCGAGACCTGCTCGTCGAAGCCACAGCGCCGGCGAAACAGCTCGAGCAGGTATCGGCCACCGCCGCTCACGGCCCAGCACGCGACCACGGCGTAGTCCGCGCTCGCGCCCGTGGCGCCGAACGTAAGGTCAGACGCGATTACCGTCCGCGAGAAGGGGTCGGGCAGCACGACTGCTGGTGCGTCGTCGCAGCCGATCGGGCGCCTCTGGCTACCGGTCGCGTGTGCGGACCGGTAGAATCGCCACCATTTCGCCGGGCAAAGGCTCGTCTCGTCGCTGCCGGGCGCTTGATTGTAGTGCGCGTTGAACGCAGCCGAACCGATCGCGGCTCTTAGCTCGGCAAGCTTCTGCGCGGGCAACACGTCCGGTGCTGCGAGCTCGCCTTCCTGCTCGCGAGGATCGCGCCACAGCTCGCGGCCGTCACGCGCGAACACGAAGCAGCGGCGACGCGGATCGAACTCGGCGGGTACGGTGACAACGGTCCATGCCCCGGTTTCTCGCAGGCGACCTGCGAGATCGCTGGCCGCGAGGCGCTGGCCGACCACAAGCGCGCGGCCGTCACGGCCCTGGGTATCCGTATCGATCCGCGTGAGCATCCCTTCGGCGAGCCATGTGTACGCAGCGTCGCGATCGGCCTTGCTGTGCGCGCCGAGCGCGGACAATCCGTCGTCGATAACGACGGAATTTACGCGGTGCCCGGTGACCCCCGAGCCGGCGCCAGCTGCGACATAAAAGCCCCCCTCCGTCGACGACCAATAGCCCATCGTGTTCTCGTCAGAGCGCAGCTGGACGCCGAACCGAGCCTTGAAGGCGGGCGATTCGACGATGCGACGCGTGCGACGGCTGTCGCGGCTGGCCAGCTCGTAGCTGTGCGAGCCGTGCAGCATGCGGTGCGCCGGGTTGCGCGCGATCTCCCAACTCGACGCGACGACCTTGATCGTGCTCTTGCCGGTGCCGGGGCTCGTTTCGAGCACGACGCGATCGGACATCCGCCCGGTGACCCACGCCTGGTAGACCTCGAGCATGCAGTCCACGGCGATGTTCGGGCGCAGCTTCGTGCCGGTGACAAGCTCGAAGCCGTCCGACTCGTACGCGTAGGCGCGCAGATCGTCGCGCCACACGCTCGTGACGAGCTCGTAGTGCAGCCGCCCAAGGTCGTTCATTCGAGCATCTCCCCGGCCGCGCGTCGCATGCGCCAGAGGCTCGCCGCGGCCTCGCGATCGGCCTGGTCGCGATCGGCGGCTTCGCGTGCCGCGGCATCCGCAGCGGCCTGGGCTTGCTCTGCCGCGCGCTGATCGAGGTCGGCCATGCGCAGCTCCATCGCGGCGAGCTTCTCGGCCTGTTCGGCGCGGTGCGCCTGTTGCTGTGCGTGCTGCTCGGCGTCACGCGCGAGCCGCGCCTGCATGTGGTCGGGCACGGTCGGCGTGGGTCCGGGTTCGGACGGCAGCGGCGGGTGGGCGAAGGACTGCAGCGCGCCCACGACGCGACGGCCGGCTCGTAGCGCGACGATCGCCGCACGGACCGTGCAGCGTGCCGCGTACGCCAGCGCGACGACGACGAGCGCGAGCAGCGTCATGGCTGCGGCCTCCGCACGCGGATGCTCGCGGCGTCCGGCGGAACGAACCCGTTGATGACGCCATCGGCGACGACAGTCCCGCGCACGAGGTCGCCTTCGCCGGTCTCGATAATGGCGTGATCGCCGACCCGCAAGCCGAGCAGCGGCCAGGCCTCGGCGTCGACTCGGATGTCGACCGAGCCGGGATGGGTGGCGATGACGCGGGCGGCGACGGTCACGGCGCGAGCCTCGTTGCGCGGCCCGTGGCGAGCAGTCGCGTGACTCGGTGATAGAACGCGCCTTCGCTTTTCAAGTCGCGCTGGCGGCGTCTCAGCGCCCGACGGAGCGCGTCCATCCGCTTCGGGTCCGGCCGCGTGGTGTGCATCTCGAGCGGCGCGTCGGCCTGGCGCTCGAGTGGGCGCGGCGGTTCGTGCGGCGCGTAGACGAGGGCGCCGAGCGCGAGTTCGCGCGCGAGCTGCTCGAGACGCGCCGGGTTGCGCAGGTCGGCGTCGGTCAGCTCCCACGTGCCGTCGGAGTGGTGGCGCTTCATGGCATCACGCTTTTCGCGGTGTTGGGCATCGGCGTTGTCCTAGGACTTGTGTCCTAGCCGTTATCCTCGTCAGAGGCCGACTGTTCAGGCAACACGGGGGCGTCGCCCGATAGCTCGGCGAGCAGCTCGCGACGCCTTGCCAGCGGAATGTGGCTGAAGTCGCGCGGCGTCGACTGCTCGATGCTGAGCTCGGTGCGCTCGGCGGGCCGGCTGTATCCGCGCTCTGCAAGAAATTGTGCAGCTTGCAGTCGAACGCTTGGCGGCGCTTTTGCGTCGTCGATGATGCTGCGCGCGACCGCGATCAACTCGTCGGGCGAAACTCGCTCGCGGATCGCCTCGGCCAGTGCATCACCCCGACGAGGCCGGCCAGCGCTGTTGCCGGATTGACCTGGACGCCAGCTTCCCGGGGTGGGGGGCTTGCGCTTCGGCTTGACGTCGGCTGGCTGCTCCACGCTGTTTATCAGTAACAACGTTGCAACTGCAACTCCACTGCGTTCCCCGTTCCTGGCGTTCCGGGAACACCACCGGAACGCGCGTTCCGCGTTCCGTTCCTGACGTACGGGGGTATGGGGGGACCCCCAACACACACTCATGGCGCCTTTGGCCGCGTTCCGTTCCTGGTGACACGCACTCATGGCGCCGCCAGCCTGGCCCGCGTAACTGCGGAGTGCGCGCGATCGGTTCCGCACGAGCGGGCCTTGCACACAACGGCAATCAGGTCGCGGACGGTCGCGCACGGGTTCTCCGCAATCGCCCTCTGCGCCGCGGCGTCGTCGAGCTCGTTGCGTTCGGCGACGGCGGACTCGCGCTTCGCGGTCTTGGTGTCGCTGGACTTCGACACGGCAATCACCGCCAAGGCGGTGGCGTCGAGCGGCACCAGCTCGCCGTGGTCGCCACGACGTAGGCCGATCGGCTCCCACTGCGCCACGTGGTTCGCTTTAGCCAGCGAAAGCCAGGTCGCGCTGTCATCCTTCTCCAGTCGAATCACGCCACGCGCGTAGTCGGACTGCCCGGTCGCGCCGCGGATTCCGGTCGCGCCCTCTGGCGCGCCGTTCTTGGCAGCGATGCGCGCGCGCAAGCTCGTGTGCGTCACGCCGAGCACGAGCCCGCGCGCGGCGGTCGCGATCATATTCAGCGCGCCGATCGTGGCCGCCGCCGCCGCGTTGTCCGCGTCCACTGACACGCCCGCGATGCGGCCGTACGGATCGACGACGACGAGATCGTACGGCTTGAGCTTCGCGAGCTCGGCACACAGGCTGACGGTGTCGTCGCCGGGGGCGTACGCGTCGCCGATCTTTCCGACGAGCGAGGTCACGCGGTCATGAATCGACAGGATGTGCAGCCGCTCCATCGCGGCAGCCGGAATGAGATCGGCCGCGGCTATCGCGTGAGCGCGGCGACGGATGTCCTCGGTGTAATCCTCGGCGGCAACGATCAGCGAGCGCCCGGGCGCCGAGGTCTTGAACGTTCCGAGCCAGCGTCGACCGCTTGCCACCGCGAGTGCGAGCCCGATCGTCGCGAAGCTCTTGCCGGCGCCGCCGGGCCCGGCGAACACCCACGCGCCAAACTTGTCCATCGCGCCACGTCCGGTCCGTTCGTCGACGAGCAAGTGCTCGCGCGGCGGCAGCTGCTCGGTGGCCCATTCCGAACTCGCGGGCTCGATAGACCACTTTGGTTTCGGCGCTACGGCCTCTTCGATGCGTTTCTTCGCCGCTGCGTCGATCATGCTACCCGTCCTGTCGCGCGCGCCGCACTGGCGGCGATCTTCGCGACCTCGCGTTCGTTCACCGGCGGGTGACAGCACGCCGCGTTCATGCGCAGGAGGTCGTCGAGCATCTCGCTATCGGTCGCGCCGGCGATGTGCAGCGCGACGCCGCGATCGAACAGCGCATCGTTGCGGCCGCCTTCGTAGACCGCCTTGCAACGCTCGGGCTCGGTCCAGCGCCGCGACGGCGACCCGACCGAACGAATCGGCCGCGGCTTTGCCGGCTCGTCGCCCGCACCCTGGATCGCCGCGAGCCACAGCGGCGGCAGCGGCGGCAGCGGTTCGTCGTCGTCGGCGATCCACACGTATCCGCAGCTCGGCGGCAGGATCACGATCCCGCCGTCGGCGCGGACGTCTACGCCCGCGCGACCACCGAGCAGCCGGCCGAGCGCCGAGTCCGCGCCGGCGCCGGTTCGCACGCGTACACCGCCGGGATGCGCGAGGTAGACGTGCAACCCGCCGCTTTGCGTCCGGACTATCTTCGTGCGCGGCAACGGCCCGAGGTCGGCCTCGAGCTCGGCGAGCAGCGTCTCGCCGTCGTGTTTCTTGTCGGCGTCGATGACGACGGTCCCGCTCGCCGCGCCGGTCGGCATGCCGAACGCCTGCAGCAATCCGAGCCGATGCCACTCGCGAATCTGCTCGATGTCGGTCGACGCGTGCTCGGCGTGGTCGCGGCCGGTCTTGATGATCGGGCGCTTCGTCTTCGCGTCGGCCGGGAACAGCGGCCACGGGCCGCTCCGGTCGACGTAGCCGAATGCAGCGTCGAGCATGGTCATGGCGCGGCCTCGACGATCGCGGACACGGCCTGGCGCAGCCGCTCCTTGTCGCGATCTTCCTGCTCGATCACCTCGTTCATCGCGTCGGGATCCACGATGCCGGCGAGCGCGGCCCGAGCCAGGTCATTCAGCACGCGCGGCGGCAGCGCGTCGAGCTCCCACGACTCGGCCCCGTATTTCTCGATGTACTTCGCGGCGCGCGAGTCGGTCACCTTGGCCGGGTTCGGCGGCAGCTTGTATTGCCGCACCTGTTCGATCGTGAGTCCGACCTTGACCACGTCCAGCTCGTAGACCTTGAACTCGGCGAGCCGGTCTCGGATGTCGCGAACCATGTCCTCGCCGCTCGGGTCGTGGTCGCCGAGGTAGAGCAGCTTCGTCGGCCTGCACGCCGCGATCATTCGATCGGCGGCGGCCTTCATCGCTGATGCGCTCGAGTAGCCTTTATTAACCATGAGCGGCACGTGGAACGCGTGCGCGATCGGTGACAGCATGCCGGCGAGCGCCTGCTTCTCTACCCACAGCTCCGCGTAGCAGTCCTGTTGCTCCCACCGCGGTAGGCGGTAGCTACGCAGCGCCGACTCGACGAGCGAACTGATCGACGACCACTCGTTCGGCACGTCGGGTTCGCGGCCGCGGTCCTCGATCGCATCCCAGTCGACGATGCCGGCGTAGCGCGCATCTACGAGCAGGCTGGTCATGGTCTTGTACGAACGCTCAGTGTTGGCGAGCCAGCCGCGGGCGACGAATTGGTAGTAGACCTGCCGCGCCGTGAGCCGCTGATCGTCGTACTCCGCGAGCACGGCCTGAACGCGCTCGACCGTTGCGAGCGTCGTCGGGCGAAAACGGATCGAACGAAACGCCCGCTTCACGGCACGCTCCGCGGATCGCGAATCTTCTCGGTGGGCGCTGGCAGCACGCCGAGCGGCGCAACCGCGACCGGTCTCCGCGCGCGCAGGTCGGCGACGAGCGCGCCGACGACGAGGTCTTGCTCGGCCGGCTCGAGCGTCTCGGTCGCGGCGAGCGCGGCGCGCAGCGTGCGGATGATGGCGGCGCAGCGCGGGCTCACCGTGCACCTCCGCGCGGCCGGGCCGTGTTCGCGTTGCGGTAGGCGATGACGTCGCCGCACCGATACCGGATGCTGCGCCGGCCGACGCGAAAGTACGCCGGGCCCTGTCCGCGTGCTCGGAGCTGCTGCAGCGTGATCGGCGCGAGCCCGAGCAGCTTCGCGACTTCTCGTGTGCTGAGGGCGCGCTCGAGGTCGAGCGCATCGTCGTCGCTCGCGTTGGATTGGTTCGCCATGCCCTCAAGGTCGGCGAACGCGAGGGCGCAAAATACGTAGAGCGCAAAACGCCCTATTTAAAGTTCTACCCCGTGCTCCTTCCAGAGCTGCTCGACGTTCTTCGCTCCGTTGATGCTGCCGTTCCCGCGGCCAGCATCTCTCAATACCGTCGCGACCGCCTCCCACTTCGAGCCGGCGGGGGAGCGCTTGGAAGGTCGACCTCGCCCACGACGCCACAATCGAACCGCGCGCGCTACATCCTCGGCGTGATCGTCGAGCTCGAGAGCGAGCACTCCAAGCGTGAAACGCACGCGTCGACACAGCCCCTCGTCGGTGTTGTCGGGCCACACATGACCGCCGACGGTCCAGAATGGATCATGCGCCGCGCAAGCGATCGCCCAAACGATCTCGCGCCGATCGTTGTCGTCGTCGCCCTTGGCTCGCGTCATCGCACGCCACAGCGCGTTCGTTTCCTTGTCGACGTTCTCGCCGGCCGTGTCGCGCTGTTGCAAACGCTCGATGTACCCGCGCAGCATTATCAAGCGCGGGCCGCTCCTGGTCGATCGTGCCACGGGGTTGTCCTCGGTCAACCCCGGCGAAAAAGTGGGCCGCCGCGCCCGAGGAGAACGCGGCGCGCTCGGTCATGACTCCGAGCGCTGGCCAACGTCGACCCTACACGATTGGGGTGACAGTCACGCGCTCTCGAACGCCGACGTCGGGATGTCCATGTTGCGACACAAGCCCTGGATGTACTTCCACGAGATCTCGGTCTTGATGCCGTTGTGCGCTGGCACGGTGTACGGACGCTTGCCGGCCTTTGTGAAGCGCCAGTTGTGCTTGCCGCCGGCGCTTACGAGCTCGCAACCGTACTTCCGTGCGATCGCGGCGACCTCGGCAAGCCGTCGTGGCGCGCGCCCACCCACCGACTTTGCTCTATGCGGCTGGTTGGTAAGCGACCGGCGACGTCGCGATCTGCGGCATCTGGTTCACGGCCGGATGATTATCGATGTACGTGAAAACCACGGTCTCGTTCGTTGCGAGCAAGACCTTCTGGTCCGGCTTGAGCTCCGAGAGCTTCACCGGCTTCCCATTCTTCATGATGCGCGCGAGCTTGTTCCATTCCTCTTCGGGCGCCACGCGTTCCTGTGGATCGCGGCCGTTAAGAAGATCGTCGCTCACCATCAGCGTTACCGCTTCGCGAAGACTCTCGAGTGCCTCCAGCGGATTCTCGCCTTGCGCGATCACGTCGAAGTTCAGGCAATGCGAGACCCAGAGCCCGGGAACATCTTCGGCGGGCTCGATGAGCATCCAGCAGGAGTAGACCCGCTTCTGCGCCATCGTCTCCATGACGTTAAGTGTATACACGAACTGTTCCCCCTGCATTCAGAATACGCTTGACAGCTACCGGACGTTCGGGCAGGAAGCCTGCCCCTGCGAGAAGTCACGTCGGAGAGCTAAGACACCCGCCGCGTTCACTTATTTAACGGGTTCGATGTAGCACATTGGTGGCACTCGGTTGGCCCGAGTGCCAGATTGTCCGCGTCCGGTTACCGGACTCCCGTCGGAGATCGGTCAATAGCGCACGCGTGGCGTCCGCCGGCGCACTGCGTGCGCGACGTCAAACAGCCGCAGCGTCCGCCGCTTCGGCGGCCTGAGCCGCGCCCACAGCGCGACCTCGATCGTCGCCTGGCACTTCGCGAGATGATCGAACGCCTGCTCGATATACGTCGCGTTGACGTTCTGCCGGCCGAATGCGTGATTCGCGAGCACGTGACGATCGAGCTCGGAGATGCCGGCCTCGGCGGCGACGCTGAGGTACGTGCGCCTCGCGACGTGCATCCCCGGCAAAAACTGCTCGCGCTTGCCGGTCTTCTCGTTGAACCGGCGCTCCTTCGTCTCTTGCACCGGGATGACGCGCTCGCCGTCGAGCGACACGGTCGGGAACACCCAACCCGCGTCACCGCCGGACGGCGCAAACAGGTCGCGGTTTTCGCGCTCGCGCACCTTGAGCATGTCGACCAGCGTCTTCGGCAGCGGCAACGTGAACGCGCGCGACTCGCCGCCTTTCGGCTTCGGCACGAGCAGCGCGCTGCGCTTCCAGTCGATGTGCTCCCAGCGGACGTGACGAGCTGACTCGTCGCGCATCCCGGTGAACAGCACGAACATCCGCAGGTCGCGTCGCACGGGCGTGAGTTGCTGCACCTTCGCGAGCCAGCCGGGCAGGTCGTCGGCGCCGATGCGTTCGCGGCTCGGCGTGTACGGATTGCGCGTCACCGCGCGCGCCGGGTTGCGGCCGTCGAGCTCGTGGATTCGATCGAGCGTGTTCCACACCGCGCTCACGTGCGCCGCGATGTGGTTCGCGACGTACGGGCCGGCTTCGCGCGTGATCCGATCGTGCAGCACGACCAGGTCGGAGCCGCGTAGCTCGGCGATCGGCCGATCGAGCCACGCCTCGAGATGCCGCTCGGTCTCGGCCTCGAGAATCGCGATCGAGTTCTCGGCGCGACCGCGCTTGCGCATGTTCGCGACGTGCACGACCACGCCTTCGCGCAGCGTCGGGCCGGCGCCGCGCCGCTTCGCCGCGTTCGGATCGGTGCCCGACGCCATCTGCCCGAGCTTCTGCCGCGCGTCGATCCGAGCGAGCAGCACCGTCCACGCCTGGCCGTCCGCGTTCGGCTGGCCGGCGACGCCGATCGTCGCCTTGTGCTGCGCGCCGCCGACGTAGCCGCGCACGACGAACGTCTTGCGGCCGGTCTTGCCGACGACGACGCCGAAACCGCGTAACTCCGTGTCCCAATAGTAGGATTGGGGTACGTCGACCGGCGCGACAATGCCGCCGACCGCCTTCTCCGTGAGCCTCATCTGCATGGCGCCTCCGTGGTTCCTAGGACTGCTAGGACATCACATTGCCATGCTAGGACATATCACGTCACATGAATTATCGACGAAGGCTGCATGTTTCTCATGTCACCACAAGCCACTGAATATAGGCGCCCGGGGAGATTCCTAAACACGGGGCCACCTGTTCGAGTCAGGTCGGGGACACCAGCGCACGCAAGGTCTGCGCGGCGTGGCGACCGCGCACGCACTGCTCCGACGAGAAATCGCCTCGAAGGTGGTGTTTGACCACGATCGCGGCCCGAATTGTCGTCGAGCGTACCGTCGAGGCTGTAGGCACTTCAGGTGCTGGGACTCGTGCGTAATGGGAAGTGATCTGTGTGGATTGGTGCGACGCGACCACGACGACCTCGACCGCGCGCTCGTGATCATGGTCGACGAGGCCACGCGCCCCGACGATCTCGCCGTGATGCTCGACGTGTTCCGGCTCGCGCTCGCGGTCCATGTCGCGGCCGAGGCCACGGTCTTCGAGGTGCTGCTGGCGCGGATCGACGGGCCGCGCGCGCTGACGATGCTGGTCGCGCAGGCGCGCGACGAGCACGGCGCGCAGTATCACGCCGCCGAGCGGCCGGCGAAGGCCCGGCCCGCGAGCATCGACTGGTACTCGCGCGCGCTCGAGCTGCGCGTGCTCGTGCTCGATCACGCGGCGCGCGCCGAGCTGACGCGCTGGACGCTGCAGGAGCACGTGCCCGTCGCGATCCATCGCGCGCTCGCGAGCGGCTACGCGACCGAGCGGATGCGCGTGCTCGGCCGGACCTCGCCGATGCAGGTCGCCGAGGCGCAACTGGCTCAGCTCACCGTTGCGCGCTGAGTTTCGCCTTATACTCCGCGCGCCATGCGGAGCTCGCTGATCTCGATCCCGTTTCTTCTCGCGCTGGCCGCGCCGGCTCGCGCCGACTCGGTCGACGACATCGTCGCCAAACACCTGGCCGCGCGCGGCGGCGACAAGCTGCGCGCGCTCAAGTCGCTGCGCCTCACCGGGCACATGGTGTTCGGCAACGGCGACAGCAGCGTCGAGACGCAGTGGGGCGAGCTCGTCGCGCGGCCCGGCCAGATCCGCGACGAGTTCACCGTGCAAGGCCTCACGCAGATCGCGGCGTACGACGGCCGCGAGGGCTGGAACGTGCAGCCGTTCTCGGGCCGCCGCGATCCCGAGCGCGCCTCGGTCGACGACTCCAAGACGCTCGCGCAGCACGCCGACTTCGACGGGCCGCTGGTCGACTATCGCGCGAAGGGCAACCGCGTCGAGTACCTCGGCACCGAGGACGTCGACGGCACGGCCGCCATCAAGCTGCGCGTCACGCGCAAGGACGGCGACCTCGCGTACGTCTATCTCGATCCCGATTCGTACCTCGAGATCCGCGAGACCTCGGTGCACCGCGCGCGCGGCGCCGAGGACGTGACCGAGACCGACTTCGGCAGCTACGAGCAGGTCGCCGGCGTGTGGATCGCGTTCTCGATCGAGGCCGGCGCGAAGGGTCAGCCGCGCGGCCTGCACTTCACGATCGATCGCGCGGAGCCGAACGTCGCGCTCGATCCGGCGCTGTTCCGGTTGCCGACTGGCCCGGTTGGCCGCGTCGCGGTGGCGGGCCCGGCTGCGGCGCACGCGCCCGAGGCCGTGTCGCCGCCCGCACCGATGACGCCGGTCGTGTTCGACGCCGGCACGATCGCCGGGCTCGGCGCGCGCAACATCGGCTCGGCGGCGATGAGCGGCCGCATCGCCGCGGTCGCCGGCGTCAACGAAGCCGGCAAGACCACGCTGTACGTCGGTGCGGCGTCGGGCGGCGTGTGGCGCTCGTTCGACGGCGGCACGACGTTCAAGCCGGTGTTCGACAAGGAGGCGGTGCAATCGATCGGCGCGATCACGATCGATCCGTCGAACCCCAAGACGATCTGGGTCGGCACCGGCGAAGCGTGGACGCGCAACTCGGCGTCGCTCGGCGACGGCATCTATCGCTCGACCGACGGCGGGGAGACCTGGACGAACATGGGCCTGCGCGAGTCGGAGCGCATCTCGCGCATCGTCGTCCACCCGCACAACAGCAACATCGTGTTCGCGTGCGCGCCCGGCAAGCTGTGGAGCGACAGCCGCGACCGCGGCCTGTACCGCACGGCCGACGGCGGCCGCACGTGGCAGCTCGTGCTGGCGGGCGCGAACCCGTCGACCGGCTGCTCGAGCGTGACGATGGACCCGAAGAACCCCGACGTGATGCTCGCCGGCATGTGGGACTTCCGCCGCAAGGGCTGGACGTTCCGCTCCGGCGGTGAAGGCCCGGATTCGCCGAGCGGCAGCGGCATGTTCCGCTCGACCGACGGCGGCCGGACGTGGACGTCGATCGCGCGCGAGAAGGGCCTGCCGGCCGGGCCGTGGGGCCGCGTCGAGGTCGTGTACGCGCCCTCCGATGCGCGCGTCGTGTACGCGCTCGTCGAGTCGAAGGACTCCGCGCTGTATCGCTCCGACGACGGCGGCGCGACGTGGGACGCGCGCGACAAGAGCAGCAAGATGGTGTGGCGGCCGTTCTACTTCGCGCGGCTCGTCGTCGATCCGGCGAACCCGAACCGCGTGTTCAAGCCCGACCTCGGCCTGATCGTCAGCGAGGACGGCGGCCGCAGCTTCGCGGACACCGGCGGCGGCTCGCACGGCGACTGGCACGACGTCTGGATCGATCCGCAGAATCCCAAGCGCGTGGTCGGCGGCGACGACGGCGGCCTGTGGCTCTCGCAGGACGGCGGCAACCGCTGGCTGCACGCGATGAACCTGCCGGTGTCGCAGTTCTATCACGTGAGCGTCGACGACCAGGACCCGTATCAGGTCTACGGCGGTCTGCAAGATAACAGCTCGTGGGTCGGCGACAGCGCGTTCTCGGGCGGCCTCACGAACTCGCGCTGGCAGAACCTGTGCAACAGCGACGGGTTCTGGACGATCGTCGATCCGACCGACGCGCACGCGGTGTACTGCGAAGGCCAGGGCGGCTACATCACGCGCGTCGATCGCCGCACGATGGCGGCGCGCGACATCCAGCCCAAGGCCGGCTACCACGAGAAGTTGCGCTTCAACTGGAACACGCCGATCTACGCGAGCCCGACGCACAAGGGCACGATCTACATCGGCTCGCAGTTCCTGTTCCGCTCGCGCGATCGCGGCGACACCTGGGAGCGCATCTCGCCGGACCTGTCGACGAACGATCCGGAGAAGCAGAAGCAGGAGCTGTCGGGCGGGATCACGGTCGACAACTCGTCGGCCGAGATGCACACCACGATCTATTCGATCAGCGAGTCGCCGAAGAACCCGGCGCTGATCTGGGCCGGCACCGACGACGGCAACGTGCAGCTCACACGAGACGGCGGCCACTCGTGGACGAACCTCGTCAAGAACGTGCCCGACCTGCCGCCGGCGTCGTGGGTGAGCTGGATCGAGGCGAGCCGGTTCGATCCGGCGACCGCCTACGCGGCGTTCGACCGGCACACGTTCGGTGACATGACGCCGTGGGTGTACGTGACGAAGGATTACGGCAAGACGTGGAAGCGCCTCGTCGGGCCCGAGATGGGCGTGCGCGGCTACGTGCACGTGATCAAGGAGGACACGGTCAAGCCGAACCTCCTGTTCCTGGGCACCGAGCTCGGGCTGTGGATCTCGCCCGACGCCGGCGCGCACTGGGCGCGGTTCACGGGCGGCAACTTCCCGGCGGTCGCGGTGCGCGAAGTGCAGGTGCAGCCGCGCGACAACGATCTCGTGCTCGCGACGCACGGCCGCGGCATCTGGATCATCGACGACCTCACGCCGCTGCGCGCGCTGTCGGACGCGGTGCTCGCGAAGCCGGTCGCGTTCCTGCCGGCGCGCCCGGCGCAACAGCGCATGCAAGGTGGCGGCGGCTGGGTCGAGGGCGATGCCACGTTCGTCGGCGACAATCCGCCGAACGGGCTCGTCGTCACGTATTACCTGCGCGCGCGCCACGTCTACGGGCCGATCGAGCTCGAGGTCCTCGACGCCGCGGGCAAGGTGATCGACACGCTGACGCCGAGCAAGCACCGCGGCATCAACCGCGTCGTGTGGAGCATGCGCGTGAAGCCGCCGCGCGTGCCGCGCGCCGCGCAGATCGCGGGGGGCTCGACGCAGGGCCCGCGCGTCGTGCCCGGCACGTACACGCTGCGGCTGGTGCGCGGCAAGGACGTGGTCGATCAGAAGGTGACGATCGGCCTGGATCGTCGGGCGCCGTACACGGTCGCGGACCGCAAGGCGCAGTTCGACGCGGTGATGCACGCGCGCGAGGTGTTCGATCACATGAGCGACGTGGTCGACAAGATCGAGGCGACGCGCGAGGCGCTCGAGGAGAAGCTGCGCCGGCTGCCGGCGTCGGACCCGCTCGGCGGCAAGGTGCGCGGCGCACTGGCGCGGCTCGGCGAGATCAAGACGAAGATCGTGGCGACCAAGGAAGGCGGCGCGATCACCGGCGAGGAGCGCATCCGCGAGCACCTCGATTACGTGTACGGCGCGATCAACGGCTGGGAAGGCCGGCCCGGCAAGTACCAGATCGAGCGCGTCGCGGTGCTCGCGCGCGAGCTCGGCGACGCGAGCAAGGAGCTCGACGCGTTCATCGCGAAGGACGCGCACGCGTACGACAACGAGCTCAAGCGCCGCGGGATCGATCCGATCCCGGGCATCGCGGATATGGAGGAGCGCTACGAGCGCGACCACGCGGGCAAGCTCGACGACGACGAGGTGAAGTGCATCGCGTCGAAGGGCCGCGACTGCAAGTCCGAGGTCGAGGCCGCCGAGCGCGACTGACTCCGAGTCCGAGTCCGAGTCCGACTTGCTCCGACGGCATCTGACTCGACATCGCGGAACCGCTTTCGCATCGCGCTCGGCACATGCCGACGCGCAAGAGCTCGCCGACCGCGTTCGCGCCTTGACGTACCGCGTCGCGAACCCGCGGTGATGACTCCGAGTCCGACTCCGACATCCGGCGTGCATCGCGGCCGGCCCCGATTCGAGCGTGACCAGCTTCGCGACCTCGACGCCTCGCATGCGACGCGCCGCTGTCATGGCAATATCGATTGCATGCGATCGATCTGCGCGTTTGCGGTCGTGCTCGCAGCATGCGGTGACAACACGCACCACACGGTGCAGGTCGACTTTGGCTTCCAACAGCCGACGCTCGTCGAATTCCGCGGCGACACGACAGCGTGGCGTGTGCCCGAGAAGGTCGGTGCCAGCGCGTTCGCGTTCGACGTGGATGACGACTACGAGCTCGTCGCGGTCTTCGAAGTGCCGGGGCTCGGCGTCGATTCGTACGAGCTCGCCGCGACATACGCGGATGGCGACCAGTGGGCGACCACCGCCGTCATGAGCAACACGAGCTACGATCCGTGGCCAGTCGGCCGCGCGTTGCCGGTGCAAACGTGGCTTTGCCTGCCCTTGGGCACGATCGGCGTCCCAGGAACGATGCTCCAGGCCGGGCGGGTCGCGCTCGGCGGCGCATGTCAGGTCGGGCTCAGCGATCCATGGAGCTTCAGACTCGACATCGGCTTCGGCACGTACGATCTGATCGCGTCGACGCCGTCGCAGGTCTTGATCGAACGCAACGTCGAGGTCACCGCGAACACGATCGTGCCAACCATCGATGCGAGCCACGGGGACACGCTCGTGTCTCAGCCCGTCGCGGTCGGCAACGTGGACCCGACGGGCTCGGTTCAGATCGACGACGAGCTGTTCACGACCGGGTGCTCGAGCGACGTGGCCTCGAGCTACGAGCCGCTGGCGACCGGTACACGTTACGCTGTCCCGATCGTTCCAGCCGTAGCGCTTCAGTCGAGCGAGCAGCAATGGCTGGATGTGAAGTCGACGAGCAACGATCTCGCGACCCGTCGCGTCGCACGCGTATTGCTCGCGAGTGCCACGCCGGTCGTCTATCTGCCGTCACCGCCGGTCGTGTCGTACGGGATGCAAGGCGAGGCCGATGTCGCGATCTGGTCTCCGCCGCTCGCGCCCAGCTATGACCTGGTCGAGCTCGATGTGTCCAGCGAGCTCGACGCGCTGTACCCCACGTCCCAGCACGTCACGGCAACCAAGCAATGGCTCGACGATCACGACATCGACCACCTCGCCTTCGACACCGACGCGCCGGGCTTCGATCCGAGCTGGTCGATCGACCGCACGATCCCGTATCAGCGCACGTTCAGCGTGGGCCAAAGCTCGATCGATGCCGCGTACATGGCCTCCGCGACGAGCATCGTGCAGCCGCGGTAGAACGGCTAGCCGCGCCCGAAGATCACCGGCTGCGTGTCGCGGCAGGCGGCCCAGATGCGCTCGTAGAGGCGCTGGTACTCGGCGGGGCGGCGGAGCGGGTGCGAGAAGCGGTGGAGATCCTGGAACAGGTCGAAGCTCAGGCGCGAGGGCAGGGCGTTCCACACGCGCGCGCGGCCGAAGGTCAGCGCGATCGGGCCGAGCTCGGCGTCGAGCACGGCGAGCAGGTCGGTCGCCCAGCACTCGAGACCGGCGACCGTGCGCTCGTCGGCGCCGTCGACGAACGCGCACGCGTCGGGCGCGTACTCGAACAGCCGGCGCTCGGCGCCGTCGCGCAGCGCGAAGCAGAACGAAGCGCGGCGGTCGCCGCACTCGGAGACCAGCAGCGACGCCAGCCCGCGAAACACCGCGCCGCCGACGAGCGAGCCGGCGAGCTCGGCGAGCCGCGCGCGCAGCCGATCCAGCTCGCCCGTCGCGAGCTCGCGGCGCCCCGTTGCCGGTGCGTAGTCGCGCGCGTCGACCGCCGCCTTCGCGCGCGACGGCCAGCTCTCGCGCGGCGCGGTCGCGAGCCACGGTTGCGCGGCTTCCACCTTCAGCAGCTTGCCGCCGCGCATCACCCAGGTCTGGCCGGGCATGCCGCTGAAGAACTTCTCCTTCGCGTAGAGCTTCGTCATCTGCGCGCACGCCGCGTCGGTATCGACGCAGAACACCCGCTGGTTCAGCCACGCGCGCTCGCCGGTGAACGCGAAGCCGCCCGCGCACGTGATCATCGCTGCCGGGGTGCCCCACACGGTCGAGATCAGCTTGTGCCCGACCCCCATGTTCACGAACACCTGCTGCGTGTGCTCGACGCGCTCCTTCAGGTAATCGGCCATGTGGCTCCAGTCGAGCGCGTTGTTCGTCCACGTCACCAGCCCGGGCCGCATCGCGCGCTCGGCCGCCCACTCGACGTGGCGCTGCGTGATCGGGATGTCGACCATCGAGAACAGCGAGCCGTGACCCTCCGTCGAGCGCACGAGATACGGCAGGGTGTCCCACTCGTCGCCGCAGTTCGTCGCGACGTGATCGCCCGCAAACGGCACGACCTCGAGATCGCCGAACCGCGCCGGCACGCCGGGCACGAGCGCGTGCACGGTGAAGCCCATCTCGCCGAGGATCGCGCGCGCCGCCGTCGAGCTACGCGACGACAACCAGATCGGGATCGCGCGATCGAGCTTCGCGAGCGACGGGATGTCGAAGTGATCGTCGTGCTCGTGCGAGAGCACGACGGCGTCGAGCTTGGGGAACGCCTCCACGCGCAGCTCGCGCGGCGGCCACACCCGATACTCGAGCGCGTGCGACGCGCCGAAATCCTCGCACAGCAGGCCGTCGACGAGCACGCACGCGCGCTCGCTCTGGAACAGCCAGCCCTGGTGGCCGAAGAACGTGGTCGCGAACATCCAGACGATGATACGGTCGGAGACGTGCCCGCGCTAACGCGTCGCGACCTGTTCCGCCTCGTCGGCGGCGCCGCCGTGCTCGCGCAGCTGCCCGCGTGCGGCGACAACGCCGGCGACCGCGTGTTCACGTCGGCCGAGCTGAACATGCTCTACGCGCTCGCGAACGTGATCATCCCGCCCGACGACAAGCCGGGCGGCGCCGAGCTCGGCGCGATCGCGTACATCGAGGCGCTCGTGACCGCGTTCCAGCACACCCCGCCGATGATCTACGCGGGCGGGCCGAGCTCCGACCGCGCCGGCGGCAACGAGAACGACTTCCTGACGTTCGTCGAGCTCGATCGCGTGAGCCATGCCGCGTGGCAGCTCGATACGATGAACATCAAGCAGCAGCTCGTCGACGGGCTCGCCGCGGCACGCGCGCTGAACATCAGCGATCCGGCGGCGCTCTACGACTCGCTGGACGACGACTTCCGCACGCTGGTGTTCGAGCTCGTCACCGAGGCGGCCTGGGCCGCGCCCGAGTACGGCGGCAACCCGAACCTCGCCGGCTGGGCGATGATCCACTTCGAGGGCGACAGCTTGCCGATGGGCTACAGCCAGTGGAACGGCAGCGGCTACAGCGAGCGCGGCGAAGCGCCGATGTCGACGCCGAACCCGAGCGACCCCGAGCCGCTCGACGACGACGTGAGCCAGGTCATCTCCGAGGTCGTCGCGTTCCTCGGCGGGCAGACGTTCACGTGAGCCGAGCATGAGGAAGACGGTCTTCGGCAACACGTCGCTCGCGCAGTTCGACGCGATCGTGATCGGCTCGGGCGCCGGCGGAAACCCGGTCACGTACGTGCTGACCGCGAACAACCTGAAGGTGCTGGTGCTCGAGGCTGGCCCGTGTCACCTCGACTTCCTCGACGACGCGACGCAGCAGCCGGTGCCGCGGTTCTCGAATGACGAGCTCAAGATCGAGCATCGCAACTTCATCGAGATGCATCCCGAGGTCGAGCCGCGCACGTGGCGCAACACGCCCGCCGACGGCGATCGCATCGAGTCGCTCACCGGGAACGTGCAAAATCTCCCCAAGACGGTCGGCGGCGGCGGTCTGCACGCCGACTTGAAGATGCCGCGGTTCCAGCCGACCGACTTCCAGCTCGGCACGCTGCTCGACGTGCCGGGTGCCAACTTCGCCGACTGGCCCGTGCAGTACGACGAGCTCGAGGCGTTCTACGCGTGGGGCGAGCGGTTGTGCGGCGTGCAGGGCAAGGCCGGCGCGGATCCGTTCGCCGGCGCGCGCTCGAGCGACTATCCGATGCCGCCCGGCAACCCGATGTACGGCTCGACCGTCGTCGGCACGGGCCTGGCGTCGCTCGGCTACACGATGTTCCCGTATCCGACGGCGGTGAACTCGATCCCGTACGGCGGCCGGCCGGCCTGCGTCGATTGCGGGTTCTGCTCGGGCTATCCGTGCCCCACCAACGCGAAGGGCTCGACCGCGATCACGATGCTGCGCAGCGCGCTGGTCTCGGGCAACTGCCAGCTCCGCGCCGAGACGCGTGTCGTGAAGCTCGTGCCGAACGCGACCCACACGGCGATCGCCGGCGTGCAGACGATCGAGCCCGACGGCTCGCCCGGCATGTACACCGCCGATCGCTACGTGCTCGCGGCGAGCCCGATCGAGGACGCGCGCTTGCTGCTGTTATCGGGCGGCCTCGGCAACTCGAGCGGGCTCGTCGGCAAGAACTTGATGTTCCACTACCAGACGATCTGCCTCGGCATCTTCGACGAGCGCGTGCACGGCTATCGCGGCCGCACCGTCGATCACGGCTTCGCCGATTTCCGCGGCGCGCCGAACGATCCGGATCATCCGCTCGGCGGCATCGTCGAGATCTCGGGCGGCGGGCTGCCGATCGGCGAAGCGGCGTTCTACAAGCGCATCCTCGATCAGCTCGGCGCCGGCCGCTGGAACGGCGCGCTGTTCAAGAAGCTGATGCGCCAGTCGCCCGGCCGCGATCGCGTGATGGTGCTCGTGATCCAGGCCGAGGACGCGCCGCAGCTCACGAACGCCGTCGATCTCGATCCGTCGATCCTCGACCTCGACCACCTCCCGGTGCCGCGCATCACGTACCAGAACCACATGTTCGAGGTCACGGCCGGCCAGTTCTACGAGCCGAAGCTGATCCAGATCTTCGGCGCCGCGGGCGCGCGCCACGCCGCGATCGCGCCGCGCGATCCGCTGCCCGCCTCGCAGCACGTGATGGGCACGCTGCGGTTCGGCAGCGATGCGGCGGCGAGCGTGTGCGATCCGAACGGCAAGCTCTGGGACCTCGGCAATCTGTGGGCGAGCGACGGCGCCCTATTTCCGACGTCGTCCGGCTACAACCCGACGATGACGATCGTCGCGCTCGCGTTGCGCGTCGCCGCCGCGATCGTGAACCCGACGTCGCCGCAATCGGTCATCACGTCGTAGTATCGTCGGCGGATGACGAAGACCGTCGCGTGTCTACTGGCGTTGGCGATGGCCTGTGGCAAGGGCGCGGGCACGACCTCAGGAGACAAGCCGAAGGTCGCGGTCTCGATCTTTCCGCTCTACGACCTCGTGCGCCGCGTCGCCGGCGATCGCATCGACGTGCTGCTCGTGCTGCCTCCCGGCCGCAGCGAGCACGAATACGATCCGACGCCGAAGGACATCGCGCGGCTCGACGGCGCGAAGCTCGCGATCGCGGTCGGCCTCGACATGGACACCTGGATCGAGACGATCATCAAGGGCGCGGGTGGCGCGCCGATCTTTCACGTCGGCGACAAGGTCAAGACCATGCCGATCGCGGTCGAGCCGATCGGCGAGGCCGAGGCGCACGCCGGCGAGGCGCCCGATGCCGATGACAAGCCCGGCTCGCCGGATCCGCACATCTGGCTCGATCCGCAGCGCATGGCCGGCGTGGTCGACGCGATCGCGGACCAGCTCGCGGCGATCGATCCCGGTGGCAAGGCCACGTTCGCGACCAACGCCGCGAAGCTGAAGACCGAGCTCGGCACGCTCGACGCGGCCATCGCGGCGCGCGCGAAGACGTGGTCGAAGACCACGATCGTGACGTTCCACGGCTCGATGTCGTACTACGCGAAGCACTACGGCCTGCGCATCGCCGCGGTCGTCGAGCCGCTCGCCGGCAAGGAGCCGACGCCGGCGTACATCGCGCAGGTCTTGAAGGCGATCGAGGTCGGCCACGCGGCGGCGCTGTTCTCCGAGCCGCAGTTCGACAAGGCGCCGGCCGAGACGATCGCGCGCGAGGCCGGCGTGCCGCTCGGCCAGCTCGATCCGGTCGGCGGCGTCCCCGGACGCGACAGCTACGAGGCGCTGCTGACGTGGAACACCGATCAGCTGCAGAAGGTCCTCGAGTAATGACGGTGCCGCCGCCGATGAAGTCGATCGAGCGCCGCGCGAGCGCGCGCGAGCTCGGTCAGACGCATCCGGATCCCGTGATGCAGCACGTGCTCGACGTCGAGGACGTGACGATCCAGATCCGCGGCCGCACGATCCTCGACGGCATCACGTTCTGGGTGCCCAAGGGCGAGTTCGTGTGCCTGTGCGGGCCGAACGGCGCGGGCAAGAGCACGCTGCTGAAAGCGATCCTCGGCCTCGTGCCGATCGCGTCGGGCCGGATCCAGATCCGGGGCGAGGACGTCGCGGCCGGGCACCGCTACATCGGCTACGTGCCGCAGCGCAAGGGCTTCGATCGCGACTTCCCGGCGCGCGCCGTCGACCTCATCGTCGCCGCGCTGCGCGGCACGTGGCCGGCGCACATTCGCGAGGACGAGCGCGAGCACGCTCGCCGGGCACTCGCGAAGATCGGCGGCGAGCGCCTGATCGACAAGCCGCTCGCCGGGCTGTCGGGTGGCGAGACCCAGCGGGTGTTCCTCGCGCGCGCGCTGATCACCGAGCCGTCGCTGCTGATCTTCGACGAGCCGACCGCCGGCGTCGACGCGCGCGGTCGCGGCGAGTTGATCGAGCTGATGACGCAGATCTCGCGCTCCGACGAGCTCGCCGCGATCCTCGTCACGCACAACCTCGCGGCGGTCTCGGCGACCGCCGAGCGCATCGTCTACATCGAGGCCGGCCAGCTCCTGTGCTGGGGGCTTCCCGCCGAGCTCCTCGGCCAGCAATCGCTGACCGCGCTCGCCGCCTTCCAGGCCACCGACCACCGCACGCACGCGGCGGACGAAGAATAGGACCGCGGACTTCGGGCTCGGGCTACGGACTTCACGACGATCGAGTCCGAAGCCCGAAGTCCGTAGTCCGAAGTCCTGTTACCGTGCTTCCGTGCATTTCTTCGCCGATCCGATGCACTTCGCGTTCATGCAGCGCGCGCTCGTCGCCGGGCTCGCGGTGGCGGCGGTGTGCGCGGTGATCGGGGTGTTTGTCGTGCAGCGCGGGCTCGCGTTTCTCGGCGACGGGCTCGCGCATGCCGCGTTTGGCGGCATCGCGATCGGGCTATTCCTCGGCGCCTCGGTCGAGCGCGCGGTGTGGATCGCGATCCCGTTCACCGCGATGATCGCGCTCGGCATCGGCTTCGTGCTGCGCCGCACGTCGCTGCGCGGCGACGTCGCGACCGGCGTGTTCTTCTCGTTCAGCTTCGCGCTCGGCGTGCTGTTCCTCGGCCTGCGCACGGCCAGCGATCGCCAGGTCGATGTCGAGAGCCTGCTGCTCGGCAACATGCTCGCGGTCGCGCCCGAGGTGCTCGCCGTCGTCGTCGCGGTCGCCGTGATCGCGCTCCTGCTCACCGTGATCCTGTGGTCGCGCCTGGCCTACGCGATCTTCGATCCCGAGCTCGCCGCGATCTCGGGCGTGCCGGTCGCGGTGCTCGAGTATCTGCTGCTGGCCGAGACCGCGGTCGTCGTGGTCGTCGCCGTCAAGACGGTCGGGGTCGTCCTGGTCTCGAGCTTCGTCGTGATCCCCGCGGCGACCGCGCGCCTGGTCGGCTCGACCCTCGCCCGAGCCACGCTCATCGCCCTCGCGATCGGCACCCTCGGCGCGGCCCTGGGGCTCTTCGTCAGCTTCCACCTCGACACCCCGACCGCCGCCACGATCATCCTCATTCATTGCGCGGCGTTCGCCCTGGCGTTGACCTGGTCACGGTTGCGCCGATAAAAACGCACCGATTCGGCGATTTTCGTGCGACCTGGCGGCCGGCCCCCCTCGTACAATCATGCCCATGCGCTACGTCGTGATCGCCCTCGCTTTGATCGGTTGTGGAACGGATAGCGCGCCGCCCGGCGGTGGCGGTGGCGGCGGCGGCGGCGATGGTGGCGGCGGCGGCGGCGGCGCGATGATGGTGTCGGGAACGATCTCGTCCGACCAGACCTGGACCGGCTCGGTCGACGTGTCCGGCGCACTCACGATCGCCTCGGGCGCGACCGTCACGGTCGAGGCCGGCACGACGATCGCGACGGGCGCGGCGATCAGCGTCGATGGCACGCTCGACATCGAAGGCACGAGCGGGATGACCGTCGCGATCGCGCCGGCCGGGACCGCGACGCGCTGGACCGGCTTCTACATCAAGAACGGCGGCACGTTGACCGCGCACTACATGGCCGAGCTCGGCGGCACGATCCAGCTCGTGGACGGCGCGACCGCGACGATCACCGACTCGACGATGTCGCACGCCGGCGCAGGCACCGATCTCGTCGTGCTGTCGGGCGGCACGCTCGACATCGAGTACTCGTCGATCGGCGTCGAGACCGGCCAGACCGACAACACGCATTGCGACACCCACTTCAACGCCGCGACGTCGATCAAGATCACGCATACCAACCTCAGCTCGTCGGCGTACGGCTCGATGTTCTACGCCGGCTCGAGCGTCGACTGGACCTACGACAACTGGTTCGACAACTCGATCGATGTCGACATCACGCCCGGCGTCACCGGCACGTTCAGCAACGGCTGGTTCAAGAGCGGCAAGGTGCCCAGCGGCTCGGGCATCGTCGCCGACAACATGTCGGCGACCCGCGTGACCGACGCCGGCCCGCGCCCCTGAGGCACATCTCAGCTTGAACAGCACCGTCAGGCGCGCCTGCAAGTACGAGCGCGACTCGGCCTTGCCCGACGTGCTCCACGGCACGCGCAAGCTGCGGCGAGATCGTGACGCGTCGCCCACCTTCTCCACGATCGTCGGCATGTTGCCAGATCCGCCTGCTGTTCACGCGGATTTCACGCGCCACGCTACGTGAACCTCACGCCGTGATGCTGGGTTGCTCACGCGCGGTGGGGAGAGAAGGGATTCATGCGCATCGCGTCCGTCACGTGCTGCCTCGTCGTCGCGACCACCTCGGTCGCGGCCGCGGACGACGGCGCGGGCTCGGCCGATCCGGGGCCGGTGCGCAAGCCCGACGCGACGCTCGGCGAGGTGTTCGCGGGCCCGTTCCAGTCGTCGCGGCTGTTCGGCATGCCGGTGGCCGATACGGTCGGGCCGTACATCCTCGCGTTGTCGGGCGAAGGCAGCCTGCTCGAGCAGCCCGGCGTGCTCACGTCGGCCGGCGTCGCGGCGATCGGCTTTGGCGATCTCGCGCAGCTCGAGTATCGCCACACCGAGGCGATCAGCGTCACGCGCGTCAACGCGCCGGTCCCGGCGGTCGGCGTGCAGTTCAAGCTGCCGATCCCGGAGCGCGCGAACGTGCCCGCGATCGGGCTCGCCATCCGTTACGGCGTGCCGCGCGACGAGGCGGTCGGCAACGTGACCGTGACCGAGTCGGTGACGGACCTGTACCTCGTCGCGCGCGAGCGGTTCGCGGCCGTGCCGTGGCTGACGCTGCACGCCGGCGTGCGCTACTCGCCCGCGCAGGAGACGCTCGCCGGCGGCGCGACCGGCAAGGTGTCGCGCGATCTCGTGCTGCCGGCCGGCGGCTTCGAGCTGCAGGTCAACCGCGAGGCGCGCGTCGTCGGCGAGGGCGAGCTGGTGCCGCAGTTTCATTACGACGCGGGCGACACCGCGCCGCTCATCGGCACCGGCGTCCAAGCGCGGCTCGGGCTGCGCTGGGCGCTGCTGCCCGCGGTGACGCTCGATACGAGCTTCGGTTATCAGCTCGACGAAGCGATGGGATCCGGCAGCGGACCTCGCGACGTCGTGCAGCAGTGGGACATCCGGCTCGGTGCCGAGGTGTTCGTGCCGTGGGGCGCGCTGGCCTGCCGCGCCGCACGGGTGTTCTGCGATTAGGCGCGGCCGAAGGAGAATGCAGATGAAGAAGCTGTGGATCGTCGCTCTCGTCGCCGGCCTGGCCGCCACCGCGGATGCCCAGCCGAGCGATCCGTATGGCCAGAACGGCGCGCCGCCGCCGGCGCAGGCACCGCCGCAGCCGACCTCACCGCCGGCGCCACCGCCGCCGCCGCCGCCGCCGCAGCAGCCACCGGCGGTCGGCGGCGAGCCGGAGGCCGCGGAGCCGCCGCCCAAGCCGGTGAAGCCGCGCAAGCCGGATCCGCACGTCGATCTGCCGAACCTGATCTCGTCGCCGACGGGCTGGTTGCTGCCCGCCGCGGTCGTGTACTCGCGCACCGGCCTCGACACTGGCGGCGGCTTCGTGTCCGACAACCGCGTCGGGCTCGGCGATGTCGCCGAGTTCGGCCTCGAGACGCTCGACCAGATCCGGTCGCGCGCGGGCGACACGGCGACGTCGACGAACCGGATCCAGCCGTACTTCGCCGCGTCGTTCCGCATGGGCCTCGGCGAGGACCGGCTGTTCGACGGCCAGCCCGGCCTCGTGCTCGGCTTTCAGAAGTCGTTCGAGCGCGACGACGGCGACTTCCAGACGCGCCTCGCCCAGCTGACGCTGGTCGCGAGCAAGAAGCTCGGCGATCGCGCATCGATCCACTTCGGCGGCGCGTTCTGGGACGCCGAGTTCGAGGACACCTCCGGCACCACGGTCACGCTGCACGGCAACGGCACGGTCGGAAACCAGATCCGGCCATTCGGTGGGCTCGCGGCGAGCCCGATCGACAAGTCGGAGATCCTCGTCGACCTCAGCTGGGCGCCCGAGTTTTGCTACCTGTGCGCGAGCGCGAGCGACCAGATCAAGCTGCGCCCCGAGCTCGCGTGGGGCGTGCGCTACCAGGTCGCGCCGTGGATGCTGCTCGAGAGCGGCGTACGCGTGCCCGACATCGGCAACGCGAACCTGCTCGACGCGCAGATCTACGGCGCGGTCACGTTCGTCACCTGGGGCCTTCGCCACGCGGTCGACAGCGTGAAGTAAGTGCGCCGGCTCGCCGCCATAGGGCTCGTGGTCGCCGCGCGCGCGGCCGCCGCCGATCCGCCGCCGCTCGATCACGTGGTGACCGCGCCGACCGCGTGGCTGCCGGCGGCGGGCGCGGTCGTCGGCGAAGCGGCGCTCGACCAGCACGGCGGCGGTTCGCTGGTCGTCGGCTACGGCCTCGGCGGCATTGCCGAGGTCGAGCTCGGCGGCGACAGCGACGTCAAGACCTGCGGCGATTCGCCGTGCAGCCAGGCGCTCCACCAGGCGCGCGCGGCGTTCCGGATCGGCGCGCGCCAGGACGCGTGGTTCGACGGCCAGCCCGCGGTCGTGATCGGCGTGCAGGAGTCGCTGCCCGGCACGCGCCGCGTCGGCGAAGCGTACGTGGTCGCGAGCCGCACGGCCGGCCCGGTACGCCTGCACGGCGGCGTGGTCGCGTTCGATGCCGAGGACGGCGGCGTGCGGCTCGGCGCGACGGTGCGGCCGATCGGCGGCATCGAGCTGGTGCCGCCGCAGTATCCGAAGACGACGATGATGCTCGACGTCGCGTGGCTGCCCGAATTCGACGCCGCCGGGCCGACGCCGAAATGGCTCGGCGGGTTCGGCGTGCGTTACCAGGCGCTCGCGTGGGCGTCGATCGAGCTCGCGGTGCGCACGAGCACGCTGTCGGATCTCGGCGAGAGCGCGGCGATGGTGCGCGTGAACGGAGTCTGGTCCCGGTGATACTCTCGTCGCGATGCACGGGGGCATCGAGTGGCTGATCGACGCGCACGGCTGCGCGCCCGCGCGCCTGCGCGATCGCGACGCCGTGGTCGCGCTACTCGAGCACGTGGTCGCCGACATGCAGCTGCACGTCGTGTCGCGCGCGGTGCACGTGTTCGGCGGCGAGGCCGGCGTGACCGCGCTGTACCTGCTCGCCGAGTCGCACCTGTCGATCCACACGTTCCCCGAGGCCGGCACCGCGACGCTCGACGCGTATTGCTGCGCGCCGCGCGAGCCGGCGGCGTGGCGCGCGCTGCTCGGCGAGGCATTCGGCGCACGTGAGGTGGTCGTGCGCGAGGTCCGCCGCGGAGAGCGCGCGCCGTGACGACGAGCTGCCCGAGCTGCGGTGCACCGATCGAGTTTCGCTACGACGACTCGTTCGTGCGCGTGTGCGACCACTGCCGGTGCGCGGTCGCGCGCACCGATCGCGGCGTCGATTCGCTCGGTCAGGTCGCCGATCTGGTCCCGATGGACTCGCCGCTCGCGCTGTTCGCCGAGGGCCACCTCGGTAGCGCGGGGTTCTTGCTCGTCGGCATGGCGCAGATCCGCCACGGCTCGGGCGGGCTGTGGCAGGAGTGGTACGCGAAGCTGGACGGCGGCAAGTGGGGCTGGCTCGCCGAGGCGCAGGGCCGCTACTACCTCACGTTCGAGGAGCCGGCCGCCGACCTGCCAGCGTTCGAGTCGTTGTCGCCGGGGATGCGGATCGGGCTGCCCGTGCACGGCTCGTCGCGCGCGTTCACGGTCGCCGAGCACGCCGGCGCGGCGTACGTCGCGGCCGCCGGCGAGCTGCCGTACAAGCTCGTGCCCGCCGGTAGCTTTCGGTTCGTCGATCTCGACGACGGCGCCGGCACGGTCGCGACGATCGATTACGGCGACACCGGCGACACGCCGGCGCTGTACGTCGGCCAGCAGGTCACGCTAGACGAGCTCGGCATTCGCGGCGGCGAGACCGCCCCGTCGCGCGACGCGAAGATCACGAGCAAGCGGCTCGCGTGCCCGAGCTGCAACGCGCCGATCGAGCTGCGCGCGCCGGGCGAGGCACAGCGCTTCGCCTGCACGTCGTGCGGCCAGCTCATCGCGCTCGAAGGCGAGCTGAAGCTGCTCGGCCCGCAGCCGCACAAGCCGGCGCCGCTGATCCCGCTCGGCAGCACCGGCAAGCTCGCGGAAGGCGAGCTGACCGCGATCGGCTACGTCCAGCGCAGCGCGCAGATCGACGGCGCCTGGTACGCGTTCGAGGAGTACCTCCTGCACGCCGAGGCCGTCGGCTTTCGCTGGCTCGTGTGCTCCGACGGCCACTGGAGCTACGTACAACCCGTCGAGGTCGGCGCGGTCACGACCGGCGTCCTCGACTCCAAGTACGACGGCGTGAAGTTCCTGCAGTTCCAGAGCGCGCCGCTGCGCGTCGATCAGGTGCTCGGCGAATTCTACTGGCGGGTCGAGGTCGGCGAGACCGTGACCGGCGACGATTTCATCGCGCCGCCCGCGATGCTGTCGTCGGAAACGACCGCGAGCGAGACGACGTGGTCGCTGTCGACGTACATGACCGTCGCCGAGGTCCAGCACGCGTTCGGCGACAAGGATCTCCCGCTCGGCCAGCCGATCGGCATCGCGCCCAACCAGGTCGATCGCAGCGAGCGTACGGCGCGCGCGATGAGCTTCGGCATGGGCGCGCTGCTCGTGATCGGCCTCGTCGCGCAGTGCGCGGCGCCCGATCGCGTCGCGTACGAGCACGCGATGACGGTGCACGCGGGCTCGGCGGCGCCCGCGGTCGTCACGAGCCAGCCGTCCGCGGGAGATCCGTGCGAGCAGGCGCGCGCGGCCGTCGCGGTCGTTCGGAATTGCGCCGAGATCCCGGTGCAAGCGCAAGTGGCGACCGAGCAGGCGCTGCCGGCCGATGCATCGCCCGAGCTGTGCCAGGCCGAGCTCGACGCCATCCAGCAGATGCTCGCGAGCACCAAGTGCGAGCTCCCGCCGGCGCCAGGCAGCGGCAGCGCCGCCGTCGCGTCGCAGCCGCCCGACGTCGAGGCTCCGAACGTGGTGTTCTCGGATGTGTTCCAGCTCGACGGCGGCCACAACGTCGAGCTCGTGTTCACCGCACCGGTCGACAACGACTGGGTCTACGCCTCCGCCGACCTGGTGAACCAGCAGACCGGCGATGTCGTCGAGGTCGAGAGCAACATCGAGTATTACCGCGGCGTCGAGGACGGCGAAGCGTGGTCGGAGGGCTCGCACAGCTCGACCGCGGTCGTCGGTCCGCCGGCGGGCGGCGCGTACATGCTACGCGTCGAGGCGCAGCACGGCGGCACCGGCGACACCAGCCTGACGATCCAGGTCCATCAGGGCGTGTTTCGCGGCATGTACTTGCTCCTGTTCCTCGCGATCCTCGGCCTGCCGTGGCTCGCACTCGGCCTGCACGCGTGGTCGGTCGAGAAGCGGCGCTGGGAGAACAGCACGCGCGGCAAGCCGCCGTTCAGCTCGTTCTCGATCGTGCTCGCGATCGCGGGGGGCATCGGGCTCGTCGTGTGGGGCATCGTCAAGCTCGTGGCGAGGACCAGCGATGACTGACGCCGCGCGCCCGCCGGATCGCCCGCCCGTGCCGCGCCCCGGCCGCTCGGTCGGGACGCTCGTCGCGCTCGTGTTCGCGGGCGTCGTGTGCGCCGGCTACGGCGCGATGGCGTACACGCAGCGCGAGCTCGGCGAGCCCGCGCACGACGAGATTCCCGCGAGCGTGCGCACGTCACCCGGCGGCTACCGCTCGTATCACTTCTGGCACACCGGCTATCACGGAGGCAAATGACATGAAGCTCGACAACATGGGGGATGCGGCGGTCTCGTCGGCGGTGTTCGCCGGCATCGGCCTCGCGGTGTTCGGGATCGCGTTCTGGATCATGACCAAGCTCGCGCCGTTCTCGGTCAAGAAGGAGATCGAGGAGGATCAAAACACGGCACTCGCCATCATCATGGCCGGAGTGATCATCGGTGTCAGCCTCATCATCTCCGCCGCCATCTCCGGGCAGTGACGCCGAGCCGCCCATCGCGGCGACGGCGCTCTACCTGAACGTCTTCGTCGTCGCGATCTGCGGCCTGGTGTACGAGCTGCTCGCGGGCACGCTCGGCAGCTACCTGCTCGGCGACTCGGTCACGCAGTTCTCGCTCGTGATCGGCCTCTACCTGTCCGCGATGGGCGGTGGCGCGTGGCTGTCGCGCAAGCTCGACGGCGATCTCGCGCGCCGGTTCGTCGAGATCGAGCTCGCGGTCGCGATCGTCGGCGGCGCGAGCGCGCCGGTGTTGTTCCTCAGCTTCGGCACGGTCGTGCACTTCCAGGCCGTGCTGCTCGCGTTCGTCGCGGCGATCGGCGTGCTCGTCGGGCTCGAGCTGCCGCTGCTGATGCGCTTGCTCGCGGGCCAGATGCAGCTCAAGGATCTGGTGTCGCGCGTGTTGACGTTCGATTACATCGGCGCGCTCGCGGCGGCGCTGATGTTCCCGCTCGTGCTCGTGCCGAAGCTCGGGTTGGTGCGCAGCTCGCTCGTCGCGGGCGTCGCGAACGCGAGCGTCGCGCTGTGGGGCACGTGGCTGCTCGCGCCGCGGCTCGGCAAGCGCGTGCTCGGGATCCGCGTGCGCGCGATCGTCGTGCTCGCGGCGATGCTGGTCGCGCTCGCGTATGGCGATCGGTTCACGACGTGGGCGGAAGACGAGATGTACGCCGATCCGATCGTGTTCACGAAGACCACGCCGTACCAGCGCATCGTCGTGACGCGGGGGCGCGCCGGCTTCCAGCTGTTCCTGAACGGCAACTTGCAGTTCTCGTCGGCGGACGAGTACCGCTATCACGAGGCGCTCGTGCATCCGGCGATGGAGGCCGCGACCGCGCCGCCGCGCCACGTGCTGATCCTCGGCGGCGGCGACGGGCTCGCGCTGCGCGAGGTGCTCGAGCACGCGTCGGTCGAGGCGGTGACGCTCGTCGATCTCGATCCGGCGATGACCACGCTGTCGCAGAAGTTCCCCGCGCTCGCGGACTTGAACCATCATTCGTTCGACGACCCGCGCGTCACCGTGATCAACGACGACGCGATGGTCTGGCTCGACGACCATCCCGGCGAGTGGGACGTCGTGATCGTCGACTTTCCGGATCCGAACACGTTCGCGCTCGGCAAGCTGTACACGCGGCTGTTCTATCGCCGCGTGCTCGCGCACCTCGCACCGGGCGGCGCGGTGAGCGTGCAGGCCACGTCGCCGCTGTTCGCGCGCAAGTCGTACTGGTGCATCGTCGAGACGATGCGCTCGGCGGGGTTCGTCGTGCGGCCATATCAGGTGACGGTGCCGTCGTTCGGCGTGTGGGGCTACGCGCTCGCCCGCAAGGTGCCGTTCGATCCGCCGCGCGCGGTGCCCGCGCTGCCGCTGCGCTACTTGAACGACGCCGCGCTCGCCGCGATGTTCGAGATGTCCGCGGACACGACCGAGGTGCCGGTCGAGATCAACCAGCTCGATAACCAGGCGCTCGTCCGTTACTACGAGCGCGAATGGCGGCGATGGGAGTAAGCCGCCGCGACTTCGTGGCGATGCTGCTCGGCGCGCCGCTCGCGTACGCGTGTCGCGCGCGCGGGCCGCTGCCGGTGCCTGAAGGCGCGCTCGTCGAGACCGGCATGCGGCGCGGCCACGCGGTGGTGCGCGATGCGCGCGCGGTACCGGCGCCGACCACGTGGCGGCACGCGAAGGTCGCGATCGTCGGCGGCGGCGTCGCGGGGCTCGCCGCGGCGTGGGAGCTGCGCCGGCGCGGCATGGCCGATGCGATCGTGCTCGAGCTCGACGACGTGATCGGCGGCACCGCGCGCGGCGGCGA
Organism: Kofleriaceae bacterium; assembly: GCA_036490935.1. Taxonomy (GTDB): domain Bacteria; phylum Myxococcota_A; class Polyangia; order Haliangiales; family Haliangiaceae; genus JABFXX01. The sequence continues at coordinate 15,180 of DASXCY010000096.1, read as the reverse complement.
GTCGAGCGTGACGGCGTTTCCGTGGGGCGCGCACTACATCGTCGCGCCGATGCACGCCGACGACGAGCTCACCGCGCTGCTCGCGCAGATGGGCGCGATCGAGCGCTACGCCGCCGACGGCACGCCGATCGTCGACGAGGCGCTACGCTGCCGCGAGCCCGAGGAGCGCGTGTGGTTCGAGGGCCGCTGGTGGGAGGGCCTGTATCTGGAAGCCGGCGCGAGCGCCGACGATCGGCGCCAGCTCGCCGCGTTTCGCGCCGAGATCGACCGCTGGGCGGCGTGGCGCGACGCGCAAGGCCGGCGCGCGTTCGCGATCCCGCGGCGGCTCGCCAGCGATGCCCCCGAGGTGACCGCGCTCGACCGCACGTCGTTCGCGACGTGGCTCGACGCGCACGGGCTGACGTCGCCGCGCCTGCGCTGGCTCACCGAGTACGCGTGCCGCGATGACTACGCGCTGACCGCCGCGCGGACCAGCGCGTGGGCCGGCATCTTCTACTTCGCAGCGCGGCAGAAGGGCCCGGGCGCGCCGTCGCAGCCCGTCGTGACGTGGCCCGATGGCAACGCGTCGCTCGTGCGCGAGCTCGCGCGCGGTGCGAACGTCGAGCGCGGGCTCGCGGTCGCCGATCTCGACGAGGAGACCGGCAGGTTGATCGCGGTGGGCGATTCCGGCCCGATCGGCTTCGAGTGCGACGCGATCATCTGCTGCGTGCCGCGGTTCGTCGCGAATCGGATCATCCGCGGCCGGCGAGGGCAGGGGCACGGCGATTACGGCGCGTGGACCGTCGCGAACGTGCATCTGCGCGCGCGGCCGATCGAGCGCGGCCACGGCGCGCCGCCGGCGTGGGACAACGTGTTTCGCGACAGCCCGAGCCTGGGCTACGTGTGCGCGACGCACCAGCGCGGGCGCGATCGCGGCCCGACGGTGTGGACCTGGTATTACCCGTTTTGCGACGAGGATTCCGCCGCGGTGCGCGGCAAGCTCGCCGGCGCCGGCCACGCCGAGTGGGCCGAGGTCGTGCTCGCCGATCTGGAGCGTGCGCATCCCGACGTCCGCCGGCACGTCGAGCGCATCGACGTCGCGTTCTGGGGCCACGGCATGATCCGCCCGCGCGTCGGCGCGATGTTCGGCGCCGATCCGACGGCACCGCTCGGCCGCGTCCACTTCGCGCACACCGATCTCAGCGGGCTCGCGCTGTTCGAGGAGGCGTTCGATCACGGGTTGCGCGCGGCGCGCGAAGTCGCGGGGAGGCTCGCGTGAGCGGCGGCCGGCGCTGGCTGTTCTCCGCGCCGATCGATCTCGCGGTGTTCGGCGGCACCGCGATCGCCGCGCTCGCGCTGGTCGCGCTCGGCCCGGTGCTCGGCGCGCACGGCGCACGCGATGCGCCCGAGTGGACCTGGGTCACCGGCGTCCTGCTCGTCGACGTCGCGCACGTGTGGTCGACCGCGTTCGTCGTCTACCTCGATCCGGCGGAGCTGCGCCGGCGACCCGCGCTGTACGCCGGCGCGCCGATCGCGGCGCTCGCGGGCGGAGTCGCGCTGTACGCGTGCGGCGACGCCGTGTTCTGGCGCGCGATCGCGTATCTCGCGGTCTTTCACTTCATCCGCCAGCAATACGGCTGGGTCATGATGTATCGCGCCCGCAACGGCGAGCGCGATCGCGCCGGGCGCTGGCTCGACGGCGCGACGATCTACGCGGCCACGTTGTATCCGCTGATCTGGTGGCACGCGTCGCTGCCGCGCGCGTTCTCGTGGATGAAGGACGGCGACTTCGTCGGCGGCTTACCGGCGTGGGTCATCCCGCCGGCGCGCGCGCTCTACGTCGCGTTGCTCGTGCTGTACGTCGCGCGCGCGGCGGTCGCGCGCCCGATCGCGTGGGGCAAGCACGTCGTGGTCGCGGCGACGGTCGCGTGCTGGTACGTCGGCATCGTCGCGACCGACAGCGACTACGCGTTCACGGTGTCCAACGTGTTCGTCCACGGCATTCCGTACATGGTGCTCGTCTATCTGTACGCGCGCGCGGCATCGCGCGAGCGCGAGTCGGCGCACGGCCTCGCGGCGCGGCTCCTGAAGCGCGGCGTGCTCGTGTTCCTCGCGAGCCTGTGGCTGGTGGCGTACCTCGAGGAGCTCGTGTGGGACCACGCGCTCTGGCACGACCGCGAGTGGCTGTTCGGCTCGGGGCTGTGGAGCCACGACGCCGCGATCGTGATCGCGCCGCTGCTCGCGGTCCCGCAGCTCACGCACTACATCCTCGACGGCTTTCTGTGGCGTCGCAAGGCGAACCCGCGGCTCGGTCGCCTGCTCTAGCTGCAACCGTGCGCCGCGTGCCGTGTCCGGACTGGCAATGCGAGCGCTCGTCGTCTGCATGCTGTTCGCCGCGCCGGCGTGGGCCGATTCACCGCGGCCGGCGGTGGCCGCGGCCACGCACGCGTGGCAAGCGGCCGACCACGAGCCTGATCCGGTGCTCGCGCGCCGGCTCTGGCACGAGGCGGCGATCGCGTGGGATCGCGCCGTGCTGCCCGGCGATCGCGAGGACGCGTACACGGCCCTGCTCGCGTGGAAGCACGCGCGCGCGCCCGAGCTGCCAAAGACCGCCGATCCCGAAGCGCAGATCCCGCTCGACGCCGACGACACCGGTTTCCTGCACGCGCTCGCGGTCTACCTGCCGGTCGCCCCGGGCGACGACGCGACCGCCGTGCAGTTCCTGCGCGGCGATCTCTACTACCGCTACCGCCGCTACGACGACGCCGAGCGCGACTTCATCGCGATCGTCGCGCAGCATCCCGAGCACGACGCCGCCGAGTACTCCGCCAATCTGCTGCTCGATTCGCTGAACCGCCAGCAGCGCTACGGCGAGCTGACGACCTGGGTCGAGAAGCTGCGCGGCAACGCCAGGCTGCTCGCCGCCCACCCGGACTTGCGCCAGACGCTCCAGCAGTTGCACGACGCGCAACTGCGGCACTGACGACTTACTTGGCCTCGAGCGCCTTCTTGATCGCGCCGACCGCGGCGGTCGCCTCCTTGGGATCTGCGCTGACGTACGCCACCGAGATGTGTGCGGCGTTCGATTTCCACGTCTGCAGGCAATCGACCATCACGACCATGTTGGCTCGCTTGCCCGCCTTGGCGTGCGCCGCATCGCTGACCTCGAACTTCTGCGCGGTGATCGCCGCCTTGGCCTTGTCATCGAGAGCAGAGCGTTCATCATGCGGGCGACTGTCGCACGCCTCGCTCGCGGCGTTAGCGCGCCAGCGTCCAGTCGAGGCACGCGATCAGGTCGTCGGCGTCCTCGAGGCCGATGCCGAGCCGGATCAGCCGATCGATGCCGAGCCGCGCGACGACCTCGGCGGGCGTCGTGTATTCGCTGACCGAGCGGTGGTGGTTCACCTTCGTGACCAGACCGTCGAACGACAGCGCGTAGCGCACGATCCCGCACGACGCGAGCCGATCGGCGAGCTCGCGGTGCGCGGCTTCGTCGGCGTCGCGCACCCGGAACGCGAGCAGCGAGCCGGTGCGCGTGTAGTCGCGCGCGATCACGGCGGCGTCGGGGTGGTCGGAGCGGCTCGGGTGAAACACGCGCTCGATGCGCGCGTGATCCGCGAGCCAGGCGGCGACGCGCGCGGCGGTCGTGCACCGGCGTGCGTGGGCCTCGCACGCGCGCGGCAGGCCAGCGACCACGCGGCGCGCGCGATCGTCATCGAGGATCCCGCCCCGCATCGCGACGAGATCCATGACCTGGTTCGCGAGCGCGGCGTCGTCGGTCGCGATGTAACCGCCGAGCGCCGCGTCCTGACCGCCGAGCGCCTTGGTCAGTGAACCGACGACGACATCGGCGCCGCGCGCGAGCAGCGGCGTGCGCACGCCCCACGGCGTCGCGATCGTCGAGTCGATCACGAGGCGCGCGCCGGGCACGCGATGCACGAGCTCGGCGAGCGCGGGCACGTCCTGCGCGCGCCCGAGCGGATTCGTGAATGTCTCGGCGAACACCAGGCGTGTACCGTCGCGCAGCGCGGCCGCGAGCGCGGCGTGGTCGCCATCGTCGACGAGCGCGAGCGTCGCGCCGACGCGCCGGCACGTGGTCTCGAAGAACGCGCGGGTCTTGTTGTAGACCTGGCGCATCGCCACGACGTGCACGCCGTCGGCGATCGCTGCATCGCCGACGAGCGCGACCGCTTGCATGCCGCAGTCGGTGACGAGCGCGCAGCGCGCCTCCTCGAGCGCGCGCAACGCCGCGATCAGCTCCGCCGTGCCCGGCGTGCCGTAGCGCGCGTACAGATGCGGCAGCTCGGACCACACGCCGTCGCCGCGCGCGACGAACGCGGCCTTCGCGTCCTGCCACGCGATGCCGCCGGCCGACGAGCCGAGGTCGCGCTGGATCGAGCGCCGCTCGGGGTGCAAGTACGGCGCGTTCGCGTCGATCGGCTCGTGCAGCGCGCGCGTCGCCGCGCTCGCCGTCGCGAGGCCGGGCCTGGGCCTGGTCACGCGACCACACCAAGCCAGAGCACGCGCGCGACGCGGCCGAGCTCGCGCAGCTGATCGACGATCGCGGCGAGCCGCGCGTCGTCGCTGTCGGAGATCACGAACGCGTGATCGTCGCCGCGGCTCGCGGTCGCCTGCACGACCAGGCCAGCGCGGCGCACGAGGCTGTCGACGCGGCGCGCGAGCCCGGGATGCGGCTCGGCCGTGACGCGCACGTAGTGCCGGCGCGCCGGCTGCGGTGCGAGCGCGATCGCGCGCGGCACGGGCCAGCGCACCGAGTTGTCCTGCGCGAGATCGATCAAGTCGCCGAGCACCGCGCTCGCGGTCGGCAGCGCGCCCGCGCCCTTGCCGAACAGCGACAGGTCGCCAGAGGCCGCGGTCTGCATGTACACCGCGTTGTATTCCTCCTCGACCGACGCGAGCAGGTGCCAGTCGGGCAGCAGCACCGGCTCGACCGCGGCGGCGAGCGCGTCGCCCGTGCGGCGCGCGTGCGCGATCAAGCGGATGCGAAAGCCCATCGCCTCGGCGAGATCGCAATCGGCGGGCGTCAGCTCGCGGATGCCGCGCGTCGGCAGCGCGTCGGGCGCGATCCACGCGCCGAACGCGCGATACGCGAGGATCGACAGCTTCGCGGCGGCGTCATGGCCGTCGAGATCCGCCGACGGATCGGCTTCGGCGAGCCCGAGCCGCTGCGCCTCGGCGATCGCGCGATCGAGCGGCAGCTCGTCCTGCTCGAGCCGGGTCAGCGCGAAGTTGCACGTGCCGTTGACGATCGCCTGCAGCGCGACCACCTCGTCGGCGCGATGCGAGAGGTGGCGGATGATCGGCAGCGCCGCGGCCGCCGCGGCCTCGCACAGCAGCGGCGTCTCGGTGCGCTGCGCGAGCACGGCGAGCTCGTCGAGCCGGCGCGCGAGCAGCGCCTTGTTCGCGGTGACCACCGGTTTGCCGGCGGCGAGCGCGGCGCGCAGCGCGGGCTCGACGGCGTCGCCGCCCGCGACCTCGACGATCACGTCGACGTCGGGATCCGCGACCAGCTCGTCGGCACGCGTCGTGCGCGGCAGGTGTGCGGCGAGCTCGCCGCGTGGCTTGTCCGGATCGCGGACCGCGAGCTTGGTGACGCGAAACCGCACCGCGTAGCGCTCGGCGAGCGCGGCCTCCTGGCGCGCGAGCAGATCGAGCACGCCGTAGCCGACGGTGCCGCAGCCGATCATGCCGATGCGGATCTCGCGCAGCGGCCGCGCGCCGACGCCTTGCCAGCGCGCGCGCGCCTCGCGCGACCCGAAGCCGGCGTCGTGCAGCAGCGCGGCCAGCCGCTCCTGGTCCGCGAGGAACGCGTCGTGACCGAACTCGCTGTCGAGCTTCCACAGCGACGCGCTCGCGCCGGCCGCCTGGAGCTCGCGATACAGCTCGTGCTGCAGCGCGAACGGGAACAGCATGTCGCCGGGCACGCCGACGACGATCACGTCGGCCGTCACGCGTGCGAGCGCGCGGCGATCGCCGAGCTGGCAGCGATCGACAGCCCCGGCGTCGCCGGGGTGCGCAGCCGCGCATCGCGCTGCGGAGAAGCGATCGATGCTCTCGCTGAGCAGCAAGAACGTGCGCACCGGGAAGCGCTCGGCGAACCGGCGGCCGTGATGATCGAGGTATGCCGCGACGGGCGGTTGCGCGAGCTCGGGTGCGAGCACGCCGAACCGCGTGTCGAGCTCGCCGCGGCCGCGATACGTCAGCATGCCGAGCTGTCGCGCGCGCGCCATGCCGGTCGCCACATCGCCGGCGCGCTGCGCATCGCGCACGAGCTCGCGCTGCAGGTGACGCGTGGCCGTGCCCCAGCCATCGGGCCGCAGCCCGGCCGAGATCGTGACGAGCCGCGCGACGCGCTCGGGGTGGCGGATCGCCAGCGCGACACCGACGAGCCCGCCGAGACTCGCGCCGAGAAACGTGACCGGCGTGCGCGCACCGACGCCGTCGAGCCATGCCTCCAGGAGATCCGCGAGCCCGGCCGCGGAGAGCGGTGGCAGCGGCCCATCGTCGAACCCGCGCCACGTCGAGCCGTTGCCCGGCCAGCACGGCACGAGCACGGTCGTGCGCGCCGGATCGACGAGCGGCTCGAGCGCCGGCCACCACGGCTCGGCGCCTTCGCCGCCGCCGCCGAACGGAAACGGCGACGCCGTGATCCCGCCGACCACCACGGAGACCGGCGCGGTGCCGAGCTCGGGGCCGAGCGCGTAGCCCGCGAGCTCGACCGTCTCGAGCGCGTGGCCTTCGATCACCATCGCATCGCGGCGCACGACGAGCCGGCGCGCGAGACGCGTCGAGAGGTTCGCCGGTGCAGGCGCTATCGCGGACATGTGTCCGCGATACTAGACGCCGGCGGTCACGGGCTGCAAGCGAGAAAGCGAGAAGTAGAACGTGCTGCCCGCGCCGAGCTGGCTTTCCGCCCAGATCCGACCGCCGTGCGCGTCGACGATGCCGCGCGCGATCGACAGCCCGAGCCCCGCGCCGCGGTACGGCGCGTTCTTGGCCCGCCAGAACCGTTCGAACAGGTTCGGCAGGTCGGTCGGCGCGATGCCGGGCCCGGTATCGCGCACGAAGAACACGGTGTCGGCCGCACACGCCTCGGCGCCGATCGCGATCACGCCGCCGCGCGGCGTGACCTTGAGCGCGTTGGCCACCAGGTTGCCGATGACCTGCAGCGCGCGTTCGTCATCGCACTCGATCGCGGGCAGCTCGACCGCCGCGCCGGCCTCGAACGCGAGCCCGCGCTCGTGCGCGAGCGGCCCGAACAGCTCGCGCGCCGCCGCGATGATGGCGTGCGGCGAGTGCTCGCCGCGCGTCAGCGCGAGCCGGCCGGCCTGGATGCCGGCGAAATCGACGAGGTCGTCGATCATGCGCGCCATGCGGTCGGCCTGGCGAGCCAGGCGCTCGGCGGTCGTGCGCACGCGCTGACGCGCCGGCTCGGCGACGTCGAGCACCTTGAGCGACGACGCGCTCATCGCGATCGCGCCGAGGGGATTGCGCAGGTCGTGCGAGACGACGGACAGGATCTCCTCGCGGGCGCGCGTCGCCTCGTCGGCGAGCACGTGAGCCTGGCGCTCTTCGGCGTACGCGTGCTCGAGCTCGCGCGCGGCGCGCTTGCGCTCGACCGCCTGCGCGACGTGCACCGCCATCGTCGCGGTCAGCTGGATCTCGCGCGTCGAGAACGCGCGCGGCTCGTCGCGATACAGCATCAGCTTGCCGACGAGCCGGTGGTGATGCACGAGTGGCACGAACGCGAGCGCGCGGATGCCCTCGGCGCGAAACACGTCGCGGTAGCTCGCCCACGCCGGATCCGCCTCGGTGTCGTCGACGGTGATCGGCTCGGGGTCGCGGGTTTCGCGCTGCCACGGCGAGTGACCCTCGACCGCGGCGCGATACGTCGCCGACAGCCCGCGCGACGCCTTGAACCGCATCACGCCGTCGGGATCGAACAGCAGGACCGCGGCGCGATCCGAGCGCGAGCCGCGCACGACGGCATCGAGCGCGAGCTCGTGCACCGCTTCGAGGTCGTCGGTCGCGTTGGCGCCCGCGACCAGGCCGTACACGAGCTCGATCTCGCCGCGCGCGGCGATCCGCTCGAACGCCAGCGCGCACTGGCGCGCGAGCAGCGCCTTGAACGCGCGGCCGGTGTCGTCGAACTCGCGCTTGCGGTCGTACGTGAAGCACAGCACGCCGAGCATGTCGCCGCCGCACGCGACCGGCAGCAGGGCCTGTGCGAGCTCGCCGTGGATCGTGCTCGCGATCCGCGCGTGCGACGCCGGAAAGCGCGCGCGAAACTCCTCGACGTCGCCGAGGAACACGGGCTCGCCGGTGCGCGCCACGACCGCGACCGGCGCGTCGAGCGCGAGCGGGACGTGCGTGTAGCGTTGCATCAGCTCGCGATCGCGCAGCGTGTCGCGCACCAGCCGCAGCTCGGCGCGCTCGCATCGCCACAGCGCCGCGGTGGCCGCGGCGACCGCCGACGCGCCGGCCTCGACGACGATGCGCGCGACGGCTTCCTCGGTGGTCGCACCGGCGAGCTCGCTGGTCACCGCGAGCAGCTCGAGCATGCGCTGCTCCGCGATCTCGCGGCGCGTGATCTCGGTCTCGAGCGAGCGCGCGCGATGCTGCAGCATCACCACGATCTGCGAGACATCGCTGGCCGGGTCGTCGTCGCCGGCGCCGACGCGATCGTGCAGCGCGCAGAACGCGGGCAGCGCGCCGAGATCGTGCGTGCCATCGATGCGGTAGCCGCACGTGAGCACGAACGCGCGCGCGCGGCCGAGCTCGGTCCACAGCCGCTCGAGCTCGATCACCTGGCTCGCCAGGCCGCGCGCCCACAAGACGTCCACCATCTCGCCGTACGCGTGCACGAGCTCGCTCGGCGCGGAAGCGCGAGCGGCGTCGAGGTGCGCGTTCATCCGCGTGGAGAAGCGGGCGCGATCCGGCTGGTCGCCGTCGAGAAACTGCGCGAGCTCGTGCTCGGCGTCGGCGCACGTGAGCCGGCCGTTGCGCGCGAGCTCGGCGACGTCGAGGCCGTGGCCGCGTAGCTCGTCCTCGATCGCGGCAATCAGGTCCGGCCGCGCGATCGCGATCGCCGCGCCGCCGCGCACGATCGCGTCGCGCAAGAACGCCGCGATCGACCGGGCGACGACCGAGACGTCGTCGTACACGTGGACCCGGTGTCCGGTCAGAGCGCTTCGGTCGGCCGCCATCCCCGCATCTCTGTTACCATCGCTACACTCGCTTCGACGACAATAAACGCGCGATGGTGCGGAGCCGTGCGGAGTTGCTACGCCGTGCGCGCGCGCCACAATACGAGGTGCAATCGTCCGGCCACTGGTCGTGTCGATTGTTAGGATGAGCTGGATGGTGGATAGCCCGCTCGCGCATGGACCCACGCTGTCCGCCGATCGCGGCGGCGACGGCCGGGCCCAGCTCGAAGCCGGTCAAACCACCGGTGAATACATCGTCGATCACTTCGTCGGCGCCGGCGCGATGGGCGAGGTCTATGCCGGCCATCACCCGGTGATCGGCAAGAAGGTCGCGATCAAGGTGCTGCGCCGCGATGCCGCGTCGAGCGACGCCGCGGAGCGCTTCGTGCGCGAGGCGCGCGCGGCGAGCGCGATCGATCACCCGAACGTGATCGACGTGTTCGCGTTCGGCCGCACCGCGGACGGCCGGCTGTACCTGGTGATGGATCTCGTCGAAGGCCGCACGTTGCGCGAGGTCGGCGCGGGCGCGCCGCTGCCACCCGAGCGCGCGCTCGCGATCCTCGAGCCGATCGCGGACGCGCTCGATGCGGCGCACGCCCGCGGCGTCATCCATCGCGATCTCAAGCCCGAGAACATCATGCTCGCGAGCGAGGCGCCGCTCCGGGTGCGCGTGCTCGACTTCGGGCTCGCGAAGCTGGTCGCGGCGGCGGGCGAGGGCGAGCCGGTGCCGGCGACGCTGACCGGGCAGGGCACGTGGCTCGGCACGCCCGGCTACATGGCGCCCGAACAGTGGAGCGTCGACGGCGCATGCGCGGCATCGGATCGCTACGCGCTCGGCGTGATCGCGTTCGAGCTGCTCGCCGGTGCGCCGCCGTTTCAAGCCGCGAGCGTGCCGGCGATGATGGAGCAGCACTTTCGCGCGGCGGTGCCGGCGCTGTCGGCGCGCGGCCGCATCGAGCTGCCATCCGGCGTCGACGACGTGCTACGCCGCGCGCTCGCGAAGGATCCGTCCGCGCGGTTCGCGAGCGCGCGCGAGCTGGTCGACGCGCTACGCGCCGCGCTCGCGGCCAAGCACACGCGTGCGAAGCGGCCGTGGCTGCCGGCGGCGGCGGCGGTCGGCGTCCTCGTGGTCGGCGCGATCACGATCGTCGAGATGCGCGGCCGCGACCGCCACGCGGTCCACGCGGTCGACCCGCCGAGCGACGCGATCTCGATCGCGATCAGCACGTCACCCGAAGGTGGGATGCTGACGGTCGACGGCAAGCCTGCGGGGCAGGCGCCGGCGACGATCGCGCCGCGACGCGGCCAGTCCGTCGAGCTCGTCGCGCGCAAGCCGGGCTATCTGCCCGCGCACCACACGTTCGTCGCGGGCGACGACGCGATCGCGGTCGCGCTGCAGCTCGTGCCGGTGACGCGCTTCGAAGGCGTGTGGCGGCAGTCCGACGGCCAGCTGCGCGCGCTCGAGCGCGGCGACGATCGCGTCGACATCTCGAAGCTCGAAGCGGTGTCCGGGCCCCGGACGTTCTTTCGCCATTACGCGTTCGTGCCCGCCGACGCGGGCATCGCGTTCGCCGCCGACGACGAGGTGGTCGATCCGCGCGCACCCGACGAGCCGTCGTGTCACGTGCCGGTGCACGTCGAGTACCGCTACGATCCGGCGCGCGACGCGCTCGTGCTGCGCCGCGAGATCGTCGATCTCGATTTCGCCGACGGCCGATGCGTCGTGCGCGCGCGCCGCATCGACGCCAGGCCGGCGACGCGCGCCGACGCCGCGCGCGACACCGTCGAGATCCGGGCGCCCGCCGGGCCGCCGCTCAAGCTGGGCAAGCAGGTCAAGCGGGTGGCGCCGAAGCCGATCGCGCAGCCGCAGCCGCAGCTCGATCTGGGAAATCACGACAAGAACGCTCCGTACGAGCAGCAGCAGCAGCAGCAGCCGCAGCAGCAGCCCGGCAGGTGACAGGTGCGAGCCCGCGCGGTTCGGGCTACCATCATCGAGTCGTGGCTGGGGACGAAGAAGTACGGGCTCGCGCGACGCTGCAGGAGATGGCCGTGCGGATCTCGCGCGGCCCGCACATCGCGCTCGGCCTCGCCGAGATCACGACGCCGGAGCAGGTGCGCGCGGCGTTCCTCGAGCTGACCAAGCAATTTCATCCGGCGCGGTTCGGGCGCATGTCGTCCGAGGTGCAGAAGATGTCGAACGAGGTGTTCCTCGGCATCAAATCAGCGCACGACACGATGATGCGCACGCTCGGCGCGCCGACGAAGCCCGGCCGCATGGTCACCGGCGCGATCCCCGCGATCGCGGCCGAGGGCTCGCAGGCGATCCGCGCGGTGCCGCAGCACGGCGCGTCGCGGCCGCCGAGCGGACCGATCGCGACGCAGCGTCCGAACGCGGCCGGCACGACGGGGCCGCTGCCCGCGCGGCCTGGCTCGCCGTCGCCGGCGCGGCCGGGCACTCCGCCGCAGCGCGCGCCGACTCCGGCGCTCGGCGTGCCGCTCTCGCGACCGGGCACTCCGCCACAGCGGCCGTCGTCGCCCGCGATCGCGCTCGCCGCCGGCGCGCCGCGACCCGCCCCCGTGTTCGACGAGCAGGCCGGCCTCGAGGTCGCGAAGGCGCTGCTCGCGCGCCGCGACTGGACCGCCGCCGGGCAAGCCCTGCAGGCGCTCGCCAACCGGGTGCCACAATCCAAGCCGTATCGCGCGCTGCTGTACTACGCGCACGGCCGGATCGCGCAGGCCGCGGGCAAGGCCGAAGACGCGGCGCTCGAGTTCCAGCGCGCCTTGCAGCTCGATGCCGATCTTCGCGAGGCCAGGACCGCACTCGCCGAGGTCCAGCGCAAGCGGTGATATAGTTTCCGCGAGCGATGGGTCGTGTCATCGGGATCGATCTCGGGACCACCAACTCGTGCGTTGCGGTGCTGGAGGGTGGCGAGCCCGCGGTCATTCACAACCAGGAGGGCGGCCGAACCACGCCCTCGATGGTGTCGTGGAACGCCGACGGGGAGGTCGTCGTCGGCGCCGCGAGCAAGCGGCAGATGGTCACGAACCCGCAGCGCACGGTGTACGGCGTCAAGCGCCTGATCGGGCGCAAGGCGCAGGATCCCGAGGTCCAGGCACTGGCGCGGCGGCTGCCGTACAAGCTGGTGTCGGCGAAGAACGGCGATGCGTGGGTCGACGTCGCGGGCACGCCGCGGTCGCCGCAGGAGATCTCGGCGCACGTGCTCGCGAAGATGAAGCGCGTCGCCGAGGATTACCTCGGCCAGCGCGTGACCGAGGCGGTCGTGACCGTGCCCGCGTACTTCGACGACGCGCAGCGCCAGGCCACGAAGGATGCCGGCAAGATCGCCGGGCTCACGGTGCGGCAGATCCTGAACGAGCCGACCGCGGCCGCGCTCGCGTACGGCATCCAGCACCAGCACAACCAGCGGCTCGCGGTGTTCGACCTCGGCGGCGGCACGTTCGATATCTCGATCCTCGCGATCGAGAGCAGCGTGTTCGAGGTGCTGTCGACCTACGGCGACACCGCGCTCGGCGGCGATGACTTCGACCGCGTGATCATCGATCTGCTCGCCGACGAGTTCAAGGCGCAGCACGCGATCGACCTGCGCGGCGATTCGGTCGCGCTGCAGCGGCTCAAGGAGGCGGCGGAGCGCGCGAAGATCGAGCTGTCGAGCGCGATGAGCACCGATATCAACCTGCCGTTCATCGCGGCGGGCGCGCAGGGGCCGATCCACCTCGCGCGCGAGCTCGAGCGCGGCCAGCTCGAGCGTGCGTGCAAGCACCTGCTCGATCGCCTCGAGCAACCGATCCAGAAGGCGCTCGCCGCCGCGCACTGCACGCCGGGTGACATCGATCAGGTGTTGCTGGTCGGCGGCATGAGCCGGATGCCGGCGGTGCAGGAGCGCGCCGAGCGCATCTTCGGCAAGCCGGGCAGCAAGGGCGTGAACCCCGACGAGATCGTCGCGATGGGTGCCGCGGTGCACTCGGGCATCATGGGCGGCGAGGTGCAGGAGGTCGTGCTGCTCGACGTCACGCCGCACAACATCGGCGTGAAGGTCTCGGGCGACAAGATGTCGGTCGTGATCCAGGCGAACACCACGGTGCCGACGCGCGCGAAGAAGCTGCTCGCGACCACCGAGGACAACCAGTCGTTCGTCGCGATCGAGATCCACCAGGGCGAGGCCGAGCTGGCGTCGAAGAACCGCCAGATCGGGCGGTTCGTGCTCGGCGATCTCACCGCGGCTCCGCGCGGCCGCACCAAGGTCGAGGTCAGCTTCACGATGGACGCCGACGGCATCCTCGAGGTGACCGCGGTCGAGGTCGGCACCGGCCGCGCCGCGAGCGTGACGATCGAGGCCTCGAGCGGGCTCACGCAGGACGAGATCGCGCAGCTCGGCCAGCGCGTCGCGCGGTAGCGACATCGCTGGCGGTGCGCCGGTGAAAATTCGAGGGACGTGTACGCCGTGACGCGCGGTTGTGCGGGCACGCGCTAAGGCGCAGGTCGCGTCGCAGAATCAGTGTTATGTCAACTCGGAGACGAGTTGACGTAGCTGGTTCGGCGGCGCCGCGTGGCTAGGCGCCCGCGTCGCGCCACGCCGCTCGAGGTGAGCCTTCGGCGCGAGCTCGGCCTCGCGCCCGTCGTGCAGCTCGAGCTCGCGGAGCCGGCCCCGGAACCGTCCGCGTTCGATCACCTGGCCGACGTCGGCGACCTCGAGCTCGCGGTCGTCGCGCCGCCGTGCGGCTCGTGCGGCCGCTGGAACTACCACCTCGTGTCGTGTCCGGAGAACCGGTGAAGTCATGCGCGCTCGTGTCGGGGCTCACGAGGTGGTCTTCGGTCACATCCTCGTGGATCCGCCTCGGCCGAACTGCGGCCACCTTTCGACGACGTTCACGCACGATCCGTGGCGGCGCGTCTGGCTCTGCACGCGCTGCATCGACCGGCTCTCGCCGAGCCCGTTCTGCCAACTCTGTGGAAAGCGGCTTCGCCGCGCTGAACTACGTCGGCGGCGACGCGGGTCCATAGCCCGCTGCTTTTGCTGCATGCGCGATGCCCGCGGCGCTTTTCGCGAGCAAGAGGAGAAACGGTCATGGGTTCGAAGATGAAGACGAAGTCGGTGATGTTCCGCCAGGGCGACGTGCTCGTTGCCGCGGTCGCGTGCGCGTTGCCTCGCGAGGTCGAACGCGTGGCCCGCGACGCTGGCCGCATCGTGCTCGCGTACGGGGAGGTCACCGGGCACGCGCACGCGATTCACTCGAGCGGCGCGACGCTCTGGGAGTGCGCAGACGGCGCTCGCTACCTCGAAGTGAAGCGCGCAGTGCAGCTGCTGCACGAGGAGCACGCGACCATCAAGGTGCCGGCGGGCCTCTATCGCGTCGTGCGCCAGCGCGAGTACAGCCCGGAAGCCATTCGCTTCGTCGCGGACTGAGGAAGCCCATGGCGAAGCTCTACTCGTTCGACGGTCACCCCGAGCATCGCGCGCAGCTCCAGCCCTGGGCGGAGAAGTGGATCGCGAACGCGCTCAGCTGCGCGCCGATGAACGACGACGATCGCGCCATCGCACGCGATGCCGTCGCCGGCCTCTATCGCGCGGCCAAGCTCGAGCCGCCGCCGGCGCACCGGATCTTGTTCGTGCCATCGCCGCTCACCGCGGCGATCGCGTGTTGTCTCGCGTCCGGCGTCTGGTGGATGCGCGAGTTTCCCGGCGATGCGCGCACGGTGTTTCGGCGTGATGTGACCGAGGGCGAGATGATGGCGGCGATCGCGGTGGCCGCGCGATTCGCGGTCGAGCACGGGCGCGCCAATCTGCTCGGCGAAGCGCCACCGAAGGTGGGGCTTCGCCTCTCCCCGGCCGCGGCCGAAATGGCCCGTGCCGAAAAAACCTCAGCCGCGACCAGAGCCGCGACCTACGCCGCGACCGACGCCGCGACCTACGCCGCGACCTACGCCGCGACCAGCGCCGCGACCTACGCCGCG
>DASXCY010000095.1:0-5810 GCA_036490935.1 Kofleriaceae bacterium | reverse complement strand
CGGCAGCGGCAGCGGAAGCGGAACCGGCAGCGGCACCGGCAGCGGAAGCGGAAGCGGAACCGGAAGCGGAAGCGGCACCGGAAGCGGCACCGGCAGCGGCACCGGAAGCGGCACCGGCAGCGGCACCGGCAGCGGTAGCGGCACCGGCAGCGGCAGCGGCACCGGCAGCGGCACCGGCAGCGGAAGCGGCACCGGAAGCGGAAGCGGAAGCGGAACCGGCAGCGGCACCGGCAGCGGAACCGGCAGCGGCAGCGGCACCGGAAGCGGAAGCGGAAGCGGAACCGGAAGCGGCAGCGGCAGCGGAAGCGGAACCGGCAGCGGCACCGGCAGCGGAAGCGGAAGCGGAACCGGAAGCGGAGTGCGGCACCGGAAGCGGAAGCGGAAGCGGAAGCGGAAGCGGAGTGCGGCAGCGGTCTAGCGGCCGCCGGCGGCCTCGCGCTTGCGCTCCTCCGGGTTCTCGTCGAGCCAGGCGCGCAGTCCCTCCTCGCTGATCTCGACGACGAGATCCTCGTCGCCGACGCGGGCCTGGCAGCCAAGCCGCGACTCCGGCCGAACGTCGAAGGCCTTATCCATGATGTCGTTCTCCTTGTCGGCGATCTCCGGCAAGGACTCGATCCCCTGCTGCACGTAGCAATGGCACGTCGAGCACGCCAGGTTTCCGCCGCACGCGTGGCCAACGCGCGCGCCGCACTCCTCGGCGGCGTCGAGGATCGATTCGCCGGGCTTGACCTCGACGACGAGCGGGCCCGCCGATTTGGGGCCGTGCGGGTTCAGGAACGTGATCTTCGGCATGGCTTACTTCGTGACCTGCGCTTCCGCCTCGTCGATCGTTCGGCCGCGCAGCTGCGCCTCGACCGCGCGGTTCATGCGCGCCTGCGCGAACGGCTTCGTCGCCAGGTCGAGCGCTTCGACCGCCGCGCGGATCTTCAAGTGATCGTCGCCGCGCATCGTCGCCTCGAGCTCGGTCATCGCGCGCTCGCCCGCCGCGCGCACGTCCGCGTCGAGCAAACCGTCATCGTGCGCGAACGCGCCGCGCGTCGCCGCCAGGATCCGATCGGCCTCGACGCGCTCGACCGCGAGATTGCGCCGTGCGAGGTCGTCCTCGGCGTGCTCGAACGACTCGACCAGCATGCGCTCGACCTCTTCATCCGTCAGCCCGTAGCTCGGCTTGACCTCGATCGAAGTCTCCTGCCCCGTCGCCAGCTCCTTCGCGGTCACGCGCAGCAACCCGTCCGCGTCGATCAGGAACGTGATCTCGACGCGCGCCATGCCCGCGATCATCGGCGGCACGCCGCGTAGCACGAACCGCGCGAGCGAACGGCACGCATCCACCGTCTCGCGCTCGCCCTGCACGATGTGAATGTCGAAGCCGGTCTGGTTGTCGGCGTACGTCGTGAACGTCTGCGTCGCGCCGCACGGGATCGTGGTCTGCCGGTGCACGAGCTTCTCGACCACGCCGCCCATCATCTCGACACCGAGCGACAGCGGCACCACGTCGAGCAGCACGACCTGCTGGTCGCCGCCGGCGAGCGCATCCGCCTGCACCGCGGCGCCGAGCGCGACGACCTGATCGGGATCGAGATCGCACAGCGGCTCGCGCCCGAATAGCTCGCGCACGAAGTCGCGCACGACCGGCGACCGCGTCGAGCCG
This sequence comes from Kofleriaceae bacterium, assembly GCA_036490935.1. Lineage (GTDB taxonomy): Bacteria > Myxococcota_A > Polyangia > Haliangiales > Haliangiaceae > JABFXX01. Next base: position 4,159 of record DASXCY010000095.1, on the reverse strand, counting down.
CCGACGAGGATCACGCCGTCGAGCTGCTCGCGCGCGAGCTCGGCATCCTTGAGCACGCGCCGGCACGCCTTGCCGCAGCGATCGAGCAGCGGCTGCGCGATGCGCCGCAGATCGCCGCGCTCGATCGTCTTGCCGTGCCAGTCGACGCGCTCGCGCTCGGTGAGCTGCTCCTTCACGCGCCGCGCCTCGGCCACCAGCTCGCGCTGCTCGCCGAAATATTCGTGCACGAGGGCGCGATCGAGATCGTCGCCGCCGAGCGCGGAGTCGCCGCCGGTCGCCTTCACCTCGAACACGCCGTCCACCAGCTTCAAGATCGAGATGTCGAACGTGCCGCCGCCGAGATCGAACACCGCGTACACGCCCTTGCTGCCGCGATCGAGGCCGTACGCGACCGCCGCCGCGGTCGGCTCGGCCATGAGGCGCATCACGTCGAGCCCGGCGAGCCGGCCGGCGTCGCGCGTGGCCTGGCGCTGCGCGTCGTCGAAGTACGCGGGCACCGTGATGACCGCGCCGCCGAGCGGGCCACCGAGCGCGGCCTCCGCGCGCGCCGCGAGCGTCTTCAGGATCTCGGCCGACACCTCGACGGGCGAGACCAGCTTCGCGCCCGCCCGCAGCTTCACCGCGCGGTCGTCGCCTTCGAGCTCGTACGGCAGCATCGCGCGCACGCTCGCGAGGTCCTTCAGGCCGCGGCCGATCAGCCGCTTCACCGATGCGACCGCGCCGGGCCGGCCTTCTGCCGCGCGCCCGACGATCACCGTCCCGCTGCGCGAGCCGCTGGTCGTACCATCGGTTCCGACCTCGGCGACCTGGTCGCCGTACAGCACCACGCTCGGCACGATCGGATCGTCGCCGATGCACCTGGGCGCGCCGTCCGCGACGTGCGCGACCAGGCTGTTCGTCGTGCCGAGGTCGATGCCCACGACGCGCGGCTTGCAGGCCTCTTTGACCGTCGATTGGCCCGGCTCGGCGATCTGCATCAACATCGGTCAGTCCTCGTCCAGTGCCGCATCGCACTCGTCGAGATAGCGCTCGAGGTAGCGAAGCAAGATCAGCTGCTTCTTGATCGCCGCGAGATCCGCGCGCTCGAACAGCTCGGTGAGCGAGCGGACCGCGGCCTCGCGGCGCGTCGCCATCTGCGCGCGCAGCGACTCGATCATCGCGGTATTCCCCGCAGCCTTCGCCGCCGCGAGCTCCTCGCGCAGCTCGAGCACCTCCATCAGCAGCTCGGGCTCGACGCGCTCGTTGTCGCCGATGGTCACGCCGGCGCGCGCGAGCAAATATTCGGCGCGCGCGATCGGCTTCTTCACGACTTGGTAGGCGTCGTTCAGGGCGCGCGACCGCGACAGCGCCGCCACCCGCTCCGCGGCCGGCGCCGACGCGAACCGATCCGCGTGCAGGTCCTTCGACTTGTCGAAGAACGCGCGCTCGATCACGCCGGGATCGAGATCGAACTGCGCCGGCAACCCGAGCAGCTCGAACGCGTTGCTAGAACTGAACGCTCTCTCCACAGCCGCAGCTGCCCTTCGCGTTCGGATTCTCGAACTTGAACCCGTGGCCCATCATCCCGCGCACGAAGTCGAGCGTCATGCCGCCGAGGAACACCAGGCTCTTAGGATCGACGACGATGCCGACGCCCGAGCCGTCGGGCCCGGAGAACTCGCTGTCGGTCGCGCGAGGCTCGTCGGCCCACTCGAACACGTACGTGAAGCCGGTGCAGCCGCCACCGCGCACGCCGATGCGAATCCGTGCGTTCGGCGTGCCGCGCTTCTCGCGCTGGCGGCGGATCTCGTCCGCCGCGGCCGCCGTGATGGTGACCTCGCGCTTGTTCGCAGTGGGCGCGCTCTGTGCCGCGGCAGCCGTCATCGCTGGTGCTTCTTCTTGTAGTCCTCGATGGCCGCCTTGATCGCGTCCTCGGCGAGCACCGAGCAGTGGATCTTGACCGGCGGCAGGTTGAGCTCCTCGACGATCTGCGTGTTGCGGATCTGCGCCGCCTCGTCGAGCGTCATGCCCTTGATCATCTCGGTCGCGAGCGAGCTCGATGCGATCGCCGAGCCGCAGCCAAACGTCTTGAACTTCGCATCGACGATCTTGCCGTCCGCGACGCGGATCTGCAGGCGCATCACGTCGCCGCACGCGGGCGCACCGACGAGCCCGGTGCCGACGTCGTCAGCCTCGTCCTTGCCGAACGTGCCGACGTTACGCGGGTTCTCGTAGTGCTCGATGACTTTGTCGGAATAGGCCATGACTCATTTCCTCAGTGCGGGGTCCACTGGATCGAGTTGATGTCGATCCCATCCTGATGCATCTCCCAGAGCGGCGACAGCGCGCGCAGCCGCTCGACGCTCTTCACGACGAGGTCGGCCACGTAGTCGATCTCTGCCTCGGTGTTGAACCGGCCGATGCCGAAGCGGATCGACGTGTGCGCGAGCTCGTCGCCGACGCCGAGCGCGCGCAGCACGTAGCTCGGCTCGAGCGACGCCGACGTGCACGCCGAGCCGCTCGACACCGCGACGTCCTTGAGCGCCATCAGCAGCGATTCGCCTTCGACGAACGCGAACGAGATGTTGAGGTTGCCCGGCAGCCGATGCGCGGCGTCGAGCGAGCCGTTGACGTACGTCTCGGTCAGCCGCGACGTGATGTTGCGAAACAACCGGTCGCGCAGCGCGGCCAGCCGGATCGCCTCGGCACCCATCTCCTCCTTCGCGAGCTCGGCCGCCTTGCCGAACCCGACGATGAGCGGCACCGCGAGCGTGCCCGAGCGCATGCCGCGCTCGTGACCGCCGCCGTCGATGATCGGATCGATGCGCACGCGCGGCTTGCGGCGCACCCACAGCGCGCCCACGCCTTTCGGCCCGTACATCTTGTGCGCGGTCACCGCGACGAGGTCCGCCTTCGCCTTCTCGACGTCGAACGGCACCTTACCGGCGCCCTGCACGGCGTCGATGTGGAACAGGGTCTTGGGGTTCTTCGCCTTGATGGCGGCGCCGATCGCGTTGACATCCTGGACGACGCCGATCTCGTTGTTCGCGAGCATGATGCTGACGACCACCGTCTTGTCGGTCATCGCCGCCGTCACTTGCTCCGGCGTGACGATGCCGTCCTTGGCCGGCCGCAGGTACGTGACCTCGTAGCCGTCGCGCTGCAGGCGCTTGCACGTGTCGAGCACGCTCTTGTGCTCGGTCTCGACCGTGATGAGGTGGTTGCCCTGCTTCTTCAGGAAGCTCGCCGCGCCTTTGATCGCGAGGTTGTTGGCCTCGGTCGCGCCCGACGTCCACACGATCTCCTTGCCGTCGCCGCCGATCAGCGCCGCGACCTGTGCGCGCGCGTGCTCGACCGCGGCCTCGGCCGTCCAGCCGAACGCGTGGTTGCGGCTGGCCGCGTTGCCGAAATGCTCGGTGAAGTACGGCAGCATCGTCTCGAGCACGCGCGGATCCACCGGCGTGGTCGAGTGGTTGTCCATGAAGATCGGGAGCTTCATCTCAGTTGTTTCCTTCGCGGAAGAGCACCGTGACCGGTACGTCGAACTCGGGTTTGTCGGCGCGCTTGGAGAGCCCCGCGAACAGCGGCGGCGCGTCGCCCTTGTGATGCCCCTGATGGTCACAAGCACCGCACTCGGTCGGCGCGAACTCGGTCGAGCACGTCTGGCACGAGTCGAGGTACAAGAGCGCTTCGCTGAGGTCGTTCTCGATCACCTGGAGCTGCGTGATCTGCTCGCGGATCTGCTGCTGCTTCTCGTGAAACAGCGCGCGGACCCGCGCCGACGCCTCGGGCGCCGAGCTGGCCTCGCGGAAGTCGCGCACGAAGCCCTGGATCTCGGCGAGCGTGAAGCCGATCGCCTGGAGCTTGACGATCCAGTGAATGCGATCGACCGCCTCCGGGCCGTACAGGCGAAACCCGCCCTCGCTGCGCGCCCGCGGCTCGAGCAGGCCGAGCTCTTCGTAGAGGTGCATCGCGCGCACGCTCTTGCCGACCGCTTTCGCGAGCTCGCCGACACGCATCAGCTTGTCGGATTTGACCTGGTTCGGGTCGTCCATGGAGCCAACCTCACGTGTACGTAAGGTTCTATCTACCTGGACGGACTATGGAGCGCGGGTAGGTCCCTGTCAATGCCGAACCTAACCTTTACGTAAGAATCACGAATCGTTCGGGCTGGCGCGGG
>DASXCY010000094.1:0-2291 GCA_036490935.1 Kofleriaceae bacterium | reverse complement strand
GAGAACGGCGTATCGATCGGATTGCGCGCGAACGCCGCCGCCGCGTTCGCACAGGCTTGGTCCGGCGTGCGCGCTCCGGCCGCTCCGGCCGCGAGCTCGCGCAGCGTCGCCAGCCGGCGTTCGCCTTCGACGCGACCGGTGGTCTCGGCGACGACCGCGAGCATGCCGCCGACGCCGCCGGTCTCGTCGCGGATCGGGCTGTACGAGACCGTGAACCAGCAGCTCTCGCAATAGCCGTTGCGCACGAGCGGCAGGTACCAGTCCTCGTTCGCGAACGCTTCGCCGCGACGCGTGCGCTCGAACTCGGGGCCGATCCAATCGTCCCAGATCTCCGACCACACCTCGCGCGTGGGCCGGCCGAGCGCCCGCGGATGCTTCTCGCCGAGCACGGGGATGTAGCGATCGTTGTAAAACAAATAGAATTGCGGGCCCCACGCGATCAGCATCGCGAACTTCGACTCGAGCATGATGCTGATCGCCGTACGCAGGCTCTGCGGCCAATCCGCCACCGCGCCGAGCGGCGTCCGGCTCCAGTCGACGGCGCGCATCTTCGCGCCCATTTCGCCGCCGCCGGCGAGGCAGTCTTCGGGGCGCGGCGCTCGCGCGGCGGGGCGGACGAGCCCGCTACTGGCTTCCAGATCGACCAAGCTGCCACGGTCGTGCGAAAACTGCGCCCGGGCTGTACGCGAGGCTTCGCGGAGTTGCCTGTGGTCACGTGTGCTTCCACGCGCGGCGCGCACCAGCGCACGACCTCGGTGGGCGAAACCGCGCGGTGTGCGCTGGCGCCACAGCTGGCCGAAACTGAGCCCATCGATCCCGCCGCCCTGGGCCTTCGCCGGCTAGCGCGCAGCGTGCATGATTCATGCGTTTCGCCCTGCGGAGCAGTCACCATGGCCAACCCGATCGAACCCACGCCGCCCTCTGTTTCGCTCGAGCCACCGCCCGTGCCGCACGAGAACGGTCACAAGCCCGGCTCGTTCGAGCACGACCTGCTCGCGTCGCTGCTGCGCCTCAAGGAAGGCGACTTCAGCGTGCGCATGCCGAGCGCGCTCGTCGGAATCGAAGGCAAGATCGCCGACACGTTCAACGAGATCCTCGCCGTCAGCGAGCGCCGCGCCGCCGAGACCGAGCGCGTGTGCCGCGTGGTCGGCAAGGAGGGCAAGCTCAAGGAGCGCATGCGCGTGCCGCTCGCGCGCGGCGGCTGGGCCGACGAGGTCGCTTCGCTCAACACGCTGATCGACGACCTGGTGTGGCCGACGACCGAGGTGACGCGCGCCGTCGGCGCCGTCGCGAAAGGCGATCTGTCGCAGGCGATGGCGCTCGACGTCGATGGCCGGCCGCTCGAAGGCGAGTTCCTGCGCTCGTCGCAGCTCGTCAACAAGATGATCGAGCAGCTGAGCGTGTTCACGAGCGAGGTGACGCGTGTCGCGCGCGAGGTCGGCACCGAGGGCAAGCTCGGCGGGCAGGCGCAGGTCAAGGGCGTGTCGGGCGTGTGGAAGGATCTGACCGAGTCGGTCAACCAGATGGCCGGCAATCTGACCGCGCAGGTGCGCAACATCGCCGAGGTAACGATCGCGGTCGCGTCGGGCGATCTGTCGAAGAAGATCACGGTCGACGTCCGCGGCGAGATCCTGCAGCTCAAGGAAGCGATCAACACGATGGTCGAGCAGCTGCGCTCGTTCGCATCGGAAGTGACGCGCGTCGCGCGCGAGGTCGGCACCGAGGGCAAGCTCGGCGGCCAGGCGGTCGTGCCGGGCGTCGCCGGCACGTGGAAGGACCTGACCGACAACGTCAACGCGATGGCGTCGAACCTAACCGGGCAGGTGCGCAACATCGCGGAGGTGACGACCGCGGTCGCGCGCGGCGACTTGAGCCGCAAGATCACCGTCGACGTGCGCGGCGAGATCCTCGAGCTGAAGAACACGATCAACACGATGGTCGATCAGCTGAACGGCTTCGCGAGCGAGGTGTCGCGCGTCGCGCGCGAGGTCGGCACCGACGGCAAGCTCGGCGGCCAGGCGGCGGTGCCGGGCGTCGCCGGCACGTGGAAGGACCTGACCGACAACGTCAACTCGATGGCGTCGAACCTCACCGGGCAGGTGCGCAACATCGCCGAGGTGACGACCGCGGTCGCGCGTGGCGACCTGTCGCGCAAGATCACGGTCGACGTCAAGGGCGAGATCCTCGAGCTCAAGAACACGATCAACACGATGGTCGACCAGCTCAACGGCTTCGCGTCGGAGGTCTCGCGCGTCGCGCGCGAGGTCGGCACCGAAGGCAAGCTCGGCGGC
>DASXCY010000093.1:0-47111 GCA_036490935.1 Kofleriaceae bacterium | reverse complement strand
GAGCAGACCGCCGTCGTCGGCGCGCGACCGCTCGAGCGCCCGGGCCAGCTCGCGAAGCGCGGCGGCGAGCGGCCCCGCGGTGTCGCGCGCCGGATCCTTCTGCGCACGCGCGAGCTCGTGCTCGACGCGCTTGTTCGCGGCACGCACTTCGGCGGCATCTTCGCGGCGCGCGCGCGTGCGCAGCTGCCAGCTGCGGCCCGCGAAGAGCGCGAGTGGGACGGCGTACAGCAACGCGACGAGCAGCCACAGCAGCGCGCCGCCGAGCGGGCGCGAATCGGTGTCGCCGGGCGCCGACAGCGCGAGGTCCGCGCCGACGAGCGCGAGGTCGGCATCGCCGGCGGGCTGCGCGGCCGCGGCGGGCCGGGCCGGCGACGCGGCGACGACGTCGTTCGCGCCGACGACCGCGCCGCCCTTCACCGACAGCGCGATCGGATCCGAGTGCACGACCTCGTACGCGCCCTTGACCGGATCGAAGTACGCGAGCGCGAGCGACGGCACCTCGGTCGCCGGGCCGGTCACCTGCGCGGTGATCTTGAACGTCTTCGTCTTGCCGTCGTCGGATAGCTCGCCGGTCGGGACGTCGGCGGGCACGGCAAACCTGTCCTTCGGCAGCCCGCCGGGACCGTCGAGGCGACCGAGCGAGAGCGTGTCGAGGCGCTGGTCGCTCTTGACGGTCACCGCGAGCTCGACCGGTTCGCCGAGCTGGACGACCGAGCGGCTCGTCGCGACCGCGATCGAGAACTGCGTGCCGACCGCGCCCTCGAATCCGGGCGGGCGATCGGTCTCGGGCAGCGGCTTGACCTCGAGCGTGCGCGTGGTGTCGCTCGCACGGAACAACCGCATCTGCGCGCTGCCGAAGAAATCGGGCCGGCCGACGGGCAGGGCGCACACGACGGTGGCTGCGCCGACGTCGATCTTGCCGGTCTTGCGCGGCGCCGCGTAGAACGTCGCGCGCAGGCGGTGATACGGCACGCCGCCGACGTCGCTGTCGTCGATCGTGTAGGGCAGGTCGAGCGTCTTGTCGCCGCCCTGGAACTTGAACGTCTTCTGGTTCGTCGCCGGCACGGTGCCGATCGTGAAGCTGTCGCCGTCGAGCATCGGCACCTGAAACGTCGGGTTCGGGCGATCGGTGCGGAACAGCCACGTCAGCGTGATCGGGATGTTCTCGCCGACGAACACCGGGCGGTCCGGCAGCGATAGCTCGAGCTTCATCGCGTCGGTCACCGGGATGTCCTCGACATCGGCCTCGGCGCCCGGCGCGGTCGCGTGCTTGCTGCCCTGCGTGACCGTCGTCGCCGGCACGCGCAACTTGCCGGCCTTCGCGAGCGTGACGTTCCAGTGCAGCGCCCACTGCACGTGCGTGTCGTCGCTGCGGCGGCCGTTGATGATCTGGATCGAGCGCGACACGTTCGGCTCGGCGCCGAGCGCGCGGACGGTCGCGCCCGGGATGGTGAGCGCGGGGATCGCCGGCTGCGGCTGCTCGTCGAACCCCTCGACGATCAGCTCGAGATCGAACGGCACGCCGGCGTGCGGCTGATCGTCGGTGCGCCACGCGGCGCGCGGCTCGTCGGCGTACGCGACGCTGCTCGTCGCGAGCAACACGGCAACCGCGGCGGCGACGCGCATCACCAGTCCTTGTCCACCGGCTCGTCGCCGCCCTGCTGCTGGCGCTCGCGCTGGCGCTTCGCATCCTCGTCGCGCGCGCGCTGGCCGGCGCCGCCCTGCTGCTGCTGCTGCTGCTGTTGCTGCTGCTGCTGCTGCTGGTTCTGCTTCTGGTCCTTGGTCTTCTGCGGCGGCTGCAACAGCTTCAGCGCGTTCTGCAGGTGCTCGATCGCCTTGCCCTGACTGTCGACGGCCGGCTTCAAGCTCACCGACTGCTTCGCGTCCTTCGCCTTGCCGAGCGTGACGCCCGCGTCGGTCATGTCGTTCTGCGCGAGCCGGACCTCGTCGGCGGCGGCCGACAGCTGCTTCGGGCCGATCGGGCTCTGCGGTGGCTGCTGCTTCTGCTTCGAAGCCTCGTCGGCCTGCTTCGCGAGCGCGTCGGTGATCGCCTTCGCGAGCTGGCCGTGCTCGGCCTCCTTGTCGACCAGACCGGGCAACAGCGGCTGGCGCGAGAAGTCGTCGTCGGCGTCGGCCTTCGACGTCTGGTCCTTGGTGTCGCCCTGCTGGCGGATCAGGTCCTGAAGGTGCTCGATCAAGTTGAAGAACAACCGGCGCAGCTCGTCGAGCTGGGCGGCGGCGAGCTTCGCGCTCGTCTGCGGATCCTTGTTCGCGCGGATCGCGGCGCCGGTCGCGGCGAGCGCCTTCTCGGCGTCGGCGCGCAGCGCCTCGGCCGCCGCGAGCTGCTGCTTCATCTGCTCGACCTGCTCCTTGGGCGTCTTGTCGTCGGGCTTCTTCGCGGCCTCGTCGGCGATCAAGCCCGCGAGCCGCGCGACGCGCCCGACGTTCTGCGCGAGCCCGTCGGCCGCCTGCTTGTCCTTCTTGTCGAGCTGATCGACGACCTGATGCTGCGTCTCGGCGGTGAGATCGATCAGCTGCTTCAGGTCCGCGAACTGCTCGATCGCCTTGCCGAGCTCGACGAGTGCGTCGCGCTGCGAGGTGCCGGCATCTTCGAGCTTGCCACCGTCGAGCTTGCCGTGCGCCGCGTCCATCGCCGCGCTCGCGGCCTCGACGTGCGGCATCGCGGCGGCGACGCGCTCGAGCAGCTTCTGCTCCTCGGGTTTCTGGCCGTCCTTGGGCTGATCCTTGCTCGCGAGGCCCGCGGCGAGTCGCGCCCGAACCTCCTCGAGCCGATCGCGCAGCCCACCCTGGCGCTCCGCCTGGGCGTGCGGCGCGAGCCAGCCGGGGATCGTGGCGGTCGCGCCGGCGCCGGCCACCGCTGTCGTTTGCTGCGCGAGCTCGAGCTCGTCGCGGCCGATCTCGCGCATCACCGTGATCGGATCGAGCAGCTGCTCGCGGGCACGCTTGAGCGCGACGAGCGCGGCCTCGGCGCGCCCGACGCCATCCTCGGCGGCGAGCTCCTGCAGCTTCGCGCGCGCCTCGGTGATGCGCGTGCGGCCGTCCATCAAGTAGATGTCGAGGTTCTTGAGCTGGACGACGCGCACCTTCTCTTGATCGGTGCGCTTGTCCTCGGGCTTCTTGCCGATCGAGTCGATCTCGTCGCTCGCGAGATCGCCGATCACGCCGGCCTCGGCGAGCAGGCCGCGCTCCTTGTCGGCGAGGTGGACGAGCGCGTCGTGCTGCGCGAGCGGATCGGCGCCGTGCGCTTGCTTGATCGCGGCCCACGCGCCGCGCGCCTCGTCGAGCACGCCGCGCTGCTCGCCAACGAGCGCGTCGAGCCGCGCCTCGAGCTTGCCCTCACCCCGCGCGAGCTGGTCCTCGACCGCGCGCACGCGCGCGCGCACGGCCGCGAGGTTTTGCTTGGTGTCCGCGTCGTCCTTGCGCAGCTGCGACGCATCGAAGAACCACGTCACCGCCTGCTGCTCGAGCTCGAGCGCCTTCGACAGATCCGCGTCCTCGCCCGCCTTTGTCTTGTCGGCATGCGCGGCATACGCGAGCCCGAGATCGTACGCGGCGCGAAACCGCAGCTCGGGATCGACGCCGGCCTGATTGCGCGCATCGAGCAGCGCGGTCTCGGCACCGGCAAAGTCGCCCTTGGCCAGTAGATCCACCCCGTCGTTGTACTTCTCCCTCGCGGCCCGATGTTCTCCGCTGGCGCACGCGACGACGATCAGGCCGAAGCCCAAAGCCCAAAGCCCAAAGCCCGCCTTCACGGCTCGCTCCCGACATAGAGCGCCGCCAGCAGCAACACCAGCGACGCCAGCACCAGCCACTGGAACCGCTCCGCCGGCACGATGCGCTTGGTCTGCTCGCCGGCTTGCTTCACGATCGGCACGACGTACGTCTGCAGGATCGACTTCAAATCCACCGCCGACGTGCCGGCCGGAACGTACACGCCTTCGGTCGCGAGCGCGATCTTGCGCAGCGCCTCGCCGTCGAGCTTGCTGATCACCGGCTTGCCGTCGTGCATCAGCTTGGTCTTCGCGCCGGTCTGCGGATCGGTGAGCGTGATCTCGCTGCCGGTCTCGCTGCCGAGGCCGATCGCGACGATCTTGATCCCCGCATCGCGCGCGAGCTTGGCGGCGTCGACCGAATACTGGTCCTGATCGTCGCCGTCGGTGATGAGCACGATCAGCTTCGCGCCGCCGCCCGACGGAAAGCCGCGCACCGCGACCTTGAGCGCCTCGCCGATCTTCGTGCCACCACGGCCTGCGCTGCGCGTGTCGATCGTCGCGAGCACGGTGTCGAAGAACGAGTGATCGGGCGTGAGCGGGCACGCCGGCACCGCGCGGCCCGCGAACACGGTCAGCCCGACGCGCGCATCCTCGAGCTTGTTCACGAGCTCGGCGATCTCGGCCTTCGCGCGGGCGAGCCGGTTCGGTGCCGCGTCCTCGGCGAGCATCGAGCGCGACACGTCGAGCACGAACATCACGTCGGCGCTGGTGTCGGCGCCCGCTTGCACCTCGGTCTCGCCCGGCGCCTGCGGCCGCATCAGCGCGAGGATGCCGCACACGAGCGCGCCGAACACGAGCACGTGCTTGGCGGTCGTGCGCTCGAGCGACGCGCGCGCGGCGAGCCGGCGCTGCATCACCGGCGACAGGAACGCGGACAGCGCGTGGCGCGCGCGCACGTCGAGCACGACCAGCAGCGCGACGATCGCGATCGCAAGCCAGATCAAGTGGACGTAGCCGCGGTCGAGGTAGTGCCACCCGAACAGGCTCACGGCAGCCTCCTCAGGATCGTGCCGCGCAGCACGAACGCCGCGGTGATGCCGAGCAGCGCGAGCGCGACGAACCACGGATAAAACTGGTGGTACTCGATGAAGCGCTGCTCTTGAAACTCGGCGCGCTCGAGCTTGTCGATCTGCTTGTAGATCGTCGCGAGGCTCGCCGCATCGGTCGCCCGGAAGTACTGGCCGCCGGTCTTGTCGGCGATCTTGCGCAGCAAGCCCTCGTCGAGGTCGGCGCGGATCGTGCGCAGCATGCGCTGGCCGTTGCCGAGATCGATGTGGATCGGCGCGTCGCCGCGCGTGCCGGCGCCGATCGTGTAGACCTTGGCGCCGGCCTTCACCGCATCGTCGATCGCGGTGTCCTCGTCGATGTCGTGCACGTTCGACATGCCGTCGGTGAGCAGCACGACGACCTTGCTCTTGGCCTTCTTGAAGTCGGAGAGCCGCTGGACCGCCAGCTCGAGGCCCGCGCCGATCGCGGTGCCGTCCTCGGTTTCGCGCGCGAAGTCGAGCTGGCGCGCGGCGGTGACCAGGTTGCCGTGATCGAGCGTGAGCGGGCTGCGCGTGTCGGCGAACCGCGCGAACGCGACGAGCCCGATCGCGTCGTCGTCACGGCCGTCGAGGCCGCCGCCGCCGAGCACGAACTGCTCGAACACGCGCTTGACCGCATCGAGGCGCGTCGGCTGGTCGGGGTGCTTCGGGTCGGCGAGGTCCTCGGCGCGCATCGAGCCCGAGCAGTCGACTGCCATCATGATGGCGATGCCTTCGCGGCGCACGCGCGCGTTGCGATCGCCGGCGCGCGGACCGGCCAGCGCGATCGCGAGCGCGACGACCGCGCCGGCGACGAGAAAGTCGGGCAGCCACGCCAGCTCGGTGCGCCACGTGCTGCCGCGCGCGGGCAGCGCGCGCAGCGACGAGAACACGACGCGGCCCGCGCTGCGGTGCGACCACCACCAGGCGAGCGGCGCGAGCGCGATCGCGGCCAGGAACGCGGGCTGCGCGAAGTACTGCGCGAGCATCTAGGCGGCCTCCTTGGCGTCGACTTCGAGCTTCGGCCGCGTGTCCTCGACGAAGCCGCGCGCCGCGGCGAGCGTGTCGATCGATTCCTGCGCGTCCGGCCGATAGCCCGCGAACTTGACGCGGTCGCAGCGCTCGAGGAACTGCGTGAGCAGCGCGCGGTGCTCGCCGCTCACCGCCTGCGCGCGTGCGGCCTCTTGCAGGAACTCCTCGGTCGTCAGCTCGGGCGCGCGGATCACGTAGCGCCGCTCGAGGTAGGTGCGCACGATCGCCGACAGCTCGACGAACCACGCGTCGGCGTCGTCGCCTTTCGGCGCGCCGCGCTGCTCGAGCGTGCGCAGCTTCGCGATCGCATCGTCGTAGGCGCTGCGCTGCAGGGCGCGCCGGCGCCGAGCGCGGTACGCGCGGAACGCGAGCACCGAGCCCGCCGCGACGATCATCGCGGCGCTCGCGACGAGCAAGATGAGCAGCCACGGCAGGCCGCCGATGTCGGGGTCGAGCGGTCCGGCGGCCGGACGAAGCTCGCCGGTGGCCGCGCCGTCCTTGACCGGCGCGACGTCGATCGGCACCTCGTCGGTGAGGATCTCCTGCGCCGTGCCGGCCGCCGACCCGCGCGAGTCGGTCATCTCGAGCCGCAGCGGCGGCACGCGCTGCTTGCCGCTCGTGGGCGCTTCGAGCGTGTAGGTCTGGAACTGGTGCAGGCTGCCGTCGGCGCCGTGCGCGCTGTCCTTCGCGAACCCGACGACGCGGAACCGGCCCATGCGCTCGTCGCCCGCCTCCTGAAACGGCGCGTCGACGCGGATGCCCGCCGGCGACGTCACGTCGAGTCGCAGGTAGATCGAATCGTCGAGCGTCGGCTTGGCCGGCCACACGCGCACCTCGACCTTGACCGGCCCGCTCTCGGTCGTCTTCGCGATCGCATCCTTCGGCGGCTCGGTCGACGATGTGGCAGCGGGATCGAGCACGCTGCCGCTCGAGCACGCCACCAGCATCGCGAGCAGCGCCCACCTCATCGGCGAAGCCTCCGCTCGCGCTCGCGGAAGAACCGCAGCAGCGGGTCGACCATCGAGCCCGCCGCGTCGAACACGACCAGATCCATGCCGGTCGCGCGCAAATTCTCCTGGAGCGCGGTCGCGCGCAGCGCGGCACCGCGCGCGAGCTCGGCGCGAAAGGCTGCCGAGCGCGTGTCGACCAGCCGCGTGCGGCCCGATTCGGCGTCCTCGAGCGTGACCAGGCCGGCCGGCGGCATATCGGCCTCGCGCGGATCGGTGATCAGCGCCGCGACCACGTCGTGCTTGCGGTTCGCGTGGCGCAGCACGCTGATGTAGTTGTCGTCGAGAAAATCCGAGATCAGGAACAGCACCGCGCGGCGCGGCAGCACCTGCCGGCAGAACTCGAGCGCGGCCGCGATGCTCGTCGACCGCCGCGGCGCCGCGCGCGCGCGATCTTGCAGGAGCCGAAACCACCGCCGCACGAACCGCGGCAGGATCGGCCGCGGCGCGAGGCCTTCCGCTGCGCTCTCACCGCGCGCGAGCACCTCGCGAACGATCCGCAGCGCGTGCTTGCCGCCCTTGCGCGGCGGGATGTACAGGTCCGGCCCGCCGTGAAACATCAGCATGCCGACCTTGTCGCCGTTCTCGACGGCGGACAGCGCGAGCAGCGCCGACAGCTCCACCGCGGCCTCGAGCTTGCTGCGCCGCCCCGAGCCGAAATCCTGCGACGCGCTGACGTCGACGAGCAGCATCACGGTCAGCTCGCGCTCCTCGACGAAGCGCTTGACGTGCGGCTCGCCGGTGCGCGCGGTGACGTTCCAGTCGATCGTGCGCACGTCGTCGCCGGGCACGTACGGGCGCACCTCGTCGAACTCCATGCCGCGCCCTTTGAACACCGACAGGTACGCGCCCGCCATCACGTCTGCCACCTGACGGCCGGTGACGAACTGGATGCGCTTGACCGCCTGCGCGATTTCGGCCGGTAACATCGTCGGCGCTCAGGGAACCGGGACGTTCTCGAGGATCTGCGCGATGACGTGATCGGTGGTCTTGCCCTGGGCCTCGGCCTCGTAGCTGACGAGCACGCGATGGCGCAGGACGTCGTGCGCGATCGTCTTCACGTCGTGCGGAGAGATGTAGCTGCGGCCCTGCAGCACGGCCTGAGCCTTCGCGACCTTCACGAGCGCGATCGATGCGCGCACGCTGGCGCCGTTGTCGATGAGCGGCGCGAGCGCGGGGATGCCGGCCGCCTTCGGATCGCGCGTCGCGCTGACGAGGTCGACCGAGTAACGCTTGACCTTGTCGTCGACGAATACCTGCCGCACGACGTCGCGCGCCGCGAGGATCTCGTCGCACGTCATCATCTTGGTCGCCTTCGGCTCGGCGCCCGAGCCGGCCATGCGATCGATGATCTTGACCTCGTCGTCCTTCGTCGGATAGCCGACCTTGACCTTCAGCATGAAGCGATCGAGCTGCGCCTCGGGCAGCGGATACGTGCCCTCCTGCTCGATCGGATTTTGCGTCGCGAGCACGAGGAACGGCTCGGCGAGCGGCAACGTCTGGTCGCCGAGCGTGACCTGGCGCTCCTGCATCGCCTCGAGCAGCGCCGATTGCACCTTCGCGGGCGCGCGGTTGATCTCGTCGGCGAGGATGAAGTTGCCGAACACCGGCCCCTTCTTGATCGAGTACGTGCCCTCGCGCGGGTTGTAGATCTGCGTGCCGACGACGTCGCCGGGCAGCATGTCGGGCGTGAACTGGATGCGCGAGAACGTGCCGTCGATCGCGTCGGCGAGCGTGCGAATGACGAGCGTCTTCGCGAGCCCGGGCACGCCCTCGAGCAGGACGTGGCCGCCGGCCAGCAGGCCGAGCAGCAGGCGGTGGAGCATCTCGTCCTGGCCGACCAGGACCTTGCCGACCTCCGCCTTGAGTGCGGCGAAGCGGCCTTGCAGCTTGGAGGTGTCTTCGGTGAGGCGATCCGACATGGGGAGTTGGGAGGTAAGCGCCCGGTGGGCGGTCTGTCAACCACACGCCGCGCCGGCAAATTCCCGATCAATTGTTGTGGCTTTTCAGCCAGTCATCCGCTGGCTTGACCGTGTCATCTCCCAGCTTCGCGTAGCCGTCGCGCGCGCTCGCGGCGTGGCCGGTTCAGCGACGACATCCTCGACGTAAACCTGGGCGATGGCGGGACGATGTACGTGGTTCTCGATCGCGCGTACTGGCCCGGCCAGTGAGCAGGCTTGACGAACCGCGGCGCGATTTGCGACAGTCGGCGCCGGAGCAACTGATGCGTTTCGCCAAGCCGCACACCTGTTCGCCGACGATCGCGATCGTCGTGCGCGGTGTAGCCCGCGGTGGCGGAACCTCGATGCGCTGATCGAGATCCAGCTCCCCGCCGCGGGCTCCCCGGATGAACCAGGGAGCCCTTCTTCGTTTCGGCGAACGCAAGCCGGGCTCCGAACCGGACCGCCATGTCTGCGCCTACCAGAACCTTAGATTGGACCGATCGACCCGGCCGAGCGCTGCTCCGGCTCGCGTGGCCGATCACGGTCTCGATGCTGTCGTTCTCGAC
Source organism: Kofleriaceae bacterium (assembly GCA_036490935.1). Lineage (GTDB taxonomy): Bacteria > Myxococcota_A > Polyangia > Haliangiales > Haliangiaceae > JABFXX01. The sequence goes on along the minus strand of DASXCY010000093.1, from coordinate 37,744 downwards.
GATGACGCTCGCGTCGACCGCGTTCGTCGCGCACGTCGGCTCCGACGAGCTCGCCGGCGTCGGCCTTGGCGCCGTCGTCGGCTTCGCGTTCGTGTGCTTCGGCGTCGGCGTGCTGCGCGGCGCGAAGACGCTCGTCTCGCAGGCGGTCGGCGCGTCGCGCCGCGAGCGCATCCCGGAGCTCGTCGGCACCGCGCTCGCGTTCGCGGCGGTGCTCGGCGTGGTCGCGCTCGTGCTCGGCCAGCTGATCGCGCCGCTCCTCTCGGCGTTGTCGGCGTCGCCGCGCGCGGGCGCATTCGCGTCGCAGTATCTCGCGATCCGTTCGCTCGGCGCGCCGCTCGTGCTCGTCTATGCCGCGTTGCGCGAGGCGCGCTACGGCGAAGGTGACACGCGCGCGCCGATGCGCGCGTCGCTCGCGGGCAACGCCGTCAACATCACGCTCGACGCGACGCTCATCCTCGGCCTCGGCTGGGGCGTGCGCGGCGCGGCGCTCTCGACGATCTGCGGCAACGCGACCGAGCTGGCGATGCTCGCGTGGCCGATGCGGTCGCAGCTCGCACGGGTGCGTGCGTCGCTGCACGCGCTGCGCGACATCTGGGCGCAAGGCATGCCGAACGGGGTGCAGTTCGTGATGGAGGTCGGATCGTTCTTGATCCTGACCATCCTCGTCGCGCGCATGTCCGCCCTCGACGCCGCCGCGCATCAGATGGTGCTCCACCTCGTGAACGTGTCGTTCTTGCCCGCGCACGCGCTCTCCGAAGGAGCGGCCGTGCTCGTCGGCCAGGCGGTCGGCGCGGGGCGCCTCGAGCTGGTGCCGCGCGTCGCGAAGCGCGCACTGGCCATCGGTGCGGGCTACGCGTCGGCGTGCCTCGTCGGCTATGCGCTGCTCGGCCGCGCGATCGCGACCGGCCTGGCCGCCGGCGACGACGCGCTTGCCGAGCGGGCGACCATGCTCGTTCACGTCGGGCTCGCGTTCCTCGTCGCGGACGCGGCGAACGTCATCGCGCGCGGCGTGCTGCGCGGCGCCAGTGACGTGCGCTACGCCGCCGTGGTCGGGATCGCGACGTCCTGGCTGACTACCCCACCCCTGACCTGGTTTCTGGGCATGCGGATGGGGCTCGGGGCAGTGGGCGGCTGGATCGGCCTGGCGATCGAGATCGTCGTCGGGGCGAGCCTGTTCTGGCTGCGGGTCTGGCGGGGTGGCTGGCGGCCCGCCGCCGCCCGCGCCCGGCGCGAGATGGCAGGCGGCGCAGTCTAGCCTCACCGTCGGTCAGAAGATCTTGGTTGAAGGCGTCGCGTCGCCGGGATATGCCCGGACTACATGAGGATGTCGCTCGCGCTCGGGCTCGCGCTGGCCGGCTGTGCCTCCGCCAACGGAGCGCAGCCGTTCAGCGACGCGCCGATCGGCAATCCCGGCGCCGACGCGCACCAGTTCTCCGACGCGCCGGCTCGCCAGCTGGACGCGTTCGAGTTTCACGACGCCAGGCCGCTCGACGCGTTCGTGTTCGAGGACGCGCGGCCGCTCGACGCGTTCGAGTTTCGCGATGCCGCGCCGCCGCCCGACGCGTGCGTGCCGGTCATCACCGAGCTGCTCGCGAATCCGGCGTTCGATCTGACGCCGGTCGGCACCGACTGGCAGGCAACCCCGATCGATCCGGCGTATCCGCTCATCACCAACGGTGCGATCGCGGCGCAGTCGCCGGCGTACTACGCGTGGATGGGCGGGATCACCGGCGACGACGAAGGCGAGCTGACCGTCACCGACCTCCTGTATCAGGACGTCGTCGTGCCCACCGCTACGACGCAGCTCGTGGTCACCGGCTACTACGCGGTCGGCACCCAGGAGACCGACCCGGTCGTCTACGACACCGGCACCTTCGACCTGACGAAGACCGACGGCACGCCGATCGAGAACGTGCTCTCGCTCTCGAACCTGACCACGACCTCGACGTGGGTCGCGTTCTCGCACACATTCACGACCGACCTCTCGGGTCAGACCGTACGCGTGCGCATGACCACCACGAACGACGAGATCAACTCGACCGGCTTCCTGTTCGACACGCTCGCGCTCAAGGCGACCCACTGTGACTGAGGCGCGTCGAGCGAGCTTCGGCCCGTAGGGTCGAACACTCCTCGCGCCGAAGCACTGCCGCGAAGCGGCGCCGTGCCTTACTTCGCCGGCGGCGCGGCGCCGGTCAGCGACGGTGGCAGCGCCGGCAGCTCGCTGACGGCGGGCAGCAGCGCGATCTCGATGCGGCGGTTCTTGGTGCGGCCCGCCGCCGTCGCGTTGCTCTCGAGCGGATCGTGCTCGCCCTCGCCGGCGGGGATCAAATTCTCCGGCTTCATGCCGGCGGCGGTCAGCACGCGCGTCACGGTGAGCGCGCGCTCGGTCGAGAGCTGCCAGTTGTCGGCGGCGATGCACGCCGGGGTGGCCGTCCCCGAGCCGGAGCCGCCGCCCGCCTTCGGCTTCACGAAGTCCTGATTGTCGGTGTGGCCGACGATCAAGAACCGTCGATCCGGGAACTTCTTGAGCACCGCACCGACCTCGACCACCGCGTACTCGCCGGGCTTGGACAGCTCGGCCGACCCGGTGGGGAACAGCACTTCCGACGGCAGCGACACCACGAGCTCGCCGTGACGCGCGACCACCGTGAGCGTGCCGGTGCCGATCATCTTCGCGAACTGGTTGCGGATGTCCTCGATCGCCGCCATGCGCTTGTCGGCCTCCGCCTTCTGCGCGCGTAGCTGCTCGAGCTCGGTGGCGGTGGCGCTGATCGTCTTCGTGCCCTCGTTGAGCTTGACGGTGGCGTCGCCGAGCGTCCGCTTGCAGACGTCGAGGTCCTTGACCGTTTGCGCGGTGCCGTCGAGCAGCTCCTTGCAGGTCTTCGCGCGGCCATTCGCTTCGGAGACCGCGTCCGCGTTGTTGTTGACCTTCTCGCGATAACCGTACGCGAGGTATCCGGCGTATCCGGCCGCGGCGGTCACCGCGATCGCGTACAGCCACAATCGCCAGGGAAAGCGCCGCTGCTCCTTCAAGACCTCGCCGGTATCGGTTCGGTTCGCCATGCCTCGACGTTACCGCGCGCGCGGTCACGCCGCGAGCGGCCACGCAAGCCGTCGCAAATCGGGCGCGATCGCGGCAAATCCCGCACGCAGGCGCGCCGCGGTGGGCCGCCGCCGGGAATCGCGCGCGACCGCGGCACGCAGCAGCTCCGCGAGCGACGCGGTAGGACGCGCGCGCTCGAGCTTGGCAAGCACGTCGCCGCCCGGCTGCTTCGAGAAGTGCTGGTCGAGGACCGCCCTCATCGTATCGCCTCGGACGAGCACCGTGTTGGTCAACACCTCGAACGCGACGCACGCCGCGGCGTACACGTCGGCGCCGAATGGCTCCAGATCACCGACATCGTCGGTCCACACCTCGGCGGCGCCGTAATGCGCGCTACCGCACCCGCTGCGGATGCGCCGGCCGGCGAGCCCGAAATCGACGAGCACGGAGTCGCCGGCGGCCTCGCGCAGCACGACGTTCGCAGGCTTGACGTCGAGGTGCGCGATGTGGACCTCGTGCATCGCGACGAGCCCGGCGAGCAGCCCGTCGATGATCGCGAGCGAGCGCTCCATCGTCAGCGGGTTGCCCTCGAGCGTGCGCTCGAGGTTGGTGCCGCGCACGAACTCCATCACGAGGATCGGCTTGGGCTGCGCACTCGCGTCGAACGTGATGAAGCGCGCGAGGTTCGGATGCACGGGCAGCGCGAGCAGCGCACCGGCCTCCTCGCGAAACAGCCGCTCGAACGCCTGCTCCGACAGCGTCCGCGCGACCTCGCCGGTGTAGTCGGGCACCTTGACCGCGACCAGCTCGCGATGCGGGCGCGTGCGCTCCTCGGCGCGCGAGGCGAGCAGCACCGAGCCGCCGGCGCCGCGGCCGATCGGACGCACGACGTAGAAGCTGCCGAGCAGGCGCGACAGCGGCACCCAGCCGGGCAGCAAGGCCTCGATCGGCTGGGTCGTCTGCTCGGGCTTCATCTGAGGGCGGCGGGCGAGCCAGAACAGCACGCGCTCGACCGCCGCGGCGAGTGCCGTCGGCAAGCACGCGCGCGCGAGCTCGACCGCGGTCGCGATCGACTCGTCGCCGACGGCCGCCGTCGCACGCATCGCGGCCTCGAGCCCTTCGCTCGTGTCGTCGCCGGGCAGGCCGAGCCGCGTGCGCGCGGCGAACACGCGGCGGGCGAGGGTGCCGAGCTCGGTCGCGACCGCGTCGAGCGCGCCGGTCGGCACGGTGCCGCGGCTGACGGTGGCGGCGATGCGCGCGAGCTGCCCGCCGAGCCGCGCGAGTGCGAGCCGCACGCTCTCGACGCGCGGCGATTGCTCCGGCGGCAGCGCGTCGGCCAGCTCGGCGAGCCGCTCGACGACCCCGTGCACGGCGTCGGCGTCGTCGGGATCGGACGCGGCCCACGTCGCCTGGTGCAGCCGCGCGTACGCGTCGAACGCGCCCTCGACCTCCGGGACCATCGTCGCTTCGCGGACGATCGCGAAATCTTCGTCTGGGAACGCGGTCGTCCACGCGAGCAACAGATCGGTGAGCTCGGCATGGCCGTCGCGCAGCAGCGCGTCGCCGGCGCGCGTGAGCGCGGCCCACACCGCGCGGCGCAGCGGCGATAGATCGTGCTGCGCGCGCGCCATCAGCGTGCGCACCGCGGCGAGCCTCGGCTCGAGATCGGCCTCGCCGGTCGCGCGCACGCCGTCGAGCAAGCGCACGAGCGCGCGGAGCCGGGCGACGCGCAGCCCGCCATGCGGCACGACGCCGCGCTCCGGCTTGGTCTCGCGCGCGAGCAGCGCCGCTTCGATCGCGCCGAGCGCGGTCGCGAACTGTGCGCGCACCGGATCGGTGTCGGGTGCGAGCCCGAGCACCGCGGTGAGCGCGTTGTCGGCGAGCAGCTCGCGATCGAGCTCGCGCAGCAGGCGCATCGAGTGCCGGCGATCGATCGGATCGTCGTCGGTCGCGCGCTCGAGCCAATCCGCGCACGCCGTGACCTCGTCGACCGCGGCGCGGGCCTCGCGCAGCGCGGCGGTCGCGTCGCCGGCATCGAGCGCGTCGCGTGCGGCCGCGATCGCGACGCCGATGCCGTCGGCGCGCGGGCCGGCGCCCAGCTCGGACTCGAGCGCGTGGAGCAACGCCCAGCGGCCGTCGTCACCGGCTTCGGGATCGCCGCGCATCTGCTCGCGCAGCCACGCGAGCGCGTGCGTGGTGGCGCGCGGCAGCAGCGGTGCCGCCTCCTCGCGGCGCAGCTCGGCGAGCGCCTCGGCGGCCTCGAGAGGCGCGCGCGCGACGAGCGCCGCCGCGAGCTCGTCGGCGGCGTCGGGCGAGACGGTCGCGAGCCCGGCGAGGCCGAGGATCGTGCCGCGCGCGACGCCCGGCTCCTTCGCGCTGCGCTCGACGAGCAACGCCGACCAGCGCTGCGCCGCGCCGCCGCGTTCGAGCGCTGCCGCGGCCGATGCCGAGGCGCGCCGCAGCTGCGTGTTCGAGCCGGTCGGGCGCAGCTCGCGATCGATGTCGTCCGCGAGCTCGGAGTCGACGTGCGCGAGCAAGCCGCGCGCGATGCCCGCGAATCGCCACACGAGCGCCTCGCGATCGCCGAGCAGCCGCGCGAGCGCACCGCGCGTCGCCGGGCGCGCGAGCACCTGCACGCCGCCGCGATCGCCGCCGTCGAGCCGGCGCAGCGCCTCGCGCGCACCGTGGGCGAGCAGGCGAGCCGCGAGCCGGCGGCCCGGCAGCGAGCCGTTCGCCGGCGCGATCGCCCAGCTCTGCGCGAGCTGCGGCTGCGCGAGCAGGCCGATCGCGAGCTCGCCGATCGCGCCGGGCGCGGTGAGCGGGGCCGACAGCACGACCTCGAGCCGCGCGCGCAGGCCTTCGTTCGCGACCACCTTCGGCGAGCTGCGCGCGAGCGCGACGATGAGCCGCACGAACGTGTCGCGATCGGCGTCGCGAAGCCGCGTCAGCACGCGGCGGCCGAGCTCGCGCCGCTCGGCACCCGCGGGCAGTGCCTGCGCGAGCTCGAACAACGCGACCGCCGCGGCCGCAGGCGTCAGCCACTCGAGCTCGCCGAGCACGCCGTCGCCGAGCGCGGTGCGGACCGCGAGCAGCAGCTGATCGGAGGGAATCCCCTCGAGCGGCGCGGGCTCGCGCTCCGCGAGTTGCGCGATCACCGCGAGGCCTTGGCGCGCGACGCGCCGGCGCTCGTCGGCGTCGTCGAGTCGGTGCAGCTCGCCGAACGCGGTCAGGTACGAGCGGCCGCTGGCCATTACTCAGATGGTAAGGCTTTTTGCACGAACAGTGCAGAATCGCTGCGAGCAGGTGAGAGCGACAACCGCGTGACCGCGCGCCGCGAAGCGCCGAAGCTCGGTGCGCCATGAAGAGGGTCTTGGTCAGCGCGATGATCTGCGCGTCCGCGTGTGCGTTTCAGCAGGGCGCACCGACGGGCGAAGGCAGCGGAAGCGGTAGCGGAAGCGGAAGCGGAACGGGCATGGGCACGGGATCGAGCGTCACCGACAGCGACGGCGATGGCGTGCCCGACTCGATGGACAACTGCCCGACCATGCCCAACGCCGATCAGCACGATCACGACGGCGATGGCCGCGGCGACGTGTGCGACGTGTGCCCGCACGTCGTCGACACCGGCGCCGATTACGACGGCGACGGTGTGGGCGACGCATGCGATCCGCGCCCGACGACGCCGGGCGATCGCATCGCGCTGTTCGAAGGCTTCTACGGCCCGGTCGCGTGGATGCCGGTCGCCGGCGGCTCGAACTGGCAGTACACGAACGGCTACGCGGTCGAGCCCGACAGCGCCGCGATCTACCAGCTCGTGTGGCCCGACGCGCCGCCGCCGAATAACGTGTTCGTCGATGCGCGGCTGCGTGTCAACGCGCTCGGTAGTGCGAGCGCGCCACGCCGCTCGGCCGGCATCGTGCTCGGCTACCACGCGCTCGACGACTACTACTATTGCGGCATCGCCGACACCGGCGGCGGCGCCGAGATCGACGCCGGCAAGGTCTGGAGCGACGGCGAGGCGAACGGCAGCTTCGACTACGGCACGGCCGACTTCGCGGGCGCGATGCAAGGCGACTGGCTCGTGCTTCAGGCGCGCACGTCGCAGCCCGCCGATGGCGGCGACACGTCGCTCGATTGCCTCGGCGGTCGCGGCCAGACCACGGGCGACGCTGAGTACGACGCCGATGCCGACGCCGGCGGCGAGATCGGAATTCGTACGAATGCAGCAGGTGCGAGCTTCGATTACGTGTTCGTCGTCGCCGTGCCGGCGCCGGCCGACTGACGCGGCACGCCGCATGCTCCTCGTAGGTGCATGCACACCAAGACTTCACGTAGTCGGCACGCCCGGCGCACGCGCCGCCACACGTCGCCGGTCGTCGATGTCGAACCGAACGACCTGGTCGAAGCCGTCGCCGACGCGACCGAGCTCGAGCCCGACGAGCCGGCGAAGGCGCGCGACACCGGCGAGCTGTACGGCGTGCATGTCCCGCCCGCCGACATCGAGCTCGCCCCAGAAGATTCCGCAACCGAGGGCGATCCGGCACTCGGCGAGAGCTGGCTCGAGGAGCTGCGCGCGAAAGCGTCGGAGACCGGCGCGGAGCCCGAGCACGAGATCGACGTGATCGACGATACCGACGAGACCCATCCGCACCACGCGACCGAGTCGGGCGATCGCCCGGTCGCCGACAAGGGCTCGGGCGGCATCGGCGGCGTGTGAAGTGATAGCTTCGCCGCGTGGCGGTCCAGCTTGCCGGTCTGACGACGCACGTGATCGAGAAGCCGAACGCGCGCGGCGCGGTGGTGCTCATGCATGGGTTCGGCGCCCCGGGCGACGACCTCGTCGCGCTCGGCGAGGTGCTCGACGTGCCGACGCGCTTCATCTTCCCCGAGGCGCCGCTGGTGCTCGGCGGCCTGTACGGCGATTCGCGCGCCTGGTGGCCTCTCGATCTGGCGAGACTCGAAGCCGAGCTGCGCGCCGGCACGCTGCGCGACCGCCGCGCCGAGGTGCCCGAGGGCCTCGCGGCGGTGCGCGACCAGGTCTCGCGCCTGGTCGACGAGGTCAAGACCCGCTACGGGCTCGCCGACAACCAGGTCGCGCTCGGCGGGTTCTCGCAAGGCGCGATGCTCGCGCTCGACGTCGCGCTGCATCGCGGGGCGCCGCCGGCCGCCGTCGTCGTACTGTCGGGCACGATCGTCTCCGAGGCCGAGTGGCAGCCGCGGTTCGCCACGCTCGCGCGCGTGCCGGTGTTCCAGTCCCACGGCCGCAACGACTTCCTGCTGCCGTTCGTGATCGCCGAGCAGCTGCGCGATCAGCTGCGCGCCGCGGGCGCCGCGCTCGACTGGAACGCGTTCGCCGGCGGCCACGAGATCCCGCCGCCGGTGCTCGCGGCGTTGCGCGAGTTCCTCGCCGCTAGAACTTCTGGCTGATGTAGTTGCAGATCGTCTGCTGGCTCGGGTCCGGGCAGCAGATGTCCAAGCCGCCGCCGAACTGGTCGGTGTGGACGCACACCTTCGAGCCCTGCGACGGGTAGTAGTACATCCAGAAGAAGCACATCTCGTCGGTCGCGGACTCGCCGAACTTGACCTCGGTCGAGCCGGTGTTGGTCCACGTGCACGTGAAGTCGAACCCGCCGCCCTGCGGGATGCCGAAGCCAGGAGTCGACGTCTGCGTCGCCGGCTCGCTCCACACGAACGGGTCCGGGTTGTAGACCGCAGTGAACGGGCCGGTCGACGCCGGCGCGACGTTGACCTGCACGCCGGTGCCGTAGTGGTGCTCGTGCCCGGTGATCCCGAAGATGTGCGACGTGCTGAGGTCGATGTCGGACGGCACGGTGAAGTACTCGTGCAGCGTCGCCATCTGGCCGGCCTGGATGTCGACGTCGGGCGAGCCGGTGAACAGCACGCTCGCCTCGTTCTGGATCGTCGCCGGATCGGCGTCGTAGAATGTCACCGTCGCGTTCGCCGGCATCGGATCCGAGTCCGACGAGTTGATGTAGTGCAGCTCGAGCTTGACCATCTGGTTCGCCGCGAACGTGTACGCGACGCCGTCGGGCAACGTGATCTCGTCCTGCTTCTTCTGCGTGATCGCGATCGGCGCGATCATCCCGGTGGTATTGAGCGCGCCGACGAACGGCTGGCAGTCGATCGGCGTCGTCTGCTCGGTCGTGTCCATGTCGTCCTTGTAGACGATCAGGTGGTGCGACGTCGGACCGAGGGAGTTGTCGAGCTGGTGCACCTTGATCGCCGTCGCGTTGTTCAGCTTGACCCAGATGCACTGGGTGTCCTCGACGCCGGGCTGCACCGTGATGGGACCCCACGTGACCGTGTACGGCGTGCCCGAGAGCGGCGGCGCGTCGGCGTTCGGATTGCCGGCGCTGTCGGGGGTCGTTGCAGAGTTGTCCTTGCCGCACGCCACGAATACAGCGGCTAATGCGAGCACGAGCAAAAGACGGCGCATGGATCCTCCCTGGATGCGCGGACGATACCGAGCGCGGTTGTAATTGAACAGTAGTTCCGCGACGTGACGCGCCGCGACGCGACGTCTAACGCGTAAGGCGCGTCACCTTGTATCCGCGCAGTTCGAGCAAATCGAGCACGCTGCCCTTGCCGATGAGGTGCATGGCCCCGACCGCGATGAAGCCGCCGCCCGCCGCGTGCATCTTCTCGATCTCCGGAATCCACGACGCGTTCCGGTCGTAGAGCATCTCCTTCATCATCTTGTCGTAGTCGGCCTCGTCGCGTCCGGACTTCTTCCATTCGGCGCGCTCGGTGTCGGCCAGCGCGATCATCTTCGCGTCGTCGCCCGCGACGTATGCCGCGAGCAGCTCCTTCTGGTTCTGCTCGTCCTCGGAGAGATCGTCGAGCATCTGCTCGAGCGCGCGCGTGTCCATCCACTTGACGAGCAGCGCGACTTGCTTGGACGCGGGCTCGAGATACACGATCGATTCGCGCGCGCGCTGCGCGTGAGCGAGCAGCACGCCGTCCATCGGCTCCGTCGACGGCATGCCGCGCATCTCGAGCATCGTCGCCGGGATGGTCGGCCGCATCCGGTCCAGCTTCTCGGCGATGGGGGCGCCGAGCGCGTCTTCGAGCTTGCGCCAGTACGTCTCGCCGAGGTCCTGGTGCAGCGTGCCGCCGTCGGAGCGCTCGCTCATCTGCTTGGCGAGCGTGGGATCGGACAGATCGGTCTCCATCGCGAACGTGGTCGCATGGTCGAGCTTGTCCCACACCGACTCCGGCAGGCGCGACTCGGGATCGACACCCAGGTGGATCGTGCCGAGCGCATATGTCGTGCGGCCGTCCTTCTCGATCGACCACAGCAGGGGATGGGGGAGCGGATCCTTCGCGACCGCCGGCGTGGCCCACGGATCGGGCTTGGCGGCATGCGCCGGGGTGGGAGCGGGAGCCGGAGGTGCGGTCGGTTGCTCGTGCTGGCAACTCGCGATCAACGCGACGAGCGCGACGGCAATACGGCGACCCATCCGTGACGTTTAGCATGTAACCGTAGGGCCGCTCACAGAACGGTGAAATCAGGCGGGTGAACATGAAGACCGTGGGGAGCTCGCGCATCGCGCTCGTGGTGTTGCTCGTGTCGGGTGGGACCGCCGCCGCCGACGACCTGATGGACCATCGCTGGCCGTCGCTGCCGGTGGGTCAGCTGCCCAAGGTCGAGGACGTGATGCTCGAACACGTCAATGACTACGGCAACGAGGTCGGCGACAAGCTCGACACGCTCAGCCACGATGTCGTCGCGCTGCACTTCGACGCGCGCGCGCAGCGGGCACGGTTGCGGTTCGGCGGCGGCAACACGCACTACCTGTCGCTGCGCCTCGACAGCGATTGGTTGTTCACGGACGGCAAGGCGAAGATCCACGCGAGCGTCCAGCTCGCGGTCGCCGGCCACGAAGTCGACTTCAAGCTGCCCGAGATGGACCTCAGCGAGGATTCGTATCGCGGCGAGCAGATGATGACCGTGAACGTGCCACTGCTCGAGAAGCGCTTCTGACACCAGAAGGGAGACGCCAGCCGAGCCCCTTGCTCTGCCTGGCGGTCGGTCCCGGCGTCTGCGGCGCCTTGGCGGTAATCCTGTTCGCCGCGTGCGCGTCGCGCGGCGAATCGGCGCCGGCCGCGCCGCCGCTCGAGACGGCGATCGCGCGCGAGCTGACCGCGCGATTTCACGTGCCGGTGACCGCGCGCTGCGCTGCGTTCGGGTCCGCGGTGCTGGCGTGTCGCGCCGAGCTCGACGGCGTCGTGCTGCCGATCGCGCTCGCCGAGGGCGGCTGGCATGTCGTCGGCCGGTTCGTCGACACCACGCCGATCGCGGCGTACGTGCAAGGCGTGCTCGACGATCTCGGCGTCGCGCAGCATGCGAGCTGCCTGCCGCACGTGCAGCAGGTCGCGCCGGGCGCGCGCGTCGGGTGCACGCTGTCGGGCGGCGGGGCCGCGTTCGTCGATGTCGCGGGCGATGGCTCGCTCGCGCTCGAGCTCGCGCTCGACCCGGCCGCGGCGGCGGTGCGCGCGGAGCCTGCGACAGAAGACCGCGTTCGCGACCTCGTGCAGCGCTCGCGCGGGCTCGATCGCGGAGATACCGACGACTCTCAATAAGGTATGGTGCGCGCGTGTCGCGCTGTCTCTCTGCCGTGCTCGTCGCGCTCGCCGCGTGCACGCACGCGCCGGCGCACGTGGTCGCGCCTCCCGCCGCGCCGCTCGCGCCGCTCGCGCCGCCAGCGCATCACGCGGTGACGATCTCGATCATCGGCACGAACGACCTGCACGGCGCGCTCGTGCGGCTGCCGCTGCTCGCCGGCTATGTCGCGAACGTGCGCGCCGCGCGCGCGGCCGACGGCGGTGGCGTGCTGCTGCTCGACGGCGGCGACCTGTTTCAGGGCACGCTCGAATCGAACCTCGGCGAAGGCGCCGACGTCATCCGCGCGTACGGCGAGCTCGGCTACGCGGCCTCGGCGATCGGCAACCACGAGTTCGATTACGGGCCGGTCGGCCCGGCCGTCACCGCGACGGCTCCCGACGACGATCCGCGCGGAGCGCTGCGCGCGCGGATTGCCGAGGCGAAGTTTCCGTTCCTCGTGACCAACATCGGCGACGACCGCACCGGCAAGTTGATCGACTGGCCGAACACCACGCCCGGCAAGCTCGTCGAGGTCGCGGGCGTCAAGCTCGGCCTGGTCGGCGCGACGACCGAGGACACGCCGACGACCACGATGCCGGCGAACTTCGTAGGCCTCCACATGATGCCGACCGCGGCCGCGATCGCCGGCGAGGCACGCGCGCTGCGTGCCGCGGGTGCGCAGGTGATCGTCGTGGTCGCGCACATCGGCAGCGCGTGCAAGGACGTCGATAATCCCGACGACACCGCGTCGTGCGAGCAGGATGCCGAGCTGTTTCGCGTGATCCACGCGCTGCCACCGGGCCTCGTCGACGTGTGGGTCGGCGGGCACACGCACGCGCGCGTCGCGCATCGCATCGACGGCATCGCCGCGATCGAGTCGCTGTCGTCGGGGCGCGCATTCGGGCGGGTCGATCTGCGCATCGAGGACGGCCGCATCGCGCACGTCGACATCCATCCGCCGCAGCTCCTGTGCCCGCTCGACGCACGCGGCAACGCGATCGCGCTGTCGGAGTGCCATCCCGAGCCGTACGAGGGCAAGCCGGTGCTCGCCGACGCCGCGATCGAGCGGATCGTCGTCGACGCGCTCGCGAAGGCCGGCGAGCGTCGCGCCGAAAAGCTCGGCGTCACGCTCGCGAGCGCGGTGACGAAGGAATATCGCGTCGAATCGGCCGAGGGCGATCTGTTCACCGACCTCATGCTCGCGGCACGTCCCGAAGCCGACGTCGCGCTCGCCAACGGCGGCGGCCTGCGCGCCGACTTGCCAGCGGGCGAGCTGACGTACGGAGAATTGTTCGAGGCGATGCCGTTCGACAACCGGTTCGCGCTCGTCACCGTGACCGGCGCGCAGCTCGCGGCCATCGTCGAGACCAACCTCGAGCGCGACAACGGCATCCTGTCGTGGGCGGGGCTCGCGGTGAAGGCGACATGCATGCGCGGCAAGCTCGCGCTCGACCTGCGCGTGCGCGGCAAGCCGCTGCGCGCCGACCACCCGTACACGATCGCGACGAGCGATTTTCTCGCGTCGGGCGGCGACGGCCTGTTCGCGAAGGTCGGGCTCGCGACTGGCGCGGTGCACGACACCAGCTCGATCATCCGCGAAGCGGTCGCCGACGTGCTGCGCGCGCGCAAGGGCACGATCGAGCCGAGCCGGCTCGGCAAGCGACTCGATTATCCGGGCAAGCGCCCGGTCACCTGCGAGGCCAAGCCGTGACGCCGGACTGGTCGCCGACTTCGTGGCAAGCGCGCCCCGCCGCGCAGCAGGCGAGCTATGCCGACGACGCGGCGCTCGCGCGCGTGATGGGCGAGATGAGCCGGCTGCCGCCGCTCGTCACGTCGTGGGAGGTCGAGGAGCTGCGCGAACATCTCGCGAAGGCAGCCGCCGGCGACGCGTTCTTGCTGCAGGGCGGCGACTGCGCCGAGAGCTTCGACGACTGCCGGTCCGAGCCGATCGCGGCGAAGCTGAAGATCCTGTTGCAGATGAGCCTCGTGCTCGTGCACGGCACGAAGAAGCCGGTCGTACGCATCGGCCGCATCGCGGGTCAGTACGCGAAGCCACGTTCGGCCGATTCGGAGACGCGTGGCGGCGTCACGCTGCCCGCGTATCGCGGCGACATCATCAACCGCGATGCGTTCACGCTCGAGGATCGCACGCCCGACCCGGTCCTCATGCTGCGCGCGTACGAGCGCGCCGGGCTCACGCTCAACTTCATCCGCGCACTCGTCGACGGCGGCTTCGCGGATCTGCACCACCCCGAATACTGGGACGTGTCGTTCGCGCACGGCTCGCCGAACGCGGGGCAGTACGAGCGCATCGTCGAGTCGATCCGCGAGTCGCTCGACTTCGTGTCGGCGATCACCGGCGTCGAGGCCGAGGTGCTGCGCCGCGTCGACATCTATACGAGCCACGAGGCACTCGCGCTGCACTACGAGCAGGCGCAGACGCGCCGCGTGCCGCGCCGCACCGGCTACTACAACCTGTCCACTCACTTTCCGTGGATCGGCATGCGCACGGCGCAGCTCGACGGTGCGCACGTCGAGTTTCACCGCGGGATCGAGAATCCGATCGGGATCAAGATCGGCCCGGCGATGACGACGGACTGGCTGGTCGCGCTGCTCGACGTGCTCGATCCCGACCGCCAGCCGGGCCGGATCACGCTGATCCATCGGATGGGCGCCGGCAACGTGCGCGCGAAGCTGCCGGAGCTCGTCGAGGCGGTGCGCTCGGCCGGCCGCACGCCGCTCTGGGTGTGCGATCCGATGCACGGCAACACCGAAACCCTGCCGCAGGGCATCAAGACGCGTCGGTTCGACAAGATCGTCGAAGAGCTCGAGCAGAGCTTCGCGCTGCACGCCGAGCTCGGCTCGCGCCTCGGCGGCGTGCACGTCGAGCTCACCGGCGAGGACGTCACCGAGTGCATCGGCGGCGCGCGCGGCCTGTCGGAGGTCGATCTCGAGCGCGCGTACAAGAGCCGCGTCGATCCGAGGTTGAATTACGAACAGGCGCTCGAGATGGCGATGCGCATCGCGCGGCACCTGCGAGGCGGTGGCGGGTGAGCACCGGATTCGCAGGCAAGCGCGGGCTCGTGTGGGTGCTCGTCGCGACGTGGGTGATCCCGGCGATCATGCTCGGCGCGTGCATCATCTTGATGTTCACGAGCGAGAGCGACAACGCCGGCAAGATCTGGGAGGGCGTCGCGTTCCTGTTGATGCTGGGCCTGTGGTTCTTGTTCCGCACGCTCACGCGCCACGCCGCGATGGCGCGCGCGATCGCGACCGGCGACGCGCCGCGCGTGCTCGAGCTCGCCGATCGCCAGTCTGCGCGGCTGCGCCCGGTCTATCGCGCGCTCGCGTTCTCGCTGCGCTGCGACTGGCCGGCCACGCTCGCCGAGCTCGACCGCGGCGGCCCGCCGCCGGACGGCAAGCGCGTGCTCGCCGCCACCGTGCGCATCGCCGCCCTCGTCGAGACCGATCGCGCGGCGGATGCGCGCGCCGCCTTCGATCGCGATCTCGCCCGCCGCGCTCGGAGCGGTGACGTCGCCGCCGACGCGCTCGTCCGCCTCGCCGAGGCCCGCGTGCGCTGGGCCGAAGGCGACGTGCCCGGCGCCGACGCGCTGTTCACGCGGTTGACCGAAGACGTACGCGCCGGCGAAGGCGTGCGCGCCACCGCCCACGACTACGCCGCCCGCATCGCCGACCAACGGGGCGATGCGCCCGCCGCGGCGAAGCATCGCGCGCGCGCCGCCGCGCTCGCGAGGGCATGAGCTCCCAGCTATCGCGGTGCGCTCAGAACGAGCCGCTGAGCGCGAAGCCGACGTGGTCGGGGGCGACGACCGGCGCGAATACCGTCTGATCGACGCGCTCGGCTTGCGGCGCGGTGAAGTAGACGAACGCGGCGGCGCCCATCGCGACGAGGCCGCCGGCGACGAGGCCGGTGCCCCAGTAGCGCGCGACCCACGCGGCGTGGTTGGCGTCGTCGAGGTCGCTCGTCTTGCCGCCGTCCGTGCCGACCTTTTCGTACGTGTCCTTGTGATTGTGATACTGGCCGTACTCGTAGAGCGCGACGCCGCTGCCGGTCGCCAGGACGACGGCGCCGACGATGCCGGCGACGATCGCGGCGCGCCGGCGCATCGCACCGCGATCGACGATGACGGTGTTGTCCCCGGGGACGAACGGAAGCTCCACCATCTGGCTGCCGCCCTTGACGTCGAACTCGACGCGGATGTTCTTCATGCCTGCCGCGCTCGCCGCGAGCACGTGGTGACCCGGATCGATCTCGACCTGGTGAAAGTCGTCGCGGTTGATGTCCTCGCCGTCGATCTTCACGACCGGGTTCGGAGCGTCGCCCGTCACTGCCAGCGTGACGTGCGCGACTTCGGTCGCGAGCTTCGCGGTGTGCTCCTTGGCGGCGTTCTCGACAGGCGGCAGCGGCGGATCGACCTCGGTCGCGCGCTGCTCGGCCTTGCGGAACCAGTACAGCGCGGTCTTGAACTTACCGAGCTCCTCGTTGCACAGGCCGAGGTTGAGCATCGTGCCGGGTGCGAGCGAGTCGAGCGCGATCGCCGCGTCGAACTTCTTGCACGCGCCGGTGAAATCTTTCGCGGTGAGGAGCGTGCGGCCTTCCTCGAACAGCTGCGCGGCGCGCTTCTGGTCCACGGTCTGGCCGGGCGGATCCGCGAACGCAGGCACGGCGGCGGCGATCGCGAGCGCACATGCGAGCGCGCGCATCAGAATCGCCCGACGGCCGCGAAGCCGACCTGCTGCGGATCGACCTGCGGCACGAACGCGAGCTTGTCGTCGTGATGGCCGAAGAACCACAGGTAGGCGCCGACGCCCGCGACGACCACGCCGCCGATGCCGATCGCGGTGCCGACGTTGCCGAGCGTGCGCGCGCTCTCGGTCTTCGGCTGGCCCTGCTGGTTGCACAGCAGCACGCCGGCTTCCTTCGAGCAGTTGCCGTTGTCGAACTGCGCGTTGTAGTTGGAGCGCGCGACGAGCCCGAGCACGACGCCAGTCGCCGCGATCGCGCCGCCGCCGAACGTCACGATCATGCCGAACGCGTGGCGCCCGGTCTTCATGGTCACCGGCAATGCGAGCGCGGGAATCGAGATCGCCCTGTGCTCGCCCTTGCCGATCGAGATCTTCGCCGCGTAGGCGACCCGGCCGGGCCGCGATACCTCGATGCCGACGTCGCCCTCGTCGACGAGCACGTCGTTTGCGCCGTCGCGCGGTACGATCTCGTTGTTGACGACGATCTTGGTGTCGTCGGTCGGAGGCTCGGCGAATGCGAGCGCGACGTGCGCGACGTTGTCGGCGACCTGGACGAGGTGCTCCTCGGCGGCCTTCAGCTGCTCCGGCAGGTTCTGCTCGCGAGCGCGGTTGCGCGCGTCGGAGAACAGCTTGTAAGCCGACGCGAACTTCTTCGCGTTCTGATCGCACAGCGCGACGTTGAGGATGATGCCGATCGCGTTCGGGTTGAGGTGAAGGGCAGACTCGTACTTGCCACACGCCTCGATCGTGTTGCCGGCCTTCTCGAGCGCCTTGCCTTCCTGGAACAGCGCGTCGGCCTGGTCCTCGTGCGGGCCGCCGTATGCCACGCCGCAGGCGAGCAACAAGACGACCCCGATCGTCTGCCTCATGCAGCGATCATATCAAGGTCAATGCGTCTTCGTGCACTCGGTGCCGTGAATGTCCGCAAACGGGTCGCACGGTGGCGGCAGCGGCTTGGTCTCGTCCTTGATCTCGGGCTTGACCGTCGCGGCCTTCGGCATGACGGGCGCGTGGACGACGTGCGTGACCGCCGGCGTCGCGATCTTGTGAACCGGAGGAGTCGGGGTGGGTGCCTTGACGGCCTGCTTCACCGCGATCTCCTCGGGTGGCGTCGCTGGGGGCGGCGGTATCGGCGCCGGCGCCGGCGTCGCGGCGACCTGCTGCACCTTCGGCGTCACGACCGCGGGCTGCGGCGGAGCCGCGACAGGTGGCGGCGTCACTTCCGTCGGCGCGTGAACGACCGTGCCCTGGTCGTCCTCGTCGTCGCCGCTCTGCGAGACGTAGACCGCCGTCGCGGCCGCGCTCGCGAGCGCCAGCCCGAGCAACGCGAGCACCCAGCGGCGCTTGCGCGGCAGCGGCTGCGCGAACGGTTTCGACGCGTCCTGCGTCTGCGCGAAGCCCGGCTTCGGCGCTTCGATCGGCCGGTACGGCGCGACGCCGACCTCCGACCGGCCCTGCCACGGGCTGACGGCGGGATCGGATCCGACGCCCCATTGCGGCGGCGGTGTCGCGATGCGATTCGGGATGCGCGGCGAGCTCTTCGCGTCGTCGTTGAACGCGCCCTGGCTGCGCCGCATCATGCGCGTCATGCGCTCGACCATCACGTTGGCGCCGTGCGGATCCTGCGAGAACGGCGCGAGGTCGTGCGCGAGCTCGCCGACGGTCGCGTAGCGCTGCTCGGGCGCCTTGCTCAGGCAGCGCAGGATCACCGGCTGCAGGCCCGGCGGCGTGTTGATCATGGGCGCCGGCGGATCGACCGCCACCTTCACGCACATCTCGGAGAAGCTTTCGGCCTCGAACGGCCGGCGGCCTTCGAGCACCTCGTAGAGCACGGTGCCGAGCGACCAGATATCGGTGCGCGAGTCGACGAGGCGCGCCGACCGCATCTGCTCGGGCGACATATACGAGGGCGTGCCGAGCAGCGACTGCGTCTGGGTCAGCTGCATGTCCGTGCCCATCGGCGACTTCGAGATGCCGAAGTCGAGCACCTTGACGAGCGAGCTGCCGTCGGGCCGCCAGGTCACGAACAGGTTCGTCGGCTTGACGTCGCGATGGACGATGCTGAGCGAGTGCGCCTCGGCAAGTGCTTCGCAGGTCTGGACCACGAGCTCGACGGCCCACGGCGCGGGCAGCACGCCGCGCTGCTCGAGCAGCTGGCCCAGGTCGTAGCCCTCGAGGAATTCCATCGCCATGTACGGCACGCCGTTCTCGAACGTGCCGACATCGTGGACCTTCGCGACGTACTCGCTCTTGAGCTTCACCGCGGCTTGCGCCTCGCGCACGAAGCGCGACACCGCGTCCTGATCCATCAGCACGTCCTGGCGCAGCATCTTGATCGCGACGCGCTCGTTCAGCGCGAGATGCGTGCACTCCGCGACCACGCCCATCCCACCGTGGCCCAAGATGCCGTCGACTCGATACTTACCGAGGAACACCTGGCCGACGCTCACCCCCGCCTCCGCGGGTTTCGGGGTATGCGGCACGAGACCGAAATCGTAGCGTGCCCGCACACCGTGCTCAAGCGAACGTCGTATGTAGGCTTTCGCCTACGTCGAGGCATCAGTGTTGGATCTGATGCACCTTGAGCACGTTCGTCTGCACGCCCGATCCCACCGGCACCGCCATCGTCACGAGCACGTTCTCGCCGGGCAGCGCCAGATTGCGCTCGATCAGCGTCGCCTCGACGCGATCTACAAGTTCTTCGGTGGTCGCCGACGGGCCGATCATGACCGGCGTTACACCCCAGAATAATGCGAGTCGCCGAAACGTAACCTCGTCGGTCGTCAGGCAGACGATGTTCGCCTCGGGGCGATATTCGCTCACCAGCCGCGCGGCACCGCCGGAGTCCGACACCGCGACGATCGTCCGCAGCCGCATCGCGTGCGCGGCGATCACCGCGGCGTGCGCGATCGCGTTCGCCGAGACCGCGAGCTCGATGTTGGGCGGCGCGGTGTTCGCGCGGTAGTACGCGCTGCGCTCGATCTCGTCGACAATGCGCGCCATCGTGCGCACGGCTTCGATCGGATGTGCGCCGCTCGCGGTCTCGCCCGACAGCATCAGCGCGTCGGTCGCATCGAGCACCGCATTCGCGACGTCACTCGCTTCCGCGCGTGTCGGCCGCGGCTGCGCGATCATCGACTCGAGCATCTGTGTGGCGGTGATCACGATCTTGCCGCGCTTGTTGGTCTCCTCGATGATGCGCTTCTGCCACAGCGGCACCTTCTCGGGACCGAGCTCGACGCCGAGATCGCCGCGGGCGACCATCACGCCGTCCGAGACCTCGATGATGTCGCCAAGCCGCTCGAGTGCCTGCGGTTTCTCGATCTTTGCGATCACCGGGATCGACACCTGATCGACCGTGAGCAGGCGCTTGGCCTCGATCACGTCCTCGGGCCGGCGCACGAACGACAGCGCGACGTAGTCGACACCGTGGCGGAGCGCGAAGCCGATGTCGGTCCGGTCCTTCTCCGAGAGCGCGGGCGCCGACACCTCGACGCCGGGCAGGTTGATGCCCTTGTTGTTCTTGAGCACGCCGCCGGTGATGACGACCGTCTTGACCTCGTGATCGATCACCTCGCGGACGGCGAGCGCCAGGTACCCGTCGTCGAGCAGGATCTGGTCACCCGGCTTCACGTCGAGCGGGAGCTGCGTGTAGGTCGTCGACACGCGGCGCTCGTCGCCGACCACCGCCGGGTCCGTCGTGATCGTGAACTCGGCGCCGCTCGTGAGCTGGATCTGGCCGTTGGCGAACCGCCCGACCCGGATCTTCGGCCCCTGCAGGTCGAGCAGCACGGCGACCGCCTTGCCACGCCGATCGGCCTCGGCGCGGACGATCTGCAACATCCTCGCGTGATCTTCGTGACTGCCGTGCGAAAAATTCAGGCGCGCGACGCTCATCCCGGCATCGATCAGCTCGCCGATGCGCTCCGGCGTCGACGATGCCGGACCGAGGGTGCAGACGATCTTCGCTCGGGGCATTACGGCGCAGAAGTAGACGCTTCAAACGTCTTGCTGACAACCGCGCACCCCGGTTATTACCCGGCGGATGCGTTGCCAGACCATCACGGGTGTCGCGGTCGTGGTCTGCCTGCTAGCGGGCTGTACCGTCGAACAACCTCAACCGAACCTCGTCGGGCAGGACGTACGCCTGACGATCATCCACACGGCGGACATTCACTCGCGGCTGTTCCCGTACCACTACGTCCCGAACAAGTTCGATACCGACTACGGCCTGTATCCGAACTACGCGCCGTTCGGCGGCATCGCGCGCATCGCGACGCTCGTGCATCGCATCCGCAATTCGACCGATCGATCGATCTGGCTCGATTCGGGCGATGCGTGGGAAGGCGCGGCGGTGTTCAACGAGTTCAAGGGCGAGCCCGAGATCCGCACCCTCGACGCCGCGGGCATGGACGGCGAGGTGCTCGGCAACCACGAGTTCGACCTCGGCAGCCAGCAGCTGTTCAGCGAGCTCGATCAGTGGTCGAACTTCCCGCACCTCGTCGCGAACTATCTGTGGGACGACTCGGTCAACCCGCAGCAGCGCTCGCTCAAGGACATCGTCAAGCCGTACGAGATCTACGACATCCAGGGCGTGCGCATCGCCGTGATCGGCATGGGCAACCAGGACACGCTGATCGGCAGCTTCTACGGCGGTAACTCTCTCGGCTTCCGGCCGATCGACAACCTCCAGGTGCTGACGCAGTGGGTGAGCTTCCTGCGCCCGCAGGTCGATCTGATCATCATCGCGAGCCACCTCGGCCTCGACAACGACGAGGGCCTGTCGTCGTCGCAGGTCGAGGATCCCAACTCGTCGCTCGCGATCGACGGCGTCGATCTCATCCTCGGCGGTCACCTGCACATCGTGACCAACCCTCCCAAGCTGCTGCCCAACGGCGACGACGCGGTGTACTGCCAGACCCACGACTGCTCGACCGTGCTCGTCCACTCGGGCGCGTTCGCGAAGTACGTCGGGCGCATCGATCTCGTCGTGCACATCGGCACCGACAACGCCGATCCGGAGAAGCGCAGCCGCATCGTGTCGTTCGCCTACAACAACGAGCCGGTCGTCAGCTATCCGCAGAACGATCCGAACTTCATCCCCGACGATCCGACGGTGGCCGGCCTGCTGTGGCCGTACTCGGTCAAGCTCAACCGCGACATCAACCTCGCCGGCGTGTTCGCGTACATCGACGCGAACCCGGGCATCTCGAGCGGCGACATCCTGCGCAACGATCCGTCAGGTGGGGACTCTCAGCTCGGCAACATGGTCGCGCGCTCGATGCAGGAGTTCCAGGGCGTCGAGGCGCAGTTCGCGTTCACGAACTCGCTCGGCATTCGCGACAACTTCTCCGCCGGCGCGCTGTCGAACGAGGAGATGTTCAACGTGTTCCCGTTCGAGAACACGATCGTCGTCATCTATCTCGCCGGTCAGGAGGTCAAGGACACGCTCGACTTCGTGTCCGCGAAATCGGCCACGCGCGGCTGCCAGACCCAGCTGCAGACCGCGGGCCTGACGTTCGACATGATCTGCCGCGACGATCCGACGTCGACGCACACGTGCGACGAGCCGAACCTCGGCGCGAGCACGTGCCGGTGCAACGTGATCGATCCGAACAACGTCGGCATCTCGTGCGGCAACATGGCCGGCGAGACCCAGGCGCAGGCCGACGCCGAGTGCAATCCGACCGACCCCGCGCTGACGATCAGTGCGGTCAACGATCGCTGCGAGCTGGCGTCGCACAAGTGCTTCCAGACGGCGTGCGCGGCCAACATCTTCATCGGCGACGCGTGCCGCAAGGATCCGACGACCGGCGTCATCAACCCGAGCGGCCCGGTCGTCAACACGTCCGGCCCGAACGCGTGCGTGCCGCTCGAGACCAGCGGCCTGTATCGCGCCGCGGTCAACAACTACATCGCGCAGGGCGGCTCCGGCTTCATCGTGCTGAAGAACAACACGTCGCAGCAGGACACCGGCGTCTCGCTCCGCAACGCGCTCACCGTGTTCCTCAACAACCAGTCGAGCACCTGCCCGGCGCGCTCGCTGCAGGGCGGACAGCAGACGATCTGCAACGCTTCCAACGCACCCGGCGGCGATGCCTCGAAGTGCATCGTCGACACGTCGACACCACAGGCGCCCTTGGTGTTCGACGAGTACGGCAAGGTCGGCTGCCTCGACGAGTCGGTCGAACCACACGATGGGCGCATCAGGCCGGTGTCACAATGAGGGACCACGGATTTCGGACTGCGGGCTTCGGCCAGAGGCTCGTGCTCGCGCTGATCGTACTGGCCGGATGCACCGACCATCGCGCGGCGATCACCGGGACGCAGTCGCTGCAGATCGACCTCGTGTCGCCGACGAATGCCGGCTCGATCGATAACGCCAACCGGCTGCCCGATACCGAGCGCGACGTCTCGATGACGATCACCGCGATGGACGCCGACGGCAACATGGACACGACCTACAACCAGAAGCTGCAGGTCTACGTGTACTACCTCGGCACGCTGTCGCCGTATCTCGGCGGCTCGCCGCTCACGACCGTGCAGATGGTCAACGGCCAGGGCTCGATGTCGGCGACGCTGCCGCCGGTGTTCGGGCCGACGACGCTGTGGTTCGACGACGGCAGCGACAGCGATCCGACGTACGCGACCGGCGTCTCGCCGACGCTGTGGTTCCGCGATCCGTTCGTCTCGGACATCCAGACGCCGAACGACGAGATGGCGATCAACGCGCTCACCGATTCGCCGCTCGAGAACAAGAACGTGTCGGTCGAGATCACGCGCTACGGCACGAAGGGCCACCTCATCATCACGTCGCGGTACTCGTCCGGCTACACGCTCGCGGACGTGCAGTGCGCCGACACCGATCCGACGAAGTCCTGCACGCCGCCGTGCACGTCGCAGAACTACGACTACATCGACGTGTACTCGTACAGCGCGCCGCAGGACCAGGACAAGCGCTTCCTCGACGAGGGGCAGCTCGTGGTCGGCTTCGCGGGCGGCGTCAGTAACTTCGACGGCCTCATCGAGATCGGCTTTCCGCAGACGTTCGTCAACGGGCTCGCAGACGTCCACACCGAGTGCGAGCCGCCGGCGGTCGTGGCCGACTTCACCGGCGACGCGAACGACTGGTTCGCGCACCCCATCAACTTCAAGCGCAACCAGGCGGCACTGATCGAGATCGACAACGCGAAGGTGTGCGATCTCGACGACGCGTTCACCACGTTCAACGAGTGGAAGCTCGATCCCTCGGGCGTCGGCGGGATCTGCTCGGGCAAGAACATCATCGACATCGTCACCGCTGGAACGGTGGATATCGATCCTTCGACGCTCGTAGGCAAGACACTGCCGAAGCTTGTCGGTACGCTGCGCCCGATCATGGAGAGCGGTTTCAACGTGTGGCTTGTTTATCCGCGCACGCTGGCGGACATCACGACTAACTAGCTAGGAAACGTCATGCGCATTGTCAGCTTGGTCTTGTTCGCGGCCGCGATCATGGTTCCTGTCGTCGCGGCCGCTCAGCCGGCGCCGCCCCCGCCGCCGCCCGATGGCTCGGGCGCGGGCTCGGGCTCGGGCTCCGGCAGTGCCGCGCCCGCAGATGACGACGCGAAAGTGCGCGACCTGGTCGACCGCGAGGTCGCGAAGATCCTCAACGACCGCGCCGCGAAGGAGGCGGCCGACCGCGCCGCGGCCGAGACGCAGCAGCCCGCTCAGCCGGTCGGCGAGCCGACCGGCACCGGCGTGATGACCGGGTCGAGCGGCTTCATGGATACGCGCCTGGCGTTCACGCTGACGAACGAGAACATGCTCGTGAAGCCCGGCGAGACCATCCCGAGCATCCCCGGCTGGCGGTTCGGCGTGCCCAACTCGCTCGGCACGCTGTTCTTCGACAACTACGACACGCGCTACTCCGGGTTCGAGACGCTGTCGCACGCCGTCGGCTATCGCGACTTTCACAGCGGCCACTTCGACGCCGAGGGCGCGTTCGTGCTGCGCATCAACGAGCTGTCGGGCTCGAACATCAGCCTCTCGGACGACGGTAGCTACATCGTGCTGTCGAACTGGAAGGACCCCGACCACAAGGATCCGACGCGCCTGTCGCTGACCGTGTTCCCGGTCTCGGCCGACCGCTTCCGCCTCGGCTACAGCTACCGCCTGTCGTGGGGCGGCGACAACGAGTACGGCCGCGCGCAGTCGGCGACGCCGGGCGCAAAGCTCCAGTACGACATGCCGAACGGCTACGTGTTCGTCGGCGCCAAGAGCGCCGTGCTGCTCGACACCCGCACCGCGGAGCAGAGGTCGGCGCTCGCCGGCCTCGCCGGTGCCGGCTGGGATCCCACCCCGATGGTGCGGCTCGAGGTCAACGGCGGCTACTTCGACCGCGGCTACAACCAGCTGGTCGACGTCAATGATCAGAAGGTGCAGCTGTTCGGCGGCTCGGCGCAGATCGCGATCCACCAGGGCATGCCGGTGCAGTCGTCGATCGACTACCGGCTCTACAAGTACAACGGCGAGCGCGTGACCGGCCTGTTCGACCCCGTGAAGTACACCGGCGGGCTGTCGTGGCTCGTGATGAGCGAGTTCACGTACCTCGGGCAGACGCTCAAGGACCCCGAGAAGACCGGTACGACCAAGATCCAGTACGGCGCCGCCGGCGACATCAATGCGCGCGTGGTGAAGGACCGGACTCGCCTGCGCTTCGACGCCAGCTACCGCGACCTCGCGTTCATCCTGCACTCGGTGCCGAGCCTGCCGACGTACGAGGACTTCCCGTACAACTCGACGACCTGCCCGGACTGCGCCTATAAGGTCCACCCCGACTTCTTCGCCGCGCTCGGCGGGGACGAGAACTGGAACGACTTCCTGACGCTCGGCGCGATCGTCGGCATCGAGGAGCCGGCCAGCCTCGAGTCACCGGCGGCGATCCCGGGCGGCACGACCGGCGTGGCCGGCCACCAGACCGCCGTGATCCAGAACAACAACATCGATACGATCATCACGATCTTGCCGTCGTCGTGCGGCGGCCAGCCGTGCACGGTGGCCGCGGAGTACGCGGTCAAGGGCAACGCGAAGGTCACGTTCGGCCGGATCTACTCGGCGCTGCTCGAGGTGTATTACGTCTACAACCCGAACATGACCGAGTACACGCGCACCGCTTCGGACGCGCCGTTCCAGTACGAGTTCGCTCACTTCCATCAGCTGGGTGTGAACGCGACGCTGCAAGCCCGGTTCTGAACCGGATTCTGCCGGCGCTCGGTGTTTTTCGCGCCGCGTCGCTCTTTACTCCGGAGGGCCACGGTTATCCTCGACGACCGGTGGTTCTGAAGCGACTGGCTCCGGTGGTGCTCGCGGTTGGCTGCAAGGGGCCGACCGTGGAGCCGGAGCATCGCCCACTGCCCGAGCCGGCAGCGGTGAGCCAGGCGCAGGACGCCGATCGCGACAGCCCCAAGCCGCTCGGCCAGTTCACGATCACGTTCTACTACGTGATCGGAGAAGAAGAGGTCGGCGCCAAGCCGGTCGCGAACGAAAACTCCGGTGATGACAAGGACTTCGCCGCTATCTCGGACGACGCCGTGACGCTCTACGAGGCCGATCACTGCGCGCCGATCGCGCAGGTCTCGCCCGAGTTCGCGACGCAGCTCGCGATCCAGGGCACCGGTAAGCTGCGCGACGGCCGGGTGCTCAACATCTGGGGGCGGTGCTCGTGCGAGCGAACGCCGTGCTTCCGCGTGACCCGGAACCAGTGGGGGACCGCGGGCAGCGGGCGGCCGCTCCAGCCGTTCCGGACGGTGGCGGTCGACCCGAAGATCGTCCCGCTGGGGTCACTTCTATATGTCCCGCTGCTCGAGGGCCGGACCATGCCCGGGCGGGCGCCGTGGGGCGGATTCGTCCATGACGGCTGCGTGGTCGCGGACGACACGGGCGGCCACATCGACGGCAACCGGCTGGACCTGTTCGTGGCGCGCAAGGGCTACTACCTCGGCCTGTCGGGCACCCAGTCCAGCCACGCCTGGGCCCGGCATGTCCCGGTTTACGACGGCAGCAAGATCTGCGAGCGCAAGGGCCGGAAGATCGCGCGCAAGACCGGCGCGATCTGAGGCTTTGGGCCTTGGGCTTTGGCCACAGGTAACCTCGCACTCGTAGCATCGTAGGTGGCGCATGCGGTGGTTACTGTTGCTCGGGATGCTGGGCTGCGCGACGGCGGCGGGTGATACGCGGCCCGACGATGGGCCGGTCGTGATCGAGCTGTTCACGTCGCAGGGATGCAGCTCGTGCCCGCCCGCGGACGAGCTGTTGTCGCGGCTCGCGCGCGCTGGCGCACTCGGTGGGCGCAAGCTCGCGCCGCTGACGTTTCACGTCGACTACTGGAACGATCTCGGCTGGCCGGATCCGTACTCGCGGCCGGCGTGGACCGCGCGCCAGCAGGACTACGCGCACGCGCTCGGCGGCGATCGCGTGTACACGCCCGAGCTCGTGGTCGCGGGTGGTGCCGGCATGGTCGGATCGCAAAGCGATCGCGTCGCGCAGGCGATCGCCGCGGCGCCGCGCCAGCTCGCGGTCACCGCGAGCGCGACCTGGGATGCCGCGAAGGTCACGGTGTCCGCGACCGCGCCGGCAGATGCCGAGGTCTGGGTCGCGGTGTGGGAAGACGGCACGCACACGAAGGTGCCGAGCGGCGAAAACGCGGGCGAGACACTCGCGAGCGATCGCGTGGTGCGCCGGCTCGAGCGCGTCGCGAGCGCGGGCCGGGCAGGGCAGATCGCGATCGCACTCGACTCGTCGTGGCGCGCGGGCGGCGCGGTCGCGTTCGCGCAGCGCGCCGATCGGCGAATCGTCGCCGCGACGCTGCTGCCTAAGTGACCGATTGTCGCACCGTGCGACCCACGCGCCGCGTTCGGTGAGCGACGGTCGTCGAGAACGTCGGCGAAAAGCCCCGCGGGCTCTGGTACAAACCGACGCATGAACCGCGCCGTCGCACTCGTGTTGTCGCTCTCGATGCTGGTCGGGTGCTTTCCGCACAACAAGAGGGCGCGGATGTATTCGCAGCTGGCCGAGGGGGGCGCGATCGTGGCCGGCATCGGTACCGAGTTCCTGGTCAGCTCCGATTGCGACACGACGCCCCGGCCCGGAATGTCGTCGAGCTGTCACTCGCACGCGGAGATCCTCGGCGATGTCGGCGTCGGCCTCATCATCGCCGGCTTGCTCGGCTTCCTCGCAACGATCTCGACGGCCGAAGACGAGGACGACAACAAGCCGCGCATCGAGATCAAGGCCGACCAGCCCAGGCCGGTCGAGAAGCTGCCGCCGGTCGTGCTGCCTGCCGCACCGCCCGCACTGCCCGCACTGCCCGCATCGCCCGCCGCGCCTGCGGCCGAGCCGCCCGCGGCTCCGGCTCCCGCTCCTTAGCCGCGCAACGCGCGGACGATCTCTTCGCGCACGACGTCGGCGAGCTTCGCGCCACCGGGCGCGATCGTCGGCACCGGCGAGTGCGGCGCCGGCGCGCATGCGACGACAGGCTTCTGCGGCTCGGAGCCGAGGAGCTGGGCCGCGGTCTCGAGCGCGCGATCCGCGGCGCGTCCGATGCCGGCTTTGGCGCGCGCGGCGAGCAGCGGCTGGATCGCGGCCTCGGGCAGCGGCTCGACGCCGCCGAACGCCTGCGCGGCGAGCGCGATCTTCGCGAGGTGCTCGACGAGCTCGAGGCGAAGCAGGGCGGTCTCGCAGTCCTTGCCCCACGCGATCACGCCGTGGTTGCCGAGGATCGCGGCGTCGACCAGCTCGCACCACGGCGCGAGCGCGGCGCGCGCGGGCTCGCCCGGCTGCGCGTACGGCAGCTTCGGGATCTTCGCGCCGAGCGAGACCAGCGCCTCCGCGATGAACGGGCGCTCGATCGGGTTGCCGCGCGCGGCCGAGATCGCGGTCGCACACGGCGGATGCGCGTGAACGACCGCGCCGACATCGGGCCGGCGCTCGTACACCACGAGGTGCAGCCCGATCTCGCCGAACACGCGCCCGGCACCGATCACGTGGCCCTTCGCGTCGACCTCGATCAGGTCCTTGTCCTGGACGACGCGCTTGGACGTCGCGGTCGGCGTCGCGATGAAGCGCGCGCCGCGACCACCGCTCGAAGCGCCGCTCGCGGACCTCGTGTCGGAATTGGCGCGCACGGTCACGTTGCCGTCGTGGTTCGCGCACCAGCCGGCGGCATGGAGCTGCCGCGAGCACGCGGCGACCGCGATGCGCAGCGTTTTCACGGCGCGATGTCCACCTGATCGACGATGCCGACGATGATCGAGCGGATCGGCACGACGTCGCCCTGCTGCAGGATCTGGCGCGCGCCGTTGCCCTCGGTCAACACGATGACCTTGTCCCCGGTACCGGCCTGTGCGTGATCGACCGCGACGAAGCTCGCGCCGGCGTCCTTGCCGTGCTCGTCGAGCGGCTGCACGACGAACAGCGGATGGCCGACATACGCCGGATGCTTCGCTGTCGCCCACAGCGGCGCGACCACGCGGCAACACCGCATTACGCGCCGACTCCGTCGACGATGCCGACGATCGCCGCATCGACCGGCACGAACCACGGCTCGAGCGCGAGCGCGGCCTCGCGCGAGCCGACGAGATACACGAGATCACCGTCGCCGGCTTGCACCGTATCGATCGCCGCCTGGATGTCACCGATCGGCTTGCGGTGCTCGTCGACCGGCTGCACGAGCAAGATCTTCTTGCCTTCGAGCCCGCTCGCCTTGCGCTCGGCGACGACGGTTCCCTTGACGATCCCGAGATACATCGCCGGGACTATACGCCGCGCGTCACGGCCCGGGTTGGGCGGCGGGAGAGATCATCGAACCGCCGCTCGTCGCGACCGTGCCCCACGTCAGGATGTATCCGACGCCACCGCCGCCGCCCGCGCCACCGCACGCCTCGATCGGATTTGCCGAGCTCGCGCCATCGTGCATGGGCCCGGCGCCGCCTTTCATTCCGGCCTCGGAGCAACTCGACGCGGCGCCGCCCATCGCCGCCCCCATGCCGGGCTGTCCGTCCTGGCCGGGTTGACCGGCGTTGACCCCGCCCAGGCCGAACGGCGCGCTGCCGCCACCGCCGCCGCCGTTCGCCGCGATCGTCGCGCCGGTGAACGTGATCGACGGACCGTCGAAGCCGACGAAGCCGCCGGCCCCTCCGCCGCCACCGCCGCACGCCGAGTTGAGCGGCGCGCCACCGCCGCCCGCGCCGCCGGTCAGCACGAGGCCGGTGATCGTGATCGCCGTGC
Source organism: Kofleriaceae bacterium (assembly GCA_036490935.1). Lineage (GTDB taxonomy): Bacteria > Myxococcota_A > Polyangia > Haliangiales > Haliangiaceae > JABFXX01. The sequence goes on along the minus strand of DASXCY010000093.1, from coordinate 8,042 downwards.
GCGCCGTCAGCTGAAGCGCGCCGCCGCCGAGTCCGGCTACCGCGGCCGCGGTCGGGTCCGACGCACTCGGGTCGCTGCCGGCTTCGCCGCTCGGCGCGCCGGCGCAGCCGCCGAGCACGACGGATGGAGCGGCGAGCGCGGTGCCGCCGGCGCCGCCGAGCGGGCCCGGTGGCATGTCGCCGGTGCCGCCGTGACCGCCGTTGCCCTGGAAGCCGCCGCCGCCACCGCCGCCCGACCCGCCGGTCGAGACGCCGGTCTGGCCCTGCGCCGCGGCCTCGCACGCCGGCGGATCGGCGCCCGCGCCGGCCATCCCGGCCGACGTGCTGCCGGCGTCGACCTTGCCGTCGACCTCGATCGTGTCCCACGACGCGACGATCAGCGGCTCGGCGCCGATCACGCGCAGCGAGCCGGTCGTCTCGATCTTCAGCGATTCGATCGAGATGAGGTACGCCGTCGGTCCGTCGAGCTGGACGAGGTTGCCGCCGGCCGGCGTGATCGCCGTCGGACCGGAGCCGACGAACATGCCGGTATCGGTCGAGAACGTCCACGCGCCGTCGAGGTCGATGCCGTCGCTCGGCGCGGGGATCGCGCAGGCGTCGAAGTGGTGCGGGTGCCACGTCGCGCATTCGGCCGGCGCGTCGGCCCCGTCGGGATGGATGTTGCTGGCGTCGGGCCCACCGCCGCCGCCGCCGTCGCCCGACACGGCGCCGCCGTGGCGGAACGAGCACGCCGCCAAGCACGCGCAGACGCCGAACAGCACCCTGGCCGCCACCGCGTCCATCGTAATGCAAAGCCTAGCGGACGCCTACGCCTAGCTTCTGGCGGGTCACCAGCCACTGCGCGTGGCTGATGGCGCGAATCAAATGCGCGATACCGTCGCCGCGCGCCTTGGCCGCGGCCACGACCGTCGCGGGATCGCCGCCGACCAGGAGCGCGGCGCGATCGGCGGCGCGCTGGCAGCTCGCGACGTAGCTCGCGTTGTCGAGCGCCTCGGTGGGCAACGCGGCGAGCTGCTGCTCGAGCCGCGTGCGCAGCTTGACCGACAGCGCGCCTTTGACGAGCTCGTCGTGCGCGCGTTGGACGTCCTCGTCGACGAGCAGCGCCGAGACGGCGTCGCGCAGCGCCGCGGGCCCGAACAAGCGCACGACCGACGTGAGCAGGCGCGTCGCGTCGCGCGGCGGCAGCCCGCAGAACGCGAGGTGCTCGGGCCGCGTCTGCTCGACGGCGCGCGCGACGAGTGCGCGCACGACGGCCGACGTGACCCCGGCGGCCTCCTCGGCGGCGAGTCGCGGACCGAGGACGATCACGGGCGTCGCCGCCGCGATCGCGGTCGCGTCGGCTGCGATGGAATCGTGCTGGTACAGCATCACCGCGCCGATGCCGAGCGCGGTCGTGAGCCGCGAGAACATCGCGACGGCGGGCGCGTGCGAGGTTGCCGCCACGCGCTTGGCGCCGGTGCAGCCGGCCCGCGCGAGCGCCTCCTCGAGATCGGGCCACATCAGCTGCGCGGCCTCGGCGAGCGTCGCCGCGATCGGCGCGAGCGTGCCGTAGGCGTCGAGGGCGCCGGCCTCGCCGGCGCGCGCCGCAACGCGATGCGGTGCGGAGTCGTGATCGATCAGCGCGCGTTCGGAGGGCTCGAGCGCGGCGCGATACGCCTCGTCGTCGCGCATCGCGTACGGCTTGTGCATCTGCAGATATGCGTTCTGATGCACGTCGGGCGGGTGGCCGCACGCGATCGCGAGCTCGAGCGTGGCGCGCGCGCCGTCGACCTTGTTCTGGCGGCGGAGCTCGTCCGACCACGCGGCGAGCTCGGCGATCGAGCCGGTCGCGTGCACGATCGCCGCGAGGTGCACGAGCGCGGCCTCGCGCCGACCCGGATCGTCGCTTTGCCTCGCGAGCTCGACGAGCGCGCGCCGCGCCTGCGTCGCGCCCTCGGAATCGGGCGCGAGCTCGATCGCGCGCTCGAGCGCGGGCGCGGCCTGGCGCGTGTCGCCGCGCTGCGCACGAGCGAGGCCCAGGCGCGCCGACAGCAGCGCGAGCTGCGGCGCATCGGTCGCGCCGACGCGGTCGTCCTTCGCCGTGAGCAGGCGCGTCAGCATCGCCGACGCGGCATCGACGTCGCCCTGATCGAGCGCGAGCTGCGACGCGACATCCACGGCGCCGACGTCGTACGGATCGTTCTCGACCGCGCGCTCGGCGGCGGCGCGTGCGCGCACGCGGTCGCCGCCGGCGAGGTAATCGTGCGCGGCACGCAGATGGCGCGCGGCACGCTCGGCGGCACTCGCACCGAACGCGGCCATCAGCTCCGACGTGCGCGCGCTGCCGGCGTGATCGCCCGCGCGCACCTGGCGCTCGAGCAGCTTCTGGAGCAGCGGCACGTGCTTGGCATCGAGCGGCTGGGCGGCGGCGACCGCGGCACCGAAGCATGCGAGCGCGCGGTCGTCGTCGTGCAGCATCACGAGCGCCATGTCGCCGAGCGCCTCGAACAGGCGCAGCCGCTCGGCCGGATCCTCGGTCGCGGTCGCTTGCCGCGTGAGCAGATCGGCGGCGCGCTTGTGCTCGCCTTGCTCCATCGCGAGCTCGGCGAGGGCCTGCAGCGCCGGGCCGAAGTTCGGCTTGAGCGCGAGCGCGCGCTCGTACAGCGCCGGCGCCTTCTCGGGCCGCAGCGAGCGGATCTCGGCGAGCGCCGCGTGATAGAGGCCCTGCGCGATCTCGGTCGGATACCGCTCGGCATCCTCGTGCGCCGCCAGCGGCGACAGGTGCAGCGCGGCCTCGCGCCAGCGCCGCGCCTTGTAGCGGTTCTCGCCGAGCGCGAGCTTGATGAGCAAGTGGCCGCGATGCAGGCGATCGCCCGCGACCAGCGTCTGGTACGCGTCCTCGTCGCGGCCGAGCTTCTCGTGCGCGGTCGCGAGTCGCCGATGCAGATCGGCGACGAGCGCGGCCGGCGCCGCGGTGAGCGTCGTGCCGTCGAGGATCTCGCGCAGGAACGCTTCGAGGTCTTCCCACCGCTCGCGGTCGGCGTAGAAATCGGCGAGCGCGACGATCGCCGGAAGGTGATCGGGCATCGTGCCGAGCGCCTCGAGCAGGCGGCGCTCGGCGGCGGGCTCGACACCGGCCGAGCGCGACAGCGCCGCGAGCTGCGTGAGCAGGCGCGCCTTCTCGGGCGGCGTGAGCGATTCGTCCTCGAGCTTCTTCTCGAGCAGTCGCGTCGCGGCCTCGGCATCGCCGCCTTTTTCGCTGAGCCCCGCGAGCGCCCACGTCGCCTCGGCGTGATACGGGCGCAGCGCGAGCACGCGGTCGAACGCGGCCGCGGCGGCGGGGAGGTCACCGACGCGCTCGCGCAGCACGTCGCCGGCGGCCATCAACGCGGCGATCTTGACATCCTCGTCCTTCGAGCTCTCGGCCTCGCGCAGCTTCGCATCGGCGAACGCGCGCGGATCCTCGTCGGGCGAGGCGAGCTGTGCGAGCACCGCGAGCGCGGTCGGATGCTCGGGCACGAGCGTGAGCGCGTGATCGATCGCGATGCGCGCGCCCGGCCGATCCTGCAGCTTGTCGAGCCGTAGCTGCCCGAGCCGGATGTAGAGCACCGCGAGATCACCCTTGCTCCTCATCGAGCCTTCGCCGAGCGCGGCGATGCGCTGCTCGAGGATCGCGGTCGCTTCGCGGTCGCGCCCGGCCTTCGCGAGCGCGGCGACGAGCGCATCGGCGAGCGCCGGATCCTCGGGCGCGATCGTGCGCGCGTGGCGCAGCGTTGCCGCGGCTTCCTCGGGCGAATCGAGCCACTCGAGCAGCACGCCGGCGCGGCGCGCGAGCAGCTGGGCGCGCTCCGACGGATCGCGGGCCAGCGCGGCGCGGCGGCGCAACACGTCGGCGAGCTCGGTCCAGTGCGCCTGCGTCTGATAGAGCCGATCGAGCGCCTCCCAGGCGCCGGCGTCGTCGGGCCACGTCGTCACGACGGCGACGTACGTCTCGATCGCGCGGTCGGCGTTCTCGAGCTCCTTCTCGTAGATCATCGCGATCTGGTGGAGCGACGCGCGCGCGTCCTCGCTGCCCTCGGCGATCTCGGCGATGCGCTGCAGCGTCTCGATCACCTTGCTCCAGCGGCCGACCACGCCGAACAGATCCGCGAGCTGCTGGATCACGGCGACATCGGCGGGCGCGAGCACGCGCAGGCGCTCGAACGCGTCGATCGCGTCGTGCGGACGCTTGAGCTTGTCGGTGTAGATCGACGCGAGATCGCGCAGCAGCTGCGCGCGCTCGGCCTCGGGCGCGGCCGTCCCGAGCCGCGGATCGGTACGCTCCTCGAGCGACGCGGCGAGCTCGACCCAGCGGCCCTCGCCGCGATACAGCTCCTCGAGCTGCGTGCGCGACGACGCATCGTTGGGCAGCATGCCGAGGATGCGGCGCAGCTGTGCCTCGGCATCGCGCGGCCGCTTCTGCTCGCTGCGGATCTGCGCGACCTCCATCAACAGATCGGCGGCGGCGTGCGCGGTGTCGGATTCCTCGGCCATCGACTCGTACAGATCGGCGAGCCGGTCCTGTGCCTTGTGCTCGTGCGCGATGCGCGACAGCCGGGCGCGGACCTCGGCGTCGCCCTGCGGCGTGCGGCGCGCCTGACCGAACGCGCGCGCGAGCGCGTCGAACGCGCGCGCGATGTCCTTGCCGCCGGTCTCCCACACCTCGGCCGCGCGATACAGCCAGCGCAGGCGCGTCGGTGCGTCCGGTGCGGGCAGCGATTCGTACGCGACCGCGAGCTCTTCCCACGGGGTCTCGAACGCGCGGCTCGGTAGCGTCGGCAACGGCGGGCGGCGCACCGGCGCCTGCGGCTTGCGCAGCGGGCCGGAGCCCGAGCCCGGGGTCGGCGGCGGCGCGGACGGCCGGCGCGCGCGGGCGGAGATCGTGGGAGGCCTCGGAGGAGGAGGTGGCAGCTTGCCGCCCGCGCCGGGCAGCGGCGGGCGGTTCGGCGGCTTCGGCGGCGGCACCGCGAGCTTCGCGATCTCCGACGCCGACAGCGTCATGGTCGCGTTCTCGCCGCCAAACGGGTTCGCGCCGGCCGGCGGCATGGCGCCGCTTCCCTTCACGGCCGCCATCTCGATCTCGGTGAGATCGAGCGGCTGCGTCGAGTCGCCGACCGACAGCGAGGCCGGCGATAGATCGGCTTCCGACAGCGGATCGGTCTGCAGGCGGCGCGGCACGTGCGGGCGCACCGGCGACGCCCGGTTCGCCGCGGCCACCGCCTCGGCGATCGCGGTCTCGTTCTGGATCGCGGCGGACGGCGGCTCGGCGCGCGGCGTGCGATCGACGTCGCGGTACTTGCCGATCACGCGCGCGAGCCGCCACAGGTGCGCCGCGGTCTCGGCGTCGTCGGGCGCGAGCAGCAGCGCGATCAGGTGCGAGCGGAAGGCGCGCGGCGCGTCCTTGAGCTGGTCCTCGATCGTCTGCGCCTTCTTGTGCAGCAGGTCGACGCGCTTCTCGGTGGTCGGCGCGCGGTCGACGAGCGCGCTCGCCACCGCGACGACGTCGTTCCACGCGCGCGCCTTGGGCGCGAGCAGCTCGAGTGCGGCGCGCGGCTCGTCGCGGTCGGGTCCCCACGAGAACGCGGCGAGCACGTCGGCGACCGCGGCCTTCGGATCGCCCATGCGCTCGTCCTGAACGCGCGCGCTGCGCAGCAGGAGCTCCACCCGCTCGGCCGGTGCGGCCGCACCGATCGCGAGCTGGAACGCGTCGGTGACATGCTTCCACAGCGGGCGCTGGTCGAGCTCGCCGGCGAGTCGCTCGAGATCGACGAGCAGCGAGGTATCGCGCGGCGTGGCCGCGAGCGCCTCGGCGAGCACGGCCAGCGCACGCGTCTTGTCGCCGAGCCGGCGCTCGCACAGCTCGGCGAGCTCGCGCGACAGCGCGCGATACCGCTCGGGCTCGGCCGGGACGCCGTCGCCGAGCGCGACGAGTCGCTTGCGTTCGTCGGCGAGCACGTCCGACAGCTCGCGCCACAGGCCGTACGCCTCGCCCGCGCGCCGCACGTCGGCGAGCGTTTGCTCGTCGGGCGCCTCGTCGTGTGCGCGCCGCCACCAGCGGAACGCGCCGCGCGGATCGGCGAGCTTGTCGGCGGTCGCGGCGGCGATGCGCTGCACGAGGTTGCGGCGCTGCTCGGCATGCTCGGGCGCGTCGCTCGCGTCGCGCGAGGCCGAAACCGAGATCGACCGCTGCAGCATGCGCTCGAGGAACTGCACGTGCTCTTTCCAGCGGCCGAGCTTCGCGAGCAGGTCCGCCGACGCGCCGAGCGCCTCGTCCTGGTCGGGATCGAGCTCGAGCACGCGCTTGAACGCCTGGAGCGCGCGCGTCGGGTTGCCGAGGCGATCGCGACAGATGAAGCCGATCTCGAGGCCGCGCGACACCTTTCGCACCGGCTCGGGCGACAGGTACATCTCGCGCTCGGCGACGCGCACCGCGGCATCGAAGTCGCCGCGCGCCTCGTGCAGCCGGCGCAGCGCGGTGTGCGCCTCGAGATGATTCGGGTTGATGTCGCGCAGCAGCGCGTCGAGCACCTTGATCGCGTCGGCGGGCGCGCCGAGCTTCTCCTCGAGGATCTCCGCGCGCTCCATCGCGATCCCGGCCGCCTTGTCGGGATCATCCGAAAGCATCGCGATCTGGCGGCCGACCACGTCGGCGAGCTCGCGCCACTTGCCGTGCGCGCGGTACAGCCGTGCGAGCGCGTCGAGCGCGCCGCGGCTCTTCGGCGACAGCTCGAGCACGCGAGTCCACGCCTTCATCGCGCGCGCGGGATCCTGGAGATGGCTGTCGAGCACGATCGCGTAGCGCTCGAGCTCGACGGCGCGGATCGCGGCCTCGGGCGTGCCGGGTGGCGGCAGCGGCCGCCCGCCGTCGAGCCGCTCCATGATCTGCGCGAGCTCGGGCCAGCGCTCGGAGCGCTCGTACAGCCCGGACAGCGCGGCGAGCGCGTCCGGATCGCTCGGCGACGCGCGCACCGTTTGCTCCCAGCGCTCGAGCGCGTTGACGTCGTCGCCGCGCTCGCTCGCGAGCTTCGCGAGCCGCTTGAGCAGCTTGGCGCGCTCGGCCGGGCTGCCCGCGGCCGCGGCGTGATACTCGAGCGTCTGCTCGAGGCGCGGATCGTTCGCCTTTTCGAGCACGCGCTCCATGCGCTCGAGCGCGTCGCGGTCGCCCGCGAGCAGCTCGAGGATCGCACCGCACGCGAACACGACGCCGTCGACATCGGCCAGGCGGGTCTCGTAGATCTGCGCGAGCCGCCGCAGCACCGTGAGCCGCTCGCTGCGCTTGGCGACGGGCCACTCCTTCGGCGCGTCCGCGCCCTTGCCGGCGCGGGCCATCTGCATCTGCAGGCGCTGGAGCTCGAGATCGAGCTGGCGGCGCAGCGTGTGCGCGAGGCCGGCGTCGTCGCCTTCCTTTTCGTACAGCTCGGCGAGCGCCTTCAAGGTCGCGTCGGCGTCGGGCCCCCCGACGCCTCCGGTGTCGGTTAGTTGTTCGCCGAACACTTGCTCGTAGAGCTCGATCGCGCGCCGCGGCTCGAGCTGGCGCTCGCGATAGGTCTGCGCCATCTTCTTGAGCGAGTGCATCCGCGTGACCGGATCGCCGGCACTCGCGAGCTCGTGCTCGAGCGACGACACGAGTTGCTCCCACATCTTGCCGCGCGCGGTCAGCCGGCGCAGCGCCTCGGCCACCTTCGGCGAGCTCGGCTCGATCGTGCTGATGCGCTGCCACGCCTCGATCGCGCGCGGGATGTCACCGAGGCGCAGCTCCGCGAGCTGCGCGATCTCCTCGAGCCGGTGCACGATGTCCTCCGGCGGCATGCCGGCCTCGCGCGCGTTGTCGAGCGCGAACTCGTAGAGATCGAGCAGGCCGCGCCAGTCGCGGCGCTCGCGGAAGTGATCGACGTAACGTGCGAGCGCCTCCTCGTGCGTCGGCGAGACTTGCAGCGCCTGATGCAGCAGCTCGGCGGCGCGATCGCGGTCGCCGAGGTGCTCGCGCGCGATCGTCGCGAGCTCGAGGATCTCGGCGACGAGCTC
>DASXCY010000092.1:0-1932 GCA_036490935.1 Kofleriaceae bacterium | reverse complement strand
CTCGGGGTTCACGACCTCCCAGAAGAAGTGCGCGGGCATGCCGTCGGCTTTGACCGTGCGATCCCAGAACCCGACGAGGTTCGCGTCGCCGAGGTCCTCCGGATCTTGCTGCGGCCCGACGTTGCCAGTCTGGAACACGACCGCGTTGCTCGCGTCGTATGCGATCAGCTCCAGCCACGCGCGGCGATCCTGCGCGGCGCCGCTCGGCCACATGTGACCGGTGCCGCGCGTGTCCATGCGCACGGTGATGTTGCCCTGAAACACGCAGATGCCGCCCTCGCCGATGTTCTTGCCGAGCGGCGTCGGCCCGACGATCGTCAGCGCTGGGTCGAGGTCGCGCGCGATGTCCATCGCCTGCGCGGCCGCCGCGTCGGTGCCGGCGAACGGCGTGTACGCCTGATCGATGCCGATCCACATGTGCTCGTGGAAGCTGCCGGTGCGGTGCTTGAACGTCAGACCCGCTTTCGCGCCGATCTGATCGGTCGGCGGATCGACGTTCGTGCCCATGTGGCACTGGCTGCACGTCAGGCCGTTCGGCGGCGGGTTCGTCGCGAAGATCGTGGTGTGCCACTCCTGGTACGTGCGCTCGAGCGCGACGTTGTTGGTGGGCGTGACGACGTCGTGGCACGACCCGCACGCCGTCGACTGGTTGGTCGCGCCGTCCATGAGCGGGTCGTACTTCGAGTTGTGCGCCGGGCTGTCGGTCGGATCGTGGACGCCGCCGCGCATCGTGTCGTCGAGGGCGAGCACGAGGCCGTTGTTGTGATCGGCCTCGACCGCCTTCACGTCGTGGCAGAAGTAACAGGTGACGCCCTGCTCCTGCGCCGGCAGCTGCGACGGGTCGAAGCTCGCGGGATCCACGTCGCCGAGCGCGACCGCCATCGGCGCGTGGCACTGCAAGCAGAACGTGCCGAGCGCGCCGTTGGTCTCGCGCTGGCCGCGCTTGTTCATCGCGACGAACACCGGATCCTGCGACGCGTACGCGTGCATCGAGCCGCCCCACTCCTGGAAGTGCTGGCTGTGGCAGTCGCCGCAGGTCGCGGGATCCTCGAGCTTCTCGACCGAATACTTCGGCGTGTCGCTGCACGCGGCGAGCGCGAGCACGGCGAGCGCGACGTGACGCATGCATCGGACTGTATCGCACGACGCGCGGACGGCGTAGCGGACGCCGTCACACCGCATGGCCGGGTGCTAAGCGATCACCTCAGGAAGCTCCGGTAGCGCGCGTAGGCCTCGTCGAGCGACGCGCGGGGCGCGAACGTCTCGGCGGGCGGCGGGGCGAATGCGGCCGCGGCGGCGAGCTCGGGCACGAGCCCGGCGGCGACCGCGGCGATCATCGCGGCGCCGATCGCGCAGGTGTCCGCTCGAGCGGCCACGTGGTGCGGGCGGCCGAGCGCATCGGCGCGGAGCTGCATCCACGTGCGGCTGCGCGAGCCGCCGCCGAGCGCGACGAGCTCGCGGGCCGGCAGGCCGAGCGCGGCGAGCCGCTCGACGACGTCGCGACACGCGAACGCGAGGCCTTCGAGCACCGCGCGCGCGACGTGCGCGCGATCGTGCGCGGCCGACAGCCCGTGCAGTGCGCCGCGCACGTCGGGGCGCCAGGTCGGCGTCATCGCGCCGGCGAGCGCGGGGATGAACGTCACGCCGCCGGCGCCGGGCGGCACGGACTCGGCGAGCGCATCGAGCTCCGCGTCGCTCGCGAGACCGAGCAGGCGTGTGGCCCAGCGCACGGCGCCGCCCGACAGCCAGCCGGGATGCTCGATGAAGTACGCGCCGGTCGGGAACGCGTGGGTCTCGACCATCGGCTCGGGCAGCGCGCGCCACGGGTCGGTCGCGGCACGCGCGGCCGGTGTATCGAGGATCGGCGTCGCGGCGATCGCGCCGACGACCTCCGCGGTGCCGAGGCCGAGCGCGATCGGCCCGGGCGCGGCG
>DASXCY010000091.1:0-95466 GCA_036490935.1 Kofleriaceae bacterium | reverse complement strand
CTTTCCGAAGCCCGGCATCCGGTTTCGCGACATCACGCCGCTGCTCGCGAGCGGCACCGGGTTTCGCCACGTGATCGCGCTGCTCGCCGATCGCTACCAGGGCAAGACCGACAAGATCGTCGGCATCGAGGCGCGCGGGTTCATCTTCGGCGCCGCGATCGCGCACGCGATCGGCGCCGGCTTCGTGCCGATCCGCAAGCCGGGCAAGCTGCCGGGCGAAGCGATCGGCCACGACTACGAGCTCGAGTACGGCACGAACCGCGTCGAGGTCCACGTCGACGGGCTCGCGAAGGGCGAGCGCGTGGTCGTGATCGACGACTTGCTCGCGACCGGCGGCACCGCGCTGGCCGCGCTCGCGCTCGTCGACCGGTGCGGCGCGAGCGTCTCCGAGTGCGCGTTCGTGATCGAGCTGCTCGATCTGCCGGGCCGCGCGCGCCTCGAGAAGCTCGGCCACCGCGTCCACGCGCTGTGCGGCTTTAGCGAATCCGAATGAAGGTCGAAGGCCGCTGGCGCCGCACGATCGAGCTGGCCGACGACCGGCGCAGCATCCTCGTGCTCGACCAGGCCAGGCTGCCGTACGAGCTCGCGTGGCTGCGCCTGGGCGAGCTCGCCGAGGTCGCGCGCGCGATCCGCGACATGCACGTGCGCGGTGCGCCGCTGATCGGCGCGACCGCGGCCTGCGGCGTCGCGATCGCGCTGCAAGCGCGCGTGCCGCTCGACGAAGCGTGCGCCGTGGTCGCGGCCCCGCGGCCGACCGCGGTCAACCGCGCGTGGGCGCTCGCCGAGATGGGGCGCCACGTCGCGGCCGGAGTCGACCCGTGGACCGCGGCCGCGCAGATCTGCGACGACGACGTCGCGCAGTGCCAGGCGATCGGCCGCCACGGGCTCGCGTTGTTTCACGAGGACCGGCCCAATCGCGTGCTCACGCACTGCAACGCCGGCTGGCTCGCCACCGTCGATTGGGGCACCGCGCTCGCGCCGGTCTACGCCGCGCACGAGGCCGGGCTCGACGTCCACGTCTGGGTCGACGAGACCCGCCCGCGCAACCAGGGCATGCTGACCGCGTGGGAGCTCGCGCAGCACGGCGTCCCGCACACCGTGATCGCCGACAACGCCGGCGGCCACCTCATGCAGCGCGGCGAGGTCGATCTCTGCATCGTCGGCACCGATCGCACGACCGCGACCGGCGACGTGTGCAACAAGATCGGCACGTACCTCAAGGCGCTCGCCGCGCACGACACCGGCGTGCCGTTCTATGCGGCCGTGCCGGGCTCGTCGATCGACTGGACGCTCGACGACGGCCGCGCGATCCCGATCGAGGAGCGCTCCGCCGACGAGGTTCGCTTCGTGCGCGGCACCGAGGTCGTGCCGGCCGGCAGCCCGGTCGCGAACCCCGCGTTCGACGTCACGCCGCGCCGGCTCGTCACCGGCCTCATCACCGAGCGCGGAATCGCGACGCCGGCCGAGCTGCGCGGGCTCTACCGGCGATGACGATGCATCTGCGCGACGAGCTCGTCTCGACCGCCCGGCGGATGAGCGAGCTCGGCCTGACCCCGGGCATGTCGGGCAACGTCTCGGTGCGCAGCCCGGCCGGCATCCTCGTGACGCCGTCGGGCATGCCGTACTCCGAGCTGCGCCCCGACGATTGCGTCGAGGTGAAGGCCGACGGCGCGATCCGCCCGGGCCAGCGCACGCCGTCGACCGAGTGGCGGCTGCACCGCGACATCCTCGGCGCGCGCCAGGACGTCGAGGCGATCGTGCATACCCACTCGCTGTACTGCACGACGATCTCGATGCTGCGCCGCCCGATCCCGGCCGTGCATTACATGATCGTGCTCGCCGGCTCCGACGAGATCCCGTGCGCCGAGTACGCGACGTTCGGCTCGGCCGAGCTCGCGCTTCAGGCGGTCACCGCGTTGCGCGGCGGCGACGCGTGCCTGCTGGCAAACCATGGCATGGTCGCACTTGGCCGCAGTTTGCAGGCCGCCCTCAAGCTGGCCGCCGAAGTCGAAACCTTGGCAGCCCAGTTCTGGCACGCGGCCCAGGTCGGGAGCCCGCACGTCCTGGATCGCGACGAGCTTCGCAAGGTGCGAGATCGCTTTGCAGAATACGGTCAGAAGCCCCGGCGTCGCTGACCGAGTTATCGCTTGACACACCCGCAGTCCGCATGGAACGAACAGGCCCACGCTCATGAAAAGGGTCAACGACCCCACCGCTCCGGGAGTCATCCTGCGCAACCTGCCCAGGGTGTTCGATGATCTGCCGATCTGGGCGCAGCTCAACATCACGTGGAAGTGCAACCTGGATTGCGCGTACTGCAGCGAGTACGACAACACGAAGGACCACATCCCGTACGAGGAGCTCACCCCGCGCATCGACAAGATCAAGGAGCTCGGGACGCTGCACTGCGACCTGATCGGCGGCGAGCCGCTGCTCCACCCCGAGCTGCTGCGCCTGATGCGCTACGTCACGCACCACCACGGCATGACGACGGGCATGACCACGAACGGCTTCTTGCTCACCCAGGACAAGCTCGGCGAGCTGATCGATGCCGGCATGGGCCGCATCCAGATGTCGGTCGACGGCCTGCACCCCAAGCCGGGCACGCCGAAGTCGCTCAAGACGCTGCGCAAGAAGATCGAGATGGTCGCGCGCCATCCGATCTGGTTCCGCGTCAACACCGTGATCTGCGACCAGACGGTCGACGAGGTCGAGGAGGTCGCGAAGCTGTGCTTCGACCTCGGGGTCGCGATCAACTTCTCGGTCGTGCACGATCACGGTCGCCTGAAGCAGACCGCGAACACCGCGCGCTTCCTCGACCGCGTGCGCTGGCTCAAGGACCAGAAGTCGAGCGGCCGGGCGATCTCGACGCCGTTTTACCTGATCGAATATTACGAGCGCGCGCTCAATAACAAGCCGATGGACTGGACCTGCCAGGGCGGCAACAAGTGCTACTACGTGTCCGCCGAGGGCAATTTCCAGTACTGCTATCACGTGCCGTCGGCGCGCAAGCTGATGGACGTGACGCGCGAGGAGATGGCGGGCAATCGCGGCAAGAAGGGCTGCGAGGAGAACTGCGGCGTCGACTGCGTGATCCACACGTCACTGCCGTTCTCCAACCGCACCGAGCTGGTCGGCATGGAGCTCAAGCGCCAGGCCTCGAAGTTCCTGCCGGTTCTGCGCACCTGAGGGCGCTCCTCGTTGCGGCGCTGTGTGCGTGCGGCACGTCGCCGCGCGAGTCGGCGCCGCCGCCGCCGCCTCAGCAGCCACGAGATGCCGCGGTCGCGCTCGCTCCGGTGCGTGCGTCGATCGCGGTCGACGACGAGCAAGCCTGCGCGGTCGAGGCGAGCGGCCACGTGAAGTGCTGGCGCGATCGCGCGGTAGACGTCGGGCTCGCCGACGCGATCGGCGTGGCCGCGGGCGCCGACGGGACCTGCGCGTGGACGAAGCAGGGCGCGGTGTCGTGCTGGAGTGCCGGTGCGCCGCCGGCGCGGGTCGCCGGACTCGACGACGTCGTGCAGGTCTCGGTCGGCGAGAGCGGCGCGTGCGCGCTGCACCCGAACGGTCGCGTGTCGTGCTGGTCGGGCTCGGAAGCGCCGCACGACGTCCCGGCACCCGCGGGCGTGATCGAGATCGCCGGCTCGTACGGCGGAGGGGCCGTTCGGTTGTGCGTGCGCACGACGGCGGGCGAGGTCGCGTGCGGCAACAGCGTGGTCGCGTTCGAGGCGATCCCCGAGCTGGCGGGCGCGACGAGCCTCGCCGGCGCGGGGGCTCGCTTCGCGGTGCTGACGGCGGATCATCGGCTCGCGACCTGGGTCGGCTGGACCGGCCGGCCGATGCCGGCGTACGTCGATGGCGTCGACGGCGATCGCGTGATCCTCGGCGGTCATCTCAACGAGGACGCCGGCGCGTGCGTGCTCGGGGCGCACGCACGCTGCTGGGCGTGGGCGTGCGAGCCGTCGCTCCGGCTGACCGAGTCACCGCCGCTGCCGGCCGGCGTGCGCGACCTCGCGCTCGACGACGACGCGACCTGCGCGCGGATCGGCGATCGCGTCGAGTGCTGGGGGCGCGTGGGGAGACTCGGCGACGGCACGCCGGAATATCCGACTGACTTCGTGGCGGTCGCGGGCCTCACCGGCGTGCGCCAGCTCGACGCCGTGGGCCGCACGCTGTGCGCGCTGCGCGGCGATGGCCACGTCGCGTGCTGGGGCGAGAGGCTGCGCAGCGGCGGCGAGGATGGCGCCGAACCGGGCGCGATCGACATCGCGCCGGTCGAGCTGCCCGGCGTCACCGACGCGATCGAGATCGCGATGGAGGCGACCGATCGCGGCGACGGCACCGACGGCGCGATCGCCGTGTGCGCGCGGCGCGCTCGCGGCGCGACGTGCTGGACCGCGACGCACGGCACCATGCAAGCCGCCGATGCACCAGAGCTCGCCGCGGCGACGAAGCTGTACTCCGGGCCGGCCGTGTGCGGCATCGCGGCGCACGGCGACGTCCACTGCGCGCACTTCGCTTTCGACCGCGGCCACATCCCCGGGTTCAGCGAGCGCGACTACGAGCGCTTCGTCTACAGCGGCAAGCCCGGCGCCGTGCGCGACGAGCTCGTGCGTCGCGTCAAGCACGCGCTCGCGGGCGGGCACCTGCCGGTAGGCTTTCACGATCCGGCCGGCAGCGATCCCGTCGGGCCGACCGACGCGCGGTTTCAGCCACCGACCGCTGCGCTCGCCGGCTTCGAGCGGCTTCGCCGCATCGCCTGGGCCACCGTGTACCGCGAGCGCGTGCACGGCGCGCTGTGCGGCCGCCGCGCCGACGGCACCGTCGCGTGCTGGGGCGACCGCGACTACCTCGGCGCCGGCCAGACGAGTGATCGCGCGGCGCCGGTCGCGGTCACGGGACTGGCGCCGTAGCGGCATCGACGAGCGCGAGCCCGAACCGGAACTGGCCGCCGGCGCTGGCGACGTTCAGCGAGCCGGTGCGCATCTGCTGGTACAGCTCGGCGAGCGGCGTGGCGGCAGCGGACGCGTCGCCGGCATGGCCGCCGGTGCGGGCGAGGTGCAGGAAGATCACGCCGCACAGCACGCCGACGAGCCGGCGCAGATAGCCGAAGCGCAGGGGCAGGGCGGCGACCGGCGCGCCGTCGTGTGCGGCGAGCAGCGCGCGGCAGGTCGGCTCGTCCATGCGGAGAAACAGCGCGGCCGCGGCGAGATCGTAGAGCGGATCGTTGGCGCCGGCGGTGTCCCAGTCGAGCAGCAGCACGCGCGCGCCGTCGTACGCGAGGTTCGACGGGTTGACGTCGTTGTGGCACAGCGCGAGCGGGCGATCGGCGGGCGGCGGCGTCACCGCGAGCATGTCGCGCACGGCCTCGGCGACGAACGCGGGCACCGCGAAGCTCGCGAACGTCGACCACATGTCGGCGAGGAACTGGCGCGGCTCGCGCGACTCGCCGCCCGGCGGCAGAGCCAGCTCGTGAACGCGGCGCAGCGTCGCGCCGAGCTCGGCGATCGCGGCGGGGCGCGTGGCCGGATTCATGTAGTACGCGATGAACGAGCGATCGGCGATCATCTCGCTGACCACGGCGCGGTGCGCCTCGTCGGCGTGGACGACCTGCGGCGCGACGCCCGCAGCCCCGGCCTCGCGCTGCACGTGCACGCGGCGCTGCCACGCGTCGAGCGGCTCGTCGCCGCGCGCGACCTTGAGGAGGAACGCGCGGCCCGCGGTCATGACGCGATACACGCCCGCGCCCGACAAACCCGCCGCGATCTTCGCGATCGCGGTGTCGGGCCCGCGCAGCTCTTCGGGCAGGTATGCGATCAGGTCTGCTTCTGCTTCCATTGCCGGAACACGAAGAAGCGGTTCATCGGATAGTTCCATACCAGGTATACCGCGACGGCGGTGATCGTCTTGGAGATCAGGTACTCGAGGTGCGCGAGATCGGTGAACGCCCACACGCCGAACGTCTGCAGCCCCGACGAGCCCGCTTGCACGGGCAAGAACCGCACGAGCTGCCAGTGCGCGCCGAGATGCGAGACCTCGTACGACCAGCGGCGGTTGACGATGAAGTTCGACATCGCGCCGACCACCGTGCCGCAGAACGTCGCGATGACGTAGTTGACGTGCGCGAGCTCGACGAGCCCGGTCAGCACGGCGAAGTCGAGCGCGGTCGTGAAGATCGACACGATCGTGTTGCGCGCGAAGGTCTGGCGCGTCACGACGCGATCTCCGGCGGCACCGGCTCGCGGCCGAGCACGAGCCGCATCTCGACCGCGAGCCCGACGACGACGAGCGGCAGCACCTGCAGCACGTGATAGATGATCGCGAACGCGAGCGCCGGCGCGCGCGGCACGCCGAGGATGTCCATCGCGGCGATCGCGCCGACCTCGAAGGCCCCGACGCCGGCCGGGGTCGACGGCAGGGCGATCGTGAGGTTGATCGCGAACAGGATGAAGATGCCCGCCGCGACCGGCTGATCGATGCCGACCGCGTACAGCACGAGCAACACCATGGCGATGTCGGCGAGCCACGCGCCCAGCAACGCGGCGAGCGACTGCGCGAGGATGCGCGGGCTGCGCACGATGTGCATGCCGCCGAGAAACCGCCCGAACCACGACGTCGCGCCCGGCTTCGCGCGGCCGGCGGCGAGGTACACCACGACGAACAGCGCGAGCGCGACCACGGTCACGGCGAGGATCGCGGTTCCCACCCAGGTCGGCAGGCCCGGCAGCAACCACGGCACCGGCGCGACGAGCAGCACCATCGACACCGCGTCGAGCACCTTCTCGGCGACGGCGACCGCGGCCGAATCGGCGACCGGTACCGCGTCGCGCCGCTTGAGCGCCCACACGCGCAGCACCTCGCCCGCACGTGCCGGCGCGATCACAGACGCGGCGAACGCGGCGATCGTGTAGCGGAACAGCCGCGTCGTCGTCACGTCGTAGCGCGGCGCGAGCATCACGCGCCAGCACGCGGCCTTGCCCCACAGGCACGCGAAGTTGAGGACGGCGGCGAGCGCGATCGGCCACAGCTTCGCGCCGCCCAGCGCGCTTCCGAGCTGCGCCCAGTCGATCTCGCGCACGAACCAGTACAGGCACGCGATCACCGCACCGATCACGACGATTCGCAGCGCGACCGCGAGCCTCGGGTTCACTGGACGGTCGCCTGCAAGAACACGAGCCCGTTCGCCTCGCGCGCCTCCCACTCCTTCATCCATTCGGTCGACCGATAGCGATCCCAGAGGTCGGCCGCGATGGTGACGACCGGGCCGCGCAAGTCCGTGCGGGCGGCGACGCGCAGCGCGGCGACCACGTTGACGCCGCTCGAGCCGCCGACGGTGAGGCCTTCTTCCTTGACGAGCCGCTCGACCATCGCGAACGCCTCGGCGTCGCTGATCTTCTCGGCGTAGTCGACCGCATCGCGGTGCAGGTTCGACGGCACGCTCGCCGAGCCGATGCCTTCGACCGCGAATGGTCCGTCGGGGCCGAGCGTGCCGGTGTTGACCCATTCGCCCAGGCCCGAGCCGAACGGATCGGCGAGCACGATCTGCACGCCGGGCACCTTCTCCTTCAACAGCTTGCCGACGCCGGTGATGGTGCCGCCGGTGCCGGCCGCCGACACGAACGCGCCGAGGTGCCCGCCGGTCTGCTCGAGGATCTCCGGCCCGGTCGCAGAGAAGCCTTTGCCGCCGTAGTGCGCGTCGAGGTTCGCCGGGTTGTGGAACTGGTTGGTGAGGAACCAGCCGTTCTCCTCGGCGAGCCGCGCCGCGACGTTGCGAAAATTATCCGGGCTCTTGATGCCGCCGGGCTTGGCCAGGTAGACGTCGGCGCCGAGCTGGCGCAGCGCGACGCGCTTGTCGACCGCGACGCGCTCGGGAATGACGACGACGCACCGGTAGCCGCGCGACGACGCGAGCAGCGCGAGCCCGACGCCGGTGTTGCCGGCCGTGCCCTCGACGATCGTCATCGGCGGATCGCGATGCGGCACGAGCACGCCGCGCGCCTCCGCGTCGAGGATGATCGCGCGCGCGGTGCGGTCCTTCACGCTGCCGCCCGGGTTCAGGTGCTCGCACTTGACGAACACCCGGTTGGGGAGCCCGGCGGCGACTCGCTTCAGCTCGACGAGCGGAGTCTTGCCGATCGCTTCGATGACATCCATGCGCGCCCGACCATATCAGGGAGCGCGCTTGGCTACCCGCCGGCCGAACGCCACGTGCAATCCGACGCCGAGCACGCTCGTGATCAGCATGCGGCCGCGGCGCGCGAGCGCGAACGCGATGGCCGCGGCTCCCGGAAAATGCAGCAGCTCGAACACGCCGACCGTCGTCGCCTCGGCGATGCCGGCCTGCTGCGGGATCACGCCGCCGACGAAGCCGGCGGCGGCGAGCGCCGCGGTCGTGAACACGACGTTCCACAGCGTGACCGGCAGGTCGAGCACCCAGAACAGCACGGCGACCTCGAGGAAGCCCATCGCGCGGCTCGCCGCGCTCCACCAGCACGCGCGCAGCAGCGCGCCCGGCGGCAGGCGCGAGCCGACGAGATCCGCGGCGCCGAGCCAGCGCGCGATCCGCGCGCCGAGCCGGCCGGTCAGGTTCGTGAACAGGAGCGCGCCCATCGCGATGCCGGCCGCGCCCGCGCCGGCGCCGTACATCAGCATCGACGTGCGCAGCGCTGGTGACACGTCGATGACGAGCGCGCCGATCGCGACGAACGTGGCCGAGTAGACGAGGCCGATCGCGTTCTCGATCAGCCGATCGTTGATCAGCGCGACGACCGCGTGATGCATCTCGACGTAGCGCGCGAGCTGCGCGAGCTTGACCGGCTCGCCGCCGAGCCCGGCCGCTGGCAGGAGCGTGTTGTAGCCCTCGCCGACGAGCCGGTTCCAGTACAGCACGCGCAGCGGCACGGCTCCGCCGAGCAGGTGGTACAAGGCGAGGCTCTGCGCGACGAACCAGCCCAGACACAAGACCGGCGGAACGAACACGGCCCAGCCGAGCTGGAGGCAAGCGTCGGCAATTTCGGACAGCGGAAACCGCGAGATCACGTACGCGGCGAGCGCGATGCCGCCGACGAGCAGCGCTCGCTCGAGCCAGCGCCGCACCTCGGGCTTCATCGTCGTCGCATAGCATAGAATCAGCGAGGCGAGATGGCAGACGAGAACATCCAGCGCACGTTGCGTCGCGGCACGGCGTGGGTGGGCGTCGCGAGCGGACTGTCGGGCGTGCTCGACGTCGTGTCGACGCTGGCGTGTCTGTGGCTGTGGGTGTCGTACGACGAGCTCGGGATCGCGACGATCGCGATCGCGCTGTTTCCCGTGCTCGATCGCATCGCGCAGCTCGGGCTGGGGCAGGCGGCGGTTCGCAGCGCGGACGCCGGGCCGCGCGAGCTGTCGTCGATCTGGTGGCTCAACGTCGCCGCCGCGTGCGCGCTGCTGGCGGTGTCGTTCGTGGCGGCGCCCGCGATCGGCGCGGCATTCGGCCACGCGATCGTCGGCTCGCTGGTGTGCGCGTACGCGGCCAAGCTGCTGTTGCAGACCACGCAGCTCATCCCCGAGGCGACGCTGCGCCGCGAGCTCGCGTTCGACACGCTCAGCAAGCTCAAGATCTTCGCGTTCCTCGCCGAGACCACCGCGAAGCTGACGACGGCCTACCTGGGCGGCCACGGCCACCCGGATCTGCGCATCTGGTGCTTCGTCGTCGGGCCGATCGCGAGCACGATCGTGATGACCATCGGCACGCAGATCCTCCGGCCGTGGCGGCCGCAGCTCGTGTTCGATCGCGCGGCGGCGACCGCGGCGGCGAAGTTCGGCATCCAGCTTTCGCTCGCCGAGATGTTGTACTTCGCGTACACGAGCGCCGACTACCTCGTGATCGGCTGGGTGTTCGGCACGACGGCGGTCGGCGTGTATCGCGTCGCGTACGAGCTCGTGCTCGACGTCGTGCGGCTGGTGTCGATGATCACCGCCGAGGTCGCGTTCCCGGCGTTCGCGCGGCTCGCCGGCGATCGCGATGCGGTCGGCAAGCAGCTCGTCGAGCTGACGCGGCAAAACCTGATGCTCGTGGCGCCGCTGCTCGTCGTGATCGGCGTCGCGGCCGGCGACCTGCTCCCCATCATCTTCCCGCCGCCCTACGCGGTGACCGCCGCGCAGATCCTGTGCATCGTCGGCGCGCTGCGCATCGTGAGCTTCGTGCTGCCGGCGATGCTGGCCGGCCTCGGCCACTCGCGCGACGTGCTCGTCTACAACGCGATCGCCGCGGTCGTGTGCCCGGCGGCGTTCGCGCTGGCCGCGACCGTCTGGGGCGATGCCGGCTACGTGTCGGTCGCGTGGGCGTGGGCGGCGTCGTATCCGATCCCGTTCGTCGTGCTGGTGTGGCTCGCGCTGCAGCGCACCGGCGTGTCGCTGCGCACGTTCGCGCGCGGGCTGGCGCCGGTGGTCGGCTGGGCGGTCGCCACCACGGCGGCGACGATCGCCGCGCATGCCGCGCTTCCCGACGACAAGTGGCTGCGTGCGATCGCGGTGGCCGTGGTCACGCTGGCAAGCTACGGCGCGTTCTGGTGGAACCGGCGCCGCACGTCGTTGGCGGTTGACCGGCCGCCTGCCGCGGTCTAGCTTGCGCCACCATGCTCGATTCGCTGCTGCGCCTGCCGGGCGTCGGGTCCGCGTACTGGCACTTCAAGTGGAAGGTGCAGCCGCGCAACAAGCCCGAGGCCGCGGCGCCGCGCGCGGTGCTGCAGAGCCGCGCCGAGTGGGAGCGCTCGATCGTCGAGGCGCGCGAGCTCGGGCTGCCGCTGCATCAGGATCCGCCCAAGAACTGGGACAGCCTGGCCGCGCTGCGCGTGATCCTCGAGCACACCCAGCCGACCGCGCGCGTGCTCGACGCCGGTGCCGCGACGTACTCGGTGATCCTGCCGTGGCTCGCCGCGTACGGCTATCGCGACCTCGTCGGCAACAACCTGATCTTCAAGCAGCCGATGCACGTCGGGCCGATCACCTACGAGCACGGCGACATCACGAAGACGAGCTACGCCGACGGCAGCTTCGGCGCGATCACGTCGCTCAGCGTCATCGAGCACAACGTCGACGTGCCCGCGTTCTTGCGCGAGGCCGCGCGGCTGCTCGCGCCGGGCGGCGTGCTCGTCGTCTCGACCGACTATTTCGATCCGCCGGTCGACACCGGCGGCGCGGTCGCGTATGGCGGCCCGGTCACAGTGTTTTGCGCCGCCGACGTGCGGAAGATGCTCGACGATGCGCGGGCGCTCGGCCTCGAGCCGATCGGCGACGTCGAGCTCGCGTGCGACGAGCGGTGCGTGACGTGGTCGCGGTTCGGGCTCACGTTCACGTTTCTGCTGCTCGCGCTGCGCAAGAAGTAATGAAGGTCGCGTTCGTCTCGGTGTTCCCGCCGAACACGAACGGAATCGGCGACTACACGCTGGATCTGGCGCGCGCGATCTCCGCGCTCGGCGCCGGCGTCGTCGTGCTCGCCGATCGCGCGGGCGAGCAGGAGATGGACGTGGCCGTCGATCGATGCTGGACGCCGCACGGCGACTGGGTGCCCGACGTGCTCGCGGCGGCCGAGCGCGCGCGGCCCGACGTCGTGCACCTCCAGCACGGCGGCTACATGGGCCGCGACGGCCGCGTGCCGGCGCTGCTCGAGGGTTTGCGCGCGCGGGGGATTCGCACCGCGATCACGCTGCACGGCGTGTATCCGCAGCGCCGCCGCTCGCTGCTGCGGCCATCGAAGTGGAGCCCGCTACGGTTTCACCGCGCGCTCGGCGCGGCGAGCGATCGCATCGTCATCCACCAGAAGGCGGGTGCACTCGATCCGCTCGTCGACCACGGCGTCGACGCCGCCCGTGTCGCGATCATCCCGCACGGCACGCCCGCGGTGCCGGCGATCGATCCGCGCGCTGCGCGCGAGCGGCTCGGCTTGCCGCTCGATCGTCCGCTCGCGCTGTTCCTCGGCTTCATCGAGTACTCGAAGGGCGTCGATACGGTCGTGCGCGGGTTCGGCGACGTCGCGGCGGCGGTGCCGGGCGCGTTGTTCGTCATCGCCGGCCGCATCGAGCAGCACGATCTGCAGGATCGGCTGTATCGCTACTCGCTCGAGCGCCGCGTACGCGCCGGGGGCAGCGCGGGCTGGATCGAGTTTCGCCCCGGCTACCTGCCCGCCGACGACGTGCCGGCTTACCTCGCGGCCGCCGACGTCGTGGTGTTCCCGTATCGCCAGAAACACGGCTCGGCGAGCGGCATCCTGCATCGCACGTTCGCGGCCGGCCGCGCGGTGGTGTGCTCGCGCGGCCCCAAGTTCGCCGACGCCGCCGACGCGCTCGGCGCCGACGCCGACCTCGCGCTTCCGCCGGAGGACGACGTCCCGGCGTGGACCGATTCGCTCGCGCGCGTGCTCGGCGATCGCGACCTGCGCGCGCGCATCGCCGGCGTGACCGCCGACCTGGGGCGCAAGAGCGCGTGGCCGGTCGTTGCCGGCCAGCACCTCGCGCTCTACGACGAGCTCACGTCGGCTCGGCCGGCGTGAGTGACGTGTCGCTCGGCAGGCGATCCTTCGGACGGCGCTGATCGCCGCGCGCGCCGAGCTGCTTGAGCCCGATCACGAGCCAGTAGAACGCGAGCAGCAGGATGTTCAGCAGGATCTCCGACCAGTACAGGATGTAGCCCTGCGGGTTGCTCTTCAGCGGCATGTCCGCGATGAAGTACGGATTGCCGAGCCACTGCGACTGCACGTCGGGCGCGTGGAACGCCGTGTAGAACGTCATGTGGTAGTCGGAGACCGGCCACGCCCAGTAGATCGGATAGTCGTACGTGATCGTGTCCATGCAGATGTGCAGCAGGTAGCCGATCGCCATCGCCGCGAACAGCGGCAGGCGGTCCGGAAGCTTCATCAGCTTCGCGAGCGGCCACACCGCCAGCGCCGACAGCGCCAGCCCGAAGAACGGCGAGTGGATCATGTTGTGCGGGCGCCACATGCCGGTGGGCAAGTCGTCGACGAACAGCAGGAACGCCTTGTCGAACAGGTGCGAGTACGCGGCGAGGATGAGGCCGCCGATGAACACGCCGAGCGTCAGCTGCTTCCTGCGCTCGCTGCGGAACCACACGATGAGCAGGATGTAGAACGGCGCGTCCGAGAACGTGTCGTACGTGTGGAGGCCCCACTCGCCCCACGGAATCGTCGCGCGCAGGATGCCGAACACGAGCAGAAACACGCCGTACCAGAGCGTCGCCCACTTCATCTCGCGTGGTTTCAGCAGTCCCGCCGACCCGGCCAGTACAGAGCTCGAAGTCAAATGTCCGATCGGCGTCATGCGGCACCTGTATCACGGAACTCCGACCGCCGACCCGGCAAGCATCGGTCGCGCTTGACACGTGTCACATCGTGATACATGATGTATCACATCGTGACACGCAAGCGACCGCCGGCGCCCGCCCCCGACGAGCCGGAAAAAAAGCACCGCGTGATCCACACGCGCGTGCCGGAGAGCCTCGAGGCCGAGCTCCGCACGCGGGCCGAGGGCCTTGGCATCTCGGTGTCGAACCTCGTGCGCAACGTGCTCGGCCACGCGTTCGGCCTGGTCGGCGACGTCGTGGCGGACAGCCACGCGATCGCCCGCGCGGCCCGCGGGCAGCGCGCGCGCACCGAGGTCGCGGCGTGGCAGCCGATCGTGATGGCAAAGCATGGCGTATGTGCGCGCTGCAACGAGCTGCTGCCAACGGGCAGCGCCGCGGCGCTCGGCATCGCCGAGGACGGCAGTCCCGGCCCGTTCGTGTGCACCTCTTGCAAGGAGACCGCAGATGGCGATCGTTGATCGACTGCAGCGTACGGCCGCGCGCCTGGACGCGCTTTCACTCGATCTCGCGCGCGACGGCGGCGCGATCGTGCGCGACGCGCGCGCGCTTGCCGGCACCGCGACCACGTATGCGCGCGCGACTCCGCGCATGGCTCGCATCGCGCAAGGCGCGACCGCGCTGTTCGCGCGCCAGCGCTGGCTGCGGCTCGCGCAGGCCGCGCGTTCCGGCGCGCCGAGCTTGCGCGCGGAGGATCACCGCGATCTCGCGAAGCGCGCGGTGCTGTACGCCGCCGAGCTGCGCGGCGGCATCGCGAAGCTCGGCCAGCTCGCGTCGTGCCGGCCGGACCTCATCGGCCCGATCTGGGCCGGCGAGCTCGCCGCGCTGCAGGCCGACGTGCCGCCGATCGAGACCGCGGCGATCCGCACGCGCGTCGAGGCCGAGCTCGGCCGGCCGATCGGCGAGGTGTTCGCCGACTTCGCCGACGCGCCGCTCGCGGCGGCGAGCCTCGCGCAGGTGCACTGCGCGCGGCTGCTCGATGGCACGGACGTGGTCGTGAAGGTGCAGGTGCCGGGGATCGAGACCGCGATCGCCGGCGACATCGCCGCGCTGCGCACGATTGCCTCCGCGTGCGGTGACGTTCCCGGCGTCGACCTGCCGACGATCGCCGCCGAGCTGTCGCGCGCGCTCGATGAAGAGCTCGACTACGAGGCGGAAGCGGCTGCGCTCGTGCGCTACGCCGGCGGTGCGATCGTGCCGCGGCCGATCGCGGCCGCCTCGTCGCGGCGCGTGCTGACGATGACGCGCATCGAAGGCGAGCGCCTCGCGAGCTGGCTCGCGCACGCCTCCGCCGACGATCGCGACCGCGTGCTCGGCGCGCTGGTATCCGAGATCGCCGAGCAGATCCTCGTGCGCGGCGAGGTCCACGCCGATCCGCATCCCGGTAACTTCCTCGTCACGGCCGACGGCCGGCTCGCCCTCCTCGATTTCGGCTGCACGCTCGCGCTGACGCCCGCGGAGCGCGCCGCCTACGCGCGGCTCGTGCTCGCGGTGGCCGCCGGCGATCACGCGCGCGCCGGAGCCGAGCTGGCCACGCTCGGCTTTCGCGCCGACGATCCGGATCAACTGGCCGCGCTCGCGGCGGCGCTGGTCGGCGCGCTGCGTCCCGGCGCGCGCGTCGCCGAGCTCGACTGGCAAGCCGCGTTCGCCGATCAGGTCGCGCAGGCGCGCACGCTCGGCGGCCTCGTCATCCCGCGCTCGTTCGTGCTGCTCGGCCGCGTGCTCGCCGCGCTCGCCGGCCTGCTCGCGACCTACAAGCCGCGGCTCGAGCTGCATCCGCTGGTCGCCCGCGCCATCGCGCAGGCAGCGATCTCCTGAGGCCCGAGGCCCGAGGCCCGTCCTGTCAGCGGTGACGCCCGCCGCCGCCGCCGTGCGAGCCGCCGCCGCCGCCGCCGCGGAAACCGCCGCCGCCGCCGCTCGGAGCGCGGAAGCCGCCGCCGCCGCTCGGCGCGTGGAAGCCGCCGCCGCTCGGCGCGTGATAGCTCGGCGCGCTCGGATGGAAGCCACCTGACGGGCGCGGCGAGCTCCACATCGGACGCGACGTCTCGGGCGCGCGCCACACCTGCGTCGGCGCGCGATACGTCGGCTGGCGATACGTCGGCTGGCGATACGCCGGCTGGCGATACGCCGGCGCGCGATATGATCCCTCGGGCGCGCGATACACCGTCACCGGCGCGCGCGGGCCCTCGCGGAATCCGCCCGGCTGCGTGCGAACACCGACGCCGGCGCTGCCGCCGAACCGGCCCTGCAGCGACGGCCGCTGGCCCATGATCGAAGACACGTGCGCCGAGGCCGTGCCGCGGAAGCTCGGCCGCCGCACCGCCGACGTCACGCGCAAGCCCTCGGCGGGATCGCGGAACTCGTGCGCGCGGATGTTCGACTTCGCGAAGTCGCGCTCGCCGACGAAGCGCCAGTGCGCGTCGTGCATCGGCATCGCGATCCCGTTGTGCACCGGCGCGAGTGGCCGCCAGCCCATCATGCCGCCGCCGTTGCGCCACTGGACCCACGCCGGACCCCAGTGATGGCCCGGCACCCAGCCCCAGTGACCATGGAACCAGCCCCACCGGCCGTAGTGGAACGGCAACCAGCCCCAGTTCCAGTCGCAGTTGAAGGTCCAGCCGTACGAGGTCCACGCCCATGAACCGGCGGTCTCATAGGGTGTGAAATCCACGCCCACTACCGTGGTATCCGGCTCCCAGACGCGGCCGTAGTCCGGGTCCTGCTCCCAGCTGCCGTACGCATCGAGGGTTCCGTCGATATCTTCGTCGGTCACCGGCGCGGTCGCGCTGGGATCGGTATAGTCGCCGCTATTAGGATCGATGGGTTGCGCCTCGGGATCCTCGCCATCGGCGCCGGGATCGGCGTACTGGGGGTTCTGATCTTCGTTCGGATCAGCAGGAGCCGCATTCGGATCGCCAACCTGCCCCGGCGCGCCGTAGTTCGGGTCGTAGCCACCGGGCGTCTGCGCGTAACCGCCTTGTTGATAAGCAGGATCCATCGCTCCACCCGGCGGACCAGCGACCTGCACGGGCTCCGGCGTCGTCGCGAACTGCGGAGAACTGCTGTAGCAGCCCGCGACGACAAGCAGCGCAAACGCAGTGCGGAGCGAGGTCATATGCCTACTATCTGCACCGATCGTGCCGCGTGGTCGCAAGCCTCTGACCTTCATCATCAATTAACCGGGCCGGGAAGAAGTGAACATGGGCCGCTGGTTTTGGTGCCGCCAAGTTGACAGAAGCACGTCGCCCGACTAACAAATCCCAGCGATTTCGCGAGGTCCGCGCATGATTCGCGCTAGCAATCTTTCCAAGTTCTACGGTGGCAAACGAGCCCTCGGCCCGGTGAAGTTCGAGATCGAGGACGGCGAGACCGTCGGCTTCCTCGGTCTCAACGGCGCCGGCAAGACAACCGCACTGCGAATCCTCGCGTGCGATCTACGTCCTTCGTCGGGGTCGATCGAAGTCGGCGGCGTCGATGCGGTCGCCGATCCGCACGAGGTCCGCAAGCGTGTCGGGTTCCTGCCAGAGAACCCGCCGCTCTACACCGACATGATCGTCGCCGACTACCTGCGGTTCGCGGGCGAGCTGCGGGGCATGACCCGAGAGCAGGTGAAGAAGCGCCTGCCCGAGGTGCTCGAGATCGTCGATCTCGGCGAGGTCGCGGGCGATCAGATCGACACGCTGTCGCACGGCTTTCGCCAGCGCGTCGGCGTGGCGCAGGCGATCATCCACCAGCCGAAGTTCCTCATCCTCGACGAGCCGACGCGCGGGCTGGATCCCGTGCAGATCGTCGAGATGCGCAACCTCATCCACGATCTGAAGCAGACCCACACGGTCCTCATCAGCTCGCACATCCTCACCGAGATCAGCCAGACCTGCGATCGCCTGCTCGTGCTCGGCAAGGGCAAGATCCTCGGCGAGGGCAGCGAAGGCGAGCTCGCCAAGCACGAGGGCGAGATCCGGCAGATCACCGTCACGATCCGGCCGCCGTCGGGCGACGACCCCAAGGCGCAGATCTCGAAGGTGCTCGCCGCGGTCGACGGCATCACCAAGGTCGCCGAGCCGTACGAGCAAGGCGGCGGGCTCACGTTCTCGTGCTCGACCACCAAGGACTGCCGCGCGGAAGTCAGCCGCTCGGTCGTCGAAGGAAAGCTCGACTTGTTGAAGCTCGATTACGCGCGCAGCGAGCTCGAGAACACGTTCATTCGTCTCGTCGGAGGCAGCGATGGGGCCAACTAGAATCATCTACCGCCGCGAGCTCGGACACTATTTCCGCTCGCCGGTGGGCTGGATCATCGCGGCCGCGGTGCTCCTGATCGACGGCATCCTGTTCGAGGCGCTCGCGCTCGGCGGCACGGGCGAGAAGCTGTCGGCGGACGTGCTCCAGCAGTTCTTCTACTGGGGCACCGGCATCCCGATGTTCTGCGGCGTGCTGCTGTCGTTCCGGCTGCTCGCCGAAGAGCGCCAGAACCACTCGATGATCTTGCTCAACACGTCGCCGGTGCGCGACACGCACATCGTGCTCGGCAAGTTCTTCGCCGCGCTGACGTTCATGGCGCTGATCCTCGCGATCTCGATCTACATGCCGCTGCTCATCAAGGTGAACGGCAAGATCACGTGGTCGCAGATCTTCGTCGGCTACCTCGGCATGCTGCTGTACGGCGGCACGGTGCTCGCGATCGGCATCTTCGCGTCGGCGCTGACGCGGCAGCAGATCATCGCGGCGCTGGTCGGCGCGCTGATCCTCGCGGTGATGCACCTGCTGTGGCAGCTGGCGCGCATCGTCGACAGTCCGCTCAAGGACGTGTTCCAGCAGCTCGACATCTGGTGGGTGCACTACCAGAACAGCTTCATGCGAGCGACGTTGAACCTGAAAGACATCGTCTACTACGTCGCGACTATGTACTTCTTCTTGCTACTGGCGGTGAAGACGCTGGAGGCAAAGCGATGGCAATGAGAACCGCTTCCCCCTGGTGGGCCAGCCTGATCTTCGGGTTCGGTCTTTTGCTCGTGCTCGTCGGCGAGCGCATCTTCGGCACGAGCGGCGCTCGCGAGGTGCTGACGTGGATCGGCGTCATCCTCGTGCTCGCGGTCACCGCGCTGCGCGTGTGGACGACGCTCGCGACGCACGGCATGCGCCGCAAGGTCGAGCGCACGCTGCTCCTGTCGCACATCGGCGTGCTCGTCGCGCTGTTCCTGTACGTGCTGACGACCAAGACCGGCATCGGGTGGATGTCGCTCGACGCGAAGGGCGCGGCCAAGGCCGAGACGGTGCTGACCGTGCTGTACGCGATCATCTTGTTCGCGTCGCTCGTGCCGATGTTCATGATCGAGATGTCGCTCGGTGTGGCGCTGCGCGATCACATCGACCTCGGCAGCTCGAACGACGAAGGCCTCGAGTACATGCGCGTGCGCGAGATCGGCTGGTCCGGGCTCGCGGTCGCGCTCGCCGCGGCGTTCCTGATGGTGACGTGCAACGTCGCCAGCGAGCGCAACGTGCAGCGCGACGTCAGCTACTTCAAGACGGCCTCGCCGGGCGAGTCGAGCATCGGCATCGTGGCGTCGAGCAGCGAGCCGATCAAGGTCATGCTGTGGTTCCCCGACCCGAACGAGGTCGGCGACCAGGTCAAGGACTACTTCGACGCGCTCGCGGCGGCGACCGGCAAGGTCATCGTCGAGGAGCACGACCGCTACGTCGAGGAGAAGCTCGCGAACAAGTACAAGGTGACGAAGGACGGCATGATCGTGCTCGTCCGCGGCAACGACAAGGACGAGAAGACCGAGTCGCTCGAGATCGACACCGATCTCGAGAAGGCGCGCCGCGCGACCGGCAACAACGCGAAGCTGCGCAACCTCGATCGCGAGGTCAACAAGCTGCTCCGTCAGATCATCACCGACAAGCGCAAGGCGTACCTGACGACCGGTCACGGCGAGCTCACCGATCCCGAGTCGCTGCCGCCCGAGCTCAAGGGCCGCATTCCGGAACAGCGCACGACGGTGTTCCGCAAGCGCCTCGGCGAGCTCGGCTACGACGTCAAGGACCTGCCGCCGATCGATCTCATGAAGGACGTGCCGGCCGACGCCGCGGTCGTGATCTGCATCGGCCCGACGGGCGGCCTGCAGCCGGCCGAATGGTCGGCGCTCGATCGCTACCTCGAGAAGGGCGGGCGGTTGCTGCTCGCGATGGATCCGCACGGCGAGGCCACGTTCGGCGCGCTTGAAGGAAGGCTAGGCGTCCAGTTCGACGCCGCGCCGCTCACCGACGACCAGAACTTCCTGACGCAGCGCGGGACGATCGCGGATCGCCGGTCTCCGGCATCGACGCAGTTCTCGGCGCACGCGTCGACGACGTCGCTGTCGCGCAGCTCGCGCGGCCTCGTGCTGATCGGCGCCGGCGCGCTCGAAGACGCGCCGTTCAGGGTGAAGGGCGAGGCGCCCAAGCGCACGTACACGATCAACTCGATGGACACGTCGTGGCTCGACACCACGCCGAACTTCCAGTTCGATGCCGGCACCGAGAAGCGCCAGAAGTGGCACATCGCGGCGGCGATCGAAGGTCCGAAGCTCGGCAAGGAGAAGGTGAAGGGCAAGGACGGCAAGGAGACCGAGAAGGACAAGGAAGGCTTCCGCGCGCTGGTGTTCGCGGACGCCGCGCTGTTCGGCGACGCGTACGTCCAGGATTCCGGCATGGTGCGGCCGAAGATGATCTCGGAGCTGTTCGGCGGCCAGCTGGCCGGCGACAGCGTCGACTGGCTCGCCGGTAAGGAGATCTTTACCGGCGACGTGCAGTCGCAAGAGGACAAGGCCATCCAGCACACCAAGGGCCAGGACGCGGTGTGGTTCACGCTGACGATGGTCGGCGCGCCGCTGCTCGTGCTCGCGCTCGGGCTCGGTGGAACGTTCTTGCGCCGCCGGCGCAGTGCGAAGAAGACGGTCGAGGTGAAGCCATGAAAGGCGCGTTGAGTTACGGGATTCTGCTCGCCGTGATGCTCGTCTACGGCTATCGCACGTGGACGCGCGACAAGACGGTGAGGAAGGACATCGGCCAGGTCGTGCTGTGGGACAAGCCCGAGGCCGATCTGGTCTCGGTCGAGTACAAGGCCGACAAGAAGATCGTGAAGCTCGAGCACAAAGGCTCGGGCGGCGACCAGTACTGGTGGGGCAGCGACACGACGATCGACATGAAGCCGAAGGCGAAGCCGCCGGAAGCAGGATCGGGCTCGGCGGGATCGGGCTCGGCGGGATCGGGCTCGGCCGCGAAGCCGCCGGTCGAGGAAGAAGAAGTCGGCCGCAAGACCAAGGAGTTCCCGCTCGGCGAGCCCGGCGACACGCTGGTCAAGCAGTACGCCGCGGCGCACGCGCTGCGCGACCTCGGCACGCTCGACGACAAGCAGAGGACCGAGTACGAGCTCGACAAGCCCAAGGCGACGATCACGGTGACGTTCAAGGACGGAGCCCGGACGTTCGAGATCGGCGGCGCGGTGTTCGGCGGCCAGGACAAGTACGCGCTCGACAAGACGAACGGTCATGCCTACGTGCTGTCGCGCGATCTGATCTCGGGCCTCGAGATCGGCGAGACCAGCCTGCACCTGACCGACGCGCGCGGCTTCGACGCCACCAAGATCGATCGCGTGACGATCGAATCGAACGGGCGCACCAAGAACGCGATGCGGCTCGAGACCACCGGCGACGACGGCAAGGAAGTGAAGACGTGGTCCGACGCCGAGGTCAAGAAGGGCAACCAGACGCTCGCGAACTTCATCGACGGGCTGAACCGGCTGACGCCGATGGACTACAACTCGACGCTCAAGCCCAGCGACATGACGCCGGTCATGAAGGTCACCTACAAGGATGACCGCGGCGCGCTGCTCGGCACGATGCAGCTCTACAAGTTCGAGAAGGCAGGCGAGCTGGCGCCCAACCAGACGCTCGATCCGGAGAACCCGCCCAAGGGCGACGTCGAGTACTACATCGTCAGCGAGAAGACGCGGGTGCCGGCGCAGGTCCGCAAGGATCTCGCGCAGCGCATGGAAGGCGACATCGAGACGGTATTCAGCGGCAAGGACGAAGCTGGCTCGGGCTCGGCCGGCTCGGGCGCGCCGAAGATGCCGCCGCCGCCGCCCGGCATGTTCAGCCCGCATGGCGCGGCGCCGCCGGTGCCGAAGGCGCCGACCACGCCGACGACGCCGGCCCGGATGACGCCGGCTCCGGCTCCGAAGCTCCCGGCCGCGACGCCGGTCACGCCGGCGCCGGCTCCGAAGCTCCCGGCCGCGACGCCGGTCACGCCGGCGCCGGCGCCCGCGCACTGACACTGCCTGAAAAGGCGGTCGGCGCTCGGAATACGGGCAACCGCGTGGGCGGTCCAAGGGACGTAACCGATACGGTCCTACAAAGACCACGGGAAGAGGATTGCCATGAAAGCTCAAAGGTTCTTGCTCGCCGCGTTCGCGGCAATCGGGCTTGTCGGGGCAGGTGCGGCGCTTCACGGAGGCCTGCTCGGCAGTGCCCAGGCCGGGCCGCCGTCGGGCATCCCGACGGACGGCACGATCGCGGATGTCGCCGAGCGCGTCGTCGACAGCGTCGTCACGATCTCGGTCAGTCGGAAAGTTTCGGTCGATCAATGGGATCCGTTCTCGGCGGGCGGGCCGGGCGAGCGGATGGAGGCCGCGCAGGGCTCGGGCGTGATCATCACGGCGTCGGGCCGCATCCTGACGAACGCGCACGTCGTCAACGGCTTCGAGACGATCCGCGTGACGCTGCCGGACGGCAGCGACATGGACGCGAAGGTCATCGGCAAGGACACCAAGGCCGATCTCGCGGTGATCCAGCTCCAGGGTCACGTGCCGGCGCTCAAGCCGATCTCGTTCGGCGATTCCTCGGCGCTGCGCCTCGGCGACATCGTGCTCGCGATCGGCGACGGCATGGGCGTCGGCAAGAGCGTGTCGATGGGCATCGTGTCGGCCAAGGGTCGCAGCGACCTCGGCATCGAGGAGTACGAGGACTTCATCCAGACCGACGCGACGATCAACAAGGGCAATTCGGGCGGCGCGCTCGTCAACTTGAAGGGCGAGCTCGTCGGCGTCAACACGGCGATCGCCTCGCCGACCGGCGCGTCGGCCGGCATCGGCTTCGCGATCCCGGCCAACATGGCGCGCCCGATCATGGAGATGCTCGTGCGCGACGGCAAGGTCACGCGCGGCTACCTCGGCGTCAACATCGAGACCGTGACGCCGGCGCTAGCGCAGCAGCACAAGCTCGGCGCGTCGAGCGGCGTGGTCGTCGCGAACGTCCAGCCGGACGGCCCGGCGGCGAGCGCGCACCTCACGCAGGGCGACGTGATCACTGCGCTGAACGGCGAGATGGTGAAGTCGAGCTCGGTGCTGCGGACCGAGATCTCGATGCTGCGCCCGGGCTCGACCGTGAAGCTCGACGTCGTGCACCGCGACGGCTCGCGCGTCAAGCTCGCCGCCAGGCTCGGCGAGCTGCCCGAGGCCAAGGCGATCCCCGTGAACCGGCAGGTCCACCCGCCGCGCATCCAGGTCGATCCGTTCGGCGGCAACGGCGGCGGCGGTGGGTTCAGCGGCGGCGGCATGCCGAGCGGCCCGGGCTGGACCTGCCAGCAGTCGCAAAACGGCTACAGCTGCCAGTACGACGGCTCGCAGCAGCAGCCGTAGTCAGACGGCATCGCTAGGATCGCGGCGATGAAGCTCATCGCCGCGGTCGCGGTTTCGGCGGCGGTCCTGGCCCTCCTGGTCGGCAGGTGGCTGCGCGCGTGGCGGGCGTCGTGGCGGGCGAAGCGGCGCGCGGCGAGGGCCGGGCGCGGCGAGGACCGCGCGGCGGTGCTGCTCGAGCGCGCGGGATTTCGCATCGTGGCGCGGCAGGCGCGCGTGGCATGGGCGCCGCTCGTCGACGGCGAGCCGCACGTCACCGAGCTGCGCGCCGATTACCTCGTCGAGGCGGACGGCGAGCGGCTGGTCGCCGAAGTGAAGACCGGCGACGAGGCGCCGTCGCTCGACAGCGCCGCGACGCGCCGCCAGCTGCTCGAGTACCGCGTCGCCTTCGCGGTCGACGCCGTGCTGCTCGTGTGCCCCGAAATCGGAGCGATCCGTCGCATCGAATTTCCAGGCCTCATGCTTGAGGCCTGAGGCCTACCTATCCGTGCATTTCATCAGATCGCCGGCGGCGAGCTCGCGGTCGGCGTCGTCGAGGGCGAGGGCGGCGTCGGGGTCGGGGCAACCCTCGGCGAGCTCGCGGACGCGACCGGCGTGAGGGGCGCGGGCGAGCGCGACGCGGGCCGGCTCGGCGGCGGCGAGCTCGCCCGCGGTGGCGGAGCGCAGGCCCGAGATCCAGCGGTCGCGATCGAACGGGTCGGTCTTGGCCGCGAGCTCGAGCACGAGGCCGCCGCGCGCGCTTTCGACGATGACGAGCCGCTGGCGCGCGCGGGGCGCGATGCCGACCGTGACGTGGCCGAGCGTGGCTTGCAGCTCGGCTCGATCGGCGAGCGTCGCCGCGAGCTCGCTCGCGTTCGGCGCGGCGACGGTGTATGCGGTCAGCGCCGACGGCCCGTGGCGCACGACGAGCGCGTCGCCGTCGACCTGCGCGCGATCGCCGCGCCGCAGCTCGAGCGCGATGCCGAGCTGCGCGACGACCCAGGCGCGGCCGACGCGGGTGCCCAGCCGGGTGTCGCGTCCGACCACGACGCGATCGACGTGCGCGAGCAGCTCGAGCCGGCCGACGAACCCGTCGCGGCGGCCTGCCGCCAGCGCGTCGACGCGCGCGATCCGTTCGGCGCTCGGCGGGTGCTCGTCGTCGTCCTCGTCGAGCACGGCGCGCAGTGCGCGGCCCATCGCGGCCGGCGCGTAACCCGCGCGCTCGAGCAGCGCCACGGCGCGCTCGTCGGCGACGCCCTCCGCATCGCGGCGGGCCGCCAGCCACGCGCCGTCGGCTTCCGGCACGAAATCGAGCGAGATCGTGTCGCCTTCGATGTGCGCGAGCTCGTGCGCGACGATGCCGGCGAGCTCGGCCTCGCTGCCGAGCTTCGCGATGGCGGCGCGGCCGATCACGATCAGATCCGGCGATGCGGCGTACGTCGCCTCGTGATCGCCGATCACGACGCGAGGCGCGCGGTCGACCCGTGCAACCCGCGCGAGCCGGTCGGCGATGGTCTGGACGTAGCGCCCGAGCTCGGCGTCGTCGTAGGCGACCTCGACCGGCGCGGGCTCGTCCGGCGCGAGGGCTGGCGGTGTGCCGCGCACGCCGCGTATCACCGCGACGTCAAGCTCGACTCCGCAGCCCTCGCGCCGGCGGACCTCGACCCGCGCGTCGGGCCAACCCCGCGCGCGCAGCCGCTTCGCGGCGACCTCGGCGATGCGCGCGGTGCGCGCGGGATCGTCGAGCGTGCCTTCCAGCACCGCGAGCGGCGCGACCTCGGCGGCGGTCGCGTGCTCGATCGTGACGCGCCCGACCCGATTCGGGCCGCACGCTGCGGCGATCGGCGGCCGGCCGGTCGGCGCCGCATGGCAGGCGAGCACCGTCAGGGCCAGGCTGTATCGGCGCACGATGGGCCCGAGAGCAAGCCGTGCACCAGCGCGCAACCGCGCGAATCGGCGCGCGAGATCCCGGCGAAAAAGTTGCCTGCGGTATGCGCCCGCCGTCACCCTCGGTCCCAGGCCACATGAGTTGCTACACGCATTGCCCGACGTGCCAGCGTGCATTCAACCTCGCGATCCAGGCCGCGTGCCCGTACTGCCCGGTCCCGGCGATCCCGGTCGACGCGAGCGAGGACATCGTGGCGGCCGCCGAGCTGCTCGCCCGCGCGATGACGCGCGCGACCCCCGCCGAGCGCACTGCCGCGGCGGCCCGGCTCGATCGCTTCGCGCTGCCCGCGCCCGGCGACGCCCCGGCCCCGCTGTCGAGCGCGGTGCTCCGCCAGATCCGCGCGACCCTGGCTCCGCCCGTCGCCGCGCCACCGCCGAAGCCGCAGCCCTTGCTCGCGACGATCGCCTTCGCCGTGCTCGCCCGCCTCGAGTCGCGCCCGCGCCTGCGAGGCATGCTGGCCCGCGTGCGGGCACTCGCGGCATGAGATCCGGCGCGCTCGTGGCGCTAGCCTGCGCCTGCGGTGCGCGCTTGCCGCCGCTGCCGAGCCAGGGCGGCCCGGCGTAGCTCGAGCTCGACAGCGCGCACTTCAAGATGTGGACGGACGCGTCACCCGACCGCGGCCGCGAGCTGCTCCAGCAGATGGAGCACTTCCGCTCGATCATCTACGGCGTCGCCTTCCCCGATCTGCCGCCGGGCGGGGTGACGCTCGTGATCGCGCTGCGCGATCACCGTGAGTCGGCGGCGTTCACGCCGCTCTATCATCCCGCATATGCGATGCACGGCGGGCCGCTGCTTCAGCCGACGATGGTGCTGCCCGCCGACGCGTACGGCGACGAAACCCTCGTCGCACACGAGCTCACGCACGCGATCTCGTACAACGCCGTGCACGAGCAGCCCCGCTGGTTTGCGGAAGGCATCGCGATGTACTTCCAGAGCATCGATCTCGATGCGAAGCACGCGACCGTCGATGTGGGCAAGCCGCCACCCGACGTCGGCGAGCTCCGCTCGCATCCTCTCGAGCCGATCACCGCGATGTTCGCGTGCAAGGAGATGTCGTGCACGGACGACCACATCTTCTACTCTACGGCGTGGACCATGTATGCCTGGCTGCGCAACGAGCACCCCAAGGAGCTGGCGCATCTCGAGGAGCTGTTCGAGGACGAGCCCGCCGATCGAGCGTGGCGTGAAGTGTTCCCCGATCACGCGATCGAGACGTTCGCACTCGAGCTGCGCGCCTGGCTGACCAGCGGTGGGCTCAAGATCTGGACGTTCAAGATCGCGCTGAAGACCTGGCCGGTCACGCAGCGTACGCTGAGCGATGCGGACGTTCACGCCGCACGGGCGCTCCTCGATCTCGAGCAGCACCGCGATCGCGTCGATGCTGAGGTCGCCGCCGCGCTCGCGCTCGAACCGAATCAAGTCGTCGCGAGGACCATCGACTACACGCTTCACCACGACCGCACGACGGTTCCGATCGCGCGGGCGGTCGTCGCCGCACATCCCGATCAGTGGCTCGCTTGGCGCATGCTGGCCGAGACGCTGCACTCTGGCGCCGAGGCCCACGACGCGCACGTCAAGATGTGTGATCTCGTCCTGCAGAACCCGGCCCTCAGCGCGTACCGGCGCTGTGCAAAGGAGCGCTCAGCTTCCCAGCCGGGTCCATGACGGAGCCTTGACGTAGGGCACCACCGCCGCGGGGTTCGCGGGTGCGGGCATCGAGAGGCCGAAGATCTCGAGGCACATCTCGTCGGTCGAGCCGCCTTCGCCGAGGCCGACGTCGACCGGTTGGCCGAGGCCCTGGTCGGCGAGCGCGCGCTGCTCGAACGGGTTGTCGAGCGTGTTGTCCCAGTGGCACTGCACCGCGACGGTGTCGCCGGCCGCGATCGTCGGCAGCTCGTCGAGCGCGGCGTTGTAGATGTACGTGCGCTGCCAGTCGAAGTTCCACAGACCGTTCGCGAGGCACTCGCTCGTCGGCTCGCCGCTCGGCGGCGCGGCGCGCGTGATCGTGCCGCGGATGTGCGTGCCGAGCAGGTGCATGTGCGGGTTCACCGAGTACACGCGGACGTCCGTCGCGCCGCCGAGGTCGGCGAGCGTGAACGTCATCGTCTCGACGTGATCGGGCTTGTTCGCGGGGATGCGGAACTCCGGCACGCCCGCGATGCGATCGTCGGGATCCGGCAGCAGGTCGGGCGCGTCGATGGCGTTGCCGATCGCGCCGACGAAGTACATCCGCTGAGGCCACGCGAGCGTCGTGCGCAGATCGATCGACGTCGTGTCGGGCGCTTGCTCGACGCCGGCCGGGTGATAGTGGATCTGCATCACGATCTTCGCGCCGGCGGTGATCGGTACCGCCATCCCGGTCGGCGCCTCGAACGGATCGTTGCCGGGCGTCCAGATGTCCATCACGAACGTCGCCGGATTCGCGGTCGTGCTGCAGTCCCACGGCACGCCGACGCCGTGCGCGGCGATCAACGCGTCGGTGTCGCTGCCCGCGGGCAGCTCGCCGACCACGACGTGGTGCACGACCGCGGGATTGCCGGGCCGCACCTGCATGCCGGTCAACCACCCACCGTTCACGAGCGCCGGGTCGAGGATCGTGCACATGAACTCGTCGCGGTCGCCGGCCGCCGTGAACGACTTCGTCGGTGCCAGCGTCGCGGTCACGCCGCCGAGCGCGGTGCTCGCGGGCAGCGCGACCGGCGCGACCTCACCGGCCACCGTCCCGCCGGCGACCCACGCCTGCAACGTCGAGATCTCCGCGGGCGACAGCCGCGGGTCGTCCTTCCAGCCGAAGCGCGGCGTGCAATCGGGCTCCTCGCGGGCGTCGAACGGCGGCATCGTGCCCGCCGTGATCTGCGCGAGCATGTCCTGCGCGTGGTTCTGCGCGTCGTCGACATCGGTCAGCGAGAACGGCGCGATGCCGCCGGCCTGATGGCACGACATGCAGTGCGCGCTCACGATCGGCGCCGCGTCGCGGTACCAGGTCACCGCGTCGGCGGGCGGCGGCTCGGTGGTGGGCGGCTCCTGGATGTCGGTGCCGCACGCAGCGAGCACCACGCAAATCCCGGCATGCTGTAGGCGCATGGGCCTTGGGCTCAGCAATGCCCGTACCCGTCGAACCGTCGCGAAACCCTACATGCACGCGCCGGTCTGGCACGTACACGCCCCGGAACACGCGTTCACGATCTGACCGGTGTTGAAGAACTCCCCGATCTGACGCCGGCTCGCCGGCTGGGTGCGCGTCAGGTCGTGCATGCTCGGGTTCTGGGTCAGCGGCGGGATGTTCGTCATCGGTGCGGGCGGGGCGCCGCCGTCCTCGATCACGATCGCGCTGCCGCCCG
Source organism: Kofleriaceae bacterium (assembly GCA_036490935.1). GTDB lineage: Bacteria > Myxococcota_A > Polyangia > Haliangiales > Haliangiaceae > JABFXX01. The sequence continues at coordinate 67,178 of DASXCY010000091.1, read as the reverse complement.
GCAGCGGCGCCGCCATCATCTGCAGGCCCCACGGCACCGTCGGCGATGGGCCCATCACCGGGATGTTCATCGAGCGCGCCTGCCACCAGCTGCCGATGTTCGGCACCTGCTCGTCGGAGAGCGCGACCTGCATCAGCAGCTGCTTCGCGGGCACGCCGGTCGCGGTACCGGCGAGCACGCTGTTGACGATGCCCGAGCCCTCCGTCTTGTCCCAGCGCATCTGGCATAGCGAGATCACGAGCTCGTCATCGAGCGCGTCGGGATAGCCGCCCTTCAGGATCAGCCCGTACCCGGGCCAGTCGGCCGAGCGATCGAGCAGCATCGAGTAATCCGCCGCGCCGACGCCGAGCGCCGCGCGCGTGATCGTCGGCTCGTAGGCCATCACCGCGGTGCCGAGGATGCCGCCCTGCGACAGGCCGTAGTAATAGACGCGCGCCGGATCCGCGAGCTGCTTGTTGCCGGCCGCGGGGTCGACGAACAGCTGCGTCGCGAACGTCGTGCGCAGCGCCTGCGCGAGCGTGACGTGATTCGCGATGCCCTGCTCGAGCACCTCGAACACCTGGTCGGCGTGCGTCGCGTCGTTGAGCGCGCGACCGACCGACGCGGTGTCCTGCTCCGACATCCCCCGCATGTCGGTGCCGACGAAGATCATGCACAGCTCGGACGCGGTCGTCTGCTGCACGCCGCCCGCGGTCTCGCTCGAATCGCCGAGCAGGCCATGGCCGTACATCACCATCGGCACCGGCGCCGGCGCGGTGTACGCGCACGTCGGGACGATCGCGGTGAACGGGATCTGATAGAAGCCTTGCAGCGCGGGCAGGCCGTCGGCGTCGCGCGCGATCGTCGTGTCGGTCGCGATCGCGGATCCGCCGTTGGTCAGGAACAGCGGCGCGTCGAGCGTGCCGGTGATGCGGCGCTTGATCACGCTGCCGTCGTCGATCGGCAGATCGGTCAGGATCGTGAACGCGATCGGATGCGTCTGCAGCGCGGCGAGCGCGCGGTCGCGCGCGGCGGCGGTCTCGCGATGCAGGAAGTCGTCGGAGGCGACCGTGAAGTCCCACGCGACCACGAGATCCGATTTCGGGAAGCCCGCCTCGTCGAGCGCGTCGAGCGCTTCTTCGAGACGCGCGCGATCCTTCTCGAGCAGCGAGTGATCGGTGGTCTTGCCGTCGCGCAGCGCCGCGAAGCCCGGCGTGACGTCGAGTGGCTCGCCCGACGTCCCCATCACGTGCTTCGTGATCGCGATCGCATAGCGATGGCCGCCCTCGAGCCGCGCGGCGGGGCGCAGGAAGAACGCCTGCGAGTCGAGATCGTTCGCGCCGGCGTCGACCTCGTCGAAGTGCGCGACGCGCTGGCCGGTCGTCATGTCGAGGATGACGGTCGGGCTGTCGGCGGCGAGCGACGGATCCATGTTGTCGAGCGCGGGCAGTCCGGCGACCGACACGCCGCCGGGGAACGACAACACGATCGGCGCCGCCGGCGAGAAGCCGTCGGCCTTGTTCCACGCGGTCGGATCGACGGAGACGCCGTCGGCGTTGGTCGGGAGCGTGCCTTGCGGGATCGCGAGCCGGCGGCCGGTCGTGCTGCTCGGGTCGTCGACCTCGAACACCGACGACGGCCACGGCGTCATGCAGTGATTCGCGCCGAGCGGATTGCAGCTCGATTCCATCGGCAACGCGACGTCGCTGCTACACGCGGCGAGGACGAGGGCGAAACCGAGAGCGGCGCGCATGGTTCGAGGCGACGCTACAGCGGGATTTCCGCCGGCGCCACGCTATAGTCACGCCGTGTTGCGGATCGCCGCGCTCGTGCTCGTCGTCACGGCTTGCGGGCCGGCGACCGAAGGGCCCGTGGCGAGGCCGCTGCCGCCGAAGCCGGTCGCGCACGCCGGCTCGGCCGCGGCAGGCTCGGGCGCCGGCTCGGCCGCACAACCCGGACCGGTCGCGGCGCCCGAGCTCGGCTGCCCCGCGCCGAGCTGCGCGTATCACGCCGGTGCCGCCGGCTACTTCACGTGCCTGTCGGGCGGCGCCGGGGCGTGCTTCCACTTCGGCGGCCCGTGCGCGCCGGCCGACGGCTGCATGTTCGATGGCCACGCGTATCGGCCGTGCACGCGCGCGGTGGAAGGCACGTGCGCGCAGTGGGGCGCCGGCGCGTGCGCACCGCGATCCGGCTGCATGTTCGATCCCGCCGACGGCCTGCACCACCACTGCGACGACGTCGCGGGCGGCACGTGCAACCGCTACGGCGCGCTGTGCGCGCCGTGACTCACGGCGCGAGGTAGCGGCACAGCGGGTAGTACGAGTTGCTGCACGGAGCGTCGTTGGGGGCGAACGACTGCACGCCGTTATCGTCGTTCACGTACGCCTCCACGCAGTCCGGCTGGTCGTCGTGGGTCGGCTCCTGGCCGTTCCAGAACGTCGGATCGGCGATGGTGCACGCCGGGCTGCAATACGCCGGATCGCTCTCGCACAGCGGGTTGTCGGCGTCGAGCACGGCGCATCGCGGCGCGTACGTCTGGCCCGACGGCATCTGCAGCCACGAGATCGCCGTCAGCGGGCTTCGACCTTGGTCGCGATGTCGATCGGCGTCTTCTCGCCGGCGGCGGCCATGTCGGCGTGGAATCGCGCCTCGAATTCGGTCGTCATCGCGAGCCGCGCGAGGTCGACGACTCCCGCCGCGTCGCCTTCGCCGTGCAGGTTCGTGACGTCGATCGCGAGCGAGCCGCGCTTCACCTGCTGGTCGTCGCCGTGCAGCGTGGTCGTCATCGTGTAGGCGAGCTCGGTGCCGGCGATGCCGACGAGCACGATCGTGCTGGTCGACGTCATTTGCATGCCGCCGACGTCGAGCTGGCGCGTGCTCGTCCACGACGCGCCCGGGCCGACCGGCACGGCGGGCAGCGGCATCGCGAGCTGCTCGAAGCTCTGCGCGACCTGCGAGACCAGCGCGGACGCCGAATCGGGCAGCTTCGTGCCGCCGGTGTCGTAGCGCGCATCCTCGAGCTTGCCGCCGGGTGACAGCGTGCCGGTGAGCGTCACCGCGCGCAGCTCGTCGGCCGCTTGCGACGCGGCGGGCAGCGGCACCGTGCTGCCTTCGCGCTCGCGCGCCGCGGCGTCGACGATCTTGGTCGCGAGCTTCATGCGGCCGTCGGGCAAGACGTCGTCGACGTGGAGCTCGAGCGTGATCGCGAACGTCGGCGACGGCCCGCCCATGTCGCCGGCGGCGAGCTCGGTGTCGATCGCGAGCTCGAGGCGCGTCGTCGTGCCCTTCGCGAGCGTGTAGCGGGCGAGCTGGCGCGGCTCGCTGCCGGTGGTTTGCACGGTGACCGCGAGCGGGTCGGGCGGAGGCGGGAGTGGCGCGGTTCCTTGCCCGCAGGCGAGCAGCGCGACGAGGCCGAGCGCGAAGCGACGCATCTACCCGTCAGTATAAGGGATTTGAGTCCCTTGACAGAACTGGTTTTGAAAAGCATTATCAATTTCAGATGCTCGTGTGCCTGTGCCATCCGACGACCGACCGCGACCTCGACGCGGTGATCGACGAAGGTGCGCAGACCGTCGAGGAGATCGGCCGGCGCTGCGGCGCGGGCACGGGCTGCGGCACCTGCCTCGCGGACCTGCGCGAGCGGCTCGCCGCGAAGGGCGCGAACGCCTGCTCGCGTGATTGTGCCGACCAGCTCGTGCCGGTACCGTCGCTCGCGAGGCGATGAAGGGCAACGAACAGATCCTCGGGCTGCTCAACGAGCTGCTCGCGAACGAGCTGACCGCGATCAACCAGTACTTCGTGCACGCGAAGATGTGCCAGAACTGGGGCTACGAGCGGCTGGCCACGAAGCTGCGCGAGGAATCGATCGACGAGATGCGCCACGCCGACGAGATCATCGGCCGCATCCTGTTTCTCGAGGGCGTGCCGAACCTCCAGCGCTATCACATGCTGCACGTCGGCGAGACCGTGCGCGAGCAGCTCGAGAGCGACCTCCAGCTCGAGTACGGCGCGATCGCGTTTCTGAACCAGGGCGTCGAGGCCGCGCGCAAGGCCGGCGACAACGCGACCGAGCACATGATGACGACGATCCTCGTCAGTGAAGAAGCGCACACCGACTGGATCGAGACCCAGCTCGAGCTGATCCGCCAGGTCGGCGAGCAGAACTACCTGGCGCAGCAGCTCAAGAAGTAGCTGTCAGTTTGGCAGCGGCCGGCGGCCGGCGCTCGTGCGATCGCGGCGTTGCGCGCTGGCCGGCGCGTTGCACTTCGCGGCGGCATGCTCGTGTTTCGCTCGTTCGCGATCGGGCTGCTCGCCTCGTGCCTCGTCATGCTGGTCGTGCGGCCGCGAATCCAGATCGTCTTGCCCCGGCCGGCGCCGCCGCCGCGCGTGCTGCATCGGGTCGTCGCCGAGCCGGCCGCGACGATCATCGACGTCGCGCCGGGACTCGGTGCGGCGCAGATCGCGCCGCTCGTGCACCTCGCGCCGGGCGAGCGCGTCGTGGCGCTCGACGATCGCCGCGTGCCGAGCGAGCTGGCCGCCGGCGCCGAGCTGGCCGCCGAGCTCGAGGCCGACCTCGGGACGCCGCATCGGTTCGTCGATCTAGCGATCGCCGGGCCGGGCGGCGCGCGGCGGGTGCTCGTGCTGCTTCACTGAGTGCCTTGCAGGTAGCCGGCCGCGTGGCACGCGTCGATCACGCGGCGGCGCAGCTTCGCGTTGGTGATGTTGTTGAGCGCGATCAAGGCGTGCTCGTCGTCGTTGTCCTTGCGACACGCGATCACGCCGAGGATCGCGTACGCCTGCATCTTGTGATCGTCGTGGATGTGCTCGGTGTTGAGCGCCATGTTGGCGAGCTGGCGCGCGCGGAGATCGTCGTTGGCGGCGAGCGCTTGCTCGGCGCCGGCGAGCTTTTCGGCGCAGCCGTCGTCGGGCTCGGCGGAGGCGGCGGCGGCGGGCGTCGCGTGTTTGGGAGGCTCGTGCTTCGCGATGACCGGCGGCGGCTGCGGCGACGGCGACGGCTGCGGCTGCGGCGGCGGCTGCGGCGACGGCGACGGCGACGGCGACGGCGACGGCGGCGGCGACGGCTGCGGCTGCGGCTGCGTGATCGGCTGCTGCGGCGGCGGAGGCTGTCGCGAGCTCGACGTCGTCAGCCACGCACCAGCCGCGATCGCGAGCGCGCCGACGGCGATCGCCGCGAACATCGGCGCGCGCGAGCGCTTCGCGACCGGCGCCAGTGCCGGCACGGGCTGCGACGCGGACTGCACGGTCGGCGCGCTGCCGCGTGCGACGGACTCGGCGTGATCGCCCGACGCCATCGTTTGCGCGAGCGCGTCGCGGCCGGTCGCCTTGCGCTGCTGCGAGCTCGGCGAGCTGGTGTCGAGCGGCGGCGCCGACGTCGCGCGGCGCTCGAGCAGCGGCTGGCCGGTCAGCGCCTCGACGAACGCGCCCACGTTCGGGAACCGCTCGTCCCGGGGCTTCGCGAGCGCGCGATGCACGGCCGCGACGATCGGCGCCGGCAACTCGGGCACGCGCTGGTCGAGCGGCACCGGCGCCTCGTAGACGACCTTGAACACGACCTCCGGGATCGACGCGCCCTCGAACGCCGGCTGGCCCGACAGCATCTCGTAGACGATCGCGCCGAACGCGAACACGTCGGTGCGCTCGTCGACCTCGCTGTGCCGGCCGGTCGCCTGCTCGGGTGCCATGTACTGCGGCGTGCCGAGCATCGCCGACTCCTGGGTCTTCACCGTCTGCGAGCCGCGCATCTTCGAGATGCCGAAGTCGAGCACCTTGACCTGCTCGACGGCCTGGCCGGCGAGCTCGGTCGGCACGAGAAAGATGTTCTGCGGCTTCAGGTCGCGGTGCACGACGCCGGCGCGATGCGCGGCCGCGAGCGCCGAGCCGATCTGGCGCACGATCGTGAGCGTCGGCTCGACCGCCATCGGCGCGCGGCGGATGCGCTGCGCGAGCGTCTCGCCGACCAGGTACTCGAGCACGAGGTACGGCGTGCCGTCGGGCATCACGTCGAAGTTCTCGACGCCGACGATGTTCGGATGCCCGAGCAGCGATGCGATCTCGGCCTCGCGCTTGAAGCGCGCCAGCACGTCGGGATCGCTGAGCTCGGCGTGCAACAGCTTGATCGCGACCTTCTTGCCGGGCAGCCGGTTGTGGCTGGCCAGGAACACCGAGCCCATACCGCCGCGCCCGATCAGCGCTTCGATCGTGTAGGTGCCGGCGATCACCGAGCCGACATCGATGGCGGATCGCGCCGGTGAATCCTGCATCGCCATCCCGCGCCCAGTATAATGACACGTCCGATGCGCGCACGACTTGCATCGATCCTCCTCCTCGGGCTCGCCGCCGCCGCGAGCGCCGATCCCAAGCCGACACCCGTCGACATCAAGGCGTTTCGCGATCAGCTGATCGTGCTGCAAGACGCACACGGCGGCACGTACGTGATCCAGCCCGGCAGCGACGGCCGCGTGTTCTACGGCACCGGCAAGACGCTGTACGAGCAGGTCGTGCTGACGCGAGGCGCGGACGGCGAAGCCCACACGTGGAACTTCGGGCTGTGGGCGCCGCGCGTGCCGGGCTTGCAACCAGCCACGGTCCAGCGCCGAGCCGACGGCTCGTACGACCGCTACTGCGGCAGCGACGAGCAGTTTCACCTCGTGATGTCCGAGCGCACCGGCGACAAGGCCAAAGCGGTGCTCGACAAGTCGACGTTCATGACGTCGGCGATGATCCGCAAACCGCGGATGCTCGCGCGCGACGACGCAGGCGTCTACTACTACGTCGACGAGATCCGCACGCAATACGGCGGCAAGGGCTATCGCGTGTTCGTCGGCAAGAAGAGCGCGATGAAGGAGCTGCCGCTCACCGACATCGCGACCGACGCCGCCGGCGACGTGTTCTCGACCAAGACCGGCGATCTGCGGCTCGTGCGCCGCTCCGACGTCAAAGACAGCGCACTGTGGGTGCATGGCGAGAAGCGCACCGAGCTGTTCATGCTCGACACGGACGCCAACTCGGCCGTCATCTACAAGGACTTCGGCATCTACGGCTTCGTCGGGACGGTATGCGACGACATGTGATCGCCGCGCTGCTCGTTTGCGGCATCGCGCACGCCGACAAGCCCAAACCGATCGACGCGAAGGCGGTCGCCGACAAGCTCGAGGTGTTCCGCGACGAATTCGGCAACCTGTACGTGGTGCCCAAGCCCGACGCGTTCAGCTTCGATGACACGCAGCAGTGGGTGTTCTACGGCGACAGCAAGGCGCTGTACCAGCAGCGCGTGGTGTCGACGTCGCAGGAATCCGGCCGCCAGTTCGAGTTCGGGTTGTGGGCTCCGCGCGCGAAGGGCATGCAGGTCGCATCGCTCGAGAACGAAGGCGACAAGTACCTGCTGCGCTGCCGCCACACGAAGGACGGCGTACGGCCGCTCGTCCAGCTCAATGCCGACGAGGCGCGTACGGTGTTCGCGCACGCGGTGTTCTGGCCGCCGCTGTGGCAGCGCCAGGCGCACCTGCTCGCGCGCGACGACGACGGCGTCTATTACTTCGTCGACCGGCTGCGCGACGAGCTCGGCGGCAACGGCTATCGCGTGTTCGTCGGCCAGAAGGGCGCGATGAAGGAGATCGCGATGACGAACGTCGTGAGCGACAGCGCCGGCGAGATCTTCGTGACGAAGACCGGCCAGCTCAAGATCGTGCGCGACGGCGACAAGGGCTACTGGATCCGGGGCGGCAAGAAAGTCGAGCTGACGATGCTCGAGCCGACCGACAACCGCTACCTGATCTATCGCGACCTCGGCATCTACGGCACGCTCGGCGCGGTCTGCGACGATCTATAGTCGCGCCATCATGAAGCTGGAAGGATCGGTCGCGCTCGTCACGGGCGCAGCATCGGGGCTCGGCGCGGCGACCGCGCGACGCCTCGTGGAGGGCGGGGCGCGCGTGGTCGTGGTCGATCGCGACGAGGCACGCGGCAGCGCGTTCGCACGCGAGCTCGGCCAGACGTTCGCGCGCGCCGACGTCACCGACGCGGCGCAGGTCGAGGCGGCGATCGCGGAGGCGGCCGCGCTCGGCCCGCTGCGGGTCGCGGTGTCGTGCGCGGGGGTCGGCTGGGCGTCGCGCACGCTCGACAAGACCGGCAAGCCGCATGACCTCGAGCTGTTTCGTACGGTCATCGGGATCAACCTCGTCGGCACGTTCAACGTGCTGCGGCTCGCCGCGGCGGCGATCGCGAAGCGCGAGCCGATCGATGGCGAGCGCGGCATCATCGTGAACACCGCGAGCGTGGCCGCGTTCGACGGCCAGGTCGGCCAGATCGCGTACGCGGCGAGCAAGGCGGGCGTCGCCGGCATGACGCTGCCGGCCGCGCGCGATCTCGCGCCCGCGGGCATTCGCGTCGTGACGATCGCGCCGGGCCTGTTCGACACGCCGATGCTCGGCGCGCTGCCCGAGGACAAGCGCGCGGCGCTCGCGGCCGACGTCGTGTTCCCCAAGCGGCTCGGTTCGCCCGCCGAGTACGGCGAGCTGGTCGCGGCGATCGTCGCGAACGGCTACTTGAACGGCGAGACGATCCGGCTCGACGGCTCGCTGCGGATGCCGCCCAGATAGGGCTTTGGGCTTTGGCCAGAGGCAGATCGAGCCGTTTTCCGGCCAAAGCCCAAACCTACTTCGGCAGCAACGCCTGCGGAATCTTCAACGGGATCTCCGGCACGACGTGCTCGTACAGCCACGTGTACGTGAAGAACGAGCCGAGCACGCGCTTGGTGTAGTTGCGTGCCTGGTCGTCGACGATGCCCTCGACGAACTCGTCGGCGTCCCAGGTGCCGCGCACGCGCAGCATGCGGCGCACCGCGGCCGGACCGGCGTTGTACGAGGTCGGCACGAGCAGCGTGAAATTGTTCCAGTCCTTGAACAGCGAGCCGAGGAAGCGCGAGCCGATCGTCACGTTCTTCTCCGGATCGCGCAGGTTCTCGCGCGTCGGATCGATGCCGGTGCCCTTGCTGAAGTCCTTCGCGGTCGGCGGGATCATCTGCGTCAGCCCGATCGCGTTCGCGTAGCTCTCGTCGAGTGGATCGAAGCCGCTCTCCTCGCGCACGATCGCGATCTGCATCGCGATCGGCACGTGATTGAGCGCCGCGTGCTTCGCGAGCAGATCCCAGTAGCCCTTCGGATACGCGATCTGCCAGCGCGCGCGGTTCGCGCCGGTCGGCCAGCTCGCGCGGTAGTCGAGCGCGTGCCAGCGCGTCGCCCACACCGATTGCGCCCAGCGGTCGGCGCGATCGTCGAGCCACGCGACCGCCCACAGCTTGTCGAGCTCGTCGGCATCGGTCGCGGCCTTCTTGTCGCCCGGCGCCACGAGCCCGAGCTTCCGCAGCTCCTGGCCGGCCGGCTCGCCGAGGCCGAGCCGCACGAGCTCCATCGCGCGCGCAAAGCCCGGCGCTTGCCACGCCGCGCGCGCCTTGAACGCGAACGCCGGCGCCTTCGGGTCGTAGCCGGCCGGATCGGCGGAGATCTCGGTCACCGTCTGCTGGAACCGCTGCGGCGCGTTCTCGCGCAGGCGGTTCAGCGACTGCATCGCGTAGTACGCGGCGGGATACTTGCGCGCGCAGTCCTGCCACGCCGCGATCGCGTCGGGCAGCTGCTGCTTCGCGGCATACGCGCGGCCGAGCCAGTACGTCGCCTCGGCACGCGAGTCGTCGCCGAACACGCCGTCGTAGCTCTTGCCGGCCGGCACGACGGCGAGCTGCTGCTTCCACCATTTGATCGCGTCGTCGTAGCGCTGCTCGCGCCACGACCGCCAGCCGAGGCGCCACATCGCCTCGACCGCGTTGTCGCCGTCGGGGAACGTCGTCGGCAGCGCCGACAGCACCGCCTCGACCTGCGCGCCGTCGTTCAGCGACGACCACTCCTCGGCCTCGCGCAGCATCGCGTCGTCGGCGTAGCTGTGCTTCGGATCGATCTTCTGGGCCGCGCGATAGCGCTCGATCGCGGTCTCGTGCTCGCCGATGTACGCGTACGACCGGCCGGCCTGGTACTCGCTCTTGACCTCGAGGTCCGTGTTCTTCGCGGCGCGACACGCCTGGAGCGCCTCGTCGAACATCGGCGCGGCGCCCTTGCGATCGCGCGCCTTGAACCGCGACTGCGCGGCGTGATACGCCGCGACGCACCTCTCGTCGGGCTCGAGCTTCTTGGTCGCGAGCGCGGCCGTGAACGCGGCCTCCGACTCCGGGTTGCGCATCCCGTCGAACAGCACCATGCCTCGCGCGATGTCCTCGGCGGCGGTGAATTTCTCGGGCGTTGCCTTGAGCACGACCAGCCGCGCGTGTGCCTTGGCCGCCCACGACGACAGCGGATCCTCGATCTCGATCTCGCGCAGCACCTTGATCTGCGCCGCACGGTCGGGGAGCGCCTCCGCGAGGTGAAACCGCGCCTCGGACCGGAACGGCCCGCTCGGGTGGTGATCGAGGTAGTCGCCGTAGTACTTCGCGAGCTCGGCGTGGTCGCTGTTGGCCGCCATCAGATCGCCGATCAGGATCGCGGTGTCGGCGGCGACGATCGAATCGGGCGCGACCTCCCGCGCGAGCGACAGCGCCTCGACGTCGTGATGCGCGAGCCACAGCGAGCGCGCCTCGCGATACTTGATGTAATCGGCGATCGTCGGCAGGCCGCGGCTCGCGGCGGCCAGATGCGCGGCGGCATCGTCGTGGTTGCCGAGCTCGGCGTCGCACAGCCCGAGCATCAGCTCGAGCCGCGCGGCCTGCGGCGCGGTTGCATCGGTGACCGCGGCACGCGCCCGCTCGAACGCCTGCTTCGCGTTCTCGTAATCGTGCGCGGCGAACCGCGCCGCGCCGTCGAGCTCGTCGGCGGTCTTCCAGTACGACTGCACGAGCGAGTCCGACAGCGCGCCGGCCTGCTCGGGCGCGGCGGCATCCGCCATGGCGGCGACCCGCGCATCGCCTGCCGAGCCCGACGCGACCGTCGTCGGTACCGCGCGCCGCGTGTCATCGCCCGAGCAAGCACACGCGAGAGCCACGAACGACAGAGCGAGGCGCATGCGTACGACCGTAGCAACGCGACCGCCCGCCGACAAATTTCAGCGGCTCACGCGATTCCGCCCCGCGTGCTTCGCGCGGTACATGGCCTGATCGGCGGCCTCGACCAGCTCCTCGGGCTTGCTCGCAGGTGTCGACGGAAAGCCGGCGGCGCCGATCGAGCAGGTCGCGCGCAGCTCGCGGCCCTGGAACGCCACCTTGCTTGCCTCGACGAGCTTGCGCAGGCGCTCGCCGGTATGGAGCGCGGGGTCGAGGCCGGTCGCGCGCAGCACCACGACGATCTCTTCGCCGCCGAACCGCGCGACCACGTCCTCGTTGCGGACCGCGCGGCCGATGACCTGCGCGAGGTGCGCGAGCACGGCATCGCCGGCGAGGTGCCCGTGCGTGTCGTTGACCTTCTTGAAGTGGTCGACGTCGACGAGCAGCAGCGACAGGGCGGTCTCGTGGCGGTGCGCGAACTTCAGCTCGCTGTCGAGCCGCTCCATCAGGTAGCGCTTGTTGTAGAGGCGCGTGAGGCCGTCCCGCAGGGCCGACGACACCATCGTCTCGTGGAACGACTCGTCGAGCGCGTCGTGAAAGCCAAACCGCAGCACGGTGGCGCGGCCGATCTGGATCTTGTCGCCGTCTCGTAGCTCTTGCGTGCCCGAGATCCGGGTGCCGTTGACGATCGTGCCGTTGCGGCTGCCGAGATCCTCGACCCACGCGCGCTCGCCGTCGACGCGCACGCATGCGTGCTTGCGCGAGATGCCGTCGTCGTCGAGCCGGACCTCGGCACCCGAGATCCGGCCGATCGTGGCGCTCGCCTCGACCTTGAACAGCTGCCCGGATGCGCCGCCCGTGAGCACGGTGAGGCACGGCCGGCCGATCCGCTGCGAGACCCTGACCTGGAGTGCCTCGAAGTCGGTCGTGCTCGTGTCTTCCTCGTCCCAGTCGTCGGGCACCAACCGCTATTATCACCACGCGCGCGCCGCGATCCACGCCGAGAACGCCTGTAACAGCGCGGCGCGGTCGCCGAGCGGCGCAATCTGTTCGCTTGCAAACGCGCACAATCGGCGCATCCGGTCGGCGGCGGCCGCGGCGTGCTCCGTGAGCTCGGCGTCGTCGCGATCGTCGGCGTGCTGGAAGGCGATGCCGATCGCCAGGCCGTAGGCGCCGAGCGCCAGGCGCTGCGCATCCGGCGCGCCCGCGGCGATCGCGCCGAGCTCGGCGGCGGCGGCGAACAGCGCGCCGGTCTTCGCGCGGTGCATGCGCTCGATCTCGGCGAGCGTGGAGGGTGGCGCGGTCAAGTCGATCGCCTGACCGGCGAGCAGCTCGCGTGCTCCGGCGCGGTGCGCGAGCGCGGCGACGGCCTCGGCGGCGCGCGGGCCGAGCTCGGCGAGCGTGCCGAACGCGGCGGTCAGCAGGCCGTCGCCCGCGAGGATCGCGATCGCCTCGCCGAACGCGACATGCACGGTCGGGCGGCCGCGGCGCAGGTCGTCGTCGTCCATCGCGGGGAGATCGTCGTGGACGAGCGTGTACGCGTGGAGCATCTCGACCGCGCACGCGGCGGGCAAGGCCGCGGCGCGCGTGCCGCCGCATGCCTCGGCCGCCGCGAGCACGATCGCGGGGCGCAGGCGCTTGCCCGGACCCGTCGCGGCGTAGCACATCGCTTCGACGAGGCGCCCGGGATCGTCCGCCGGCGGCGCGAGCCGGCGCGCGAGCTCGGCATCGACGATCGCGACCGCCTCGGCGAGAAACGCCGCGAGCTCGGGCGGGGCGCTCGCCGGTGCGAGCGTGGTCACGAGTCTTCGGGTCCTTCTTCGAACGGCACGGTCTCGACCTTGCCGGCCGCGCTGACGAGGATCTCGACGCGCTTCTCGGCCGTCGCGAGCAGCTGCTGGCCCTTGCGCGCGAGCTGCACGCCTTCTTCATAGATCGCGAGCGATTGCTCGAGCGACAGCTCGCCGGTCTCGAGCCGCTGCACGACCTCGCGCAGCCGCGCGAGGATCGCATCGAACGCGACCGGCTCGATTCCTGGTGCGGGCTCGCCGGGATCCGCCACGGCGCGACCATAGCATCGCTTGACGCGTCGACGACCTTCCGGGAAGCTGAAACCCATGGCGGAGCGGAGCGACTTCCGGCCGAACGACACCGGCGAGCTCAAGGAGCGCTGGCGGTCGTACGTGCAAGATCGCCGGCTCAACGTCACCGCGCAGCGCGAGGCGATCGTCGAGCAGTTCCTGCGCACGCGCGATCACGTGTCGATCGACGAGCTGCTCGTCAAGGTGCGCAAGCGCCAGCCCAAGGTCGGCTACGCGACCGTGTATCGCACGCTCAAGTTGCTCGTCGACTCCGGCCTCGCGGTCGAGCGCCAGTTCGGCGACGGCCAGGCCCGCTTCGAGGTGGTCGGCGATCATCACGATCACCTGATCTGCGTCCACTGCGGCCTGATTCTCGAGTTCGAGGACGACGAGATCGAGCGGTTGCAGGACCGCATCGCGACCCGCCTCGGCAACTTCACCGTGCTGCGCCACCGCCACGAGCTCTACGGCCTGTGCCCGAAGCAAGCCGGCGATCCCGACGGCGCGTGCCCGAACGAGCAGCAGCGCAAGACGCGCTGACTACTCCTGCTTGATGCGATCGATCTCGGCGTTCTCCGAGAGCGGCAGGAAGTGGATGAGGCACCGGCCGGGCTCGCTGGGCAGCTTGGCGGCCATCCACATGAAGGAATTCTTCCAGTATTCGCGCGTCGACTTGCTCTCGATCGGCGCGCCGAACCGCGCGCGCATCCAGCGATCGGCTTCGTCCTCGACGCAGCCGCGCACCGAGAGCTGCAGCTCGATCAGCGGCGCGGCCGGCGCGGTGCCGTTGAAGTACGCGTAGACCTCGGCCGCGTGCTCGCCGACCTTGATCGGCGGCAGCGCCATGCACCACGTCGCCTTGCGGCCATCGCGCAGATCGGTCGGCTGGCAGTTGCCTTCATGGATCGCGCCCAGCGTCGTCTTGCCGAACACATACGGCCCCAGCCCGCTCGGCTCCGGCTCGTGGCCCGAGCACGCGGCGAGCACGACGAGCCACGCCCACTTCACGACGAGACCTCGACGTCGACGGTCACGACGTCCTCCATCTTGAACATGAAAAACCGAGGCGCCGACAGCCCGAGCTTGCGGATGTCGAGCTCGAACGTGGCGCGCGCGGCGAGTCGGTCGCGGTCGAGGGTGCCGGAGCCGGCGAGCTCGAGGGCAACGTCCTTGCCTCGCCAGTGCAAGGTTCCGGATGCTCGGGCGGAAAATCTGGCGCCGTCACGCTGAACCCCAGACACGCCGGTCAGCTCGAATGTTGCGGTCGCGTGGTGCTCGAGGTCGAAGTCCTTGCGGAGCTTTCGATTCTTCAGCCAGTCGCCGGCGTCGAACTGGGTCATGTCGACGCGAAAGGTCGCCTTCGCCGCCTCGATCGCGTCGGGATCGGCCTCGACGTCGCCGCCGATGCTCGTCCACACGGTCGTCGTGTCGTGCACGTTCGACCGCGCCTTGACCGTCAGCTTTCCGGAGGCGACCGCGTACTTCACGCTGCCAGACACTGTAGCAGCAGCGTCGTGATGTTGTCGGTGCCGCCGTTGCGATTGGCGGCATCGACGAGCTCGGCGACCGCGCGCTCGAGGCTCTTCACGTCGCCGCCGATCTGCGCGATCGCCTGGTCCTGCACCATGCCCGACAGGCCGTCCGAGCACAGGATGTACACGTCGCCGCTCTTGATCTGGTGGCTGCGGATGTCGACCTGCACGGTCTCGCGCATGCCGAGCGCGCGCGTGATGACGTTCTTGTGCGGGAAGTTGCGCTCTTCCTCTTCCGTCATGTCCGGCTTGGCTTCCTTGTAGTCCTCGAGCAGCGAGTGATCGCGCGTGAGCTGCGCGATCCCACCCTCGCGCACGCGATACACCCGCGAGTCGCCGACGTGCCCGACATAGATCTTGTCGCCCGACACCAGCGACGAGACGATCGTCGTGCCCATGCCCTTGTAGCGGATGTCGCGGTTCGAGGTCTCGAAGATGCGCAGGTTCGCGAGCTTGATGCCGCACACCAGTCGGTTCTCGATGTAGCTGAGCGAGCGGTCCATCTTGTACGGCCAGGTCGCGTCCTCGTCCTCGCGCGTGCGGTGATAGAACTCGCCGATCGTCTCGGCCGCCATCTTCGACGCGACCTCGCCCGAAGCGTGGCCGCCCATGCCGTCGGCGACGATGAATAGCTGCTCGTCCTCGATCAACGAGAAGTAGTCCTCGTTGTGCGTCCGCTTCATGCCGACGTCGGTCTTGGCCGCGTAGCGGATCTTCACCCGAGTGAAATGATAGGCCGCAGTTCCGCCCGGGTGCAACCGGGGTAGAGTGCCGGAAACCGCATGCGCGCCGAGATCTTGACGATCGGGGACGAGCTGTGCCGCGGCGAGATCGTCGATACGAACTCGTCGTACCTCGCGGGCAAGCTCTGGGACCTCGCGATCACGACGCGCTGGATGACGAGCTGCACCGACGACGAGCGCGACATCGCCGCCGCCGTCGAGACCGCGGTCGCGCGCGCCGACGTCGTCGTGTGCTCGGGCGGCCTCGGGCCGACCGAGGATGACCTCACGGTCGAGGTCGTCGCGAAGCTCGCCGGCATGGAGGTCGTCGTCGACGAGACGGCGCGCACGCGCATGGAGGCGCGGTTCGCGGTCGGTCGCATCGCGCTGACGCCGATCCAGCTGCGCCAGGTGCGCGTGCCGGCCGGCGCGCGCGTGCACGGCAATCCGGCCGGGCTCGCGCCGTGCTTCGAGGTCGCCGTGCGCGGCGTGCCGGTCGTGTGCCTGCCGGGCGTGCCGCGCGAGCTGCACTCGATCTGGGACGGCGCGCTCGAGGCGCGGCTGTGCGAGCTGCGCGGCGCGAACGCGGAGCACATCGCGCGGCGGATCTATCGCGTGTTCGGGCGCGGCGAGTCGCAGATCTCGCAGGCGTGCCGCGGCATCGTCGACGGCGTCGCCGGCGCGTCGATCCACTACCAGGTGAAGTTTCCCGAGACGCTCGTGAAGCTCGTGGTGCGCGACGCCGACCAGGCCGCCGCCGACGCGCGACTCGCCGCGATGGAGGCCGTGGTGCGCGAGCGGCTCGCCGGCTCCCTGTACGGCACCGGCGACGAGGCGCTCGTCGACAAGGTCGCGCGCCGGCTGGTCGCGGCGGGCGTGCGCGTCGCGACCGCCGAGTCGTGCACCGGCGGCATGCTCGGCGAGCTGCTCACGCGCGTGGCCGGCAGCTCGCGCTACTACGTCGGTGGCGCGATCACGTACGCGAACGCCGAGAAGGTGCGCCAGCTGGGAGTCGCGGAGGCGACGCTGGCGGCGCACGGCGCGGTGAGCGAGCCGTGCGTGCGCGAGATGGCCGAAGGCGCGCGCGCGAGGTTCGGCGTCGAGCTCGCGGTCGCGGTGAGCGGCGTCGCCGGCCCCGACGGCGGCACGCCGGAAAAGCCCGTCGGCACGGTCTGGCTCGCGCTCGCGTCCAGCCGCGGCACGATGACGAAACACCTGACCTGGCCCGGCGCGCGCGATCAGATTCGCACGCTCGCGAGCTGGTGGGCGCTGAAGCTGATCGACGACGCGCTCTGAGTGTCAGCGAGCGGCCGTCAGGTGTCGCGATCAAGGCCGAGCACGGCCGCTTCATCGCGCGCACGTGCAGCGGCTCGCGACCGGCGGCGACGGCGGCGATCGCGGCCGTGACGAAGCAGCTCGGCGCGCCGAAGTGGGCTAGGCTCCCTGCGATGCGACTGTTCGTCGGCGTGCGCGTGTCGGTCGCGACCGCGAACGCGCTCGCGGCGTGCGCCGAGCTGCTCGCGCGGCGCGCGCGAGATGCGTTTCCCGAATCCAGCGTGCCCGGCGTTGCGCCGAAGTGGGTCGCGCCGGCGAGCTATCACGTCACGCTGAAGTTTTTGGGCGCGACGCGCGACGACGCGGTCGGCGCCGTGCGCGACGCGCTCGCGGCGGCGTGCGCGGGCGTCGCGCCGTTTCGGTTCCGCACCGCGCGGCTCGGCGCGTTCGCGTCGCTCGAGCGCGCGACCGTGGTGTGGGCCGGCGTCGAGGACGGCACCGCGCTCGGCGAGCTCGCGAAGCGGCTCGACACGCGGCTCGCGGTGCTCGGATTTGCGCCCGAAACGCGCGCGTACCACGCCCACGTCACGCTCGCGCGGCTGCGCGAGCCCAAGCCGGTCAGAGAGCTCGTGCTGCCGGTCGCGGAGCAATCGTTCGCCGAGACGCGCGTCGACGGCGTGACCTTGTTCGACAGCACCGGCAAGGACTACCGCGAGCTCGCGCGCATCGCGTTTCGCGCACCCGAGTCGCGCACGGCGGTGGTCGCAGCAGATCCCGGCGACGACACGGACGACGGTTGGCCGCGAAGATAGGGCTTTGGGCTTTAGGCTTTGGACATTGGCCGGAGGTTCCGACTCTGGCCAAAGCCCAAGGCCCAAGGTCCAAAGCCTAAAAATTTTTGCGTTGGACCCGCACAAGTGTTCAGCTGACTGTCAGACCCCCGCGGTACAAGCACGGGCAAGGGAGCGACAACCATGGCCGGTAAAGAAACAAGTCCAACTATGCAGAATTCCGAGCGAACCAAGGCAATCGACCTGGCTCTCGCCGCGATCGACAAGCAGTTCGGCAAGGGCGCGATCATGCGCCTGGGCAAGGATCCGATCGACCGCGAGGTCCACGTGATCCCGACCGGGTCGCTGGGCCTCGACCTCGCGCTCGGTATCGGCGGCTTGCCGCGCGGCCGGGTCGTCGAGATCTACGGGCCGGAGTCGAGCGGCAAGACCACGCTGACGTTGCACATCGTGGCCGAAGCGCAGAAGCGCGGCGGCGTGTGCGCGTTCATCGATGCCGAGCACGCGCTCGACGTCGGCTACGCGAAGAAGCTCGGCGTCAAGACCGAGGAGCTGCTCGTCAGCCAGCCGGATTTCGGCGAGCAGGCGCTCGAGATCGCCGACATGCTGGTGCGCTCGAACGCGATCGACGTGATCGTCGTCGACTCGGTCGCCGCGCTCACGCCGAAGGCCGAGCTCGAGGGCGAGATGGGCGACATTCACGTCGGCCTGCAAGCGCGCCTGATGAGCCAGGCGCTGCGCAAGCTGACCGCCGCGATCGCGAAGTCGCGCACGATGGTCATCTTCATCAACCAGATCCGCATGAAGATCGGCGTGATGTTCGGCTCGCCGGAGACCACGACGGGCGGCAACGCGCTCAAGTTCTACTCGTCGGTGCGGCTCGACATCCGGCGCGTCGGCGCGCTGAAGAAGGAAGAAGATGTCATCGGCAACCGCACGCGCGTGAAGGTCGTGAAGAACAAGATGGCGCCGCCGTTCAAGGAGGTCGAGTTCGACATCCTGTACGGCCACGGCATCTCGCGCGAGGGTGATCTCGTCGACCTCGCGTCGGGCGACGCCAACATCGTCGACAAGAGCGGCGCGTGGTTCTCGTTCAACGGCGAGCGTATCGGCCAGGGTCGCGAGAACGCGAAGCAGTTCCTGATCGACCACCCCGACGTCTACAACTCGATCGAGGCCAAGGTGCTCGCGCACCATAACGTGCGCCGCATCGGCATCGATGTCGCTCCGAGCGCGGCGTCGGATTCCGACGCCACGCCGGTGGCCACCGGATCGGGTCCGGTCAAGGCGGCAGCGCCGGCTCCGGCATCCGCTTCTTCGGCTGCGAAGCCGGCTGCTGCTCCGGTGCCGCCGCCGAACGGCAAGCGGCCGAACGCGTAGAAAACGACCTCGGGCGTCAGACGTCGGGCCTCAGGCCGAGGATCCGGTCTGAGATCTGACGCCGAGGCCCGAGGCCGGTCTGGTTCCTACTTGTGCTTCGTCGGACGCACCGGCGTGGGAACCGGGTGCGGCGGAGCCGGGCGCACAGGCGCCGGGCGCACAGGCGCCGGGCGAACCGGCTCGTGACTCACCGGCACACTCACTGGATGTGGCTCGGGGCGCGGCTCGGGACGCACCGGCTCGCCGACCGGACGCACGGGCTCGACGCGACCCGGCTCGGGACGCGGCTCGGGACGGACGGGCTCTCCGCGTCCCGGCTCGGGCCGCGGCTCGACGCGACCTGGCTCGGGCCGCGGCTCGACGCGACCTGGCTCGGGACGAACCTCACCACCCGGACGCACGGGCTCGACGCGACCACCGCCACCCGGACGCACGCGCACCGGCTCGGGCGCGCGGTGCGGCGTGAAGCCAGCCGGGTGATAGTGCGAGTAGCCGCCCGGATTCCGGATCGACACGACCTCGCGCGGCGGCGCGCCAGCCCGCGCCCAGCCACCCGTGTGGTAGTGCGAGCTGTACCAGACGCCACCTTCTTGGTGCCAATAGAAGCCGTTCACGAAGAAGACCGGGTAGTCGTAGTTGTAGACCACCTCGACGCCAGGGCTGACCTCGACGAGATCAGGCTGGACGTACTCGACCGGAGCTGGCTCCGGCTCGACGTCCACCGCGGCGACCGGAGCCGGCGCCGGGCCCACGTCGGCCGACACGGCGACGACGGGCGGTTGCGGCGGAATGACGCGCGCCTGATAGCCGACCGAACATCCACCGATCAGCGCGAGAAATGCTGCAGAGACAAGCCTCATGAGTCCTCCGGTGCTGGAGCCTACAGCAAATCTGACGGCTCCGACGGACGGCCCATTCATTCATTATAGACCCCCGCGAGCCTCCGCGCGTTTCTGATTGCATGGACCTCCGCTTTTCGGACCATCCGGCTTTTCATCGTGCCGCCCTGGGCATGGTCGGCGCGTCGGCACTGCTGGGGCTAGCGCTGCATCCCGTTACCGCGCTCGCGCCGCTCGTTGCCGGACTTTTCGGTATCGCGGTCGGCGCCGCGCTCGGTTACGGCAAGCCGGTCTGGCGGGGGATCGCGGCGATGGCGGCGGCGCTGCCGCTCGTCGCCATCACGCCGAGCTGGCCGGTGCTCGCGCTGGTCGCGGCGGTGATGGGGCTCGGGATCGCGGTGGGCACGGCGCGCGGCATGCGCGGTGCGCTCGCCGTGATGATCGGCGCGGCCGTCGTGCTCGTCGCGATGTGGACCGCGCTGCGCATCGGGCACGCCCAGCGCACGGCGACGTGGCCGAGCTGGGTGACCGATCTCGCGAGCGCGGCTGCGCTCGGCATGGTCGGCGTGATCGCGGTGATCCCGCGCCACCTGCGGCTGTCGCACGATCCCGTGCAGGCGGCGCTGCGCGGCCTGCCGCGCGAGCTCGACACCGAGGTCCGCGAGCTGTGCGACCGCTCGGTCGCGATCTGGCGCAGCGCGAAGGACAAGCTCGGGGACGGCGATCCCGGCATGAATTTAGTGCGCGACGGCGTCGTCAAGACACTCGAGGTCGCCGGCAAGAGCGCGAGCATGCGCGCGGCCGGCGCGAGCGACGACGAGCTGACCAAACGCATGACCGACCTCGACGCGCGCATCGCCGCGGCGAGCGACGCCGAGGTGCGCGCGCAATACCAGGCCGCGCGCGGGGCGCTCGACGACCAGCGCCGGTACCGCGAGCAGATCCGCGACAGCCGCGAGCGCGTGATCGCGCGCTTGCACAACCACGTCGCCGCACTCGAGAAATTTCAGCTCGCGGCCAGCGGGCTCGAGGCCGCGCGCGCGGCGACCGCAGGCGCGCCGGCGATGAAGCAGCTCGAGGACCTGTCGCACGAGGTCGCGGCGAGCGGCGAGGCGCTGGCCGAAGTGATCTGATACGCTTCGCGCATGCGTTGGGTTCTCGCGATCATCGTCGCGCTCGCTACGGCCGGTTCCGCGTTCGCGCAGGGTAAGACCGCAGACGCGAGCTACAAGGAAGGCCTGGCGTACAAACAAGAGGGCAAGATCGACGAGGCGATCGCGTCGATGCAGGCCGCGGTCGCCACCAATCCCAAGCACGGGATGGCATGGGCTTCGCTCGGCTCGCTGTACAAGCAGAAGAAGGATCTGCCGAAGTCGATCGACGCCTACGAGCACGCGACGGCCCTGATCACGAAGGACAAGGTCCTGTGGATCAACCTCGGCTCGGCGTACGCGAACACCGATCGCCTCGACGACGCGATGCGCGCGCTCGCGATGGCGGTCAAGCTCGACCCCAAGGATGCCGAGGCGCACGCGAAGCTCGGCACGGTCAAGCGCAAGAAGAACGACAATGCAGGCGCGATCGCCGAGCTCGAACAGGCGACCCGGCTCAAGGCCGACGAGCCCGACTGGTGGCACAACCTCGGCGTCGCGTATCGGTTCCAGAAGCGCGAGGATGACGCGATCAAGGCGTACCAGAAGGCGATCGAGCTCGCGCCGAACGAGGCGCGCTATCACTTCGATCTCGGCGCCGCGTATCGCAGGAAGTCAGATCCCGACCACGCGATTCCGGAATACGAGAAGGCGACGAGCCTCGATCCGGGCAACGCCGACGGCTGGTTCGATCTCGGTTTCATGTACAAGGAAAATCACGAGAACGACAAAGCGATCGAAGCGTTCAAGCACTACCTCGACGCGAACAAGGGCAAGGATTCGGGCGGCGCGAAGCGCGTCGAGGACGAGTGCACGGCGCTCGGCGCGGCATGCGACTCCGGCAAGGGCGCGAAGAAGCCGCCGGCCAAGAAGAAGTAGCTGCATGGTAGGCTGGTTCGATGAGGATCAGCTGGCTGTCGGCCGAGGAGATCGCCGCAGCTCGCCAGGCGCTCCGCGCCGGCGGCGCTAGCTGGAACGATCACTTCGGGCCGCCGGGATCGTCCGATGCCGGATCGTTCGCGATTCCACCGGAGCCGACCGAGCCGCGGCTGCTCGACTGGGACCTCATCACCGAGCACGTCGCGCGCGCCGAGCGCGTGTCCGAGGTCGTGCGCGAGCAGGGGCTCGCGGCGGCGCGGGCCCGGTTCGCCGACACCGGCGTCGCGATCGAAGCGGCGACGCTCGCGGCCGCGGCGCACGAGGACGACGCGCTCGATCTCGATCAGGTGATCGGCGTGCTGCGCTGCGCGATCGACAGCTACGTGTTCTACGCGCCGTTTCTCGAGCTGATGATCGATCTCGGACGCACCGACCGTGACCGTACGGTCCGCACGTACGAGGACTTCGTCGCGGCATACTCGCGCGCGCTGTCCGTGGTCCCGCACGGCTCGGCGCGAGTCGGCGCGGTGCGCGACGGGCTCGCCGATTTCTACGTGAGCGCGGGCTTGATCGATCAGGCCAACACGCTGTTCGAGAGCCGGCACGAAGAGGATCGCAACGACGTCGCGGTCGCGCTGACCGCGAGCCGCGCATTCCTCGCGGCGGGCGCCGTGAGCCACTCGGTGCGCTGGCTCGGCATCGGCGCCGCCCGCGCCCACGGCCTCGGCCGCGAGGAGCTCGCGACGCGGCTGCGCGAGAAGCAAGACGCCGTGCGCAAGCGCCTGAGCTGACGCGCGCTCGTCCGGCCGAGATCCGGACGAAGTGTCCGATGCTCGGCCGAAGCGGACATGCGCACGCGCAGTCTCGCGCGGTTGGCGCGGCATCGACCGTGCAATAGCGGATGGTAGAATGGAACGCGTGAGCGAAGACTCGATCGTCGTCTTCCGCGATCAGACGTGGAACGACTACGAACGCATGCTTCGGGCGCGCGGCGACCACAGCCCGCCGCTTCTGGCGTTCCTCGACGGAGAAATCGAGCAGATGTCGCCGGGGGACTCGCACGAACGCATCGACCTCAACTGCTCGCGCATGGTCACCGACTATTGCCTCGCGCACGGGATCATGTTGCAGGGTATCGGCAGCTGGCTGCTCCGCGACAAGCTGAAGCACGCCGGGCTCGAGCCCGATTCGGGTTTCATCTTCGGCCGGAAGACCGCGAAGCGCCCCGACCTCGCGATCGAAGTGGAATGGTCGCGCGGTGGCATCGACAGGCTCGAGATCTACCGCCGGCTCGGAATTCGCGAGGTCTGGCGCTGGCGCGAGTACACGTTGCACGTCCACCAGCTGGTGCGCGGCTCGTATCGCGAAGCCGACCGCTCGCGCTTCCTGCCCGAGATCCACGTCGAGCTCATGACGAAGCTGCTCGAGCTTCGCTACGTGAACGACATCGTCGCGCGCTGGAGCGGCGGGCGCGGGCGCTGACGTCAGACGGCGGAAGTAGGGTGCAACATGGCCAAGATGAAGGCGCTCAGGGCGCCACGCAGCGTGTATTGCTGCCAGTCGTGCGGCCACGTCGAGCCGAAGTGGCTCGGCCGGTGTCCGGCGTGTCACGAGTGGAGCTCGCTCGTGGAAGAGCTCGGACAGAGCGGCGCGCCGGTGCGCGGCGTGGCCGACGGCGCGGCGCCGATCGCGATCTCGGAGGTCGGCGAGGACTTCGCCGGTGCGCGGCGTGGCTCCGGGATCGTGGAGCTCGATCGCGTGCTCGGCGGCGGCCTCGTCGCGGGCTCGGTCGTGCTGCTCGGCGGCGATCCGGGCGTCGGCAAGTCGACGCTGCTGGTGCAGGCGCTCGCCGGGCTCGCGCGAACCGGCCAGGTGCTGTACGCGACCGGCGAGGAATCGGTGGCGCAGACGGCGATGCGCGCGCGGCGCGTCGGCGCGGCGAGCGATGCGATCGCGATCGTCGCGGAGACCGACGTCGAGCGCATCGTCGCGCACGCCCGGGCGGCGCGGCCGGCGGTGCTCGCGGTCGATTCGATCCAGACCGTGCACGCGCCGGCGCTCGACTCGATCCCGGGCTCGCTCGCGCAGGTGCGCGAGTGCGCGAGCCGGCTCGTCCAGTACGCGAAGACGACCGGCACGCCGACGATCCTGGTCGGCCACGTCACCAAGGACGGCGCGATCGCCGGTCCGAAGACGCTCGAGCACGTGGTCGACGTGGTGCTGCAGCTCGAGGGCGACGGCGGGCCTTACAGGATCCTGCGCGCCCACAAGAACCGGTTCGGCTCGACGCAGGAGATCGGCGTGTTCGAGATGCGCGGCGGCGGAATGGCGGAGGTGGCGAATCCGTCGGCGCACCTGCTCGCCGAGCGGCCGGCCGGCGCGCCGGGCTCGGTCGTGGTCGCGTCCGCCGATGGCGCGCGACCGTTGCTCGTCGAGATCCAGGCACTGGTCGCGCCGGCGAGTGCCGGCTTCGGTCGCCGCACCGCGGCGGGCGTCGACTCGAATCGCGTCGCGTTGCTGCTCGCGGTGCTCGCGCAGCGCGCGGCATGCGACCTGCTCGACAACGACGTCTTCGTCAACGTCGCGGGCGGCGTGCGGCTCGGCGAGCCGGCGATCGATCTCGGCATCGCGTGCGCGATCGCCTCGTCGGCGCGCGGCCGCGCGATCGACGCGCACACGGTCGTGTTCGGTGAAGTCGGGCTCGCCGGCGAGCTGCGCGCGGTCACCCTCTGCGAACAACGCCTCGCCGAGGCCGCTCGCCTCGGCTTCACCCGTGCGATTCTTCCGGCGCAAAACGCCCGCCGGCTCGAATCCAAGTCCGATCTCGAGCTCGTCCCGGTCGCGAATCTCTCGGCCGCTCTGGCCGAGGCCTGAGGCCCGAGGCCCGCTTCAGAAGATGAGCACCATGCGCACGTTGATGTAGTGCGCGGTACTCGCGTCGCCGGTGTTCGGCGTCATGGTCGTGGGGTTGGTGCCGTAGCCGAAGCCGGGGCCGCCGAGCGGGTTGCCGTTCGCGTCGGTGTCGGACGGGTGGCCGAGCGCTCCGAACGGGAACAGCACGCCGTACGAGATCGACGCGATCATCCGATCGGTGTGGTAGCTGAGGTCGGTGTCGAACTCGGTGCCGTAGAACGTGCTGTTGCCGGGCGTCGACACCGGGTCGAGCGCGAGCGACGTGATGTTCGCCACCTTGAAGCCGATCGACTTGGTCAGGTCGTACGACAGGAACGGCTTGAAGTAGCCCGCGTTGGTCACCGCGCCGTAGAGGTGGCGCCACAGGATCATGTCGACCTGATAGTCGCGGTTGAAGAAGAACGCGGTGAGCTGCGTCGCGCCCGGACCGCCCAGCAGATTCGCGTAGGCGAGGTTCGTGTTGCCTTGCGGGGTGTTGTCCCACTGGTCGCCGGTCGCGAAGCCGCTCTCGAGCCCGACCTTCAGTTTGTCGTCGAACGCGCGAAACGTGTAGCGACCGACGCCGCCGAACTTGGCGATCGACAGCTCGTTCGTCGAGCCCGTCAGATCCTGGGCGCGGTTGAGCGAGCCGAGCTGGCCGACCATCTCGGTCTCGAACAGGTGCGAGCCGATGCCGACCTTGCCCCAGAGCGACGTCGTGTACAGCGTGAAGTCGCGCGGCACGTACTGGGTGAGCGGATCGAACGTGCCGCCGATCGTGAAGTTGCTGAGGTTCTCGTCCCAGCCCTGCGTCTTGTACTCGAGGTACGCGCCGTAGTTCGCCGCGACCTCGCCGCGATCCAGCGTGTCGCGGAAGTCCTGCGGCGAGTCGAGCTTGTCGACGACGACGACCCAGCTCGTCGAATCGTCGCTGTCGTCCTGGTCGAACGGGTGGCCTTCGTTGCCCTTGTTGGCCGACGTCTGGTTCGACGCGAGCCCGGTGTAGTTCCAGTCGAAGCCGACCATCGCGCGCAGCGGCGTGCCGGGGATGCCGGCGGTGAAGCTGACGCGGTCGACCGAGTCGCCGTAGTCGGCGTCGTAGTTGTACGTGCCGTTGATCTCGTCTTTGCCGCCCGCGTTTGCCCAGATGCCCATGCCCCACTGGTTGGGCATGCGACCGAACTTGAGCACGCCGAGCGGCAGGTTGACCTCGCCCCACGCGCGCTTGACGATCAGCGACGGCTGCGTGCTGTTGACGCCCTGGGTGACCGAACCCTGCGTGTTGCCGAACGCGCCGAGCGGCGGCAGATTCCCCGCGTTGTAGATGCCGGCGAGGCTCTCGCCGTACGGCGTCGAGCCGAGGATCACGTTGTCGAGCGCGTCGGCCTGGATGTGCACCGACGTGCTTTCGTCGATGTTGATGGTCGGCTCGAGGCGCAGCCGCATGTTCTCGCCGCCGAGCGAGTCGTCGCAGGGATGGTCGGTCTGCGTGGTCGCGCCGCAGCCGAGCGCGCGCGGGAATGGCGCGCCGCCGAGGCCCGTCGTGTCGTCGAAGCCGAGGTTGAAGTCCTTGAACCAGTCCATGCGGACGCGGTAGTAGCCCTCGAGCTCGATCAGCTTGTACTTCTTGCGGTGGCTCTTGGGCGGCGGTAACGCGGGCGTGGTCGGCAGCAGGCCCGGCGTCTTCGGCGCTTCGACCGCGACGCCTTCCTTCTTTTCCTCGCCGGCCGGCTGCTGTGCTCCGCCCATGCCGCCGCCGGGATTACCGCCCATCGGTCCCATCGGGCCGGCGCCCATCTGCGCGCGGGCGGTGGGCAGACCGCCGAGCGCGATGGCCAGGCCAACGAAGAGTTGAGGGGCTGAGTAACGCATCGATAATCCGAAGTTTTCTAGCCCGGTCGCGCGGCGGGGTCAATCGAACGGCGTCGGGATCGATCAGGCATCCCAGCGCGAATTGGCCGAGTCGAGATCGCGCAGGCTATGGTTTCCGTGATGCCCTTCGACCGTGACCGGCTGGCTCGCGTTGCCCCAGTCCGCCGGTTTTTACTGATCGCGCCGCTGGCCGCATGCGCACCGACGGTGATGCCGCCGGCGCCGCCTGCCGAGCCCGAGCCGGTCGCCAAGCTGCACGTCACCCCGGCGGCCGCGGGAGGGCGTCAGATCATGGTGGGCGAGATGTGCCCGCAGGCCGCGGCCGGGCGCCCGGCCGTGCAGCCGCTGATCATGCGTACCGTGCAATGGACGGATGCCGCGACCGAGGTGGCGGCCACGGTCGAGCGTGGCAGCGTGCCCAGGTTCGTGGTGTACGGGACCGACGGCGGGAGGGCCGGCGTGTTCGACACGATGGGCCTCGTCGATATCGGCCCGGGCTTGACCGTCGCGTCGGGCGCGTACGCCGGGGCCTCGCCGTGCACGTACGCGCTCGCGAGCAAGCCCGCCGATGGCGCGATCGCGACTCGCGCCGAGGATCCCAAGTGCGGGCCGATCACCGGTGGCTGCGGGCTCGCGGTCGGTGCGATCCAGCCGCCCGACGAACCGCCCGAGAGCGACACCTACGCGACCGGCGGCGCATGTATCTCGGGCGATCAGCTCGCGGTCGACATCGACGGCGACGGGCGCGTCGAGTCGTTCCCGCTCTCCGGCGTGCTCGATGGGATTCGCGGGCCGGCGAACGAGTGGGCGGCGGCGCAGACCGCGGCGGCCGCGTGCAAGCCGCAATTCCAGCTCTACGACGTCAAGCTGGTCGCGGCGCCCGAGACCGGCACGGTGCCGGATCCGAAGTCGACCGTGATGATGGACGTGCTCGGCGTCGTCGATCTCGACGGCGACGGCCGCAAGGAGCTCGTGCTCGCGCTGCGGTTCGCGACGGTGCGCAGCATCGTCGTGTACAGCGCGACCGAGACCCCGCTGCGGCTCGCGCTCGTCGGCGAAGCGGCGAGCTTGCCGCGGTAGTATCGTCGGCGCGTGCACGACGATATCGGCCAGCTGCTGTGGATCGGTTTCGAGGGCGCGAGCGTGCCCGACGCCGTGCGCGCGCGGCTCGCGGCGGGCCGCGCGGGCGCGACCGTGCTGTTCAAGCGCAACCTCGCGTTCACCCGCGACGGCGCCAGCGGTCAGGAGATCTGCGATCTCGACGCGCTCGCGGCGCTGATCGGCGAGCTGCATCGCGCGGCGCCCGATGCGCTCGTGACCGTCGATCAGGAAGGCGGCCTCGTCCAGCGCGTGCGCGCGCCGGCGACGCAATGGCCGCCGATGCTCGCGCACGATGGCTTGCCCGCAGGCGACGACGAGCGCGTCGCGGAGTCGGTCGGGCGCGCGCTCGGCGACGAGCTGCGCGCGCTCGGCTTCGACGTCGACTTCGCGCCGGTGCTCGACGTGCACACGAACGCGGCGAATCCGGTCATCGGCGAGCGCGCGTTCGGCCGCGATGCCGACACGGTCGCGCGCCGCGCGCTCGCGTTCGCACGCGGGCTCGACGCCGCCGGCGTGATCGCGTGCGGCAAGCACTTTCCGGGTCACGGCGACACCGACACCGACTCGCACCTCGAGCTGCCACGCGTCGATCACGACTGGGAGCGGCTCGAGCGCGTCGAGCTCGCGCCGTTCCGGCGCGCCGCGGCCGCCGGCTTGCCGATGATCATGACCGCGCACGTCGTGTTCGCGGCGCTCGACCGCGAGCGGCCCGCGACGCTGTCGCCGGCGGTCGTCGACGGCCTGCTGCGCGGCAAGCTCGGGTTTCGCGGCGTCGTCGTCAGCGATGACCTCGACATGAAGGCGATCGCCGAGCACTTCGGCGCCGATCAGGCCGCGGTCGCGGCGGTGCGCGCCGGCTGCGACGTGCTGCTGCTGTGCCGCGACCCGCACAACCAGCAACTCGCCGAGGAGGCGCTCGTGCGCGAGGCCGAGCGCGACTCGGGCTTCCGTGCGCGCGTCGCCGAGGCCGCGGCGCGCGTGCGCGAGCTGAAACGCGTGCACGCGACGAAGCGCGCGGCGCTGCCCGCGCTCGGCCGCGACATCATCGGCAGCTTCGAGCATCGCCGCATCGCGGACCGCCTCGCCGGCCGCACTTAGCGCTGAACGAGCAAGCCCTCTACGAGCAGCAGCAGCAGCACCGCGGCGGCCAGGGCGTGCCACAGCTCGACGCGGCGGGTGTTGTCGGCGGGGCCGGCGGCGTTGGAGATGCCGCTGGTCGGTAGGGCGGCCGGTGGCGCGGGTGCGAGATCGGAGCCGTGCGGATCGAGGTTGATGACGAACGCGAGCTCGTCGCGATCGCCGGTCGCGCCGGTCTGGTCGGTCGCGATCACGCGATACGCGCCGGGCTTGTCGGTCTTCGTGAAGCGCACCGAGCTGCGGCCGGCGATGCGATCGCCCTCGAACACGGCGCCGATGCCGTCCGGGCCGCGGACCTCGAGCTTCTTCAGATCCGAGGTCGGCAGCGCGATCGACGCGCCGACGAAGTGCTCGGTCGAATCGGCGGGCGCGTGCTTGCGCGCGAGGTGGCGCACCGCCTGCTGCATGAGCGGCAGGAAGCCCTTGTGCATCGGCAGGTCGTTCCAGTCGGTGTCGAGGGTCGACGCGAACAGCAGCGTGCGGCCGTTGCCGATCGTCGCCTCGACGAGCGCCTCGGCGCCGTTCGTGAAGCGTGCGAGCACCTCGCGATCCGCGGTGTCGGTCGTCGGGCCGAGCAGCGAGATCTTGTAGAAGTTCGCGTCGGCGAGGCTCGCGTCGTCCTTCGCGAACTGCTCGAAGATCGGGTGATCGGCATCCCACTTCACGAGGTGCAGCGCGCGGCTCGCACGCTCCTCGGGCGCCGCGCCCCACGTCGTGTCGATCGGATCGCGCAGGCTCTGTGGCAACAGCGGCAGCATCGTGCGGTCGTACGCGGCGGGATCGACGCGATCGCCGGGCGCGACCAGCACGCCGCCCCCGGCGCGCACCCACGCGGCGAGCAGCGCGACGCGTTCGGCCGGTAGCGCGGGCACATTCGCGAGCACGACGACGTCGAAATCGTCGAGCGCGATCGCCGGTGCCGCGCCGCGCGATCGCGGATCGATGCCGGCGAGCTCCTCGGTCGTGATCACGCGGACGACGACGCCGGTGTCGTCGCGATCGCCGGGGCGCAGCGCCTGCTCGACGTAAAACGCTTCGTCGTCGTGGCGTACGGTGCGCGGATCGCCGTCGACGACGAGCACGCGCACTTCATCGCGCAGCGATGCGCGCACCCAGCGGCGGTCGTCGGCGGCGAGCGCGTCGTCGCTGCCGAGCGAGACCGAGGCGTCGGTCGCGCGCGCGCCGACCGGCAGCACCGCGACGAACGGCTTGGTCTTGCGATCGCCCGGGCCGAGCTCGAGCGCGCCGCGCGCGACGACTCGCTCGCCGATCGCGAGTGACAGCTCGACCTTCGCGGGCTCGGCGCTGAAGTTCGTGACCTCGGCCGCGAGCTTGACGCCACGGTTGCCGGCCCCCGGATCGGTGTCGGCGCGCAGCGCGGTGATCGCGACGTTCGGCATCTCCGGCGCACGCAGCTCGAGCGGCACGAGCGCGGGGCCGTCCTTGCCCCACGGCGATTCGTCGCCATGAAAGCCGGTCTTGGCGAGCAGCGACAGCAGGAACACGGTCTTGCGCGCGTGGCTCGATGCCGCGAGCAGCTGCGCGGCGCGGGCGAGCGCACGCGTCGTATCGGCGGGCCGCGCACTCGGCTCGAGCGCGAGCAGCTGGTCGCGCAGGCGCAGGTGATCGCGCGTCAGCTCGGTCGGCTGCTCGGCCGCCTCCGACGCGCGCACGATCGCGACCTCGGCCTCCGGGCCGAGCTGCGTGAGGATGCGCAGCGCCTCGTCGCGCGCGTGCTTGAGCCACGGCTTGCCGTCGACGACGTAGCCCGACGCGAACGAATCGTCGATCACGAGCACCGCCGCCTGCGGGCCGCGCGTGACCTGTGGCCCCTTGCGCTCGCACGACGTGAACGGCTTCGCGAGCGCGATCGCGACCGCGGCGCATGCGAGCGCACGCACGAGCAGCACCAGGCGCTCGCGCAGCCGCATCTTGCGCGCGGTACGCCGCTTGGTGGCCATCAGGAAGTCGAGCGCCGCAAAGTCGACGACGCGCGCGCGCTGCCGGCCGATCAGGTGGATCGCGATCGGCACGGCGATCGCGATCGCCCCGACGAGCATGATCGGCGCCAGAAAGCCCATCAGATGGGCTCCGGGCTTCGGGCTTCGGGCTTCGGCCAGACCTCAAGGCGCACTCGCCGACCGAGGTCCGAAGTCCGAGGTCCGAAGTCCGAGGTCACGAGGCCCTCCGCGACGGTTGCAGGCGCGAGCGGGCGACGAGAAGTTGCAACAGAGTCTGCTCGAGCGGCTCGCCGGTCGAAACGAGATGGTAATCGACGCCGGCGTTGCCGAGCGTCGACTTGCAGCGCGTCAGAAAGTCGGTCACGCGCGCGAGGTAGTCGCGGCGGATCGAGGCCGGGTTGACGAGCATGCGGTTCGTCGACTCGAGTGCGCGAAACTCGGTGAGGCCTTCGTACGGAAACTCGCGCTCGTGCGGATCGAGCACGTGCAGCACCGAGACGTCGTGGCGCTGCGCGCGCAGCTGGGCGAGCGCGCGCACGGTCTCGTCGGCGGGATCGAACAGATCCGAGGCGAGCACGATCAGCGCGCGGCGGCGGCGCGTCAGCTCGGCGATCCGCGCGAGCGCCTCCGCCGGCGATTCGTCGCCGACCGCGCCGCGCGTCATCACCTGATCGAGCACGCCGAGCAAGTCGTGCAGGTGCGTGGTGCGCGCGCGCGGCGGCACCACGGTCTCGACCTTGCGGTCGCCGCACGCGACGAGCCCGACCTTGTCCTGCTGCTGGATCACCAAGTATGCGATGGCCGCGAGCGACAGCCCCGCGTACTCGAGCTTGCAGATGCGGTCGCCGCCCGCGAACTTCATCGACGCCGACGCGTCGAGCACGAGGTACACGGTGAGCTGTGACTCCTGCTCGAACTGCTTGACGTACATGCGATCGAGCTTCGCGTACGCCTTCCAGTCGATCGTGCGCAGCTCGTCCCCCGGCGAGTACTCCTTGTGCTCGGCGAACTCGACCGACGAGCCGTGCATCGCCGCGCGATGCAAGCCGGAGAGCGCGCCCTCGACGATCACGCGCGCCTTGATCGGCAGCGAGCCCAGCCGCGCGAGCTGCGCGGGATCCAGCTTGACCGTCACGGTGTGACGACGGTCAGCAGCCGGTCGACGAGCTCGCCGGCGCGCTGGCCCTCGGCCTCGGCGCGATAGTTGAGGATGAGGCGATGCTGCAGCGTCGGCCGCGCAAGCGCCGCGACGTCTTCGACGGCGACCGCGAACCGGCCGCCGAGGATCGCGCGCGCCTTCGCCGCCAGGATCAGGTACTGCGACGCGCGCGGGCCGGCGCCCCACGACACGCTGTCGCGCACGAACGGTGGTGCCGTCGGCGAGGTCGGCCGCGTCGCGCGCGCGAGGGCCACCGCGAACTTCACGACGTGATCGGCGGCCGGCACGCGACGCACGAGCTCCTGCAGCTGCAGGATCCGCTGCGGCGACAGCACGCGCGACAGCTCCGGGCGGTGATCGCTCGTCTGCTGGCGGACGATCTCCTCTTCTTCCGCCTCGCTCGGATAATCGACGTCGACCTGGAACATGAACCGATCGAGCTGCGCCTCGGGCAGCGGGTACGTACCCTCCTGCTCGATCGGATTTTGCGTCGCGAACACGAGGAACGGCAGCGGCAGCTCGTGCGTCGTGCCGCCCGCGGTGACGCGGTACTCCTGCATCGACTGCAGCAGCGCGGCCTGCGTCTTCGGCGGCGTGCGGTTGATCTCGTCGGCGAGCACGAGGTTCGCGAACACCGGGCCCTTGACGAACCGGAACACGCGGCGGCCGGTCGTGTGATCCTCCTCGAGCACCTCGGTGCCGGTGATGTCGGCCGGCATGAGGTCGGGCGTGAACTGGATGCGCTGGAACGTCAGGTTCAGCGTCTCGGCGAGCGTCGAGATCAAGAGCGTCTTGGCCAGGCCGGGCACGCCGACGAACAGCGTGTGGCCGCGCGCGAACAGCGCGACGAGCAGCTGATCGACGACGCGCTTCTGGCCGATGATGCGCTTCTCGATCTCGGTGACGATCTGCGAGTGCGCCTCGGCGAGCTCGGCGACCGCGGTCAGGTCGTCCTTCTGCGGCTCCGCGACGACCGGATTGACCTCGGTCGGCTGCTCCAGCCGGAGCGGCGTGATGGGCGTGACGTTTTCGGGCTTCGTGCTCATTGCTGCTTCAGTGCGTCGCACGCGGATTGCTCGCGCGCCGCGCGGGGATCTCGAGTCTGGGAGTATGCCTCGGCCAGGCCGCAGCGAGTTTGAGGATCGAACGGGCTCACGCGCAAGGCCTGTTCGTATGCGATGATCGCTTCGGGCCAGTCCTTGCGGGCGGCTCGCGCCATCCCGAGCGTGACCGCGGGCGCCGCGTCGTGGTCGTCGGCCGCGACGAGCGGCGTGACGAGCTCGATGGCTCGATCGTACTTCCCGAGCTCGACGAGCGTGCGCGCGAGCTTGGCCGCGACGAACGGATCGGGAGCGCCCTCGGCCGCGATCGCCTTGTCGTATTCGATCGCGGCGGCGTCGAGCATGCCCCGCGCTCTCAGCATCCCGCCGAGCCGGGCGTGCTTCTTCGCGCGCGGCGTCACCGTCTCGATTCCGACGTTCTCCGAGGCCACGCCGCCCTTGCCGAACTTGATCGGCTTGCCGGCCCGCGCCTTGCCGTCGCCGACCTTGAGGTGCGCGCGCCATTGCGTGTCGACGTCGATCCACGTCAGCCCCATCGCTTCGGCGACGGCCCGGCGCGCGCTCTTGCCGTCGCGCTGCGCGAGCAATGCCTCGCGCAGGCCCTTGTAGCCGATCTTCTGCTGCATCCAGCCGACGAGCGTGTACACCTCGGCGTACGCGAGCGCGGCCGCGTCCTGGCTCGGCAGCTTGGCCATCGACGGGTACATCTCGTCGAACGTGATGAGCCGGCCCTTGCGCAGGCCGGCGGTGAGCAGCGCCTGCTCGGTGCCCGAGAGCGCGACCTCGGGCGGGCTCCGCCAGCGCGTCTGTTCGAACCGCGCGATGCCTTCCTGCAGCCACACCGGCACGGAGTCGTGCGAGATGCGCGACACGACCAGGTGCGTGTACTCGTGCGCGAGCGTGTCCATCCACGGATACCCGAACAGAGTCGCGCGCGGTGACACGACCATCAGCTTGTTGTACTTGCTGAGCGCGATCGTGCCGGTGGTCTCGATCTCGGCCTCGGTGAGCGGCGACAGCTTCGCGAGATCCGCGGGCGAGCCGAGCAGCTCGATGCGGATCGGATCGGCGGGCTTGTAGCCGAGGTCATCGCCGATCGCGTCCCACGCCTTGTCGAGGACCTCGCCGGCGAGCTGCGCGATCGTCGCGTCCGAGCCGGGCGCGTAGCGGATGATGAAGTGGCCGCCCGGCGAGCGCTGCTCGGCGAACGTGTCGGTGACGGCGAGCGTGGACTCGGCGAGGTGACGCGTCTGGCCGACCAGGCCGTCGACCGCATCGTCGGGAAGCTTGTCGAGGTCCTTCACCGCACCGGCGTAGTCGCCGGTCTGAAACGCGAGCTCGGCCTCGAGCCACTTGACCTCGATCGTATCGGGCGCGTGCTTGTCGAGATCCACCAGCACCGCGCGCGCATCGTCGAGCCGCGCGGTCGAGATGTACCTGGCCGCCTTGATCAGATCTCCGCTCACCGTCCTGTCGTGCCGCTGCGCATGCGCGGTCGTCGCGACCGCGCACACCGCGATCAGGCCAAAGCCCGAAGCCCAAAGCCCAAAGCCCACTCTCCCCCTCATTTCCTCAACTCCTCGATATACCGCTCGTCCGCATCCTCGTAGCTCTTCGGCGCCGAGCCCTTCTTCCAGTCCTCGAGCAGTTGCTCGCGGAACTTCTCCGGCGCGCGGTACTCGTCGGCGCCCGGGATGCGGATCGGCTCCTCGCCGACGACGCTCTTCTGCGCCTGCCGCGCGGCGCTGCGCGCGCGATCGCGCGCCTTGGCGAGCGCATCGGCGGCAGCCCGCGTCGTCTCGCGCGCGCCCGATGGATCCTTCGCCTTCATCCGATCATCGGCCTGGTCCATCTGATCGATCGCGGCGCCGAGCTTCTTGCCGAGCTCGGACGCGGTGTCGCCGGGCAGCTCGCCGCCGAGCTGCTTCGTCCGATCGCCGAGCCGCCGCGTGCGCTGCTCGTTCATCGCCTCGCGCCGGCGCAGCCGGTCGAGCGCGCGCTGATCGTCGCCCGACATGATCTGATCGGGCCGCGGCGCGAGCGCTTGCAGCTCGTCGATCAGATCCTTGGCGACCGGCCGCGCGCGTTCGACGCCGTCCAGCGCGTTTTGCGTGGCCTCGGCCCACTTCGACGTACTGTCGGACTGCCGATCGTCGTCGAGCGCGGCCTCGAGCTCGCCCGCGATCGTGTCGAGGCTTTGCTTGGCCTGACGCGCCATCGCCGCGCCCTCGGCGAGGTCACCGTCGCCGACCATGTGCTCGACGTCGTTCAGGCGCCGCTCGACCACGTCGAGCTCCTCCTTCGCGAACGGCGTCAGCCCGGACTGATCGATCGCGTCGAGCCGGCGGCGCAGCTTGTCGACGACCGCGCCGATCTTCTTCGCCGCCTCGCGCCGGTGATCGCGCGCGATCTCGTCGGCCTTCTGCGCGTACGCCTCGAAGATCCGATTCGCCTCGGCCGCGATGTCGTCCTGGTCCTTCGCGACATCGGCGAGCTCGTTCATGACCTCGTCGAGCTTCTTCTGCTCCTCGCCGAACTTGTCGCCGCGATACGCCGACAGCGAATCCTCCTGCGCGGCCGCGGCGCGCGCCTGCTCCTGCCGGCACACCTCGAGCTTGGCCTGCGCCTCGGCGGTCTTGCCCGCGTGCACGAGCGCGCGCACCTCGTCCATGCAGCGCGAGCCGTCTTGCGCCTTCGCCGCGTCGCGGTTGACGTATTGATCGAGCACGTCCTCGGGCATCGCGTGCGCGTGCGCGGTTTGCTCGGCGTACAGCCGGTCGAGCGCCTTCATCTCGCGATCGATCTCGTCGAGCAGGCGCGGATCCTTCGTGCGCTGGAACTGCGCGAGCAGATCCGCCAGCCGCTTCTGGTGCGCCGCGATCTCGTCGGAGATGTCGAGCAGGCCCTCGAGGCGCTCGCGATCGAGCCAGTCGGCGAGCGAGATCGCGTCGTCCTCGAGCTCGGCGACGATGCGCGGATCGGTCGCCGCAAATCGCACCGCCGGCATCTTCGGCGCGCCCTTGATCAGCAGCCGCTGCTCCGCGCTCGCGAGTCGATCGAGGCGATCGCGCATGCCGGAGAGCGCCTTGCGCAGCTGATCCGACGCGTGCGGATCCTTGTCATACGCGCCGGCAACCGAGCCGAGCTCGACCACCGCGTCGCGCAGATCGTGGGCGAGGCCGTCGCGGGCCGGGCCGTCGTCGCCGGGCCCGACGAGCCGCGCGCCGAGGTTCTTGAGCAAGCGCTCGGCCACCGCTTGCTGGCGCGCGAGCGTCTCCTCGTGGCGTTCGCGCGGGCTCGTCACGCGCAGGTGCAGCTCGCGCGAGCGGCCGACGTTCGGACCGCCGATCGTGTCGTTGTCCTTCGCTTCGATCCAGTAGCGCACCTCGCCGCCGCTCGGCACCTGGACCTCGGCGATGTCCCACACGAGCTTGCCCTGGGCGCGGCTGCCCGGGTCGTCGAGCGGGATCGGCTTCTTGCCGCGATCCTTGCCCGACTCCCACACGAGCTCGGCCGACGTCAGGCCGAAGTCGTCCTCGATGACGTACGCGAGCTCGACGCGGCGAACGTTCGCGACGTCGAGCGGCTCGCCCGGCGCGACGAGCTGCACGGTCGGCGCGACATCGGGCTCGGTCTCGATCGAGCGCGGCGTGGTCTCGATCGAGCGACCGCCGCTGGGCGAGGTGACCGCGAACCGATAGCGCGCGGCGCGATCGATCACGAGCGACGCGCTGACCTGATCGCCGTCGAGCTTGGCCGCGACCTTGCGCTTGGCGCCGGCCGCGCCGGGCGCCGGCTCGATCACGAGCTCGACCTCCGACGCCGGCACGAGCACCCGCGCGCGCAGCGCGACCGACGTACCCGGCAATCCGCGCACGTCGCCCGACGACGACGGCAGCTCGACCGGCCGGCGCTTCGCGTAGGCGGGGAACGTCAGCGTCGCGTTGAGATCGCCGACGAGCGGCACGTCCGACAGCGCGGCGCCGTCGTAGGGATCGGGCGGCGCGGCGACGAGGTGGTGCCAGCCGCGCCCGACGATGCCGGGCAGCAGCGCGACGAGCACGAGGTTCGCCGCGACGACCGCGAGCGCCCACCGGCGAGCGCGCGGCAGCTCGCGCACGGGCAGCAGCGAATCCGGCGCGACGTCGTCGAGCTTCGCGCCGGTCGCGTCGGCGAGGGCCGAGACCAGCGCGCGCGACGGCGCACCGGGCCGTACCGGCGCCTCGGCGAGCTCGACGCACGACAGCAAATCGGAGGCGACCGGCGGATGCCGGCGGCCGACCCAGCGCGCGACGTCGGCGTCGGCGCCGTAGCGGCGGCGCGGCGCGACCAAGCCGAGCACGACCGAGCCGGCGACGACGATCGCCGCGGCGATCCCGCCGATCGCCAGCACCGCGAGGCCGGGTCCGCGGTGCGCCCCGATCACCGCGCCGACGAGCGGCAGCACGAGCACGATCCCGGCGAGCGCGGCGAACCCGTACAGCCCGGTTCGGCGCGCCTCGTGGCGCAGCACGAGCGCGCGGACACGCGCGAGATAATTCGGGATCGAAGTGCGAGAAACGGCCACGGTGTCGCCCTGCGCGCGTCCGGCCAGCATAGCTCCCGGCCGTCGACCGCGCCCTCGGTGATATAACCGAGCGCGCGTGAATAAGGAGGGGCGGCGAGCGTCCACCGGACGTGATTCCAGCGCGACCGCGATCGACGACCACGACCTGGTCCGAGCCGCGCGCGGTGGCGACCGCGAGGCGTTTCGCACCCTGTTCGACCGCTATCATCGGCGGGCCTATGCCCTCGCGTTCGGCGTGCTGCGCAATCAAGACGACGCGCTCGACGTCGTTCAGGATGCCTTCATCAAGGCGCACGAGCACTTAGACAAGTTCGAGGGAGCGTCCGGCTTCTACACCTGGTTGTATCGGATCGTGATGAACCTGGCCATCGACCTCCTGCGCAAGCACCGGCGCGCCACGCCGGTGGAGCTCGACGTGCTCGACTCCGGCGCCGACGATGCGCTCCTGCCCAGGCTGCTCGGCGGCAATCCCGGCCGCGCGCTGCTCGACAAGGAGATCCGCGCGCGCATCGATGCCGCGCTGGCCGAGCTGTCCGACAATCATCGCACCGTGCTCGTGCTGCGCGAGCTCGAGGGGCTGTCCTACGAAGAGATCGCGCGCGCGATGCGCTGCTCGAAGGGCACGATCATGTCGCGGTTGTTTCACGCGCGCCGCAACATGCAGAAGCAGCTCGTCGACCTGCTCGAGCGGCCGGTCACCGCGGGCGACGAGGACGAGGAGGTCGCGTGAAGCCACACGACATCGACCTCATGCAACAGGCCGACGGCGAGCTGCCGCGCGACGGCGGCGCCGCCGATCCGAAGATCGCGGCGGTCGAGGAGCTCGGCGAGCTCGTGCGCGGTCGCCTCGAGGCCGAGGCCGACGCCGTGCCCGACGCGCGGTTCGCCGCGATGTGGAGCGCGATCGATCGCGAGCTCGGCGCCGCGCCGGCCGCGCGAGGCCCGGGGTTGTGGCGCCGGCTGTCCCGCTGGCTCGATCGCTACCGCGGCCACATCATCACGGGTGCGGTGTCGGCGGGCGCGGTCGCGGCGCTCGCGCTGTGGCTGCGCGGGCCGAGCGATCGCGGCGGCGCCACGACCGCGCCGATCGACACGACGCCGGCGTCGTATCGCCCCACCGAGATCGAATCGCTCGAGACACCGGGCGGCACCGGTACGGTGTTTCATCTCAAGGACGAAGACGGCGCGAGCACGGTGATCTGGGTCTCGCCAGCAGATACTGTCGAGAGTCTATGAAGCTTGGACTTGCGGCCGTTGCCGTTCTCGCGCTCGTGCCGCGCGTCGCGCTCGCGGACGACAAGGCCGAGTGCGACTTCCTCGAGATCCGCGCGACCACCGCGAAGCCCGGCACGATCGATGCGGAGCTCAAGCCGCTCGAGAAGAAGCTGACGCGCCCGCCGCTGTCATCGTGGACGACGTTCCACAAGCTGTCGGGCGGCCACGTCTCGCTGCAGAAGCTGCACGCCGAATCGCTCAAGCTGACGCAGGGCCACGCGTCGCTGCTGCTGCGCGATCGCAAGGACGCGCGCCTCGAGCTGACGATCGCGCTCGATGCCGCCGACGGCAAGCGCGTGATCGACTCCCAGCAGAGCGTCAACGCCGGCGAGTGGACCGCGTGGGTGCACGAGGTGGGCAGCGACGGCCACATCCTCGCGCTGACCTGCAAGTAGGCTTCAGGCTTTAGGCTTTGGGCTGTGGCCACAGCCCGAACAAAGCGCGGCGCGAGTTCGTTATAACCAGTCGCATGGTTCGCGTGGTCCGACCGACGCAGAAGCGGCGAGGCTGGCTCGTCGCCGCCGCGGTCGGACTCGGCTTGCTCGCGCTGGCGGTGGTCGGGCTCGCGATCGTGTACCCGCGCGTCGGCGCGTACATGATCCGGCACAAGCTCGGCGGCAGGGTCGCGGCGAAGCTCGGCCGCGAGCTGCACTTCGGCCCGGTCGACGTCTCGCTCGGGCGCGCCGTCCTCCACGACGTCGACATTCGCGGTCCGCTCGACGGCGACATGCCGCTCGTGCACGTCGATCGCATCGAGGTCGAGTTCGACGCATGGAAGTCGATCTTCGGCTCGCCCGAGCTCGGCGAGGCCAAGCTCGACGGCGTCGTCGTCAGCCTGCGCCGCGATGCCGACGGCCGCGACAACGTCCGCGACCTGCTCGATCGCCTGCGCGGCAGCGACGGCGCGGGCGCCGGCGGTGGAGAGGGTGCGGGGAAGGGCGCGCGCCCGACGAAGATCACCGTGACGCACGTGCGGTTCGTCGCGAACGACGAGCTCACCGGTACGACCGCGCTCGTCGGCGACGGCGACGCGACCTGGACGCCCGAGGAGCTCGTCGCGCACGTGCGCAACGTGACCGCGACGACCACCGCCGCGCCGAAGGCGACCGTCGCGTCGATCGAGGTCCACAAGGTACCCGGCGAGGCGCCGCGCGTGAGCGTCGAAGGCGGCCAGCTCGAGCTGCTGCCGCGCATGTCGCTGTCGGGGATCACCGGCGAGATCGTCGCGAATCCCGACAAGCCCGGCCACTACGTGCTCGACCTCGCGGGCGGCTACGGCGGCGTCGGCTCGAACCTGTGGACCGCGAAGGGCGACTTCGAGCCCGGCGCGTTTGCCGCGAGCATCGAGCTCGAGGCCGCGAAGTTCCAGCTCGACCGGCTCGCGCCGATCTTCGCGCACACCGCGGTCGTCGATTACCAGAACACGTCGGTCGACACGCACCTCGCGCTCGACATCGATCGCGCCGGCATGAAGTTCTCGGGCGGCTTTCACCTGACCGGCCTCAACGTCGGCAACCCGCTCATCGCCGACAAGGAAGTGCACGGGCTCGATCTCGCCGGCGAGGTCGCGGGCAGCTTCGATCGCGCATCGAAGAAGCTCGAGCTCGTGCGCGGCGACTTCGTGACGCGCAACATGCCGTTCTCGATCACGGGCAGCGCGGTGGTCGCGGCGCACGTGCTCGACGAGACCGCGTACGTACCGCTCGGCATGCTGAATCGCGACAAGAAGGGCCCGCGGCGCGGCCCGCACGATCTGCAGAGCGTGAGCGTGCGCCTCGTCATCCCGCCGATCGACTGCCAGAGCGCGCTGCTCGCGATCCCGAGCGAGATGGCGCCGTTCTTCGCCGGCTATCGCCTGAAGGGCGTGTTCCAGGCCGATCTGCACCTCGCGATCGACTGGAGCGATCTCGACGCGACCGAGCTCGGCGGCGACATCGGCATCAACCACTGCCGCGTCGTCGACGAGCCGGCCGATTCGCCGAAGCGGCTCAAGGACGAGTTCGAGCAGTTCGTCGAGACCGACAAGGGCGAATGGCAGTCGTTCATCGTCGGGCCGACGAACCCCGACTTCGTACCACTCGATCAGATCTCGCCGTACTTGATCGCGTCGATCCAGTCGAGCGAGGACTACGGCTTCTACAAGCATCACGGCTTCATCCCGAGCGAGTTCAAGTCGGCGCTGATCACCAATCTCAAATCCGGCGGCTTCGTGGTGGGCGCGTCGTCGATCACGATGCAGATGGTGAAGAACGTGCTGCTGTTCCGCGAGAAGACGCTCGCGCGCAAGCTGCAGGAGCTGTTCCTGACGTGGCACGTCGAGAACACGCTCGACAAGGATCGGATCCTCGAGATCTACCTGAACGTGATCGAGTACGGGCCGGGCTTGTACGGCATCGGCGCGGCGGCGCGCGAGTACTTCGGCAAGGCGGCCAAGGATCTGAACCCGGTCGAGGCCGCGTTCTTCTCGTCGATCTTGCCCGATCCGAAAGGGCGCTACGCGCAGTACTGCCGCAACGAGCTCACGAAGTGGTCCGAGGGCAAGATCGAGCGCCAGCTCGCGAAGATGCTCGAGCGCAAGCAGCTCACGCAGGACGAGTACGACAAGGCGCTCGCGACGCCGCTGCTATTCGTCAAGGACGGCAGCGAGTCGGAGGACGACTGCCTGAAGCGCGTGAAGAAGGCGATCAAGAACGCGCGCTCGACGAACCCGCTCGTGGAGCAGGAGCGCGAGCGCGAGGAAGCGACGAAGCCGGGCACGAAGCGGCGCGGCAAGTCCGAGCGCGACCATCACAAGCGGCCCTAGCGTGGCGCGCGGCTCGCTCGCCGTGCAGCCGCAGCCGGGCTGCGCGGGCGCGCCGGCGGAGATCGCGGGATAGAGGTAGGTCGCGGCGGGATTGCCGGCCGCGTCGATCGCGAGGACTACGACCACGAACGGGCCGGTGCCGTCGAGGTCGGCGAGGTGCATCGACGTCGCGGTCGGATCGAGCTGCTGGCCGCACACGAACGCCGGATCGAGCTCGGCGAGGCCCTGCGACGGCGTCAGGCCGGGCGCGCCGGGCTCGAGCGGCGACGGCACGAGCGGCACGTCTTGCGCCTCGCCGCACAGGTTGCGCGCGGTGACGTACGCGGCGGCCGGCGGCGGCTTGGTCGACGCAGGCGAGCCGCCGACGGTCGCGCACAGCGCCTGGTACGTCGCGAGGTCGGAGAGATCGGCGGGCGGCGTCCACGCGAGATCGATCGAGCCCGGGCCGGGCTCGGCGGAGAAATTCGCCGGCAGCGGCGGCGCCTGCGCGTCGGTCGCGATCGGCTGGCCGACGAAGTAGTCGAGCGTGCCGTCGCCGTCGCCGTCGGCCATCGCCCACTCGCCGCTCGCGAGCGCACGAAACTCGCACGTCTCGGCGCTCGGCTCGGGCTCCATCAGATCGAAGACCGGCACCGCGGGTGTGACGCCCGCCGCGGGGATCGTCGACAGATCCGGAATCGTCGCGCTCGCGATCTGATGACACGAGCTCGCGCGCGTCGCCGCGTCGTCGCAGCCGGTGCCGACCCAGATCTCGAGCGGCCGGTGCACCGGCATCGTCCCGGCGGCGAGCCGCAGTTGATACGCGAACGTGCCCTCGATGTAATCCGCGCCGGCCGCGCCCGGCTGGCTGCACGCGCAGTGCGCGAAGTTGAAGTAGTGCGCCGGCGGGGTCGTCGCGCCGGACGGCAGCTCGAGCGCGCCGAAACTGATCGTTGCACCACCGGGCAGTGTCGGACCGGCGTGCGCCGTGCCGGCGAGCAAGGCGACGAGCACGACCGCGCGCTGCATCGATCACAGCGTACATGGTCGGACATCGCGACGTGGCCGATCATCCCACGCGGTCGGCTGGTCCTGATAGGATGAGCCGCGATGACGCGTGCATTAGCTTTGGTGTTGTTAGGGGCGTGCGGATCGGTCGCCACGTCGAAGACGCAAGACGCGCCGCCGGCGCCCGACAGCGGCGACTCGTGTCTGGTGATGAGCTGCGATGACAACGATCCGTGCACGGTCGACTCGTGCAGCGCCGGCACCTGCCAGCACACGCCGGCGGTCGTCACCGGCATGCAGATGTTCACGGCGGGCTCGCAGACCGAGCTCGTCATTCCGGCCTGCGCTTCGATGA
The DNA here is from genome assembly GCA_036490935.1 of Kofleriaceae bacterium. Classification (GTDB taxonomy): domain Bacteria; phylum Myxococcota_A; class Polyangia; order Haliangiales; family Haliangiaceae; genus JABFXX01. The sequence continues at coordinate 24,338 of DASXCY010000091.1, read as the reverse complement.
TCACGATCGACGCGGCGGGCGGCGCGGGTGGCGCGTCGACGGGCGAAGCATTCACCGGCGGCCTCGGCGCTCACGTCGTGACGACGATCCCGGTGAGCCGGGCCAACATGGCCGTCATGGTGATGGTGGGCGCGGCCGCGTCGGACGTGAGCTCGTGCGCCGGTGGCGGCGGCGGTTCGTTCGTATGGGACGTCACGGCGACGACGATGCCGCTGGTCGCGGCGGGCGGCGGCGGCGGCGCGTGCTTCTCGGGCAACGGCGCGCCGGGCTCGGACACGATGTCGGGCACGGCCGGCCCGGGAGCCACCGCAGGCTTCGGAACCGGCGGCAGCGGCTCGGTCGCACCGACGCCCGCGGTGAACTGGGCGGCCGGCGGCGCGGGCTGGCTCGGCAACGGTGCCGGTGCCGGCGGTAGCCAGGTGACGGGAGGTGGGTGTAGCCCACCGGTCGCGATCGGCGGTGAGTCTCCGCTCGACGGTGGCGCGGGCGGCAACTTCGGTGGAACCGCCGGCATCGACGGGCCGGGTGGATTCGGCGGCGGTGGCGGCGGGCAGGGCCGCTGCGGCTCGGTCGGCGGCGGCGGCGGCGGTGGATTCAGCGGCGGAGCCGGCGGCGTCGAGCAGCCGGCGGAAACCTTCAACGGCGGTGGCGGCGGCGGATCGTTCGGCGCGGGCACACCGACCATCACCGCCGGCGCGCAGGCCGGCAACGGCGCCGTCACGATCTCGTGGCAGTGAACAAAAGGATCGATCTACCCATGACGAGACTCGCTTTCATCGCGCTGCTCGCCGCCGCGTGCGGCCAGGTCAGCGTGACGCCTCCCGACGCGGCGCCCGACGCGGCGCCCGCTGCGCTCACGGCCATCGCGCCGGCCTCCGGCATCGTCACGACGATGGTGACCGTGACCGGCGACCACCTCGGCGCCACGAAGGGGAGCGTCACGTTCGACGGCTTCGCCGGCACCATCGTGAGCTGGGCCGATACCACGATCGTCGTCGCGGTTCCCGACATCAAGCCGCAGATGGCCGACGTCGTCGTGACGACCGCGAGCGGACTCGCGCTGACCGGGCAGCAGTTCCAGGTCGTGCTGCCGCCGCGCGCGTACACGCACAACCAGGCCAATGACCCGATGACGACCCTCGACACCATCTCGGTGCTGACGTTCGATCCCACGGCGAAGACGCTGACGCAGCTCGGCACCAACGTGACCACCGGCATGCCGCAGCCATTCTTCGGCGGCTGCAGCCACTCGCTCGTGATCAACGAGGCGACGCGCCGGCTGTTCGTCGGCGGTCAGAACGGCGTGGGCGTGTTCGATATCGATCCGGTCACGGGCGCGTTGTCGCCGGTCCCCGGCTCGCCGTTCACGGTCAGCATGCTGCCCGTGGGCACGCTGTGGGCCGTCGAAGTCAACGACGACGGCACGAAGCTGTGGGCCGCAGGCGGTCTGCTGTACCAGTTCGACGTCGCCGCCGACGGCTCGCTGACGCCGGTGACGGGTTCGCCGTTCGCGGACGTCGGGTCGACCGCGGCCGACGTCATCGTGCTCTCGAACACCGGCCAGTTCTTGTACGCGAACAGCGAGACCAACCAGTTCTCGGCATTTTCGACCGCCGCTATGACCGCGCTGACCGGGGCGCCGTACTCGCAGGGCTTCTTCACGTTCTACATCGCGCGCCGGCCGACCACCGAGCAGCTGTATCTGACCGGCCTGGGCAAGGTCTCGGTCTGGCAGCCCGACGCGGCGACCGGCGTGCCGACGCAGATCACCGGCTCGCCATTTGCGATCGGACTCAGCGAAGCCAACGGGATGACGTTCACGCCCGACGGCAACCACGCCTACGTCATCGACCAGGGCTCCTCGAACCGCCTCGCCGAGCTGTCGATCGACGCCACCGGCAAGCCGACGCCGCTGACCGGCTCACCCAACGCCATCGTGACGCCGCCGGCGACGATCAACGGTGCGTGCACCGCCATGTCGAGCGACGGGACCGTGCTCGCGGTCGCCGGAGAATCTCCGTCGGTCGCGCTGATGTCGATCGGCGCCGACGGCACGGCCACGCCGATCACCGGCAGCCCGTTCACGTACATGGCGGCGGCCGCTACGAGCGGGTTCGCGATCACGTTCTGAGGTTGACTGCGCGCGGCGGTCTGGTACGAAGGCGCATCCGCATGCGCCGCCTCGTGCTTGCTCTGGCCGTCGCGCTCGCCGCACCCGCGGCGGCCCAGGCCGAGCCGCCGCACACGCACGAGATCATCTACAACCGGCCGTCGGGGTTCTGGACGTCGAACCTGCCGGCGAGGGGCGGTGCGTATCGCTGGCGCTTGCTCGGCATCGGCGCCGGCATCGCGCTGCTGATGGGCGCGCTCGTGCTGCGCTCGATCAAGCGCGCGAACGCGGAGCGCGCGGCGGCGGCTACGAGTTCGGGTCGCTGACCGGGACGCCGAGCTTCGCGAGGATCGCGTTGATGATCGCGGTCGGCCGGATCTCGTCGAGCTTGTCGTCGAGCTTGTCGAGGCCGATCGCGGTCGCGAGCTTGCGCAGCACGTCGGCGGCGGCCGCGGCGCGCCGGATGCCGAGCAGCTCGAACAGGTGGCGGTGGCCGTGCGCGTACAGCTTCGCGTCGAGCTTCTTCCACGCCGCGAACTGCGCGGGCTCGACGAGCGGCCAGGTCGCGGCCGGCGTCGCGGTCGAGCCGGCACGCGCGAGGATCGCGTTGACCGCGCGGCGCCCGGCCTCGTTCGCGCCTTCCATCGACGCGAGATCGGTGTACGTGCGCACGTAATCCGATGCGAGCACGAGGTTCGGCACGGCGGTCGCGGCGTCCGGGCGCAGCGCCCACGAGCCGGGTGGGTGCACGAGCAAGCGGCCGCGATTCACCGGCGGGATGCCGAGCGAGTAGTCGAGATCGTCGTCGAGGTGCCACGAGTGGCGCAGCTCGTCGGTCAGCGTCTGCGCGTCGACCGACGCGCCGTTGAGCGCGGCCTTGAGCTGCTCCCAGATCTCGGTCGCGATCTCCTCGGGCGTGCAGTCCTGCGCGGGCTTCGCGATGAACGTGCCGGGCGTGGTCCAGTCCGAGACGTCGACCGAGATCAGGCCGCCGACGTCGCCGCCGCCGTAGCGCCGGCGGAACAGCCCGAGCTCGCGCCAGAACTGCGGCTGCGAGATCGTCGTCAGCGCCCACGGCGAGTCGGGATAGAACGTGTGGCCGCGCACGAGCGGCACGTCCTCGTAGAGGAAGTACTGGATGCCGCACATCCACGACACGAGGTCGTCGGGATGCTTCGCGCGCAGGTGGTCGAGCACCGGATCGAGCGCGCCGAGCTCGGGCGAGATCATGCCGATCGCGAGATCGATCGGCAGCGCGAGCACGTAGTAATCGGCGGTCGCGGTGCCGCCGCCGGACAGCTCGACGCCGGAGATCTTGCCGCCCGCGACCTCGAGCTTCGCGACGCCGGCGCCGGCGTGCAGCTTCACGCCGAGCGCCTCGAGCTGCGCGATCCACGGATCGAACCACAGCTCGCTCGTCGGGCCGCCCAGCGTGCGGTCGTTGGTCACGCCGGTCGACGCGAAATCGAGGATGAGCTGCATCGAGATCGCACCGACCGTGCGCGCGGAGCCCTTCTTCGGATCCATCGCGACCATCGTGTGCGGCACCGCGCGCAGCTGCTTCTGAAACCTCGGCGAGTAGTGATCGCCTTCGAGGAAGTCCCACCACGATCGCTGCTCGTAGTCGCCGAGCCGGCGCGCGTCGCACGTCGTGAAGAACTGCAGGATCTTCGCGGCGAACAGCGCGACGTCCTCGCCGTCGAAGTCGAGCTCCTGGAAGAACAGCTCGAGCGCGGACAGCACGTCGTACGGCTTGGTGACGCGCTTGCGAAAGAACCGATACCAGGTCTCGGTGTCGACGAGCGCGATCGCGCTCTCGGTGGTTGGCTGCAGGTGATCGACGACGTGACCGCCGAGCGGCGACGGAATGCGCGCCATCGTGTCGATGACGTGCTTGTAGAAATGCGGATAGAAGCGAAAGCCGTGCTCGCCGGGCAGATCGCGGCGGCCGCCGGTGCCGGTGCCGGCGACCGACTGGCTGCGCGCCTTGCCGCCGAACGCGGGCCGCGCCTCGTAGACGTCGACGTGGAAGCCGCGGTCGGCGAGCTCGTGCGCGGCGGTGAGGCCGCCGACGCCGCCTCCGATGACGATGACGCTGGTCACTCGACCGCTCCTGCCGTGGACCACGTGACTGCCGCCGCGAGCGGGCCGAACACGGGTTTGCCGCCGGCGAGCGCCGCGATCGCGAGGCGATCGACCTTGCCGCCGCGTGCGGCCGACACGCGCGCCGCGATCGCGAGCACGCGGCGGGCCTCGGCGCCGTGCCCGAGCCGCTCCTCGGCTTGCGCCCATAGCCGCAGCGCGGTCGCCGCGTAGAACGAGGCGCTGCCGCGGCGAACCAGCGCGCGTGCGCGGCGCCGGGCGCGCAGTGCGGACGCGCGATCGCGTAGCCCGAGCTCGGCGGTCGCACACAGCACGTCGATCATCGCCGACACCGCGGGCAGCGCCGACAGGGCGCGATCGGTGCGATGGATCGCTTCCCCGATCGCGGCGGCGCGGGCCCAGTCGTGCTCGGCGAGCGCGAGCTCGCCGGCGGCGACCTGGCGGTAGATCGCGGCCAGCCCGCGGTCGGCGGCGGTCAGCTCGCGCAGCGTCGTGCGTGCGGCCGGCAGATCGCCGGCGAGCACCAGCGCGCGCACGCGGTAGCTGCCGAGCATCGCGCGCGAGATCAAGTCGTCGCTCGCGCCGGCGAGCTCGTCGAGCATCGCGAGCGCGCGGGCCGGCTCGCCCGCGTAGTACTCGCCGAGCGCCCAGTACGCGCGCAGGAACGACGCCTCCCACGAGCGCTCGAGGCCGAGCTTCTTGCAGATGCGCGCGCCGTCCTCGTGCTGGTCGCGCATCCCCGACCAGTCGCCGCGCAAGGTCGCCACGATGCCGGCGGCGCCGCACGCGACCATGCGCGGATATGGCTCACCGCTCGCCGCCGCGAGGCGATGCGCGGTCGCGATCGCGCGGTCACCGAACCGGCCGAGCGAGCCGGTCGCGAGATACGCCGCGAGCATCGCCATGCCCATGCCGTGCGCGGCGCGATCGCCCGCGCGCTCCGCGATCGCGATCCCGCGCAGCACGTACTCGAACGACTCGAGCGGGTAGGGCGTCGACAGAAAGCTCGCGATCACGCGATACGCGGCGGCGAGCACCGGATCATCTGGGCGGCGACCGACGCGCGGCCGGATCGGGTCGGGGACGAGCCAGCGCGCGGCGATCGTGGCGGCGCGCAGCGCGCTGGCGAGCCGGGCGTGCGGGCGAGGTGCGCCCCGGCGGGCGAGCACGCCGTCGAGGATCGCGAGACCGCGGTCGAGCTCGCCGAGCTTGATGTGCGACTCGGCGGCGCGCACGCGCCAGCGATCGCCGTCCGGCGTGGTGGCGGCGAGCGCGGTGAACTCGGCGGCGGCCTCGGCGAGCTTGCCGGCGAGAAACAGGGCATGTGCGCGCGCCGCTCGGGTGTCGTCGCCGGCGCCGAGGTCGAGCGCGCGGCCGTACCATTCGGCGGCGAGCGCCCACGCGAGCTGGGCGCGTGCGGCATCGCCGGCGGCGATCGCCCAGCGCACGGCGCGCACGGTGTCGCCGGCCTCGCGCCAGTGATACGCGAGCTGATCGGCGGCGGGCTCGCGGTGCTCGAGCAGCTCGGCAAACCGGCGGTGCAACGTGCGGCGCGCCGGCGGTGGGATCGACGCGTGCGCGGCTTCGCGCAGGCGCTGGTGATAGAACACGTACACCGGCTCGCCCGCGGCGGCCGGCGTCGCGCGCACGACGCGGCCGTCCTCGAGCCCGCGCAGCGCCGATTGCAGCTGCACGCCCGGCAGCGCGGCGAGCTCGCGGAGTTGCTCGAAGGTCGCGCTGCCGCCGGCGAGCGCCGCGACCTCGGCGACGCCTCGCTCGTCGGCGGTGAGCCGCGCGAGCCGGCGCTGCTCGGCGTCGGTCGGATCGGCGAGTCCTGCATCGGCGAGCTCGCGGCCGATGAGCTCGGCGAGATACGGGCTGCCCGCCGCCAGGTGCGCGGCCGCGTGCAGGCGATCGATCGGCGTCGCCGGCGCGAGCTCGTGGATGATCTCCGCGAGCTCGTCGCCCGCCATCGCCGGCACGTCGATCACGTCGGCGGCGGCACCCAGCCGCTCGACCAGCGCGCGCAGCGGCGCGGGCTGCCCTGCGGCATCGGTCGTGTAGGTCGCGACGATCGCGAGCGGCCGCGCGATCTTCCCGACGAGCAGCGCGAGCAGCTCGAGCGAGTCGTCGTCGGCCCACTGCAGGTCGTCGAGCACGATCAGGCCGCGTTGCGCGCCGAGCACGTGCTCGAACATCTGCACCATCGCGTGCAACGCGCGCTCGCGTTCGACGCGTAGGTCCTCGGCCGCCGGCGCACCGGCGGCGTCGACGTGCGGCGCGAGTGCCGGAAATACCCGCGCGAGCGCCGCCGCGTGGTCGATCGAGCCGGCCAGCTGCGCGTTGCCGGCAAGCTCGGTCGCGAGATCGTCGACGACGAAGTCGAACGCGCGATAGGCGACGCGTTCGCGCTCGTAGCACCGGCCGCGCCACACCAGCGTGGCATCGCCGCGCGCACGGCCGACCGCTTCCTCGACGAGCGCGGTCTTGCCGACGCCCGACGCGCCGGTCACCAGCACGAGCCGGCCGCGCGCCGTCGGTTCGGCGAGGCATGCCGCGATCCGCGCGAGCTCGGCATGGCGGCCGACGAAGCGCGCCTCGCGGCGGGCGCTGCTACCCGGCCGCGGCGCACGCGGCTGCGACGGCTCGCCCCGCGAGACGGCCCGCTCGGCGAGGCGCTCGGCGACGTCGAGCGCGGTGGGCCGCCGCTTCGGATCCTGCAGCAGCATCGCCTCGATCAGATCGTCGAGCTCGGGCGGCACGTTGGGCTGGATCGAGCTCGCGCGCGGCACCGCGAGTGGCTTGCCGAGCCGCTGCAGCACGTGCATCGTGCCGCCGAACGGCGGCGAGCCGGTGACGAGCTCGAACGCGACGACGCCGAGCGAGTACACGTCGAGCGCCGGCGTCACGACGAGCCCGCCGACGTACTCCGGCGCGAGATACGCCGCCGTGCCGACGACGCGTGCCTCGCGCGCGAGGTCGCCCAGCATGCGGCGATGCTCGAGCGCGAGCCCGAAATCGAGCAGCTTCACCGCGCCGTCTGCCATCACCATCGCGTTCGACGGCTTGACGTCGCGATGGATCACACCGCGCGCGTGCAGGAACGCGAGCCCCTCGGCGAGCTGCGCGAGCACGGCGCGCACGCGGCAGAAGTCGACCTCGGGCACCGGCCGCGCCGGCGGCACGACCAGCCGCGCGAGCGGCGTCGTGGGCTGATCGCTCAGATCATCCTGCGCGGTCGGCAAGCGCTCGACCCAGCGCCGCGGATCGAGGCCGGGCAAGTATTCCATCGTGAAGTAGCAGGCCTGATCGTGCACGACGAGCTCGTACAGCTCGACGAGGTTTCGGTGGCGCAGCGACGACACCGCGCGGAACTCGCGCTTGAGCCACAGCGTCGCGTCGTGGTGCGGCATGCCGCGAAACTTGATCGCGACGTCCATGTCGCGGCGCAGATCGCGGCCGAGATACACGACGCCCATGCCGCCGCGCCCGAGCTCGCGGACGAGGTGATAGCGGTCCCCGACGAAGCGCCCCTCCGGCGGCGCCACACCACTTGGCGCGATCACGACGCGCGAGGCTAACACCGTTCAGCGCTCGAGGCAGTAGATCGAGGCGGTGGTGCAGGTCCCGCCGCCGTTCGCGAACGCGGCGCCCGACGCGGCATTCGACCGGCCTCCCGACGCCGAGGCAACGGTCGCGTCCGTCCAATCCTTGCAGGTGCCGTCGCCGGGCGGCTGTGTCGGCTGGCCGCCGGTCAGGACCTCGACATCCGACTGGGTGCCGATCGCGGTGACACTCGGCGACGCGGCGAGATCCTCGGCGAAGAACGCCAGCGGCGAATCGGCGAGGCGCACGCCGTCGACGCGGACCCAGGTCGGTCCCGACGCGTCGAAGCGCGACGCCGCCGTCGCGGTCGAGGTCGGCAGCAACGCGAGGAACGTCCCCGACAGGCCCGCGAGCGCCGCCTCGTTCGCGCACAGCGCGTCGGCGCCCGCGAGCCCGCTGCCGACCTGAAACGCCTGGACCGTGACGAATGCGCGCCGCCCCGTCGTGGGCGTGACGGTCAGCGGCGAGTCGTACCTCGTACCGAAACAGTACAGCCTCGCCGGCATCCCGCACGTACTCGCCCCGTCGTCGGCCCAGCCGTCGATGGTCAGCGCGGCCTGGCCTGCGACGTACTCGTCGCTCGCGCTGGTCCATTCGACGCAGTCGCGGTCACCGTTGCCGTTGTTCGTCGTCGCGGTCGCGATCGGGCCGGCGGAATCACCCACGTCGTCGCCGTGCTCGTCGATGCGCAGTGGATAGAACAGCTGCCCGGCGCTGAGCTCGTCGACCCGATCGACGAACGGCTCGCCGTCGACGCGAACCCAGCCGCGCGCGCCGGCCAGTCGCGTCGGCGCCGCCGCGGCCGCGCGTGACAGGTACGCGACGAAGCCGCCGCCGAGCCCGGCGTTGGCCGCGGCCTGGTTGCAGATCGCGTCGGCGCCCGACAGATCGGCGCCGAACGTCAGCGGATCGAACTGCGTGGACGTGACGAACGCGTAGTTGTGCGCCGGATCGATGTGCTCGTGCCCGCACGCGACCGACGCGACCAGCACCACCCAGGCGACGCGCACGATCCGATCATAACAGCGCGCGGGCTATCATCGGCGCGATGCCCGACGCGATCGCCGGCCTGATCGAGCGCTTCGGCCCGGCCGCGGTGTGCGAGGCGCTCGCCCCGTTGCTCAGCGCCGAGCGCATCGCGCGCATCGACGCGGTGCTCGCCGCGCGGCTCGAATCGGTCGCGATCGCCGTCGAGGACACGTACGACCCGCACAACGCGGCGGCGACGATCCGCACCGCCGAGGCGCTCGGGCTGCAGGACTTGCACGTGATCGAAGCGGCGCACAAGTTCGCGGTCGCGGACGGCGTGACGCGCGGCGCGCATCGCTGGCTCGAGCTGCATCGCTGGCCGAGCGCGGAGCAGGCGGCAGCGGCGCTGCGGGCGCGGGGATTCCGCGTGCTCGCGACGCGCCCCGATGCCGAGCACGGCCTCGACGACGTCGAGGTCGCGACGCCGCTCGTCGTGCTGTTCGGCAACGAGCACGCCGGGGTATCGGCGCAGGCGCTCGCCGCGTGCGACGGCGCGATCGCGGTGCCGATGTTCGGCTTCACCGAGAGCTTCAACCTCAGCGTGACGGTCGCACTGGTCGCGAGCCGGCTCGCCGAGCGCCGCCGCGCTCACCTCGGCGCGCGCGGCGACCTGTCCGCCGACCGCCTCGCACACCTGCGCGCGCGCTGGTTCACCGTCGGGATGCGCGGCGTCGCAGAAATCCTGCAGCGCAAGCTCGGCTAAGATGACGCCATGATCCAGGGCATGTGCGTGCGGTGTCAGCGGATGGTTCCCGCTGATGATCTCCGCGTCGTGGCCGGCGGCGCGATGTGCAGCACGTGCCAGGTCGCGTCGATGAACGACGGCGAGGCCGACGCGATGGTGCGCGCGCTGTCTCACTCGACGGGGCGCAAGGAAGTCATCATCGGCGTGGTCCTGATCGCGATCGGCCTCCCCGTGCTCTGGGTCGGCCTGTCGGTCGGCATGATCGCGCTCCTGCCGATCGCGATGATCGGCGGCGGGATCTACGAGATCGTGCGCGGCATCTCGCGGCTGTCGACCTAGGCTTGCCGGCCGTGGTGGCGGCGAAGCACGGCGCACGACGCGCCGGCTCGGCGCACGACGAGGGATGCGTAGCCCACGCTCGAGCCGAAGGCCTCCGAACAGGAGGACAAACTGGGTCCAGCTATCGGTCGTGCGATCGACTTGTCGAGCCGATAGATGACGTCGGGCTCCATCGCCGGGGCGCGCGAGTCGACGAGCTTGCGTGGAAGCGGCGCGACGCGGGTTGGTAGGCATCGGCAGGCACTGTCATCCCGAGCGCCTCATGAGGTCGCACTTCGTTGTGGCTTGCCGGGCTCGATTCGCTCGAGACGCACGCCGAGCTTCAACCGGCGACGTCCCGACCGCTGTTGAATCTGCTGCGCGTGTGTCGCCCGCGCACGTGGTTACTCGAGCGCGGCTGGCAGCTCGCCGGCTCGGTCGGGACTCGGGACGTGCCGGGTTCGATCTGACTAGCGGGCACTCGCGCCCGCGACGCGCGAGATCATCTAGGCTCCGTGCTCGGTGGACCCGCCCGCGAGCGCGTACGGCCACGAATCGATCGACGGCGTCGGCTGCACGGGCTCCGGGCGCGGCTTGTCGGCTGCCGGCTTGGCGCCGACCCGCTCGAGCACGAACTCGACGGCGCGTACGCGCTCCTGCATCGATACGCTCTCGATCGGCAGGTAGCCGATGCCGTGCTGCTCGAGCATTAGCTTGACCATGCCGTCGATGCGCACGACCGAATCCCACGACACGCCGGCGCGCACGCCGTCGTCCTTGAGCAGCGAGGCGTGCGGGCGCAGAAAGAACACGAAGCCCTCGCGCACCCACTTCATGTAGGCGCGAAACCGCTCGTCGTTCATCATCGCCGCCGCGTTGGTCGTGTGCTCCGCGACGTACGCGAGGTTGTCGAACGCGCGATCGGACACGAACCGCCCCGCGTGCTGCTGCTCGACCGCCACCTGGCGCGCGAACACGCGCTCCTGATACTCCGCGACCAGGTCCATATCGGTGCGCAGCGCGTCGAGCGACGTCTCCATCTCGGCGAGCACCGCGCGCGCGACCTCGCTGATCATCGGCAACCCGTACCGCCGGCTCACGTAGCGGCACAGCGTGGTCTTTCCGGTCGCGTGGCTGCCGACGAAGTAGATGCGCACGTGACGGATCTACGGCATCGGTCTGACAAGCTCGCGCGTGATCTCGGCCACCGTCGGGCACCCGCACAGGGCCATCGCGAGGTCCAGCTCGCGGCGCAGGAGCGCGAGCACGCCGGCGACGCCCTCGCGCCCGGCCACCGCGAGCCCCCACAGGACGGGGCGGCCGACCAGCACCGCGCGCGCGCCGAGCGCGAGCGCCTTGACAACGTCGGTGCCGCGCCGCACGCCGCCGTCGAGCAGCACCTCGCCGCGGCCGGCGACCGCGTCGGCGACGCGCGCGAGCACGTCGATCGTCGCGGGTGCGGCGTCGAGCTGGCGGCCGCCGTGGTTGGACACGATCACGCCCGCGGCGCCGGCCGCGATCGCGCGCGCGGCATCGTCGGCGCGCACGATGCCCTTGACCAGCACCGGCAGCCTCGTGAGCGAGCGCAGCCAGCCGATCGCGTCCCACGTCAGCGACGGATCGAGCAGGTCGGCCACGTACGCGGCGAGCCCCGAATCACCGGCCGCCGCCGGCATGCGCTCGTAACCGGCCGGCAGCAGATTCGCGATCTCCATGCCGGGCGGCAGCGCGAACCGGTTCGCGACGTCGCGCTCGCGCCGGCCGAGCAGGGGCGCGTCGACCGTGAGCACGAGCGCGCGACAGCCCGCTGCCTCGACACGGCGCACGAGCGCCTCGGTCGCGCCGCGGTCCTTGTACACGTAGAGCTGGAACCACACCGGCCCGCTCGCCGCCGCGACGACGGCCTCGACCGGTGTCGTCGACAGGGTCGACAGCACGAAGATCGTGCCCGCATCGCCCGCGCCGCGCACGCTCGCCAGCTCGCCGTCGTCGTGCGCGAGCTTGTGGAACGCGGTCGGCGCGACGAGGATCGGCAACGCGACGCGCTCGCCGAGCACGCTGGTCGCGAGCTCGCGCCGCGCGACATCGACGAGCACGCGATAGTGCAGCTCGATCGCGGCATACGCGTCGACGTTGCGCTGCACGCAACGCTCGTCGTCCGCGCCCGACGCGTAGTAATCCCACGCGAGCTCCGGCAACCGGTCGCGCGCGCGCGCCTCGAGCTGCCACAGGTTGAGGACGTCGTTCATGTGCCCCGTGGCGTCACCTTGACGTCGACCGCGAGCGTCTCGCCGCCGCCGCCGACGAAGATCGTGCCGCTCGTCGGCGTGGCGTCGAGGTAGTTGCGCCCGACCGCGACGCGCACGTGATCGGTCTGCGTCAGCACGCCGTTGGTCGGATCGAAGCCCTTCCAGCCGAGGTGTGGCAGGTACACCTGCACCCACGCGTGAGAGGCCTCACTCTGCACGTGGTTCGAGTTCGTGAAGATGTAGCCGCACACGTAGCGCGCGGGCACCCCGAGCAGGCGCGCGAGGCAGATCATCAAGTTCGTGAAGTCCTGACACACGCCGCGGCGGTTGACGTACACCTCGAACGCGGTGGTCGTGACGGTCGTCGAGCCCTGGATGTACGCGTACTCGGCGTGAATGGTGCGATTGATATCGAGCAGCGTGTCGAGCAGATCGTGATCGTTGCGCTTCACGAAGCTCATCGCGTACTCGGCGAGCTCGCCGAGCTCGGTGTCCGCCAGCTCGGGCGGCAGCAGGAACGGATCGAGCACCTGGCGCTGCCACGGCATCCACACGAGCGGGATGGTCTGGTGCACGCGCAGCGGACCGACGCCGATCGGATCGACATCGTGCACGAGCACGGTCGACTTGGCTTCGATCGCGAGCTCGGTGAAGGTCGTGTCGACGGTGAGCCGCCGCACGTGGTTGCCGAACACGTCGTCGTAGTCGCGCTGGTCGCACGGCACCGACACCGACAGCTCGTGCGCGAGCACGTGCTGTAGCCGATCGTGCACCGGCGTGAGCCGCAGCAGGTGCGTCGAGCGCTCGATCGGCCGCGCGTAGCGATACACGGTGCGATGCACGACGTCGTAGGTGCGCGGCTCGGCGCGTGCGGGCAACCGGCGCACGCTCGGCCGCTCGATCGGGGTGCCGGTCGAGCGCTCGGCGACGACCGCGCCCTCGCGGATCACGACGAGCGAGCCGGGCGCGAGCTGCTGCCACGCGAGCGCGTGACCGGCGTCGCCGTCGCGCGGATCGAGGCGCGCGCTGCACGCGATGATGCCCTTGCGGCTCTTCGCGCCGCGCCGCGTGAGGTCGATCTCGAGGTCGCGATCGCCGAACGCGATCTTGCTGTACGGCGGCGCGAGCTTGCCGAGCCAGAGCGGATCGCCGCGGCGATCGGCATGCACGAGCAGGTCGCGGCCGTCGGTGAGGCACAGCGCGAGGCCGCCGCGCTCGCCCCACTCGGCGAGCCAGCCGGCGACCGTGTCGAGGTCGACGTCGGCGAGGCTCCTCCAGTCGCGATCGTGGCAGCGGTTGAGCAGCTCGCAGAACAGCTGCTCGGTATCGGTCGAGCCCACCGGCTCGAATGGGCCGAGCGCGTCCGGCAGCTTGCGATCGAGGCTGCCGGCGTGCGCCATCAGCCAGTCGCGCCGTCCCCACGTGCGCGAGAACGGCTGCGTGTTCGCGTCCGACAGTGCCCCCCACGTCGCGTGCCGGATGTGCAGCACGAACAGCGACGACGCGACTTGCTCCCACGCCAGCGCGAGCTGACTGCGCATCGATCCCTGCGGCGGCGCCGGCTCCTTCAAGATCGCCGCGCTCGGCTCGCCCGCCGGGTAATAGCCGAGCCCCCAGCCATCGGGCAGCTCGTGCCCGACCTCGAGGCAATGCAGCGTGAACGACGGCGCGAGCTCGCCCTCGAAGCTCATCGCGAGCAGGTTAGGCACGGCGGGCCTTGGGCTTCGCGCTCCGGGCCTCGGCCGGCCACGAGCGCGACGTCGTGATCATCCGGGCCGAGGCCCGAGGTCCGAGGTCCGAGGTCCGATCACGCACCGCCGAGCAGCTCCTTGCCGAGCGTCTCGCAGATCGCGTGGACCTCGTCGACGACGTGCGTGAGGAGATCGTGCACCGCGGCGTCGGACAGCGGCTCGCCGCGGCGCGCGTCGACCCACGCGTCGAGGACGCGCAGGCGCTCGAGCGCGGCGCCGCCGGGCAGCTCGTGGCGATCGGGCGGGCGGATGTCGCACAGCCGGTCGTACGCGGAGTGCACGCAGTACGCGATCGAGCGCGGGAACGCGGCCTCCGAGACGAGAAACCGCGCGACCGATTCCGAGCCGAGCCGGCCGCCGGCGCGCTTCAGGTACGCCTCCGATCCCGACAGCGCGCGCAGCAGCGACAGCCACAGCGCGGTCTCGAGCACCTCGTGGCGCTGTGCCAGGTGCGTGAACGCGTGATGGTGGACGTCGAGCATGCGCGCGGTCTGGCTCACGCGCTCGAGCAAGACGCCGAGCCAGATGAAGTCGAGCGCCTCGTCGTGCAGCATCGTCGAGCGCAGCAGGCCGAGCGCGAGCTGCGTGCCGCGCCGCACCTGGCGATAGAACTGCTCGCGCTCGTGGTCGAACGCCTTCTGCGCCGTGTCGCTCGCGGCCCACAGGTGGAGCTCGTTGATCGCCTCCCACGCCTCGCTCGACAGCACCTCGCGCACCGAGCGCGCGTTGCCCCGCGCCGCGCCGATCGATTGCGCGAGCGCCGCGCCGTTGCGGTCGTCCCACACCATGAAGCGCTGCACGAGCTCGCCGTCGCAGTCGCCGTCGCCGAACGTCGCTTCCTCGCCCGAGACGACGACGAGCGGCTTCCACACCTGTCCCGGCGGCAGCTCGGCGTCGAGCGCGAAGCTCGCGGCCTGCGCGAGGATGCGCGCGGTCGATTCGGCGCGCTCGACGTAGCGCCCGAACCAGAAGCAGTGATCGGCGACGCGCGAGATCATGGCTTCACGCGCCTTCCTTCATCACCCACGTGTCCTTGCTGCCGCCGCCTTGCGACGAGTTGACGACGTAGCTGCCGCGCACGAGCGCGACGCGCGTCAGCCCGCCGGGCAGCACCCACGGGCCTTCGCGCGACGTCAGGATGTACGGCCGCAGGTCGACGCGGCGCGGCTCGACGGCGCTGCGCTCGCCGATCCACGTCGGGCAGCTCGACAGCTCGATGCGATGCTGCGCGATGTACTTGCGCGGCTCGGCGGCGATGCGGCGGCGGAACTCGTCGCGCTGCTCGGCCGTCGACTGCGGGCCCATCAGCATGCCGTAGCCGCCGGCCTCGTCGACCGCCTTGACCACGAGCTCGCCGAGGTGCTCGAGCACGTACGCGCGATCGTCGTCGCGCGCGCACGAGTACGTCGGCACCTGCTCGAGCGCCGGTTTCTCGCCGAGGTAGAACTCGATCATCGCGGGCACGAACGGGTAGACGCCCTTGTCGTCGGCGACGCCGTTGCCCGGCGCGTTCGCGAGCGCGACGTTGCCGGCGGCGTACGCGCGCATGAGGCCCTTGACGCCGAGCACGCTGTCGGGCCGGAACGCTTCGGGGTCGAGGAACGTCTCGTCGGTGCGCCGGTAGATCACGTCGACGCGCCTGGGCCCGCGCGTGGTCTTGCAGAACACGCGATCGCCGTCGACGAACAGATCCGGCGCCTGCACCAGCTCGAGCCCCATCTGGCGCGCGAGGAACGTGTGCTCGAAGTACGCGGAGTTGTGCGGACCGGGCGTGAGCACGACGGCGTTGGGCGAATCGTGATGCGGCGCGACCGAGCGCAGCGTCTCGGCGAGTCGCGTCGGATAATGATCGACGCGGTGCACGCGCGCGGCGTCGAACAGCCGCGGGAACATCCGCTTCGAGATCAAGCGATTTTCGACGACGTAGGACACCCCCGACGGCGTGCGCAGGTTGTCCTCCAGGACCCGCCAGGTGCCTTCCGGGTCGCGGATGAGGTCGATGCCCGAGACGTGGATGCGGACCCCGCCGGGGGGCCGGACCCCGCGGAGGTTGGGCCGGTAGCCGGCGGACCCGAGGGCGATCTCGGGTGGGATCACCCCGGCCGCGAGCGCCCGCTGCTCGCCGTAGAGGTCGTCGAGGAACGCGCCGAGGGCGCGCAGCCGTTGCGTCACACCGCGCTCGAGCCGGGCCCAGTCGGCGGCCGCGATCAGCCGTGGAAGTAGGCAAAAAGGGAAGATCTTCTCGGTCCCGCGGGCATCGCCGTAGACCGAAAACGTGACGCCTTGCTGGAGCAACGCGTGCTCGGCCAGGGCCTGGGCGCGGCCCAGATCCTCGGGGCGCATGGCCGCGAGCAGCTGGACGACCCGGGCGAACGGCGGTCGCGCACCGGCCCCATCGAACAGCTCGTCATAGGTGCCGGGTAGGGCGGGGTAGCCGGAAAAAAGCGTCGCGCCCCCCTGCGTCTGGCTCTGCGCCATGGACGTATCGTAGCGGTTTCGGAGTTAGAGTCGTCGCATGGCAAAGGCGAAAGCGAAGAAGAAGGCGCCCGCGAAGAAGCAGGCCGTCGCGAAGAAGAAGCCGGCGAAAGCGCTCGCCGCGAAGGCCAAGGCGAAGGGCAAGGTGAAGGCGAAGTCGGCGGCGAAGCCCAAGGTCGTCGCGAAGCCCAAAGTCGTCGCGAAGCCCAAGGCGAAGCCCGCCCCGAAGCCGCGCACGCCTCCGCCGGCCACGCCCGTGCACGTCCACGACCACGATCACGATCACGATCACGGTCACGTGCACGCGACTCCGGCGACGCTCGAGCCGCCCGCCATGGACGACGATCTCGCCGGCGATCTGTTCGGTAGCGACAGCTGAGCGGGCATTGGGCATTGGGCATTGGGCTTTGGCCAGAGGGCCTCGCTCGTTCTGGCCAAAGCCCAAAGCCCAGTGCCCAATGCCTCAGATCCGCAGATCCACCGTGAACGGCCGCGTTTCTCGCCAAAAGCCCGCGGCCTCGACGTCGCCATCGCGTGTCGCGATGCGGATGCGTTCGGTGCGGCGTGCGAGCGCGTCGGCGTCGTCGGCCGGAAGCGCGTCGTAGGCGCCGCCGCTCGGTCGCCAGGCGTGGAGCTCGATGCGCTGCGCGCGGCCGGCCCACGCCCATTCGATCACGAGCGGATCGAGGGGCGGGAGGCCGGGATGCAAGCCGGGCGACGGCGCGAACCGGCGTCTGCGCACGCCGAGCGCGCGCGTGGTGTCGCCGAGCGAGCGAAGTGGTGCCCACCTGCCGGCGATCGCGACGCGCTCCGGGCCGGCGCCGTCGATCGCGAGCTCCCAGCGCTCGGTCGACGCATCGACCCAGCGCGCGCCGGCCCGCTCCTGCGAGGCGGTGTCGCCGACGAGCGGCCAGAACTCGAGCGCGGGGCGCAGCGCGAGTGTCGCGTCGCCGAGCTGGCACGTGATGCCGCCGGGCCGCCACGACTCGAGCTCGCCGCGCAGCGCGGCCGGCAAGCCGAGTCCGTGGTCGTCGAGATCGCCGAGCACGAGCCGCAGATCGCGTGCGAGCGCCGCCGGCAGCGCGAACCGATCGTGCAGCTCGTCGTGCCAGTCGACGAGCGGCTCGCGATAGTGCGCGACGACGAGCCGCGCGACGATCGCGCGGGCGAGCGCGGCGAGCGCGCACAGCATGCTCGGTCGCTCGGGCATGCGGATCGCGCGCAGCTCGACGACGCCCATCTTGCCGTGGCGTGGCCCGTGTGCCGGCAGGTGGGCATTCCACAGCTTCTCGAGGTTGAGCTCGGCGCGGTGCGAGTTGCCGGATGCGTCGACGAGCAGCGGCGCGAGCGTGGCCTGCAGCCGGTCCGGCGACAGCTCGCCGCGATCCGCGAGTTGCTCCGCCCACGCGAGCGCGACGCCGAGCTCGTCCCAGCGCTCGCGCGCGCCTTCGTCGGGGCGAGGTCCTTGCGACGCCGATCCGACGCACTCGTTCGCGAACCAGTAGGACAGCGCCGGGTGGTTGTTGAGGTAGCGCACGAGCGCGGGCAACACGTGCGGATAGCGCAGGAACGGCGACGTCTCGGGCATCGCGCCGCCGAGCGTGAGCTGGCCGCCGCCGCCGGAATCGGCGAGCTCGCCGTGGAAGCGGCGGCGCACCGGCGAGAGCCCGGCGGCGTGCGCGGCGTCGTAGATCGCGTGCAGCTGATCCGCGAGCTCGAGCGTGTCGGCGCACGGCGCGGCGTTGACCTCGACGACGCCGGGATCGGGCGTGATCGTCGCGTAGCGCGGGCGCGCATCGGTCCAGCGCACGGCGATCGCGAATCGCGGCTCGGGCTCGTCGGGAAACTGCCGGCCGGGAACGCGCTCGACCGTCGCGTGCAGGCGCGCGGCGAGCGCGCGTGCGAGCGCCTGGGCGTACTCGAGCTTGTCGTCGCCCTGGGCGGTGTGGAGCCACGCGGGCGCGAGCGACTCGGCGCGCGTGAACGTCGGCTCGGCGCCGACCCACACCTCGACGCCGCGCCGGGCGAGCTGCTGCTCGTGCGCTCGGAGCTCGGCGTCGATCATGGCTCGGTGGGCCAGTCCTCGGCGCGCGGCATCGGCCGGCCGGGATCGACGCGCCGCAGGTCGAGCGTGTACGGCTGTTCGGGGTGCGGCTCGACTTCACGCGCGCGCAGCGGCCACGGCGGTGGCCCCTCGCGCGTGAAGCGCTGCGCGCGGCGGGCGGCTGCCTCGACGCGCGTGAGCGGCGGCGTGTCGAACGCACGGCCCTCGGGATGCCACACGTGATACGCGCCGCCGGCGACGCCGCGCTCGGCCCACTTGTCGACGATCGCGAGGTGCAGCGGATGATGCAGGCCGAGGTGCGGGTGCAGCGCGTGCGGCGGGCACCACGCGCGGAATCGCACGCCGGCGACACGCAGGTCGCGACCGGCGACGGCGCGCATGGGAACGATCACGTCGTTGACCGCGATCGCGTAGCGCTCGGGATCGAGCCCGCGCGCGCGCAGCTCGACCCGCTCGACCGACGAATCGACGTAGCGGGCGGTGCCGGTTTGCGTCGCTTCCTCGCCGAGCACGTGCCACGGCTCGATCGCGTTGCGCAGCTCGAGCGCCGCGTCGCCGACCGCGAGCGTGCCGGCGAGCGGGCAGCGCAGCTCGACGAACGGCTCGAACGCGGCATGCGGCAGCGCGATCCCGGTGCGCGCGAGGTGCGCGAGCACTTCTTCGAAGTCGCGCCACAAGAAGTACGGCAACAGGAACCGGTCGTGCAGCTCGGTGCCCCAGCGCACGAGCGAGTGCCGATACGGTGCGCGCGAAAAGCTCGCGACCAGCGCGCGCGCGAGCACGACTTGCGCGGCGACCATGCGCGGATGCGGCGGCATCTCGAACGCGCGCAGCTCGACGAGACCTTGGCGACCGTGCGGCGTCTGCGGATCGACCAGCTTGTCGATCGAGATCTCGGCGCGATGCGTGGAGCCCGCGACATCGACGAGCAAGTGGCGCAGCAGCGCGTCGACCTGCCACGCGGGCGGCTGCTCGAACAGGCGCGGCAGCGCGAGCTCGAGCTCGTACAGCGCGTCGTGGCGCGCCTCGTCGACGCGCGGCGCCTGCGACGTCGGCCCGACGAACAAGCCGCTGAACAAGTACGACAGCGACGGATGATGCTGCGTGAACGCGACGAGGCTGGCGAGCAGCTCCGGCCGCAACAGCCACGGCGAGGTCTCGCGCGTCGGGCCGCCGAGCGTGATGTGGTTGCCGCCGCCCGAGCCGGCGGCACGGCCGTCGAGCAGGTAACGCTCGGCGGTGAGGCCGCACGCGACCGCGGCTTCGAACACGGTCTCGTGCAACCCGGCCGCCTCGCGGCAGCTCGCGACCGGCGCCACGTTGACCTCGAGCACGCCGGGGTCCGGCGTGACCGAGAAGCGGCGGAGCTCGGGCGATGGCGGCGGCGGATAGCCTTCGAGCGCGACCGCGGAGCCGCGAGCGCGATCGATCGCTGCGATCAAGTCGATGAAGTCGGCCGCGGTGTCGACGGGCGGAAGGAAGATCCAGAGGGTTTCGGCGCGAGGCTCGAGGCAGACGGCGGTGCGGATGGGGGGAGGATGGACTTCGGACTTCGGACCTCGGACTGCGGACTGCAGCGGGAGCTGCTGGCGCGGGTCGTCGGCGTCGATCTGCGGCTCCTGTTCGGCGGGCGGCAAGCTCGAGAGGGGCAGGCGCAGGCCGATCGGCGAATCGCCCGGAATCAAGACGAGCTTGCCGCCGGGGAACTGCCATCTCTCCGATCTCCAGTCCGAAGCCCGGAGTCCGAAGTCCGAAGTCCCGGCCCGGCGCAGCGGAAGCACGTAGCCCGCGACCTCGCCGTCGTCCTCGAACGCGTCGTGCAGCTCCACGGCGATGCCGAGCTCGCGCGCGAGCGCCTCGCCGAACCGCCGAGCGGCGGCGATCGTGGAATCAGCCGCGAGCTCGCGGATCGGCCACAGCGGCACGCCGTCGGCGCGCGACACGACGTCGAGTGCCCAGCGCGGCAGGCTCTCGCCGGGATAGTGCTTGCCGCTGCGGTGCAGGACGAGCCCGCCAGGTGCGAGCCGATCGCGCAGCTCGTCGGCGAGGTGACGGCCGCGCCGCCATTTGTCGGGGCCGAGCGCGCCGCCCTGCCATTCCTTCGCGTCGCTGCCGTCGCGCGCACAGAACGTCGGCTCGCCGCCGACCGTGAGAGCGAGGCCGGCCTCGACGAGCGTCGCGTCGGCGCGATCGCCGGCCGCGAGCAGCTCGCGCCAGGTGTCGTCGGTGTACGGCGCGGTCGGCCGCGGTTCGTGGCCGAGGCGCGCGATGCGCGTCGTGAACTCGACCGCGCTCGCGGGCACGTCGCTCGTGCCGTCGAGCGGGGCGGCGTGCGCGGGCGATGCGGTGCACGCGAGCGGGATGTGGCCTTCGCCGGTGAACAATCCGCTCGTGCCGTCGAGGCCGATCCAGCCGGCGCCCGGCACGAACGCCTCGGCCCACGCGTGCAGATCGACGACGTCGCGATCGACGCCGCGCGGCTCGTCGGGAATCATGCCCTCGTCGGCGAGCTGGACGAGATAACCCGAAGCGAACCGCGCCGCGATCCCGCGCGCGCGCAGCAGCGCGACCAGCAGCACGCCGCTGTCGCGGCAGCTGCCGCGCCCTTCGGCCAGCGTCTGCTCGGGCGTCCACACGCCGGGCTCGTCGCGAATGACGTACGCGACCGCCTCGCGCACGCGCCGATTGATCTCGACCAGCAGATCGATCGTGTCGGCCTCGCCGGGCAACGCCGCCAGCAGCTCGAGCGTGCGCCGGCCGAGCCGGTACGCCGGATCGCCGGTGTCGAGAAACGCCGCGAGCTCGCCGGCGAGCGCATCGGGATACGTGAACGGCGTGGTCTTCGCGCGCGCATCGACGAAAAAATCGAACGGGTTCACCGGCCGCACGTCGAGGGCCAGCTCGACGAGCAGCTCGAGCGACTCGATGCGCTGCCCGGACTTGAACGTCACGCGCGCGGCGTGATTGCCGTGCGGATCGCGCTGCCAGTGCACGCGATGCTCGGGCGCGATGTCGAGCCGATAGCTCTCGACGCGCGCGCGCGCGTGATCGGCCGGCCGTAGCCGGATGACCTGAGGACCGAGCAGCGCGGGCGCCGGGTAGCGATAGCGACTGCGATGCTGGACGAGCACGCGCACGCGCGGAAGCTATCACTCAAAGATACTTGTTGCGCTCCAGCCAGTCGGCGAGCGCACGCGACACGACTCCCGGCGGGTGTGCGAGGTCGCCGGTGATCAGCGAATACACCCCGGCGAGCGCGGTCTCGAGCGCGGTGCGCGCCACCGCGTCGTGCGGCGAGACGTCGGCGAGCGCGTCCTCGAGCTCGTCCTTTCGCGCGAGCACCCGCGCCCACAGCGGCGGGCGAGGCGTGGCATTCGAGACCCCGCTCACGTGCGCTCACGCTCGCTGCGGCGAAGTGGACCATTCGCGGCGTGCGCGCTCTGCCGAGCGGTCGAGGTGCACGCGATCGTCCACCGCGGCGACCCATTCCAGCGGGATGTAATGGTGCTCGCCGTCATCGTCCTTCGCGAGCTTGATCGCGCTCTTGCCCTCCAGGTGGTCGACGGTCGCGATCTCGGCATTTTCCGACGACACGACGATCATGTGCGGCAGGATCAGCTCGTTGGCGGTCTCCGGGTCCAGCATGTGTCTGGAAGGAGCATCCAGCGTGCCAGTTGTGGCTAAGATGCGGCGATGGAACTGCCGCTCGGCTTCACGTTCGCGGGCGCGCACGCCGGGCTCAAGCCGGTGCGCCGCGACGTCGCGCTCGTCGCGAGCGACGTGCCCGCCGCGGCGGCCGGTTGCTTCACGACGAACCTCGCCGCGGCGGCGCCGGTGGTCGATGCCCGTGCGCGCGTGCCCGCCGCGGGCATTCGCGCGGTCGTCGTCAACAGCGGCAACGCGAACGCACTGACCGGGCCGGGCGGCTTGGCCGACGTCGCGATCGTGCGCGCGGCGTTCGCGGCCGCGCTCGACGTGCCGCCGGAGTCCGTGCTGTGTGCGTCGACCGGCGTGATCGGCGCGCGGCTGCCGGCGCACAAGATCGCGGCCGTCGCGCCGGCGCTCGTCGCGCAGCTCGGTGCCGCGCCCGAGCCGGCAGCCGAGGCGATCCTCACGACCGACACGCGCACGAAGCTCGCGTCGCGCACCCTCGTGCTCGGCGGCAAGGACGTGACGATCGCGGCGATCGCGAAGGGCTCGGGCATGATCGCGCCGCAGCTCGCGACGATGCTCGCGGTGATCGTGACGGATGCCGCGGTCGCGCCGGGGATGCTCGACCGCGCGCTGCGCGCCGCGATCGAGCCGAGCTTTCACTGCCTCGTCGTCGATGGCGACCAGTCGACGAACGACACGATCCTCGCGCTCGCGAACGGCCGCGCCGGAAACGCGGCGATCACCGACCCCGGCGCCGAGCTCGACGCGTTCACCGCCGCGCTGACCTCGCTGTGCTGCGAGCTCGCGCGCGAGGTGGCGTCCGACGGCGAAGGTGCGACGCGGCTGATCGAGATCCACGTGACCGGCGCGCCCGACGCCGCGATCGCCCGCGATCTCGCGCGCTCGGTCGCCGGCAGCTCGCTCGTCAAGGCGGCGATCTTCGGCGCCGACCCCAACTGGGGCCGCATCCTCGCCACCGTCGGCGCGCGCGCCGGCTCGCAGCACTACGCGATCGATCCGTCGCGGGCCACGGTCGCGATCCAGGGCGTCACCGTGTTCGCACGCGAGCCCGTGCTCGTCGATCCGCCGGCGCTGCGCGCGAAGATGCGCGCACCCGAGGTCCACATCGCCGTCGCGCTGGGCGCAGGCCCGGGTGAAGCGACCGCCTGGGGCTGCGACCTCGGCTACGACTACGTCAAGCTCAACGCGGATTACACGTCGCTGATCGTGCAGACCGCCGACGGCCAGCTCGCGAAGGACGATCGCCTCACCAACTACAGCCCGAGCTTCAAGCGCACGCTGCTCGTCGAGGCGCTGTCATACATCTCGCGGTTCGCCGGCACGCGCTGCGTCGTGCGTTACGCGCGCGAGAAGCCGGCGCTCGAGCAGGCGTTCTGCGACGACGTCAAGCTGCTGCGCTCGGTCGGCCTCAAGCCGATCGTCGTCGTGGCCGGCGATCGCGCGATCGGCGATCACCTCGTGACCTTGCTGAATCTGGACGGCGCGCACGCGATCGGCATCTCGGGCAAGGACGGCGGTTTGCTGCGCGCGAAGGGCCACGAGCTCGCCGTACACGCGCCGGTGCTCGAGATGCTGCTCGCGCAGGACTACGTGCCGGTCGTGTCGCCGCTCGCGCTCGGCGACGATGGTGCCGCGCGCGAGGTCGATCCCGAGATCGCGGCCGCCGAGCTCGCCGTCGCGCTCGCCGCGCCCAAGCTCATCTACCTCGCCGCCGCGCCCGGCCTCACCGAGCACGGCGAGCTGGTCACCGACCTGCCGGCGGCCGAGCTCGCGCGCAAGCAGGCCGAGCTGGCGTCGCCGATCGCGCCCGCCGCGATCCTGCGCGCGCTCGCCGGCGGCATCGGGCGCGTCCACGTCATCGACGGCCGCACGCCGCACGCCATCATCGCCGAGCTGTTCACCGACCGCGGGGTCGGCACGCTGGTGACCGCGTAGGGACCGCGCGCTCAGAGGCGTTTCGGGGCGCCGAGCGCGAGGCGCTGATGGTCGGCGAGCGTGCAGCGGTTCTGCACGACGGTGATGCCCGCGTCCTCGAGCACCTTCGCGGCGTCGTCGTTCTTGATGCCGAGCTGGAACCACACCACCTTCGGGTGCGGCTGCATCGCGAGGATGTCCGCGATGTGCTCGTGGATCAGCTCCGGCCGGCGAAACACGTCGACGAGATCGACCGGCTCGCCGATCTCGTGCAGCGTCGCGCGCACCTTCTCGCCGAACAGCGTCTGGTCGACGAGCTGCGGGTTCACACCGATCACGCGATAGCCCTCGTCGTGCA
>DASXCY010000090.1:0-18412 GCA_036490935.1 Kofleriaceae bacterium | reverse complement strand
GCCGCCGACATCATGCTGTACAAGGCGCAGCTCGTGCCGGTGGGCCAAGACCAGCTGCAGCACGTCGAGCTCGCGCGGAGGATCACGCGCACGTTCAACCATCGCTGGGGCAACACGTTCCCCGAGTGCGAGGCGCTGCAGACCACCGTGCCCAAGCTGCTCGGCCTCGACGGCGAGCACAAGATGAGCAAGTCGCTCAAGAACCACATCCCGCTCACCGTCGTCGAGGACAGCAAGGCGCTGTGGAAGCTGATCGGCCCGGCGAAGACCGATCCGGCGCGCGTCATGCGCGAGGACAAGGGCAACCCGGAGGTCTGCAACATCTTCACGATGCACAAGGCGCTGTCGCCGCCCGAGGACATCGAGTGGTCGCGCGTCGGCTGTTCGACCGCGGGCATCGGCTGCGTCGATTGCAAGAAGAAGCTCGCCGAGAACATGCAGAAGCACCTCGCGCCGTACGCGGCGCGCCGCAAGGAGCTGCTCGCGCACCCCGAGCGCGTGCGCGAGCTGCTCGCGGCCGGCGCCGGCAAGGCGCGCGCGATCGCGCAGCAGACGATGCACGAGGTGCGCGAGAAGCTAGGGCTATGGCACTCGCGCTGAGCACGCGCCGCTCGACGATCGCCGCGGTCGCGAGCGCGCTGGCCGCGATGGCGCTCGCCGCGGCGGTCGCGGGCCGCAGCTGCCGGGTCACGCCGCCGGGCCCGGAAGCGACCGTGCGCGATCTGGTCCAGGCCGCGAAGACCGGCGATCGCGACGCGGTGTTCGAGCTGCTCACGCCGGCGACGCGCGATCGGCTCGAGGCCGAGGCACGGGTCGCGACCGACCTCGCCGGCTCGGCGCGCTATACCGCGAAGGATCTGATCTCGATCGAAGCCGGCGATCCGAGCGCGATGCCGACCGACATCACGGTGATCGAGGAGCACGGCGATCGCGCGATCGTCGAGATCGTGTCGACCGCCGGCCGCGCGCGGCTCGTGCTGCTGCACGTCGACGGCCGCTGGCGCGTCGATCTCGCGAATTATGACGCCCCCGGCCTGTAACGCGCCGCCGCGGTACGCTCTCCATTCGAGATGGCCCGTCCCGAGCCCGCGCTCGAAGATCTGACCGATGCCGCGGCCAAGATCGTCCTGCACCCGTAGCAGCATCCGGATCGCCGCTCTGGTAGATCCGGCGGATGAGGATCGCTATCTTGTGCGGGTTGGTTGCCGCGTGCACCAGCTCTCAGCCCGCACCTGCCACGCTTCCCACCGAACCGCCGAAGTCGATCGAGCCCGCGCCCATGCCGCCTCCCGAGCCGCCCAAGCCGGCGAAACCGTGGCCGGCGACGCGGACGGTCGACGTCACGGAGACGATTCACGGCAAGACGATTCGCGATCCCTATCGCTGGCTCGAGGACGAGCACAGCGACGAGGTGCAGGCGTGGATGAAGGCGCAGGACGAGTACACGCGCGCGCAGCTGGCGAAGCTGCCCGAGCGCGAGCAGCTCGCGACGCGCCTCAAGGAGCTGTTCTACTTCGACGCGGTCGGCGCGCCTCTGCACCGCGGCTCGCGGTTCTTCTACACGCGCAAGCTCGCGACCAAGGAGAAGTCGATCGTCTACTGGAAGGACGGCGAGCACGGCACGGAGAAGGTGCTGTTCGATCCCAACGCGTGGAGCGAGGACGGCAGCAAGGGCCTGCACGGCTGGTACCCGAGCTGGGACGGCAAGCACGTCGCGTATGCGGTGAGCGAGCACAACAGCGACGAGACCGTGATGCACGTGATCGACGTCGCGACCGGCAAGGATCTCTCCGACGTCATCGCCGGCACCAAGTACGCGATGGCGTCGTGGACGCCCGATGGCCGCGCGTTCTATTACACGTGGGTCCCGCCGGTCGATCAAACCGCGTCGCCTGCCGGCGATGCGGCTCGCCCGGGCGAAGCCGCGGCTCGCGAAGAGCGCGTCACGATCGCGGACCGGCCGGGCTTCGCGGAGGTGCGCTTCCACAAGCTCGGCACGGATCCGGCGAAGGATCCGGTCGTGCACGAGGCGACGCACGACGCCGGCACGTTCCTCGGCGGCTACCTGTCGCGCGACGGCCACTGGCTGATCGCGGTCGTCCAGCACGGCTGGAATTCGAGCGACGTGTACTTCCAGGATGCGCGCGCGAAGAAGACCGAGTGGCAGACGCTGGTCGCCGGCGTGCCCGCCACCTTCGACGTCGACGTGTGGCGCGACAAGTTCTACGTCACGACCAACGACGGCGCGCCGCGCTACCGCGTGTTCGCGGTCGACCCCAAGCATCCCGCGCGCGACGCGTGGAAGGAGATCGTGCCCGAGTCGCCCGACGCGACGCTGCAGAGCGCCAGCGTCGTCGGCGAGCACCTCGTGCTCCAGTATCTGCGCCACGCCGCGAGCGAGCTCGAGATCCACGGGCTCGACGGCAAGCTGTCGCACACGATCGAGATCCCGCCGCTCGGCACGGTCGGCGGCGTCACCGGCAACCCCGACGAGGACACCGCGTACATCTCGTACAGCTCGTTCACCGAGCCGCAGCTCATCTACAAGACGTCGATCAAGAGCGGCAAGGTCGACGAGTGGGCGCGCGTCAAGCTGCCGATCGAGACGTCGAGCCTCGTCACCGAGCAGGTGTTCTACCCGTCGAAGGACGGCACGAAGATCTCGATGTTCATCCTGCATCGCAAGGACGTGAAGCAGGACGGCACGGCGCCGACGATCCTCTACGGCTACGGCGGCTTCAACGTCAGCCTCACGCCGAGCTTCGCCGGCTCGCGCATCGTGTGGCTCGAGCACGGCGGCGTGTACGCGATCCCGAACCTGCGCGGCGGCGGCGAGTACGGCGAGGACTGGCACAAGGCCGGGATGGGCGTGCACAAGCAGAACGTGTTCGACGATTTCGAAGCCGCGGCCGAGTACCTCGTGCGCGGCAAGTGGACGTCGCGCGATCACCTCGCGATCTACGGCGGCAGCAACGGCGGCCTGCTCGTCGGCGCCGCGCTCACCCAGCGGCCCGAGCTGTTCAAGGCGGTGATCTGCGCGGTGCCGCTGCTCGACATGCTGCGCTATCACCTGTTCGGCTCGGGCAAGACGTGGGTGCCCGAGTACGGCTCGGCGGACGATCCCGAGCAGTTCGCGGCGCTGTGGGCGTACTCGCCGTATCGCCGCGCGATCGATGAAGGCCCGCGCGCGTATCCGGCCGTGCTGTTCGACTCGGCCGATCATGATGACCGCGTCGATCCGATGCATGCGCGCAAGCTCGCCGCGGCGCTGCAGGCGCTGCAGACCGCGGACGCGCCGATCCTGCTGCGCATCGAACGCAACTCCGGCCACGGCGGCGCCGACATGGTGAAGTCGCAGGTCGACCGCGTCGCGGATCAGTTCGCGTTCTTGCTCGACCAGCTGAAGTGATTCAGTTGCACTGCTCGAGCGTCGGGCAGCCGGTGCCGTTCGTGAACGGGCAGCACACCCACACGCACGTCGAGGTGGCGCCGACGGTGATCGTCGCATCGGACGCGCTGCCGTTCAGCGTGCCCGCGTCGCCGGAGCCGGTGTCGCCGTCGGTGTGATGCCAGAGGCCGAGCACGAAGCCGGTGTTGGCCGTCGCCGACAGCGCGATCGTGCCGGGGAGCACGTTGACCAGCTGCGACGCCGAGCTCGACGGGGCGTTGCTGCCGACCGTCACCGTGCACCACGCATCGAAGTTCTTGACCGTGAGCGGCGTCGTACCGGGCGGGCCGTCCATGAACGCCTTCGCGTCGATCTGCCGGCTGTCGGCAGGCCGGGAATCGCCGCCCGCGTCCCGCTTGCCGCTCGAGTCGCTCCCGCAGCTAAATGCACACGTTGCGGCGAGCGCGAGCCACCAGGTCTTGCTCATGGCGCTAGCGTACACGGTCCATGCGAGGTGCTATCACCCAGACATGAGACTCTCTGTCGCGGCCTGGCTCGTGCTGCTCGCCGGGTGCCCGAGCTCGAGCCACCCGTCGCATCCCGACCCGAAGCTGACCGCGCAGGAGGCGCTTGCCAAGCTGACCGCGCAGCGCGCCGCGCGCACGTCGTTCGTCGCCGACACGACGATGGACTACTGGCTCGGCGACCAGCGCGCGAAGGGCGAGGTGCTCGTGATGGGCGCGGTCGGCGCGAAGCTGCGGTTCGCGGCGCTGTCGCCGGCGGGCGGCAGCACGATGGCCGAGATGGCGTGCGACGGCACCAACTTCGTGTACGTCGACTACCAGAATAACTGCCAGATGGCGGGCCCGTGCGACGGGCGATCGATCGCGCAGTTCTTCCACATCGACCTGCAGCCCGATGACTTCATCCACCTCGCGGTCGGCACGCCGCCCGTGATCGAAGGCGCGCCGAAGCTGTCGTGGGACGGCGAGCACGAGAAGCTCGAGATCAGCGGTGGGCAGGGCACGCAGCGCATCACGTTCTCGCCCGACACGTTCGACGTCGCGACCAGCGAGCTCGACGGCGCCGACGGCAAGCTGATGTGGTCGGTGGAGAATCGCGACTTCGCCGCGGTCGACGGCCAGCGCGTGCCCGGCAAGACGCGCTTCAAGTCGGCGGCAAACAAGCAGGACCTGCTCGTCGACTGGGGCAGCAGCAGCAACCGCAAGGTCAACAGCGAGCTCCCGGCCGCGAAGTTCCAGCTGCAGGCTCCCGCCGGATTGCACAACTGCAAGTAACCCGCGGCGATCCGTCCGAGCGCCGCTGTCGTACATTCGGAGCAGTGAGGGGCCGCCGGCACAGAGCACGCATCGCGCTCGCGATGTGCTTCGTGTGGCTCGTCGGGTTCGAGCTCGGGCCGTGGCTGCACGTCGCGCTGCACGCGTACCTGCCGCACCATCATCACGGCGCGCTCGGCGAGGTCATCGACGATCACGACGTCGACGGCGAGGTCGACGAGCACGCCGCCGATGCGGCCGAGGAAGCCGCCGAGCGCGAGCACGGCCACGCGCATCGGTTGAGCGATGCCGAGTCGCAGCTCGCCGCCGCGCTCGCCCACGGCGCGCACAGCATCGAGCATCACGGCGTGGCGGTGCCGCCGCCGGCGCCGCCGGTCTTGCATCCGTTGCCGATCGATCGCCGGCCGCTCGTCGCGGCCGTGGTCGTCGCGATCGATCCGATCCAGACGCCCGTCATCTGGGTCGTCGCGCGTGGTCCGCCGCGGTCGTTCGCTTCGCGCTCGTGAAGTCGAAGACCACTTGACGTGCGTGTGCACGTGAAGGGATTGCCATGCGTTGGATCACCAGCGCGTGCGCGAGCCTGTTGCTCGCGTACGCGACCGCTACCACTTCGTTCGCACAGCCGGCGCCGCCGGATGCGGGCGTTCCGGAACCCGATGCCGCGCCCGCCGACGCGGCACCGCCGCCACCGCAGCCGGCGCCGGTCGCAACACCACCCACGCCGCCACCTCCGCCACCGGATTCGGCCTTCGCGGCCGCAGCAGCTGCTTCGGAGGCTGCCGCCGAGGTCATCCACATCGAAGACACCGCGCCTGCGGAGTCTGCGTCGTCGGTGCACCTCGACTCGCGTGACCTCGGCTACCGGTCGCGCACGCAGGTCAGCGATATCCTGCGCCAGGTGCCGGGACTCATGGTCTCGCAGCACGCGGGCGGCGGAAAATCGGATCAATATTTCATCCGCGGCTTCGACGCCGATCACGGCACCGACCTCGCGATCTACGCGGATGGTGTGCCGGTGAATCTGCCGAGCAACGGCCACGGCCAGGGCTACGGCGACACGCACTTCCTGATCCCGGAGACGATCGACTCGGTCGACGTGCACAAGGGCCCGTACTCGGCGCGGTTCGGCGACTTCTACACGGCCGGCGCGATGGAGCTGAAGACGATCGATCAGATCGAAGGCCCGACCGTGTGGGTCGCGGGCGGCACCTCGCTCGACGGTCCGGAGGCCCTGACGCAATACAACCGGCGCATCGTCGGCATGGCGAGCCCCGAGATCCGCGACAACGACAGTGACCGGTCGCTGATCGCGGCGGAGATCGGCGACACCCAGGGCCCGTTCCAGCACGCGCAGGACTTCCGGCAGGGCAACGCGCTCGTCAAGTGGCAGGGCCAGGCCGGCAAGGGCGACCTCGACATCGAGACGATGTGGTACGCATCGGGCTGGAACGCGTCGGGGCAGATTCCGTCGCAGGCGATCGCCGATGGGCTCGTCGGGCGATTCGGCTCGCTCGATCCGTCCGAAGGCGGCGACACGTCGCGCACGTCGCTCCAGCTCGGCTATACCGTGCGCGACGATCACGGCGGCACGTGGCGTGCGAAGGCGTTCGGCGTCGGCTACCGGTTACGCCTGTACTCCGACTTCACGATCTTCGCGCGCGATCCGGCGCACGGCGACGAGATCGAGCAGGACGACGCGCGCACGTATTACGGGCTCGACCTCGCGTACGACAAGCGGCTCACGCTGCTCGACATGGACTCGCTGTTCACGGTCGGCGCGCAGATGCGCGACGACGACGTCGAGACCGGGCTGTGGCACGTGCAGGATCGCCGGCGGCTGGGCGACTGCTTCGCGCAAGGCGCGAACCCGTGCAACCACGACTTCGATCGCATCCGCGACGTCGCGGCGTACGCCGAGGCGAACATCCACCTGTTTCCGCACGTGCACGTCCTGCCCGGTGTGCGGTTCGAGCAGTTCGTCTGGGACGTCGACGACCTGAGCCCGGCGACGACCACCGATCCGACGCTGACGACCGGCGGTAGCTCGCAGAAAGGCATCGCGCTGCCGAAGCTGTCGGTCGAGGTCGAGGCGACGTCGAAGCTGGACGTCTACGCGAACGCGGGCGAGGGCTTTCACTCGAACGACGCGCGCAGCGCGATCGCGAACGCTGGCGCGGGTGCGCTCGCGCGCGCGACCGGCGGCGAGCTCGGCGTGCGCTCGACGATGATCCCGCACGCGCGGTTCTCGGTCGACCTCTGGTACCTGCACCTCGACAGCGAGCTGGTGTGGGACGGCGATACCGGCGGCACCGATGCCGCGGGCGCGACGCGTCGCTACGGCGTCGACCTCGAGGGCGCATGGCAGATCCTGCCGTGGTTGTACTTCGACGCGAACGCGAGCCTCGCGCACTCCGAGTTCGTCGACAACGCCGGCAACGGCAACGCGCTCGCGCTCGCGCCGAAGATCATGGGCCAGGGTGGCCTGCGCGTCGTGCGCGGCAACAGCTTCATCGCGCTGCGCGGCCGCGGCATCGGCGATCGCCCCGGCAACGACACCAACACGCTGACCGCGGAGGGCTACTTCATCTTCGATCTGATCGCCGGCACGAAGCTCGACAAGCTCGGCCTGAACCTGACCGTGAACAACTTGCTCGACAGCGACTGGCGCGAGGCGCAATTCGCAGACACCGTCGCGATCGCCCCGGGCGCGACGCCCGTCGAGCAGATGTGCTTCACGCCGGGGATCCCGCTGACCGTGACCGGCACGGCGACGTACACGTTCTGAGCACGGATCCGGGGATTCGCACCGAGCCAAGTCAGGTCTTCGGATCGATCCCGTCGCGGGCGAGGTCGGCGGCGGTGGCTTCGGCCGCCATCGAGCCGGCCGGCGCCGAGTACCAGCCGGGGTCCGCGTCGCCGGAGAGCCGGTCGCGGACCTTCAGCAGCGTGAACATGCCGCCCATGGAGATCCGGCCGTGCGGGCCATCGCCGCCGAGCATCGCGATCGAGTTGGCGGGTTGTTGCATGCGCATCGCCATCATCTCGTCCATGCCGCTCGCGCCCATCGTCATCGAGCCGGGCACGACGCGGCCGAGCTCGGCGTCGAGGCCGCGCGTGTCGGCGCCGAGGAGGTTCGCGGCGTCGTGGCCCATCTGGTTCATCGCGTGATGTGTCATGTGGCAGTGCAGTGGCCAGTCGCCGGGGGCGCGCGCGCGAAATTCGATCGTGCGCGTCGTGCCGACCGGCACGAGCACCGTCGTCTCGGGGCGGCGCGCGCTCGCGGCGACCATGCCGCCGTCGGTCGCGACCACCTCGAACGCGTGGCCGTGCAAGTGCAACGGATGATGTTCCATCGGCCCGAGGTTCGCGAACCGGATGCGCACGAGCTCGCCCGTCTGCGCGAGCAGCGGCTGCGTCGCTGGAAACGACTTGCCGTTCAGCACGAGCACGTTGAAGTCGGTCATCGCGAGCGGATCGACGCGGCGCGCGCCGATCGGGACCTTCATCTCGTGCGCCATCAGCGCGTAGTCGCGCGCGTGGGGCTCGCCACCGCGCGGATGCACGACGATCATGCCCATCATGCCGAGCGCGATCTGTGTCATCTCGTCGACGTGCGGGTGATACATGAACGTGCCCGCGCGATCGAACGCGAATTCGTAGCGAAACGTCTTGCCGGGCGCGATCGGCGCCTGCGTCAGCCCGCCGACGCCGTCCATCCCGTTCGGCACGAGCACGCCGTGCCAGTGGATCGACGTCGCCTCGGGCAGCGCGTTCGTCACGTACACGCGCACGCGCTCGCCTTCGGTCGCCTCGAGCACCGGGCCGGGCGTGGTGCCGTTGTAGCCCCACGTGTCGATCGTCAAGCCGGGCGCGATCTCGTGCCGCACCGCCTCCGCGCGCAGGTGAAACACGCGCACGCCGCCCACGACCTTCGACTCCAGCACCGATCCGTTCGGCACGACCAGCTTCCCGCTCGTACTCCTGCCCGTGCTCGTGCTCGTGCTCGTCGTCGTAGTCGTGGTCGTGCTCGTGCTCGCCGGCTGCCCCAACGCCTTGCGCCCAGCCAGCACCGCCCCGATCGCGAACAAGTTCCTCCGCGTGATCGACATGCTCACCGTTCCATCCCGGCGCCGCGCCGCAGCGCGGTCACCGCGGTCATCGCGTTCGCATACCGCCGAAGTGCATCCAGGTATTGATGCCCCGCATCCGCGAGCTCGCGGCGCGCCAGGATCAGCTGGAACGGATCGGCATCCATCGCGTTGTAGTGGAGCAGCGTCTCGTCGACGATCTGCTGGCGCAGCGGCAGCACGACGTCGTGCACGTGGCGCGCCTCCTGATATGCCTCGAGCGCGACGATGCGCGCGGCCCGGGCGCGTGCGCGCAACTCGACCGCGGTCGCCTCGAGCTCGTGATCGGCGCGTGCGAGCTCGGCGCGGGCGCGCGCGCGAGGCCCCTGCCTCCAGTCGAACAACGGCAACCCGATGCGCAGCGCCGGCCCGTACTCGAGCTCGTGATCGCGATCGATCACCGACACGCCGACGCCGACATCGGGCAGCCACGCGTGCAGCTGCTCGTCGCCGAGGTGGTTCGCCGCCGCGCTGGCGCGGTCGCGTCCGGCCGCGAGCGGCAAGCTCGCGCCGACCGCAGCCTGCTCGAGATCGTCGAGCGCGGGCGCGGCCGCAGGCAGCTCGGGCAGTGCCGAGCTCGCGGTCCACTTCGTCTGCTCGCCGGTCAGGCCGAGCAACGCGTTCAGGTCCTCGCGACGCGCTTCGACGTCGGCCTCGGCGCGCGCGAGCTCGAGGCGCGTCTGCTCGCGCGCATCGCGGTCGCGGGCCTGCGCGAGATCGGTCGCGGCGCCCGAGTCGTGCATGCGCTCGCGGATCGTCGCGGCGGCGTCGGCGGCATCGAACGCGCTGCGCCGCAGCTCGACCTCTTGCAGCGCGGCCGCGAGCTCGTGAAACGCGATCTCGACGCGCGCGGCGAGCTGCAGCGCGGCCGCCGCGGCATTCGCACGCGCCGCAGCCAGATCCGCGCGCGCCGCGGCACGGGCTCGCCCACCGACGAACAGCTGCAGCACCGGCTGGATCGTCTCGATCTCGTCCTCGGTCGCGCCGCCGCCGTGCCGGAACATGAGGTCGACGTGCGCGGGCCCGGGTGCGAGCGCGGTCGCGAGCTCGCTGCCGGCGATGCCGAGCTCGTCGAGCGCGGCGTGCAAGCGCGGGCTGTGCAGGAGCGCGATGCGCACGGCGGCATCGGCGTCGAGCGGCTTGGCGAGTAACGCGTCGAGCGCGTGCGGATCGGCGGCCGCGAGCTCGACCGGCACGCCGACGCGGCGCGCGAGCTCGTCGTCGACCGGCGCGCGCAGCTCCGCTTGCGACGGCACGCACGCGGCGAGCAAGGCGAGCGCGAACAGCCTCATGGATGATGATGGTGGTGCATCGGCGGGGGCGCCGCGCGCAACGGCGGCACGTCGCGATACACGATCGCGCCGGGTCGCAGCGTCGCGGGTGGACCGGCGAGCCGGCCGGTCGCCGCGCGCGGGCTCGCCGGATTCGCAGGCCCGGGCGGCGGAACGGAGGCCGCGCACGCGGCCGCGAGGAGCAGCAGCGCGCGCATCACATCGCCATCTCGCACGTGCCGTTCGCGAGGTGCTGCGCGTGCATGCGCAGCTCGGATTGCAGCGCGGCCACGGCGTCGGGCGCCGCGCTGTACACGATGCGCGCGCCGTGATCGATCGGCTCGACTCGCTTCTCCGCGGTCACCATCGCGAACTTCGCAGCGCGCGCGCGCAGGTCGTCGACGTTACCGGTCGTCACGAACACGAGCGCGCCGCCGGTCGGCGTGTCCTCGACGGTGACCGACGTGCCGGGCACCGCGACGGGGCACGCCGGATCGTCGTGCGCGGCCGGCGGCGGTGCGGCGTGGTCGCCTGGTGCGGCGTGGCCGCAGGCGGCGAGCGCGAGCAAGACAGCGAGGCGCATCGCGCGGGGTATATCACGCGGCCGCGGTGCGGCCGGCCACGACCCAACCGGTGACGCCGCCGGCGACGAGGCCGACCACGACGCCGACCGCACCGCCGAGGCCGGTCGTGCTGCAGCCGAGGAGGCCGGTGAGCGCGGCGGTCGCGATCGCGGCGAGCGCGTAGCGTGCCGGCGCGGCATCGTGCGCCGCGACGTGGCCGACGAGCGTGCCGACGAGCGCGCTCGTGCCGAAGCACGTGAGCAGGCACGTCAGCGTCGGTGCGAGCTGGCAATCGGGGCAATGACCGCCGTGGCCGAGCGCGAACAGCAGCACGGGCGCGAGCATCGGCGGCAGGCCGGCGAGCACGCCGGCGAGCGAGCCGCGGCGAGCCGCACCGCCGCGCCACGCGAGCGCGGCGAGCGTGATGCCGAGGAGTAGGGCGATGACCCAGGTCGCGTGCGTCGTGCGATGCAAGCCGACCGCGAGCGCGGCAAGCGCGCCGGCGATCGCGATGCCGAGCGCGGCGGCGGCCACGTGCGCGCGTTCGTACGCGGCGCGTGCGCGAGCAAAGGCGGCATCAGAGCGTGCCATGGCGTGACCTCCAGGATGTGCGGAGCCGGGCGAGCGCGCGCTCGAGCCGCTTGCGGAACGTGGCCGGTGCGAGGTGCTCGCGCAGCGCGCCGTCGTCGAATAACGCGGCGGCGATGACGTCGCGATCGTGCGGCGCCAGCGTGTCGAGCTCGGCGAGCGCGGCACGCACGAGCTCGCGCTCCTCGGCGGCGGCGGCGCCGTCGACGCTCGCCTCGCCTTC
Source organism: Kofleriaceae bacterium (assembly GCA_036490935.1). Classification (GTDB taxonomy): domain Bacteria; phylum Myxococcota_A; class Polyangia; order Haliangiales; family Haliangiaceae; genus JABFXX01. The sequence goes on along the minus strand of DASXCY010000090.1, from coordinate 6,954 downwards.
GTGCGGCTGCTCGGCACGGCGCGCGATGCGGCGGCGCGCGGTGCGGCACTGCCACGTCGCGATCGCGAGCGTCCAGGTCAGCGCGTCGTGCTCGCGATCGAAGCGCGCGAGCTGGCCGAACAACTGGACGAGCGCGTCCTGCGCGCAATCCTCGGCGGCCGCGCGATCCGCGAGCCAGCGCGTCGCATAGGCGACGACGATCGGCCACAGCGCGGCGAACAGCGGCTCGAGGGCCGCACGATCGCCGTCGGCGGCGGCCGTCATCCAGAGCTGGAGCTCGGCGCGATCGGCCATGTCATCTAATGATGCGGGCAGTGCGGGCAGTGCGGGCAGCAGGGCATGCCGCAGCAGTCGGCCGGCTCGGGCTGGGCGAGCGCGGCGACCGGGATGAACAACGCGAGGGCGATTCCGAGGTTTCTGAGCAGCTTCATGACGTTCATAGGCGCGAGCCGGCCGGAGCGTGACAGGCCTCGTAACCGGCCGAACGGACGGCCTCGACGAGCTGCGCGGGCGACGCCGAGTCGTCGTGCACCACGTCGGCCGAGCTCGGGAGCCGGACCTCGACCGTCGAGACGCCGGGCACGCCGCGCAGCGCATCGCCGACGTGCCGCACGCAATGGTTGCAGGTCATCCCGGAGATGCTCAAGGTAGTGACCATCCCGGAAAGCTAGCACCTGGTGAGCGTGACGATCGAAATCCCGGTTCTCGGCATGACGTGCGCGGCGTGCGTGCGGCGGGTCGAGCGCGCGGTCGCGGCGGTGCCGGGCGTCGCGCGTGCCGAGGTCAACTTGCCGCTGTCGCGCGCGCGCATCGAGCTCGATCCGGCGGTCGCGACAGCCGAGCGCGCGGCGAGCGCGATCCGCGACGCCGGCTACGAGGTGCCGGCCGACGCGATCGAAAGCCTCGGCTCGGTCGAGGCGCGCGGCGGCGCGCGGCTCGCCGCGATCGAAGAGGCGGCCGCGCGCGAGGTCGGTGGGCTGCGCCGCGATGCCGTGCTCGCGATCGCGCTGACCGCGCCGCTCGTCGCGCTCGCGATGCTGCATCCCGGCGGCGAGCCGAGCGTGATCGCGCAGGCCGCGCTCGGCACGGTCGTCGTGCTCGGGCCGGGCGCGCGGTATTTTCGCGGCGCGTGGCGCGCGCTGCGCCACCGCACCGCCGATATGACGACGCTGATCGCGCTCGGCGCGGGCGCGGCGTGGCTCGCGTCGGCGATCGCGACCTCGCGCTGGCTCGCCGAGCCGAGCGCCGCGACGCCGGAGCTGTACTTCGAGGCCGGCGCCGCGATCGTCGCGTTCGTGATGATCGGCAAGCTGCTCGAGTCGCGGGCGCGCGCGCGGCTCGCCGAGGCCGTGCGTCACCTCGCGTCGCTCGTGCCGCAAACCGCGCATGTCGTGGACGAGCGCGGCCAGCACGACGTCGAGGTCGCCGCGCTCGAAGCGGGAGCCGTCGTCGCGGTGCGACCGGGCGAGCGCTTGCCGGCCGACGGCACCGTCGTCGAGGGCGTGTCCGCGCTCGACGAGTCGCTGCTCACCGGCGAGAGCTTGCCGGTCGACAAGGCCGAAGGCTCGCCGGTGTACGCGGGCACGCTGAACTTCCACGGTGCGCTCGTCGTGCGCGTCGCGCGCGCCGGCGCCGAGACCGCGCTCGCGCGCATCGCACGCGCCGTCGAGGACGCGCAGCTCGGCAAGGCGCCGATCGCGCGGCTCGCCGATCGCGTCGCCTCGTGGTTCGTGCCGGCCGTGCTCGTGATCGCGGCGGCGACCGGCGCGGCATGGCTCGCGGCCGGCGCCTCGGGCGATGTCGCGCTCGCGCGCACGATCGCGGTGCTCGTGATCGCGTGCCCGTGCGCCCTCGGGCTCGCGACGCCCGCGGCGGTCGCGGTCGGTACGTCGCGCGGCGCCGAGCTCGGCGTGCTGTTTCGCGACGGCGCGGCGATCGAGGTCGCGAGCCACATCGAGGTCGTCTGCCTCGACAAGACCGGCACGCTGACGAACAACCGGCCCGAGCTCGCCGGCGTCGACGGCGATGACGAGATGCTGCGGCTCGCCGCGAGCCTCGAGCAGGCCAGCGAGCATCCGATCGCACGCGCGATCGTCGCGGGGGCGAAGCAGCGCGGGCTCGCGCTCGTGCAGCCGACCGAGGTGATCGCCGAGCCGGGCACGGGGATCGCGGGCCGCGTCGACGGCCATGCAGTGCACCTCGGCCAGCCTGGTATCCAGGTGACGATCGACGGCGCCGTCGCCGGTGCGTTGCGTGTCCACGATGCGCTCGCCCCCGAAGCACCCGCCGCGCTCGTCGCGTTGCGCCGGCTCGGCATCACCCCCGTGCTCGTCACCGGCGATCGCCGCGAGATCGCCGACGAGGTCGCCGCGGAGCTCGGCATCGAGCGCGTGTTCGCCGGCGTGCGGCCGACCGGCAAGGCGGCGATCGTCCGCGCCGAGCGCGCGACCGGCAAGCGGGTCGCGATGGTCGGCGACGGCGTCAACGACGCGCTCGCGCTCGCCGGCGCCGATCTCGGCATCGCGATCGGCGGCGGGGCGGATCTCGCCGCGGCCACCGGCGCGGTCACGCTCGTGCACGGCGGCATCGCGGCGCTGCCGGTCGCGCTGCGGCTCGCGCGCGCGACGCTGCGCGTGATCCATCGCAACCTGTTCGCCGCCGCGATCTACAACGCGGTGTGCATCCCGCTCGCGGTCGCCGGCATCGCGTCGCCGATGCTCGCGGCCGCCGCGATGTCACTGTCGAGCATCAGCGTGATCGCCAGCTCGCTGCGGCTGCGCGCCTTCGCCTGATCCACGCGCTCCTCGCGTGCGTCGTGTAGCGCGGCGGCGACGCTCGCCGCGTCGGCGGTGCGGACGGGCGCGTCGGCGGCACGCGCACGTACAGGTGGCAATGCTCGCGGTAGGTCGAATCGCCCACGCCGTGCGAGATCATCGCGTCGGCGTCGCACACCGCGCACGCGAGCATGACCCGGGGTACGATCGCCCGGCATGGAGGCGCCGCTGCTCGAGGTCAAAGACCTCGTGACCGAATTCCGCACCGAGCTCGGAGTGGTGCGCGCGGTCGACGGCGTGTCGTTCGAGCTCGCGGCGCGCACGACGCTCGGCGTCGTCGGCGAGTCGGGCAGCGGCAAGTCGGTGACCGCGCTATCGATCATGCGCCTGCTGGCTGCGCCGGCCGGCCGCGTCGCGCGCGGGGAAGTTCGCTACGCCGGCAAGGACCTGCTCGGACTCGCCGAGCGCGACATGCGCGCGATCCGCGGCAACCGCATCGCGATGATCTTCCAGGAACCGATGACGTCGCTGAATCCGGTGTTCACCGTCGGGTCGCAGGTCGCCGAGGCAGTGCGGTTGCATCAGGCGAAGTCGAAGCGCGACGCGCGCGCGATCGCGATCGAGATGTTTCGCAAGGTCGGCATCCCGTCTCCCGAGCAACGCGTCGACGCGTATCCGCACCAGCTCTCCGGCGGCATGCGGCAGCGCGTGATGATCGCGATGGCGCTCGCGTGCAAGCCCGACGTGCTGATCGCCGACGAGCCGACCACCGCGCTCGACGTCACGATCCAGGCGCAGATCCTCGAGCTGCTCGTCGACCTGCAGCGCGAGCTCGGCATGGCGATCCTGCTCATCACCCACGACCTCGGCGTGGTCGCCGAGACGTGCGACGAGGTCGTCGTGATGTACTGCGGCCGCGTCGTGGAGCGCGCGCCGACCAAGGTGCTGTTCGCGTCGCCGCGCCATCACTACACCGTGGGCCTGCTGCGCTCGATCCCGTCGGGCAAGCACCGGCTCGAGGAGATTCCCGGCATGGTGCCGAGCCTTCACGAGCTGCCGCACGGCTGCAAGTTCGCCGATCGCTGCCCGGCGGTGCAGGCGCGCTGTCGCGCCGAGGAACCGAAGCTCGAGCCGCTCGGCGACTCGCTCGTGCGCTGTCACTTTCCGAAGGAGCCATCGTGAGTCTCGTCGAGGCGCGCGGGCTGTCGAAGCACTTCGGCAAGCGCGGCGTCGTGCGCGCGGTGTCGGAGGTCGATCTCGACATCGCCGCCGGCGAGACGCTCGGCCTCGTCGGCGAATCGGGCTGCGGCAAGTCGACGCTCGGCCGTACGCTGCTGCGGCTCGTCGAGCCGAGCGCCGGCACGATCGCGTTCGACGGCGCCGACATCACGCGCATGCCGCAGCGCGCGCTGCGCCCGCTGCGCAAGAAGATGCAGATCATCTTCCAGGATCCGTACGCCTCGCTCAACCCGCGCATGTCGATCGGCGCGGCGATCGCCGAGCCGCTCGTGATCCATCGCCTCGCCGCGACGGCCGGCGAGCGAGCCACGCGCGTCGACGAGCTGCTCGGCAAGGTCGGGCTGCGCGCCGATGTCGCGAAGCGTTATCCGCACGAGCTCTCCGGCGGCCAGCGCCAGCGTGTCGGCATCGCGCGCGCGCTAGCGGTGAGCCCGCGGTTCGTCGTGTGCGACGAGCCGATCAGCGCGCTCGATGTCTCGATCCAGGCGCAGATCGTAAATCTCCTGGAAGATCTGCAGGCCGCCGAGCACCTGACGTACCTGTTCATCTCGCACGATCTACGCGTGGTGCAGCACGCATGCGATCGTGTCGCCGTGATGTACCTCGGCCGCATCGTCGAGCTGGCCGAGTCCGAGACGCTGTACGACGCGCCGAAGCACCCGTACACGAAGGCGCTGCTGTCGGCGGTGCCGCGCGCCGATCCGAACGCGAAGCGCGCGCGCATCGTGCTCGGCGGCGACGTACCGAGCCCGCTCGCGCCGCCGAGCGGCTGCCCGTTTCACCCGCGCTGCCCGGTCGCCGACAAGCCCAAAGCGTGCTTCGAGCAGCTCCCACAGCTGCGCGTGCTCGCGAACGGCAGCCGCGCCGCCTGTCACGTCGCGGAGTGATAAGATGGCGCCGATGGCCGCTCCGCGGCACTTCTTCGAGCCAGGGTGGCTCGTGCTGTCGCACTCGCATGATCGGTAGCTCTCAGTCGCAGTCGAGATCGGGTGAGCTGGCCATGCGGCCGTTGCCCGCCGTGCTGCTCGACTTGCACGAGGATCTCGCGACCGGAAAGCTGTCGCTGCGGCGCGGCCGCGTCGCGAAGACGGCGGAGCTCGTCAACGGCAACCCGGTGAGCACCGCGTCGACGCCGCGCGACGAGACGCTCGGCCACTTCCTCGTCACGAGCGGCGTGATCAGCGAGGACCAGCATCGCAATGCGGTCGGGCGCGCGTCGACGCTCGGCGGCAAGCTAGGCGAGGCGCTCGTCGCGCTGCAGATCCTGTCGATCGAGCAGCTCGTCGATCAGCTCGGCAAGCAAGCGCGCCACAAGCTGGTGCAGGCGCTGCGCTGGCCGCAGGGCGCGTGGCGGTTCGATCCGGCGGATCAAGCGGCGGAAGGGATCCAGCTGCGCATGATCGAAGTCGTGCTCGGCGGGCTGCGCGAGACCGCGGTCGAGGATCTGTCGCGGCTGGCCCGGCTCGACGGCATGACGTTCGAGCTGACCACCCGCGGCCAGCGGCTGCGCAGCGAGCTGCGGCGCACGTTCGGCGAGCCGGTGCTCGCGTCGATCATCGCGGCCGCGCCGATGGCAGAGATCGAACGCGCGGCCGGCCAGCGCATGCCGGTACGGCTCGCGATCGACGCGATGCTGATGTGCGACGCGATCGTCGCGAAGAGCACCGCGGTCGGGCTCGGCGCGGTCGGCACGGTCGTGTCGCTGTCGCGCACGACGCTCGCCGGATTCGCGTCGGTGCGCGACAAGCTGCCGGCGGAGGTGCAGAGCGAGCTGCGCGCGGGCAGCGAATCCGAGGAGCTGTACGACCGGCTGTTCGAGGACGATCCGACGCTGACGCAGGATCCGCACAAGACCGCGTCGGGCGCGGCGCCGATCGAGTTCGTCGAGGACGAGGATTCCGGGCTGGTGTCCGAGGATCTGCTCGCCGCCGCGAGCGCGCTGCGCGAGGAATCGGCGCGCGCGCGTCAGATCATCGCGGCCGAGCACCAGCGCATCCAGGGCGCCGATTGCTACGCGTTGCTGATGGTCGATCGCGACGCGACGCGCGAGGACGTCGACGATGCGTACCAGGTCAAGCAGGCGATGTTCGAGCGTGCGATCAGCGGCGGCCTCGACGGCACGACGCGGCCGAAGGTCGATGCGATTCGCGCGGCGTATCGCGAGGCGCGCGACACGCTCGCCGATCCGCGCAAGCGCGCGCAGTACGATCGCGAGCTCGCGGGCGGCGAGCTCGTGCAGGCGCCGCCGGCGCTCGACACCGAGCTCGAGTTCCGCAAGGCCGAGCAGCACATGGCGAGCGGGCAGTGGACGCAGGCCATCGGCCTCTTGAAGACGGTGATCGCGCGCTCGCCCGGCGAGGCCGACTACCACGCCGCGCTCGGTTGGGCGCAGTGGCACGCCGGCAAGAACTCGCCGGAAGCGGCCGACGCGGCGCGCGGGCACCTGAACCACGCGCTCTCGATCGATCCCGATCACGCGGCCGCGCACGAGTACAAGGGGCAGATCGACGCGGCGCTGCGCGTCGACGATGCGGCCGCCGTGTTTCACCTCGAGCGCGCGATCGATCTCGACCCGGCGCGCGGCGAGCTGCGTCGCATCGAGCGCGTGCTCAAGCGCGTGCTGTTCCGGCTGCGCGGCAAGGGCGGCGTGCTCGAGGCGCGCGCGTGGGCTCGGCTCGCGCGGCTGTACTTCGAGCACCTCGACAACGCCTCGGGCGGCGGCGCCGCGGCCGCGAACGCGCGCCGGCTCGCGCCGAGCGACGGCGACGTGATCGCGGTCGTGCAGCATGCCGAGCACGCGGCGCGCGCGATCGCCGAGCCGATCCGCGCGGGCTGGCGCGAGGCGCTCGGCGATCCGAGCTCGGGCGCGGCGCTCGTGCGCGACGCGCAGGCGGCCGGCCACATCGACGCCGCGTTTCTCGCCGCGTCGACGATGGTCGCG
>DASXCY010000089.1:0-3657 GCA_036490935.1 Kofleriaceae bacterium | reverse complement strand
CCGCCTCGGTCGAGTCGTGCATGATCTGCAAGTAGTTCAGCGTCCACAGCGCGTACTTCCACGCGCTGAAGCCATCCGCGCCTGGCGTCACCGTCGGATCGATCTGCGTCGCGCGATCCGGCAGGTGCAGCGTCGTCGCGTCGCATTCGAAGTCGGAGCAGATCAGCTGACCGCCCGACTCCGACGGATTGTCATCCGACGAGATCGAGCACTGCAGCACGACGTCGCTCGTCGGCGCGAGCGCCGGATCGAAGCTCGCGAACACGTGCGCGGTCGGCCAGATGCCGGGCCAGCCGAGCGGGTCGTGGGCCGGATCTCCCGCGCCCGTCGGGTTCGAGTCGCCGAACACGTTGTTCGACGGGAACGTGCCGGGCGCGAACACCCACTTGTTCGTCGCGTTCGAGCCGGCCGCGAAGTGCTGCACGAGCGCGATCAGGCTCGCGTCGCTGCCGACGAGCGGCGCGTACGCCAGCGCCGTGCCCGCGCCCGACTCGAACGCGAGCTCGTTCATCGGCTGCTTCGAGTACTCGTACGACTCGACGCCCGTCGAGAACCCGGGCAGATCGATCCACGCGAACCCGCTCGCGTGATCGACGTAGATGTTGGACGGGATCAAGTCGCGGCTGTACCCGCCGAGGTCGCGGCCCATCGCCTGCGCGAGCGGCTCGCCGGAGATCTGCATCTCGCCGGCCGCCAGCATGTGCTCGCGCACGACGAATCGCGTGCTGTTCACGGTCGCGGTGATGGTGACGGCCACCGGCGCGGCGCCGTCGCCCGAGCTGCCCGCATCCGGCGCGACGTGCGCGGGCGAGTGACACGCCGCGAGCGCGAGGAGCCAGCTAGAACGCGACATCGATCATCTCGGTATCGAACGGTCCGCAGTTCGCGCTATCGACCGCGTGCACGTACTGCACGACCGACAGCGAGCCGTGCGCGCCGGCCGCGTCGAGGTCGCCGAGCTGGAGCTGGAAGCTGCCGGTCGGCACGACCACGCTGCCGGCGCTGTACACGCACGCGCCGTCCTCGATCGAGCGCGCCTCGACGGCGTGCCAGGTCGCGAGCGTCTCCGACGAGTACGCGCCCGTGGCCGGCGCGATGCCGAGGTCGATCGAGATCGTCGCCTGGGCGCCGAGCACGCCGGAATCGATCGCGAAGCCGAGCAGCACGTCGTCGGAACCGGATGCCTTCGTCAGCTGCGCGCAGGTCTGCTGCGAGCTCGTCGTGTCGGCGAAGTTGCCGGCGAAGGTCGCAGCGCAGGTGACGCCCGCATCGACGCCGTGCGCGTTGTCGCCGCACGCCGCGAGCAGCGCGACCGCGAGCGCTAGCTTCACAGCGACCTCAAGTACTCGACCAGCGCCGCTTCGTCGTCCTCCGACAACGACGTGATGTCGCCCATCTTGCCGCGCGTCGCCTCGAGCACGTCGCGCAACGTCGGCGCGCTGCCGTCGTGCAAGTACGGCGGCGACGACGCCACGCCCGACAGCGACGGCGTGTCGAACATGCACGCGGCGCGCGGATCGCCGTCGACGTCGTCGTGGGCGACATCGGCGTAGCCGGTCGTCACGCACGTGCCGAGCGCGGTGCCGTCGTGGAGCATGATCGGCCCCGCCAGATCGAGCGTCGGGTTGCCGGTGCCGGAATCGGTGAACCGCGCACCGGCGTGACAGTCGGAGCAGCCGACCTCGGCGCTCGTGAAGATCGCCGCACCGCGCGCGACGAGCGCCGGATCCGTCGTCGGCGGAATCGGCAGCGGGATGCCGTGGTTCACGTACGCGGCGATCGTATCGAGCAACGCCGCATCGGCGACCGGATCGAACGAGCCGCCCTGCTCGATGTTGATCGTATGCCAGTAGTCCTGCACCTGGTTGCGATCCGCGGTGCGGAACAGAAAGCCGGTGCCGAGCATGCCGCCGGCGTTCGTCGGCGTGTCGCGAGGGCCCTGCGCGAACAGCCACGTGACCGCGTCGCTGCGGCCCTCCATGTGGCACGTCGCGCACGCGACCCAGTGATTGGTCGTGAGCGGGTATTCGTCGCTGTTCGCCGAGTAAAACAGATGCTGGCCGAAGCGCAGCTGTGCCGGCATCGGATCGGCGCCCGCGAATCGCGCGATCGGCGCGCCGTCCGCGACGAGCGACACGCCGCGGTCACCGCGCGCGACATCGACGATCGCGACGTCACCGGTGTTGCGCTCGTCGAGGTACGCGCGCGTGCCGTCGGGCGAGAGCGCGATGCCTTCCGGCATGTGTCCGGGCAGCGGACGACCGAGCGCGGCCTCGACCCGGCCCGTGCCGTCGACGGCGAGCACGTCCTCGCTGTTGGTGTCGACGACGAGCGCGAGAGCGCCGTCGCCGGTGAACGCGATCGCGTGAGGCCCCGACACGACATCGGCAAACGAGCCGTCGATGCCAGGCACGTCCTGCGCGTCGATCGACAGCGTCGTCTCGAAGATGCCGGTGCCGGCCTGCACGATCGACAGCGACGGGAACTGGGTGTTCTCGAACATCAGATCGGGCTGCGCGGTGTCGGTGCCGAGCATCTCGTGCGCGACCCACAGCTCGTCGCTGCCCGGCCGCGTCGCGACGTCGTACAAGCCGCGCACCTGCCCGTGTGCGAGCCGCGAGTCGGCGCGCGGCGCGGTGTCGGCGATGATCCACGTGCTCGTCACGGTCATCGCCGTCGGATCGATCGCGGCGATGCCTGGGCCCTGAAACAGCGTGACCGCGAGCGAGCCGTCGGGCGACCAGCCCACGGCCCACGGCTCGCCGGTCACCGGCACGCTCGCGTCGACCGCGAAGCTCGCGACATCGACGCGCACGACCTTGCCGTCGTTCGAGCACGCGACGAACACCTTCGAGCCGTCGCCCGACACCACGAGCCCGACCGGCTCGCTGCCGACCGCGACGCCGCGCGCCGCGCGCGAGCCGAGGTCGAGCGCGTACAGCATGCCCGAGCGCTCGCCCGTGACATACAGCGTGCCGCCGTCGGGCGACAGCGCGAGCGCGCGCGGCATGATCGCGGGCGCGAAGTTGCCGGCGCCGTCGGGCGCGGGCGGCGGTCCGAGCGGCACCTCCGCGACGAGCGCGCGGCCGAGCGGATCGACGATCGAGATCGAGTCCGAGTCCGCGTTGACGACGTACAGCGTCGTGCCGTCGCTCGACAGCACGATCGACGACGAGTGCGTGATCGGCACCGGCGGCGGCGGCGGCTTGTTGCCGGCGTCGTCGGAGCACGCGGCGAGCGCGGCGAGCAGCATGACGTACTTCATGGCTGGGACCTCGCGATCATGAACGTGACGGAATCGGCGAGCGCGGAGGGCAGCTGCGCATCGTCGATCTCGGGCACGCAATCGCTCTCGCGATCCGACGTCGGATCGCCGGTCTTGCCGGGCAACAGCGTCTCCTGAAAGATTCCGATCTCGCCGGTGAGCGTGCGCTCGGCCATCTGCAGGCCGCCGCGCGGCAGCCCGTCGACGACGTTCACGCATTCGTCCGGCCAGCGGACCATGCGATCGAAGTCGCGATCGTCCCAGCCGTTCAGCACGAGCTTGTTCAGCCGGCCGAGGTAGTCCTCGACGACGGGCTCGAGGGCCTCGTTGCCGGGCCGCGACGCGACCAGCTCGTAGTATTCGCGCAGCGCGCTCTGCAGGAGCGCGAAGCG
>DASXCY010000088.1:0-32664 GCA_036490935.1 Kofleriaceae bacterium | reverse complement strand
CGCGTGCGGGCAGTAGTAGAAGCCGGCGAACTGCACGCCGGCGGCCGCGAACAGCGCGACGAATCGCTCGTGCACGCTGGCGGCCTGCGCTTCGCTGATCACTCCGCGCGCGAGACCGGATTGATTCGATACGACCACGAGCGCCCAATCGTTCTGGAGCGTGCGCAATGCCTCGGCTGCTCCCGCCAATAGCACGACTTGCGCTGGATCGTTCGGATACCCGACGTCAACGATCAACGTGCCGTCGCGATCGAGGAACAGCGCGCGCTTCACCGCGGAAGCATACGCCGCCGCACCAGGCGGACCAGGCCGATCCCGAGCAGGGCCGCCAGGGCGCCGAGGCCGAAGCCCATCATCTTCTTGCGCGGGGGTGTCGAGAAGCCGCCGCCGCCGTGGGCCGCGGGGCCCTTCTTGATGCCGAGCTCGGGGACGTCGCTGGCGACGACTGCCGGCAGCGACAGCGCGCCGCGGGGGGCGAAGGCGGTCTTGCTGGCGCCGATCATCTGGTTCGGGCGGCCGTCGGGCGGGCCGACCCAGATGCCGTAACGCGGGCTCGCGCAGCCGACCGGGCCGGTCCAGTGGTGGCGGATCGCATAGCGCGCCTGGAAGTAACTCGTGGGCGTCGGCGTCGCGCCGTGCTCGAGCTCGCCGTCGAAGTTGCGCGCTTCGCGGCCGCCGGTGATGCCGGTCGCGGCGCGGAAGCGCAGGTCATCGCGCATGTCGCCGGCGCCGTAGCGCGCGTGCAGGCGCGTCAGCACGAAGCCGCCCTTCTGGATCTCGCCGCCGATGATGTCGGCGCCGAGCGTCATCATGTCGGCGTCGTCGACCTCGACCGGCGGGCACGGGTCGCAGTGATAGCTCTGGCCGCCCGGATACAGCGGCGCCTGCGCGGTCCACGCGTACTCGGTCACGATCGCGCCGGGATGCGCCTCGACCGTCTTGTCGAACAGCGCCGCGTAGAACTCGCCGAAGCGGTCGCGCACCTCGGGCTTGACGTCGAAGTTCGTCGGGATCGTGACGTTCTTGTAGTTCGCGACCTCGAACCGCTGGGTCGCCGAGATGATGTTGACGATCAGATCCTGCTTGCCCGACGAGTTCGCCATGCCGAGCCGGATCGGCAGCGAGAAGTCTTCGCTGTCGTAGTAGAAGCGCAGCGGAGACAGCGCGGCGTGGCCGCCGGCCATCGTCACCTTCTTCGGGTCGACCTTCGCGACGAAGAACTTCATCCCGCTCTCGACGTACGGCCGCAGCAGCGGCTCGGCGCCGGGCGGGATCTTGTAGTGGTTGTCGCGCAGCCAGTACTCGAGCCCCGACGAGTCCTTCGCCGACAGGATCAAGATGTGGTACTCGCCGACGTCGAACTTCGCCTCGATCTTGACGGTCGCCTTCTTCTCCGCGCGATCGTCCTCGTACCCGGCGGTCCTGCTCATCGCCGGCGCCTCCTTGGGGTAGGGCATCGGCGGCGGCGGGACGTAGCAGGGATCCTGCTCCCAGTACTCGACGAGGCGCGGCGAGCCGAGCGCGTCGACATGGTCGAACACGGACTTCGGCAGCGTCTTGACGTCCTTCTCGTGCAGCACGACCGGCACGGGCACGACCATCGCGAAGTCCTCGAGCGGACCCTTGTAGTCGTTCTGCATCGACAGCACGGTGCGCGTGCCGTCGCGCATCAGCACGACCTCGGTGGCGTCGTTGAACAGCTTCTTGTCGGAACCGCTGACATAGAAGCCGCAGAAAGCGTGGGCGACGTGCGCGCTGGCGGCGAGCGCGGCGAGTGACAGGGCGAGACTCCTCATGGTCTCGTATCAACGCACGTCGGGTCAGGGTGGATCTAGTCGATCTGAAACCAACGGCAGGACCGGTAGTTCCAGATCGCGAGCAGCTGCCGCCACGAGTCGTTCGCGGACCTCGGTGCTCATCGATGTCCAGATAGTCCTTGGATTCGACGCGTTGAAGCAAGACGGATGGCCGGTGCGCGTAACGGAGCGCGAGCGCGGTGCCGCCGTACAAGACGAAGCTTCGTGGCACCGCGGCAAGCTCTGGCCAGAGCGCGCGTCGAGCGGCTGGCGAGGCATCGAGGCGCGGGGTGAACGTCACCGGGGCAACGGGCGAGTCGGCGGAGCAGGAGCCGGCCGGCCGAACAGGTTCGGTGCCAGAAGTTCCAAGATCGATCGTCGAGCAGACCGGGCGGCGCCGACTGCAGGGCTGCGCGAAAGGCGTCCGAGCCCAGCACGTGCTTGGCCGCGCGAACGTCCTCCCAGGTGCCGAGCTGCATGAGCTGGCACAGCAGATGCGTTCGATCTGCCGCCGCGACGTCGGGCTCCTGCCACCAGATGTAGCGCCGCGCGAGCTCTCGAAGAAAGCTCTCCACGTCTGGAGCTTATCGCACTCAGGACGAGCCGAGTAGCTTCGCGAGCGTGGTCGTCGACGCGCGGCCGGGGACGAGCTCGATCAGCTCGACGCGCCCGCCGTAGGCCTCGACGGTCGCGCGCTCGGGGATCGGTTTGCCGGCGTAGTCCGCGCCCTTGACGTGGACGTCGGGCTTGACCTGCGCGAGCACGGCTTCGGGCGTGGCGTCGTCGAACACGAGGATCGCGTCGACGAGCTCGAGCGCCGCGAGCAGCTCCACGCGCTCGGCGACCGGAAAGATCGGCCGCTCCGGGCCCTTGTTCGCCTTGACGCTCGCGTCGCCGTTGACGCCGACGACGAGCAGATCGCCGAACTGCTTCGCCGCGCGCAGCGAGTGCAGGTGGCCGACGTGGAACAGGTCGAACACGCCGTTCGTCCACACGACGGTCCTGCCGCGCGCGCGCGCCGCTTCGCGCCACGCGACGAGCTCGGCCAGTGCAAACTGCTTCGGCGGCGCGCTCGTGCCGTTCGCCCGCGAGACCGCCGGCAAGAACGCGTGGTCGACCGCCTCGCAGAACAGGTGACCGATCGTGATGTGCAGCTCCTGGATGCGCGCGACGACCGTCGACCGCACCGCGACACCGGCATCGCACGACGCGACGAACGCAGCGCCCTTCGCCCCGGTCAGACCGATCACCTTGAGGCCGCGTGCGCGCGCCACCGCTGCCGCCGCGACCACGTTCTTCGATGTGCCGCTTGTCGTGATCGCGATCAGCACGTCACCGGGCGCGCCGAGCGCCTCGACCTGGCGTGCGAACACCTGGTCGTAGCCGTAGTCGTTCGCGATCGCGGTGAGCGCGGAGGTGTCGGTCGCGAGCGAGATCGCGGCGAGCGGCCTGCGCTCGACGACGAATCGGCCGACGAGCTCGGCCGCGATGTGCTGCGCGTCGGCCGCGCTGCCGCCGTTGCCGCACAGCAGGATCTTGCGGCCAGCGAGCACCGCATCCCGCACGAGCTCGGCCGCGGACGCGATCGCCGGTTCCTGCTCGATCAGCTCCGCGCGGATCCGCGCGCCGTCGACGAGCGCATCGCGTACGAAGCTCATGGACCGACTTCGCTCAGCGCGGGCCGCAGCGCGAGCAGCTCCCGGGCCTCGCGCAGCACCGCGTCCATCGGCACCGTGCACGCGGCGGCATTGCCGATCTCGAGGCTCGGGCGGCCGACGGCGACATCTTTACCGTTGTACACGCTGAACAGCGGGATCGAGTACAGCTCGGGCGCGATCGAGCGCACGCGCGAGCCGAGCGGCGCGAACAACGTCGGCGAATCGGCGAAGAACAGCCCGACGATCGGCGCGTCGACGAGACACGCGAGGTGCATCGGGCCCGAGTCGTTCGTGACGAACAGCTTGCACTCGGCAAACAGCACCAGCAGCTCGCGCAGCGAGATCTCGCCGGCGAGCACGTGGCGGCGCGGCGTCGTGCACAGCTCGGCGACGCTCTCGACGTAAGGCCGCTCGTTCGGTGCGCCGATGAAGCACACGCGCGCGTTCGGGATCTGCGCGACCAGCGAGTCGGCGAGCTGCGCGTAGCGCTCCTTGGGCCACTTGCGCGCCTCGGGCGCGAGATCCGGCGACGTGTTCGCGTTGATGACGATCAGAGGATCTTGTGCGCGGATGCCGAGCCCGCCGAGCTTCGCGCGCAGCGCGGCGCGCTCGACGTCGCTGATGTCGAGGCGCGGATAGCTGTACTTCGCGGCGAACTCCTTGAAGTCCAGATAGTAGTGATCGCCCGTGACCACGAGGTACGCGAGCGACAGGAAGATCTCGCTCGTGTGGAAGTAGCTGTTGTAGAAGCCCGTGACATCGAGCAGCTCGCGCCGCCACGACTCGGCGGTGAGATAGAACCCGGCCTTTTTCGGAATGCCGGCGAGCGAGCCGAGCACGAGCGGGAACTTCGCGAAGAACTCGAGGTCGAGCGCGAGCTCGCACTTGGCGCGGCGCAGCGCGCGGGCGACCCGCAGCGTCGACGCGATGAACGATTGCGGCGTCGCCGGATCGACGTAGTGGTTGTGATCGGTGACCCCGAGGATCTCGAGGATCGCCCTGTTCGACGCGAACGTGACGAAGTGGAGCTTCGCGTTCGGATAGTGCTCGCGCAGTGCCGCGAGGCTCTTGCTCGCGACGATGATCGAGCCCATGCCGAAGAACTTCATCACCGCGATGTTGCGCACCTCGCGGTCGGGCGTCGTGAACGGCTTGCTCAGCTGGTGCGCGGTCGCGAGCACGTTGCACGCCGCGTTGCCGAGCAGGGCGTCGAGGCGTCGCATCAGTTGGACGTCCATGGGGCCCAGGAATGCCATGTTCTCGACGGCGCGGTCAAGCAAACGACGACGCATGCCGCCCGCCGTGCGGGCGGTCACGACGGCTACGATTTCTTCAGGACCCGCTCGGCCGGCGACGCGTGTTGCAGGTACGCGAGCCGCTTCGATTCGCGCCGGACGTGCGCGACGAGGTCGAGGATCGCGCCGGTCGCGAAGCACATCACGGCGATCACGACGAGCGCGCTCGCGAGGATGGCGGTCGGGAACCGCAGCACGAGCCCGGTGTGCGCGTAATCGACGATGACCGGGATGCCCAGCGCGAGCGCGACCGCGAAGAACACCGCGCCGATCAGCGCGAAGAACAGCAGCGGGCGCTCGTTGCGCATGAGGTTCGTGATCGTCAGCAGGATGCGCCAGCCATCGCGGAACGTGCGCAGCTTGCTGGTCGATCCAGGCGGGCGTTCCTTGTAGTTCGTATCGATCTCGGCGAGCGCCATCTTCATCTGCATCGCGTGGACGGTGAGCTCGGTCTCGATCTCGAATTCGCGCGCCGACGACGGGAAGCTCTTCGCGAATCGGCGCGAGAACACGCGATAGCCGCTCAGCATGTCGACGAGCGCCGCGCCGAACAGCCGCGCGACGAGACCGGTCAGCACGCGGTTGCCGAGCCGATGACCGGCGCGATACGCGGCCTGGTGCGTTTCGATGCGGCGGCCCACCACCATGTCGAGGTTGTCGTCGACGAGCCGCTCGACGAGCTCGGGCGCGCGCGACGCATCGTAGGTATCGTCGCCGTCGACCATCACGTAGACGTCGGCCTCGACGTCCTGGAACATGCGGCGCACGACGTTGCCCTTGCCGGGGCGGCGCTCGCGGCGCACGACCGCGCCGGCGGCCTTCGCGACCTCGACGGTCTTGTCGGTCGAGTTGTTGTCGTAGACGTACACGGTCGCGGTCGGCAGCGCGGCGCGAAAATCGGCGACGACCTTGCCGATCGCAGCCTCTTCGTTGAGGCACGGAACGAGGACGGCGATCGCGAGGTCGGACGGCAGGGCCACGCGCGGACTATACTCAAGCGGAATGGACACCGCGATCGTGACCATCACCTGTCCGCATTGCGGCGGCGAGGTCAAGGGCATCCAGGCCCTGGCGCACGAGCAGACCGTGCCGTGCACGTTTTGCGGGACCGAGCTGCACGTGCCGCACGTCGGCGACGAGATCGTGCGCGAGGTGATCGTCCAGGCGCCTCCGGCCGCGCCGTCGCGCGATCCCGTGTATACGCCGTCGCTGCGGCCGTCGAACACGCCGGTGCGGATCGCGGTCGGGCTCGTGCTGCTGTGCGTCGCGATGATCGCGATGTTCGCGCTCGAGTGCGATGCGGACACCACGATCGATCAGATGAACCGCGACGAGGCGACCGAGAGTGCGTGCAAGGCGAGCTGCAAGCAGACGTGCGAGCAGGCGCCGCCGAAGCACCCGATGACGACGACCGGCGACGACGAGCTCGATCGCGACACCGCGCGTACGATGCAAGAGGTCGATCGCATGGAGTGCGACAACGACTGCGAGCAGCAGCACGATTGCCGGCACCTGCACGCGCCGCCGCGGTGACGTTCAGCGCGCCGGTTTCGTCAGCTCGGCGAGCGCGGCCCGCGTGGTCACGACGTCGTCGGCGCGGTCGGCGTTGCCCGGGTCGGCCGCCACCGCCGCTTCGCGCAGCGCGAGCGCCTCGCGCACCTCGGCGACCGCGGCCTCGCGGTGGCCGGCGGTGGTCTCGAGCTGGCCGAGCCGCATGTGGACCTCGCCGAGGTCCCAGCTGTACGCGGCGTTGTTCGGATCCTTACCGCCGAGCGTGGTCGCGAGCTCGAGCGTGGCGGCCAGCTCGCGTCGCGCGCCGTCGAGGTCGTGGCGGGCGAGCAAGATCTCCGCGAGCGTGCGGTGGTTGACCTCGATGTCGTGCTGGTGATCGAGCTGGGTCGGATCCTGGGCGGCGAGCGCGGTCTGCACCGGCAGCGCCGCCTTCAGATCCGCGATCGCGGCGTCGTCCCGGCCGAGCGCGTGCTCGGACTCCGCGAGCTCGGTGCGGCAGAATGCGATGTTGCTGTGCAAGCTGACGTCGTCGGGATCGCGCGCGGCGAGCTTCTCGCCGATCGCGATCGCGGCGTGGAGCTCGTCGATCGCGGCCGCGTGCTGCTCTGCTTTCGCGAGCGTCTGGGCGAGCATCATGTGCGTGTCGAGCAGCGTGGCGCGCGTCTGCGCGTCATTCGGGTCGGTCGCGATCGCGTGGTCGAGCAACGCGAGCGCCTTGCGGTGCTCGGCCACGCCTTCGGCGTTCGCGCCGGTGCCCGTGAGCGCCATCGCGAGCTCCATGTGGTCGAGCGCGAGATCGCGATCCGCCTTCGAGCTCGGAGCGAGCTCGTGAACGTGCTCGCTGACCGCGATCGCGGCCCGAAACTGCGCGATCGCCTCGTCGAGACGCCCCATCTCGGTCAGCACGCCGGCCACCTTGAAGTGCGCGACGTCCAGGTCGCGCTGGTGCCTGACGTCTTCGGGCTCGGCGGCGGCGAGCTGCGTCGCGATCGCGAGATCGACGCGAAAATCTTCGAGCGCCTCGGCGTTGTGGCCCTGCGTCATCAGGACGTCGCCGATGCGCTCGTGGCGCGCCGCGAGCGACTTCCAGCGCGCAGGATTGCCCGGCTCGAGCGCGGCGAACGTTTCGGCCATCGCGAGCGCGGCCCGATACTGCGCGAGTCCCTGTGCGCTGTGGCCTTCGTCGACGAGCACCTCGCCGAGGTTCGAGATCGCGACGCCGAGCTTCTGGCGATCCTCGGACGACACGCGATCGCTGCGGCGATGGTAGTACTCGATCGCCTTGTTCGCGACGGTGTCGAGCAGCTCGGTCTTGCCGAGCGGCTGCAGCTTCTCGTGCAAGTCGCCGAGCATGAAGCCGAGCAGATCCTCGGCGTCGCCGCGATTCTGCTCCGCGGTCGCGCGCTCGGTCTCGGCGACGTGCTTCGCACCGACGATCTCGCGCAGGCTCACCGCGCCGACCACCGCGAGCACGACGAGCGCGGCCCCGGCGACCGCGACCGCCGTGCGATGGCGCCGCAGCCACCGCGCGACCAGATGCGGCCACGCGTAACGGCGCGCGCCGACGAGCTGGCCGGTCTGGAACTTGCGGAGGTCCTGCGCGAGCTCGCGCGCGTCGGCGTAGCGACCCCGCGGCTCGTGCGCCATCGCCTTGGCGACGATCGCGAGTAGATCCGCGGGCACGTCGGGCTGGAGCTCGGCGAGCGGCTGCACGCCGCCCGACGCGACGGTGGCGAGCACCTCCTCGCGGCCGCGGCCGGTCACCGGCGGCCGCCCCGACAGCACGTGGTAGAGGATCGCGCCGAGCGCGTAGACATCGGCGCGGCGATCGACCGCGTCACCGTGCGCCTGCTCGGGCGGCATGTACGCGGGCGTGCCGATCACGGCGCCGAGCGCGGTGTGCGCCTCGTCGTGCGCGTGATGGTGCGAGTCGTGCGAGCCACCGGCCTCGGGCTCGCTCGCCGCCAGGTCCTTCGCGAGCCCCCAGTCGATCACGACGGTCTCGCCGAACTCGCCGACGATCACGTTCTTCGGCTTGAGATCGCGGTGGATGATGCCCTGGCTGTGCGCGTACGCGATCGCGTCGGCGACCGCGAGCGCGTTGGGCACGAGCGCGAGCCGCGCGTCGAGCGTGGTCGCGGTGGCGATCGCGTCGTCGAGCGAGCGCCCGTTGACGAGCTGCATCGCGAAGAACGGCTCGCCGGTCGGCCATACGCCGGCCTCGTGCACTTGCACGATCGACGGATGCTGCAGCCGCGCCGTGATGCGTGCCTCGCGCTCGAAGCGCATCGCGTCGCCGCCGTGCGCGAACGTCTCCTTGATCGCGACGTCGCGACCGAGCCGGCGATCGCGCGCACGAAAGATCCGGCCCATGCCGCCGCGCGCGAGCTCGTCGCCGAGCGCGTAGTGATCGGGGTCGATGCCCGCGAGCCCGGCATGGTCGTGCGAGAGGCTGCGCCCGCTCGGCCGCGCGGTCGAGCCGAGCGCCAGCCCCGACACCGCGAACCGGCACGACTCGCAGTGATCGATGTGAGCCTCGAGCTCCGCGGTCAGGTCGTCCGCGAGGCCGCCTTCGACCATGCGCACCAGGTCTTCTGCCGGCGGACACTCGGGATGTGCGTCGACGGAGCGCATGCCAGGCCGCGACATATACCCGAGCGGACCGCGCCGGTCTCGTGAAACTTGTGATCCGGGCTAAGTCCGCGACTCCCGGGCATTCCACGGCAGCCTGCGACCGCGAGCGAACGCCCGCGCGGGCCCCGCGCGTCCCATCGCGCATGCGCCAAGCCGTCCTCGCCGTCGCCCTGTTCGCAGCCTGCGCCCACGCGCCGGCCCGCGACCGATCGATCGAAGCCACGTCGCCGCCGCAGGCGCGCACCGCGCCGCTGCCGCGCCAGCTTCGCGTCGTCACGTTCAACCTGCACGGCGAGCCGGGCGCGAAGATCGCGCGCGCGCTGCGCGATGACCCCGCGCTGCGAGACGCCGACGTGATCGTGCTCGACGAAGTCCACGGTCATCGCGGCTGCAGCTCGGCGTGCGAGATCGCGCGCGCGTTCGGCTATCACGCCGTGTTCGCGCCCGAGTTCGCCGACCGCGATGGCACCGACGGCGTCGCGATCGTGTCGCGCGCGCCGATCGAGGCCTCCGAGGTGATCGAGCTGCCGTACTTCAACGTCCACATCAACGACGAGCACCGCAAGGCCGCGCTCGCCGCGACGATCGAGCTCGACGGGCGCGCGATCACCGTCTACGCCGTCCACCTCACGAACCGGCTCACCGTCGCGCAGCGTGCGCGCCAGCTGGCGCCGGTGCTCGCGCATGCGGACCGCCAGACCAACCCGGTCATCATCGCCGGGGACTTCAACACCAGCCCGTTCACGTGGATCGCGCACGTCATCCCGATCCCGACCGGCACGCAGGACGATCGCCTCGAGCGGCTCGCGCGCGCGCACGGGCTACAGACGCCGGTCGTCCACTCGGGCGCGACCAGCCGCTGGCTCGCGATGAAGCTCGATGGCATCTACACGCGCGGCTTCCAGACCGTCGCGTATGCGACGGCCGATGCCGACGACGTCTCGGATCACTTCGCGCTGTGGGCGCAGCTCGTGGCGCGTTAAGGGCTCGGCGCCACGCGCGCAGCCGCGCCGAACTTCGCGATCGCGGCGAGCTGCGCCTCGGTGATCTTCGCCGTCACGTGGAGCCGATCGCCGTCGCGCTGCAGCTGGAGCCCGTCGATCGCGGAGCGCAGGTCGCCCGGAACCTGGTCCGCCATCTTCTTGAGCTGCGCGACGCCCGTCTCGATCTTGTCGGCGAGCGCCGGATCCGTGATCTGCACGGTGACGTCGATCGCGATCCCGTTGTCGATGTCGACCGTGCCGTAGACGTCGCCGATCTCCTTCGCCTCCGCCGTGCCGAGCGCGCTGCCTGCAAACCAGAACGTGCGGCGGCGATCGACCTTGTTCGCGAGCGCGAGCAGCGCCTTGTCGTCGGCCGCGTTGCCCTTCGCGGCGGCGGCGACGTCGGCTTCGAGGTCCGCGCGCGACGACGGGCCGAGGCTCGGCGGCAGCGTGAACACCATCGACTGCCGCATGTAGAACGAGCCGTCGTCGAGCGCGAGGTAACCCTGGTCGATGGTCGTCCCCGCCGCGGGGATCGAGACCGAGACGTACTTGCTGTCGGGATCGACCTTGGTCTGGAACCCGGCCTGGTTCGCGCACTCGATCACGTTGGCGAGCTTCATGCCGCCGAACACCATGCGGATGTCCACCGCGCTCGGCCGCAGCGCGATCGCGCCGGCGAGATGCAGGCTCGGAAACTTCGCGAAGCACTCCATCCACTTCGTCATGCCGTCGGTGCCGGACACCTTCGCGCCGACCTCTTCGATCATCTTGCCGAGCGACGACTGCATGAAGTTCTGCAGCTTCATGTAGTTGCCGCCGACGATCGCGAAGTTCCCGCCCGGGATGTGCTCGAGCAGCACGACGTCGTCGCTGTCGAGGACAGACCGGGACTTCTCGCATGCGCCCACGGCGAGCGCGCAGCACATCACGACGGCGATTCGCGATTTCATCTTCGAGTTTGCTATCCCAAACACCGACAGCGCACAATAGTCGCGATGACCGCCCCGGTCCTGTCGATCGTCGCGCCGGCGCACGACGAGGAACGCAATCTGCCCGCGTTTCTTGCCGCGCTCGTGCCGGTGCTCGAAGGCGTCGGCGAACCGTTCGAGATCATCTTCGTCGACGACGGCAGCCGCGACGGCACGCTCGGCATGCTCGCCGCCGCCGCGTCGCAGGATCCGCGCATCAAGGTCGTGAGCCTCGCGCGCAACTTCGGCAAGGACATCGCGCTGTCGGCGGGCATCGCGCACGCGAGCGGTAGCGCGGTCATTCCGATCGATTGCGACCTGCAGCATCCGGTCGAGCTGATCCCGCAGTTCGTCGCGAAGTGGCGCGAAGGCTTCGAGATGGTGATCGGCGTGCGGTCGCGGCGCGACGAGCAAGGTTGGCTGCGCCGTACCGCGACCCGCGCGTACTACAAGCTGCTGCGCGCGATGACGCCCGTGCACATCCCGCCGAACGCGGGCGACTTCCGGCTCATCGATCGCAAGATCGTCGACGTGATCGTGCAGATGCCGGAGCGCCATCGCTTCATGAAGGGAATCTTCGCGTGGCCCGGGTTTCGCGTCGCGTCCGTCGACTTCCAGGCCGCGCCGCGCGCCCACGCGACGCGGAGCACGTGGAGCTTCTTCAAGCTGTGGCGGTTCGCGCTCGACGGCTTGTTCTCGTTCTCGACCGCGCCACTCAAGCTGTGGACCTACATCGGCGCGGCGAGCGCGTTCGGCGCGTTCGTCTACCTCGTGATCACGCTCGTCCAGAAGCTGGTGTTCGGGATCACCGCGCCGGGTTACGCGTCGCTATTGATCGTGATGCTGTTCTGCACCGGGATGCTGCTGGTCTCCAACGGCATTCAGGGCGAGTACATCGCGCGCATCTTCGAGGAAGTGAAGGGCCGGCCGCTCTACGTCGTCGCGAAGAAGCTCGGCTTCGATGCGGTGCGCGCCGAGGCCGGAGCCGAAACGACGGCGACCGCGCCGGCGAAACCGGCGCGGCGCGAGCTCCCCAAGCCCACCAAGCCGCCGGCCGCTACCTCTCGGCCATGATCGAGTAGGTCGCGCGCGCATCCGGCTGCGTGCGCACCATGATGCTCACGATCCGGCGCTCGCCGCCGTTGAGGTCGACGACCGTGCTCTCGCCCGGGCGCAGCATGCGGCCGAGCTGGATCCGTTGCAGCGTGCCGTCGGCGAAGCGCACGTCGAGCGTGCGCAAGTAGGGCCGCCCGCGCTCCGCCTCGACGCGCAGGCGATGGAACCGACCGGTGCCGACCCCGACCGTCACCATCTGCTGGTCACCGTTGGCCGCGTAATGATCGGCGAGCGGCACCCATCCGGCGAGCGCGCGGTCGCCTTGGTCGTGGACGTGCTCGTCGACTCGCCGATCGCGGTCGACCGGGATCGGCTGAGCGACGGCGATCGTCGAGCCACCGAGCAGCAACACTGCAGCGATTTTCGCAGAAGCCTTCATGGCATCTCCTTGGTGTCGATACCGTAGTGCAGCGGTCGCGCCAACCTGCTCGGGATTCCGCGTACTATTCCGCCGCTCATGGCGCCGTCGAAGGTCCTGCGCGCGCTGTTCGTCGCATACGTCACCGCGACGCTCGCGCACGTGGGTTGGATCGTCGCGCACGAGCCATTCACGTTCGATGCGTGGAAGGTCGCCGCCGAGACGCACGCCCGGCCGTTCTCGCTCGGCCACCTGTTCGACTACTACCGATTCGAATACACGCATTCCAATCCGCGGATCGGCCAGGTGCTGACTTATCTGGCCTACAAGCTCGAATACTTCGCGGTGATCGCGACTCCGCTCGTGTACGTCGCGATCTCGCTCGCGATCACGGTGCTCGCGCTCGGCCGCGCGCCATGGAAGCGCGGCCGCGACCTCGCGCTCTGGGCGTTCGTGATCGGCGCGATGTGGTTCGCGCTGCCCGAGCTGCCGAAGTGGATGTTCAGCCGCGCCTACGCCGCGAACTACATCTACGGCTGCGCGCTGCAGCTGTGGTTCCTCGTGCCGCTCCGGCTCGCCGGCGGCCGCGCGAGCCCCGCCGCGTGCGCGGCGTTTGCGGTGTTCGGCGTCGCGGCCGGCATGTGCAGCGAGCACACCGGGCCGACGCTCGCCGCGTTCCTCGTCGGTTTCGCGTGGTGGCGAGGTCGCGCGACGGGCGAGCGTCAATCGCTCGCGTGGGCCGGCGCCGCGGGCTTCATCGTCGGGTTCGCCGCGATCCTGTTCGCGCCCGGTCAGGGCGAGCGCTACGACGGCATCGTGCAGAAGACGGGCCTGTTCGCGCGGCTCGTCCAGCGCGGCGTGATCGGCAACCTCGACATCCTGCGCGACCTGCTCGTCGGCGTCGCGCCGATCGTCGCGCTGATCGCGATCGCGCTCGTGATCGCGGCGGCCGATCCGCCCGACGACGGTGCGCGCCGTCGGGCGCTTGGCGGCATCGCGCTCGCGATGCTCGCCGCGGTCGCGATGGCCGTCACGATCTTCGTGTCGCCGAAGCTCGGCTCGCGGTTCTACATCTTCTCCGCGTGCCTGGTGCTCGCCGGCTTCGTCGCACTCGCCGAGACCGTGCTCGTCACGCGGCGGCGGCTCGTGCCGTTCGTCGTGGTCGCGGTCGCGTCGTCGAGCTACGCCGGCGCGCGCACGATCCCGCTCTACGCGCGCGCGAAGCGGGCGAGCGACGCGCGGCTCGCCGCGCTCGAAGCGGCACCGCGCGATCGCGTGTTCTACGCCGACGAGCTCGTGCAGGCCGACGAATCGTGGTGGTTCCTCGGCGACGACCTGCGCGAGTCCAACAAGCGCGAGGATGTCGCGCGCTACTTCGCACTGCCCGGCGTCGCGTTCCGCCAGTTCAGCGAGTGGGCGCCGCTCGGCGTCGCGGGCGCTCGGTTCGTGCCGCACTACACGGTCGAGCCGGCGGGCTGCATCGACGAGCACGGCGGGTTCGGGCTCGGCGACGTGAAGGGCTTCGATCTGGCCGGCGTGCAGCGCGAGATGAAGATCGCGGTCGAGGCGCTGCGCGAACGGCTCGGCGCAGCCGGCCGCCTCGACCAGCTCGATCTCGCCGTCGAGCTCGGCGATCCGAACCTCGTGCTGCCGCGCCCGCGCGTGCTCGTCGGCCGCTGGCGCCCGGATCGCTTCGAGGGCTACCTCGGCCAGCTCCACCGCGCGACGGGCAGCTTCGCGCGCGACGTGATCGTGCCGGCCGAGCTGCGCACGAGCGACCGCGAGGTCTACGTCTACCTCGTCGGCGGCGAAGCGAAGCGCCTCGGCCTCGCGAGCGACGCGACGCTGCGTTACACGCCGTGGGGCCCGGGCGTGTACTGGATCATGGTGTGCGACCGCGCCGAGTGCTTCGTGATCGCGGCGACGCGCCAGGCATCGTGAGCCGGGTCTGGTTCGTCGCCGATCTCAGCGGCGAGCGGTGACGGTCGCAGCTCGGCCGGTGTCGGCCGTCGCGTAGATCTCGTAACTGCCTTTGGTCTGCGGCTCGGTCGTGACCGTGATGCGATCGATCGGCTTCGGCGTGCCGAGGTCGATCGTCGCGGTGCGACCGTGCTTGCGCAGCACCTGATCGACGTCGACGACCTTCTGCTCGCCGTCGTCGAAGTAGATGTGCACGCGGCGCACGATCACGGCGCCCGAGCTGGCGTCGAAGCGCAGCTGTGCGAATTGTCC
Source organism: Kofleriaceae bacterium (assembly GCA_036490935.1). Classification (GTDB taxonomy): domain Bacteria; phylum Myxococcota_A; class Polyangia; order Haliangiales; family Haliangiaceae; genus JABFXX01. The sequence goes on along the minus strand of DASXCY010000088.1, from coordinate 18,109 downwards.
TTGCTCCTTGCCGACGACGACGAACTCGGTGCCGAACCGCGCCGGGGTCGGCGTCGAGACCTGCACCCAGTCGCCGTCGCGCACGGCAGGATCCGCACGATCGAGCGGCTTGTCGTCCTTGTAACTCAGGCGCTCGTTGTTCTCTTCTGGCTTGGGCTGCGCGGACGCAACCGTGGCAGCCGACGCGACCACGAGCGCGAAAACTGCTGGGATCTTCATGGCGGATCGGCGTTCTTGCATCGCTCGTGCCTCGGGGAGCAATATCCCGCGATGGCGAGTACCGAGATTCCGCTCGAGCTGATCCAGCGGTTACCGAAGACCGACTTGCACTGCCACCTCGATGGCTCGCTGCGTCTCGACACCGTCCTCGACCTCGCGCGCAAGCAGGGCACCAAGCTGCCGACCTTCGATCGCGACGAGCTGTTCAACGTGCTCTATGCGGGCGATCAAGTCGCTTCGCTCGACGACTACCTGCGCGCGTTCGACATCACGCTGTCGGTGATGCAAACCGAAACCGCGCTCGAGCGCACCGCCTACGAGCTCGCCGAGGACGCGCACGCGGAGAACGTGCGCTACATCGAGGTGCGCTACTGCCCGCTGCTTCACACGCGCGAGGGCCTGCGGCCGGCGCAGGTCGTCGAGGCCGTGCTGCGCGGGCTGCGCACCGCGAAGCGCGAGCTCGGTATTCGCTACGGCGTGATCTTGTGCGCGCTGCGCACGTCGGGCGCCGACGTGTCGCTGCGCATCGCGGAGCTGTGCGTCGCGTTCAAGAACCGAGGCGTCGTCGGCTTCGATCTCGCCGGCAGCGAGATCAACTTCCCGGCGAAGGTGCATCGCGGCGCGTTCCAGCTCGTCATCGACAACAACATCAACTGCACCGCGCACGCGGGCGAGTCGTTCGGACCCGACTCGGTCCACCAGGCGATCCACAAGTGCGGCGCGCATCGCATCGGCCACGGCACGCGCCTGATCGAGAGCGGCGACCTGATGAACTACGTCAACGATCACCGCATCCCGCTCGAGGTGTGCCCGACGTCGAACCTCCAGACGCGCGCCGCGAAGAGCTGGGACACGCACCCGGTCGACTTCTACGTCGACTACGGCCTGCGCGTCACGATCAACACCGATAACCGGCTGATCAGCGACACGACCGTCAGCAACGAGCTCTATCAGTGCCACAAGCACTACGGCTGGTCGCTGCACGCGATCAAGGAGATCATCATCTCGGGGTTCAAGAGCGCGTTCATGCCGTACCGCGAGAAGGCGGATCTGACCGCCGAGGTCAGCCGCGAGCTCGCGAAGTTCGACGATCCGCGCGGCGAGGTCACCGGGCGCGTCGGGCTCGTCGAGAGCGGCGAGCCGACCAGCGCGCCGGTCGAGAAGCCGGAGCGTCAGGACAAGCCGGCGAAGCCGAAGCTGCAGATCTCGTAGCGGCTACGGGCAGGTCAGCGGCGCGCGCGTCGAGCTCGGATCGTAGTCGGTGCCGAGCGTGCCGGTGACGTCGGTTTTGCGCTCGATCGCCGTGCCGGTCAGCGCGCCGGCGCAGGCTCCGGACCACTTGGTCGCGGTCATGGCGTCGGCCTTCGCGCTCGAGCCGTTCGAGTCCGTGTCCCAGCACACGAAGCCGTCGATGTCGGCCGGCGTACGGCCCGCGCTGCCGTAGAGCACGAGCTCGCCGCCTGCGGTCTCGTCGCCGAATCCGGCCGGCCACGCGACGCTCGAGTAGCCGTGCGACTTGACGGTGACGCCGCTCGCCGCGAGATCGAGCGTGATCGTGCCTGGGACCACGAGCTGGTACGTCTTCGTCGACAGATCGAGGTCGGCGGCGGTCGTGTTGTAGAGCTCGATCGCCCCACCGGCGGTCGGCTCGATCAACGAGATCACGAGGTCCTGGCCGCCGGCGCCCTCGGTGCCGTCGTCCATGATCGCGAGCGCGGGACAGGCGGGCGTGCCGGAGAACATCGCGCTCGACGTCCCGAGCGTCTCCAGGTCGGACGCGCGCGTGACGTTCGAGACGTCGACCGTGTACGTCGAGCCGGCTTGCGACGACGTCGCCAGCGTCACGACCGAGCCGGCGAGCACCGGCGAGCTCAGCGTCAAGCCGGTGACCGCGTAGTTGCCCGCGGTCATCGCGGCCGTCATATCGGGCGGATCGCTGAACGTCACCGTCATCGTCGTGTTGCCCGTCGAGGCCGCGCCGATCACGTCGAACGCGAGGCGCCCGGTGAACATCGCGCTCGCGGTCGCCAGCGCCTCGCCGTCGGCATCGCGCGTCACGTTCGAGACGGTCACGGTGTAGCTCGTGTTGCTCTGCCCGGTCGTCGTCAGCGTGACCGTGCTGCCGGCGAGCCGCGGATTCGACAGCGTCAGGCCGGTCACCGCGTAGTTGCCGACGGTCGTCGCCGCCGTCGGATCGGGCGGCGCGCTGAACGTCACCGTGATCGACGTGTGGCTCGTCGCCGCCGCACTCGCGACGAGGAACGCGTTGCGCCCGGCGAACATCGCGGTCGCGGTGTCGAGCGGCTCGTTATCGGTCGCGCGCGTCACGCCGGTGACCGTCACCGTGTATTCCTGCGCGGCCTGGGTCGTGGTCGTGAGCATCACGGTCGAGCCGATCAAGCTCGGCGGACCCGACAGTGCGAGCCCCGGCACCGCATAGTTCGCGAGCGCGGTCGCCTGCGTCGAGTCGGGCGGGGCGTCGAACGTGACGGTCATCGTCGTCGCGTCGAGCGAGGCGGCGCTCGCGACGTCGAACGCCGCGATGCCGGTGAACGTCGCCGTGTTGTTCGTGAGCCCGACGCCGTCGGACGCGCGCGTGATGTTCGCGGCGACGACCGTATAGGCCTGCGCGGTCTGCGCCGACGTGACGAGCGTGACGGTCGCGCCGGTCACGGCCGCGCCGGTGATCGACAGGCCGGCGATCGCGAAGTTGGCCGGGTCGTTCGCCGACGCCGGATCGGGCGCGGCGTCGAACACCACGGCCACGTGCTGCGCATCGACCGCCGTCGACGACAGCACGTCGAACGCCTGACCCGACGAGCAGGTCAGATCGGCGGGCGATCCGTTCCTGTGACAGACATTATCTGACGCGCACGTGTAATCGTCCGGGCAGGCGCCGCCCGAACCGCACACGAAGCCGCAATTCGGCTCGGGCGGCGTGTAGCAAGCGAGAACCGGGCACAGCGCGAGAAAGACCGCCACGCGTGCGAGCCGACCCGTCATCGTGCTCGACGGTAGCACGGCGGTGTACCATCGGACGAGGGATGGCGAAGCTGGACAAAGAGCGACTGCGCGGCTTGATCGAGCCGCACTGGAGACGGCTCTACAACTTCGTGTTCCGGCTCACGCTCGATCGCGAGCGGGCCGAGCGCTACATCGCCGACATCTTCGCCGCGGCGGCGGCCAAGCTCGACGAGCGGCCCGCCGACCCCGCCGACGCCGAGGTCTGGCTGCTCTCGATCGCGAACCAGATGCTCGACGAGCGCCTGCCGCGCCAGCCCGAGGTGAGCTTCGAGATTCTCGACGAGACGCTGCGCAGCGAGGCCACGCGCACCGACGTCGTGCGCTCGCTCACCGATCCGCAACGCGACTTCCTGCTGTGGGAGATGAAGCAGGGTTGCATGACCTCGGTCATCAACTGCCTGCCGCCGGGCGAGCGCGCCGCGTTCGTCGTGTGTCACGTGCTGAAGCTCTCCGATGAAGCCGCCGCGAAGACCCTCGCGATCACCGAGAGCGCGTACAAGGTGCGGCTGTCGCGCGCGCGCAAGAAGGTCGGCGACCACCTGGCGCCGCGCTGCGAGCACGTGAACCCGATGAACCCGTGCCGCTGCCCTGCGCGCGTCGGCACCGCGCTCGCCAAGGGGTTCATCAAGCAGAACGCGACGGTCGGCCCGGTCTCCGGCGAGGTCTCGCTGCGCCGGCCGACGTCGATCCCGTACGGTCGCTACGGTACGGGCGTCGGCCATGACGACGCGCCGATGCGTGACATCGCCGCGATCTACGGCAGCCTGCCCGAGCCGGATCCGCCGGCCGATCTGGCCACGCGCCTCGTCGATCAGCTGTCGCGCTGAGCGCGCTACGCGGTCTGGATCAGGCCGATGAAGTTGCCGAACGGATCGGTGACGAGCGCGACGTCGATGCCGTCGCCGACGTTGTGCGGCGGCTCCACCGGCTCGGCGCCGTTCGACAGCGCGTGGACCCACGCCGCGGTGATGTCGCCGACGCGCCAGTACGCATGCGTGCCGCCTGCACCGGGCTTGGCGTGCGAGACATCGGGATCGAGGCCGAGCTCGTAGCCGCCGATGTCGAAGCCGACGTAGAACGGCTGATCGAAGTACGGCCCGCGACCGAGCAGCGCCGTGTAGAACGTCCTCGCGCGGTCGAGGTCGGCGACCTTGTAGATCACGGTGCGCAGGCCGAGCACCGCATGCGGCGCGGGTTTCACGTGCTGCTTCGGTTGCGTCTTGGCCTTGGGCCGCGGCGCCGATTTCTTGGGCTTGGGCTTGGGCTTGGCCTTGGCCTTGGCCATCACGACCTCGCCGCGGCGAACGCGGCTTCGAGATCGGCGCGCAGATCGGCGACGTCCTCGATGCCGACCGATAGCCGGATGAACCCGTCGACGATCCCGAGCGCGGCGCGCCGCTCCGCCGGCACGCTCGCGTGGGTCATGATCGCCGGATGCTCGATCAACGACTCGACGCCGCCGAGCGACTCGGCGAGGGTGAAGATCTGGCATGCGCTCAGGAACCGGGCGGCGTGGTCGAGGCCGCCGCGCAGCACGAAGCTCATCATGCCGCCGAACCCGCGCATCTGCTGCTTCGCGAGCGCGTGCTGCGGATGCGACGCCAGGCCCGGGTAATACACGCGCTCGACCTGCGGGTGCGTCTCGAGCCACCCGGCGAGCTCGCGCGCGTTGTGCTCGTGGCGTTCCATGCGCACGTGCAGCGTCTTGGTGCCGCGCAGCACGAGGAACGCGTCCATCGGCGAGTTCACCGCGCCGATCGCGTTTTGCAAGAACGCGACGCGATCGCGCAGCGCCGGATCCGCGAAGACGAGCGCGCCACCGACGACATCCGAGTGCCCGTTCAGGTACTTCGTCAGCGAGTGCGCCGCGATGTCGGCGCCGAGCTCGAGCGGGCGCTGGAAGTACGGCGTCATGAACGTGTTGTCGACCGCGACGATCACGCCGCGCTTCTTGCACAGCGCCGCGACCGCCGCGATGTCGACGATCTTCAGCATCGGGTTGGTCGGCGTCTCGAGCCAGACCAGCTTGGTCGACGGCCGCAGCGCGGCCTCGACGGCCGCGGCGCCGCCGCGCGGATCGACGTACGTGAAGTCGAAGCCGAGCCGGCGGTACACCTTGTCGAACAGCCGGAACGTGCCGCCGTACAGGTCGTCGCACGCGATCACGTGCGTGCCGGCGTCGAACAGCGACAGCAGCGTCGACGTCGCGGCCAACCCGCTCGCGAAGCACAGCGCCCCGCTGCCGCCTTCGAGCGACGCGAGGTTGCGCTCGAGCGCGAACCGCGTGAGGTTGTGCGTGCGCGAGTACTCGTAGCCCTTGTGCACCCCCGGCGACTGCTGCGCGTAGGTCGACGTGTAGTAGATCGGCGTCATCACCGCGCCGGTCACCGGATCGGGCGCTTGCCCGGCGTGGATCGCGCGCGTACCGAAGCCGTGACGCCGATCGTCACTCAAAGCGGAAGCCCTTCGGATCCTTTTCCATGATCCGCTCCATCGCCGCCTCCTCGAGGAGATCGATCATCCGCTGGCCGCCGTACTTCTTCATCAGCTTGTCGTCGTACTCGTCGGCGATGAGCGCGACGTCGCGCAACGTCGCCATCAGCTCCTCGGGATCGAGCGTCGTGCCGCCGAGGATCGTGTGCGTGAACAGCACCGTATGCTCGCCGGGATCCCACGCGAACGCGCCGAAGCGGAGATGTGCGTTGAGCTCGAGCAGCTGCTTCGCGAGCGGGCCGTCGACGTCGATGCCCTTCACCAGCTGCGACGCGCATCGCACCATGGCCCTGTTGTCGCCCCACGGCACGACGCTGATCATCACGTACGCCGAGCCCTGCTTGATGACGTACAGCGTATCGTCGATCTTGCGGAACGCGGGACTGTCCTGCAGCGTGCGCTCGATGACCAGCGCGGTGGCGACCTCGGCGGGGTTCATGCCTCGTTGTTATCACCGCGCGCGGCGAGCTGTCAGTTGCAGCTCGCGCCGTTCTGCAGGCAGTCGCCGAAGTTGCACGAGCAGGACACGGATTGCCCCGACGGCAGTTGCGTGGTCCAGCCATCCTTCAGACAATCGCCGAAGCTGCACGACGTCGTACTGGACGAGCCGTCGGGCATCGTCGTGGTCCAGCCGTCCTTCATGCAGTCGCCGAAGCTGCAGCTCGTCGAGCTGGACGTGCCGTCGGGGTGGGTCGTGGTCCAGCCGTCCTTGAAGCAATCGCCGAAGCTGCAGCTCGTCCGGCTTTCCGTCCCATCGGGGTGGCGCGAGGTCCAGCCGTCCTTCGCGCAGTCGCCGAAATCGCAGCGCGATTCGACGTCGCCGCCGGCGGTGCGCGTCGTCCAGCCGTCCTTCAAGCAGTTGCCGAAGCTGCACGAGCCCGACGCGAACGTCGCGGCCGCGTAGTACGCGATCGCGTGCTTGCCGCGCGGCGCGGCGGGCGCGGCGGGCGCGGGTTCGGGTGCCTCGGCGACCGGCTCGGGGCCGGTCACCTTGTGGCTCGCGAGCTTGCCGGCCTTGGTCCAGCAGTAGGTCTCGTCGCCTGCGTCGCGGCGATAGATCCAGCACTGCTTCGCGACCTCGGGCCGGCCGTGCTGGCGCAGCACGGCCAGCTGCGGGCCCGTGTGCGCGTGCACCTCGGTCGCGAGCGTCTCGATGAAGCGATCGAACGCGGCCGCGGCTTCCCCCGCGGCGCGCACGCGCAGCGCGCGGGCATTCGCGACCAGAGCGGAGTCCGCGCGTGGATCGCGCGCGAGCTCGCGCAGCAGGTCGTCGATGCCGTGCACGACCTCGCGTTCGCCATGCGCGGCGTCCTCGTCGCCGAGCTGCTCGGCCGCGATCAACTGCGACTGCAGCTCGTCGTAGCGCTCGGCGCGGCGCGGTGCGCTCGGCGCGGGCGCGGGTCCCGGCCGCGGCGCGACCATCGGCTGTTGCGGCGGCGCCGGCTGATACGGATACGGATACGGCTGTGGCAGGACGCACGCCGTGACGAACACCGCGATCCACCCCCGCATGGCAAATTCCTACCACGCATCGAGCCCGCCGTTGATCGTGCGATACTCGCAGCGTGATCCGGGTCGTGCTCGCGCTCCTCGTCGTGGCGGCGTTCGCGCGGCCCGCGAGCGCCGAAGAAATCACGGATATCGTCGTCGATGGCAACACGAAGACGACGTCCGACACCGTCCAGCTGATCGCGCGCATCGACACCGGCGACGACTGGAAACCGGAGCTGGTCGATCTCGTCAAGCAGCGCCTGCGCTCGAGCGGCCTGTTCTCCGAGGTCGAGGTGTTCTACGAGACCGCGCCGACCGGCGGCATCCGCGTGCACCTCAACGTCAAGGACAAGCACTCGTGGGTGATCGCGCCGGCGTTCTACAACCAGCCGACCAACACCGGCGGCGGCATCGGCTACGGCGAGAACAACCTGTTCGGCGAGAACCAGAAGCTCTTGCTGTACGGCCAGATCGCGACCGGCGACTCGTTCTTCGTCGGCGCGTGGGTGATCCCGAACATCGCCGATACGCGGTTCTACGCGCAGCTCGACACCTATCTCGACTCGTCGCGGGTGATCGAATACGCGTCGTCGACGGGCTGGTTCGACAACCCGGGCTCGGTGCGCCAGTCGCGCATGAACTACCTCGATGCCGGCGTGAAGCTCGGTTACGAGTTTTTTCGCGGCATCAAGCTCGACACGCGGCTGCGCGCCGCGCACGTCAGCTACTCCGACGTCAAGAACCTCGCCGATCCCAGCACGCCGATCGTGGCGCCCGGCAAGGCGGGCGCCGACATCTCGAACGAGTGGATGTTCACCATCGATCGCCGCGCCAACTGGGAAGGCGTTTATACCGGCTATCGCTACGTGCTCGACTACGAGTACGCGGTCAAGCAGCTCGGCTCCGACTTCGATTACCACCGCGAGGCGCTCTCGCTTTACAAGGGCTGGCAGGTGCTCGAGCACCACAACCTGGTGCTCAAGGGCAACTTGAACATCGGCCACCACCTGCCGTTCCAGCAGGAGCTGACGACCGGCGGCACGTCGATGCGCGGCTGGCTCAACAACCAGTTTCGCGGCGACTTCCAGGCGCTCGCGAATCTCGAGTATTCGTTCCCGCTGTTCACGATCTACGGATTGTCGGTGCGCGGCATGGGCTTCTGGGACTCGGCGTACACGACGTTCATCACGACGAGCCCCGATCGCAACTACCTGCCGAACTATCAGTTCGACGACGGTCGTCTCGGAGCGGGCTTCAAGAACTCGGTCGGCGTGGGCACGCGCCTGCTGATGCGGCAGATCGTGATCCCGTTACTCGGTGTCGATGTGGGGTATGGTCTCGAAGCGCATGATTATCAAGTGTATCTCGCGATCGGGCTCACCGACTGACTTGCTCGCGTTGCTGCGCGGGTAGCGATGCGCTTCTGCCCGTTTTGCAGCGCGGAAAATGCCGACGAGCTGGCGGTGTGCCAGGCGTGCGGCCGCCGCTTGCCGCCGCTGCCGCCGCGTCGCGCCGGCAGCAAGGGCCAGCCGACCGGGATCCAGTTGCCGCCGCGGACCACGGCGGCGCCGCCGCTGCGCAAGACGGGTAACAGCAGCCCGCCGCCGATCCCGGCCGCGGCCGCGGCACCGGCGCCGGCCAACGCCGAGCTGCTCAACGCGCTCAGCCCGTCGCCGGCCGCCGAGCGCCGCGATCCGCCGCCGCCCGAGCCTCGCATCCCCGCCGATCGCCGCAGCGCCTCGCGCATCTCGCAGCCGCCGCCGATCGCGGTGCCCACGACGATCCCGCCCGCACACGACACGGCTCCGACGCCGATGGTCGCAGTCGAGCCGCCAACCGCGCCGCCGCCGCCCGCGCTCGACCGCGCCGCGACCGGCCTCGAGCCGCCGCCGACGCGCATCATCCGCAGCGACGATCGTCCGTTCGCACCGCCCAAGGTGCTCGCGGTGCCCGAGATCCCCGAGCCGGGCCTCGTCAGCGCCGCGCGCTACACGTACATCTTCTGGCGCGCGCGCTGGCAGCGGCGCGGCGCGATCAAGCAGCTCGCGGTCGAGATCAAGCAGGACACCGAGGCGCTCGACCAGGTGCTCGGCTCGCTCGGGCGCGCGGCACGCGGCGCGCACGTCGTCGGCCGCGTGTTCTCGGCCGAGAACCAGGCGATCGACATGGCCGAGGAGCGCATCAACGGGCTGCGCAAGGAGCTCGGCGACGTCGAGGGCCGCAAAGCGGAGGAGGCGTCGAAGTTCGTCGACGTCGAGCGCGAGCGCAACGAGAAGCTGGGCGAGGCCGAGCGACTCGTCGACGAAGCGCAGCGCGAGCTCGCGCACCTCGAGGGCCAGCGGCGCGGGCTGCGCGACAAGCGCAAGGAGCTCGAGCGCCGCCAGCGCGCGCATCTCAAGGCGGCCGAGGATCAAGATCGCCAGGCCGGTTCGCAGCAGATGGGCGATCAGCGCCAGGAGCTGCGGCGCGCCGCCGAGGATCATCGCCGCGAGGCCGCCGCGCTCGAGCCCGAGCGCCAGGATCACGATCGCAAGCTCGCCGGGCTCGAGCGTCCGATCAACGAGGCCGCCGCGAAGCTCGATGCCGCGAAGGCCGAGCTCGACGCCGCGAAGCGCAGCTTGAACGATGCCCGCGAGGGCCACACGCACCGCAACGCCGAGCTCGACGCCGAGCAGAAGCGCAAGCAGCGCGAGATCGGGCTCGGCGAGTCGGAGATCCAGCGCCGGCTCGTGACGCTCGGCACGCTCGTCAACTTGAACCGCATCGATCCCGCGAGCCAGGCACCGCCGGGCTCGGTGCACCTCGGGGATCCCTCGTTCGCGGAGCTGTACGAGCGCATCGATCGCCTGCGCGGCGCGATCACCGCGCGCACGACGGAGATCGAGAAGCTCACCGCGGAGCGCGAGGCGTACGACCGCGGCACGCTGGTGCGCGGCGTCGTCGTGATCGGGGGCGCATTCGTCGCGCTGATCGCCCTGATCGCGATCTTTCGTGCGATTGTATAGGGGGCAGGGGAACCGTAGTGCCGAAGGTCTTGGTCTCGAACAACAGCGAGCTCCTGCGGCACTTCACCGCGCCGCCCTTCCGGAGGCTCGGGCTCGAGATGCTCGTCGCGAACACCGCGGACGAGGCGCGCCAGCTGGTCGACGCACACGAGCCGTCGGTCGCGGTGCTCGACGCGCTGCCCGATGGCTTCACGCTGACCAAGCAGCTCAAGGACAAGCGTCCCACGATCCACGTGATCCTCGTCGCGGGCCAGCGGCTCACCGGCGATCAGATGCGCGAGGTCTCGCAGAGCGGCGCCGACGAGCTGCTGATCTCGCCCATGACCGCCGACGAGCTGCACGACGTGATCGCGCTCCAGCTCGGCGAGCCGCGGCCCGGCAGCGAGGCGTTCGCGATCGCGATCGAGCTCGGCGGCAGCCGGGTCGACGCGACGGTGTCGAACCTGTCGCTCGACGGCGTGCGGCTCGTCGTCACCGAGCCGGTCGCGGAAGGCCAGGCGATCTCGGTCACGATCACCCCGGATCCCTCGCCCGCTCTCGGAAGTGCGGCCGGCGTTACCGAGAAGCCGGGGGGCGAGCAGCCGGTCGTGATTCGCGGCACCGCGGTGTGGGCGCAGCCGCGCGACGGCAAGACCGTCGTCGGCATCGCGTTCACGTCGCTCGACGATCGCGCGCGCGTGCTGCTCGCGAAGCTCACGCAATGGCAGGTCGTCAAGGACGGCGAACGCACGCGCGTCGTGCTGCGCGGCGACTTCACCGAGGCGACCCGCTTCGACGAGCTCCTGCCGGCGATGGTCGGCCGCGTCGTGTTCGACATGGCGCAGGTGACGTACATGAACTCGCTCGGCGTGCGCGCGTGGTGCGAGTTCCTGCGCCAGGCGCGCATCCAGGGCTACGAGTTCCACGCGTGCTCGGTGCCGTTCATCCTGCAGGCGTCGATGGTGCGCGACGTGATCGGCCGCGGCACGGTGACCTCGTTCTTCGCGCCGTTCCATTGCATCGGCTGCGATCATCAGGAGGAGCGGCTCGTGCAGACCGCGGCGATCCTCGCGTCGGGCCTCGAGCCGCCCGTGTTCAAGTGCCCGAGCTGCGCCGGCGCACTCGAGTTCGACGATCTGCCGGAGCGCTACTTCGCGTTCTTGCAGGACGACGCGGACTGAACGCGCGCGGTCACAGCGTCTTCAGCCATTTCGCGATCTCGTCGCGGATCGAGGCGGACGCCGCGCTCGGGCATCGGGTCGTACACTTCCCAGACGATCCCCAGCCCGTCGGCGCGGAGCTGCGCGATTCGCGACGGGCGGGGTGTCGCCGCCGGTCGCCTTAACCGTGTCCAGATCGCTGGGCACCATCCCGCGACATTACCTATAATCTCGATCGAGATGCGCAAGCTCTTCGTGCGGTCGCTCGCGATCGCGTTCGTCGGCTTCGCGCTGCTGTTCGGCGCCGAGTTCTTCTTGGAATGGCGGAACGCCGGCTATCCCGGCTGGAATTCGGTGAGCTGGGCGGGCGTCAAGAACGAGAAGCTCGTCGACACGTTGTCGCCGATGGCGCGCGCCTACAACAACGTGCTGGCGATGCTGATCGGCACGATCGGCCTCGCGATCCCGCTCACGGCGAACATGCACACGCCGAAGCTGATCGAGATCTTCTTGCGCGACCGCGTCAACCGCTGGGTGCTGGCGTTCTTCGCGCTCGGCGCCGCCCACGTGCTGTGGGTCGACTACATGGTCGGCCCGCAGTTCGCGCCGATGTGGGCGATCCGGCTCGCGGTGTTCTTCGCGATGGCCGGCTGGGCGATGTTGATCCCGTACTTCTTCTACGTCGTGCGGTTCGTCGATCCGTCGCAGCTCGTCATCCGGTTGCGCGGCGACGTGATGCGCGTCCTCGAGATCACCGCCGAGCGCGACCACGATCCGCAAGGCGCGCAAACCGAGATCTCGACGCGCGTAGGCCAGCTCGGCACGATCATCATCAAGTCGCTCGATCGCAACGATCGCGACGTCGCGGCCGAAGGGACGTGGGCGATCAAGACGCTGCTCGACCACTACGACAAGTACAAGAACCGGATGCCGAAGGAATGGTTCGCCGTCGATCGCGCCGACTTCATCGGCATGTCCGACGAGGCGCTCGAGATGATGACCGAGAACCGCACGTGGTTCGAGATGAAGTGCCTGCACCAGCTCGAGCACGGCTTTCTGCGCGCGCTCGGCGGCGCGAACGACACGGTCTCGACGTTCTCCGACGCGACGCGCGTGATCGCGTCGCGCGCGCACCTGCACCACGACGAGCAGGCGCTGCGGCTGTGCATCCGGTTCTTCAACAACTACCTGCGCGAGGCGATCAAGGCGCGCAACCTGCGCGCGGTCTACGACGTGTTCCACCAGTATCGCCGCCTCGGCCGCGAGCTCGTCGAACGCCCGGAGATCCTGCGCGAGATCGGCCACCACTTCGGCTACTACGCGGTGATGGCGCGCACCGCCGGCATGCTGTTCGCGCCGCAGCTCGCGCTGTTCGACCTCGGCTACGTCACGCGCCGCGCCTACGAGCGCGCGTCGCCGGCCGCGGCCGAGCTACTCGCGGTCGCGCTGTCGTTCCCGCACCGCCGGGCCGACGACGTCCACACGATGGCGGTCAAGGCCAAGCTCATCCTCGGCGGGTTCTTCATCGAGAACAAGCTCGACGCCGAGGCCGAGATCGTGCGCAAGAACCTGCGCGACATCGATCACGCCTGCGTCGAGCGCTGCGAGGCCGAGTTGCTCGCCGCCGACATCTCGTTCTTCGAGGTCACCGATCGCCAGCTCAACATCGAATACGTGCCGCCCGAGCGCCGCGGCCCGCTCCAGGAATTCTGCCGCCTGCTGATCGGGCAAGCTGACTAGGCCAAGCCACGCGCCGGCCCTACGGCGGCGAGACGAGGTGCTGTGCGCTGCCCGAGCCGCGCGGCGTGCGGTCGTGGTTGCTCTCGAGCGAGCCGGTTTGCGAAGCCCACATGAAGTACGCGACGACGATCAAGCCGAGGACCGCGACCACGACGAGCACGCCGAACGGCACACGGTCGCCGAACGTGCGACGCCCGAAGAAGCGGCCGGCGCTGCGCTTGTGGATCGTCGACGTCACGTCCTGCGCGAAGCTCGCCGGTGCGTGGGCCTTGCGCATCCCCGACAGCGCCTTGCGCGTCTCGACGAGCTCGGCGTGCGCGCGCTTCCACGCGTCGTCGTGCTCGAGCTTCGCCGCGACCGCTTCGCGCTCCTTGCCGGCGAGCGCGCCGTCGAGATAATCCGAAACCTTCGCGATGATCTCGTCTTCGTCAGACATGGCGTTGCAGCTTCTTTCGTAGCGCGAGCCGCGCGCGATGCAGCCGCGACTTGACCGTGCCGTCCGGCAGCCCGGTGATGTCGCAGATCTCTTCGATCGATAGGTCCTCGACGTCGCGGAGCACGACCACGACGCGATGTTCCTCGTCGAGGTTCTCGATCGCGTCCTGCAAGAGCTTCTCCATTTGCGCGCCGGCGAGCGCGTGATCCGGCGCCGCCGGCAGCGGTGCGCCGATCGTGCCGTTGACGCCGCTCGCGGTCGTGTCGTCGAGCTCGTCGCGATCGCGGTCGTGGCGGCGCGCGAGGTACTTGATCCGGTTCTTGCAGTGATTGACCGCGACTCGATACAGCCACGTCGAGAACTTCGCTTCTTCGCGAAACGTGTCGATCGTCTTGAACACCGTGATGAAGACTTCTTGCGCCACGTCCTCGGCCTCGGCGCGGTTGCCGAGCATGCGGAACGTGATGTTGAAGACCCGGTCGCGGTGGGCCTCGATCAGCTCGCGGAACGCTCGCTCGTCGCGGTCGCGCAGGCGCCGGAGCAGCGAGCGCTCGAGTTCCACCGCGGGCAGCATACAGGTCGCCTAGATCGGACAACGGCTCAGCTACTGAGGTTTCCGGCCGAAATGTCCCGATCTGCCGCGTCCGCCATTTGCGGGTGGCTTTTCCTAGAGATGCGCTATATGTTCGCGTCTGCCACGGTTCGTCGGTCTGCTGCCTGGTTTGCCGTTTGCGTCTCTTGCTACGGGTCCTCGCTAGTTCCGGTGCTCAGTGGGTAACTGAAACGTTCTCAAACCCGCTTCCGAGCACGTAAGGCCCCTCGTGGGGCGGGTCTAGCCACTCTGTGGGCCGTCCGAGCAAGCTGATGAACACTCGTCTGTACGTTGGAAATCTCTCGTTCAACACCACGGCTGATGGCGTCCGCACTGCGTTCCAGCAGTTCGGCACCGTCAGCGACGTCCACCTCGTCACCGATCGCGAGACCGGCCGCTCACGCGGCTTCGCGTTCGTGACGATGGGCACCACCGAAGAGGCCGCCAAGGCGGTCGAAGGTATGGACGGCAAGACCCTCGACGGTCGCCCACTTCGCGTCAACGAGGCCGAGCAGCGCCAGGCCCGCGGCGGCGGCGGCGGCGGTGGCTTCCGCGGCGGCGGTGGCGGCTATGAAGGCGGCGGCGGCGGCGGTGGTGGTGGCGGCGGCGGCGACTGGGGCGGCGGCGGTGGCGGCGGCGGCGACGATCGCGGCGGCGGTGGTCGCCGTGGCGGTCGCGGCGGTCGCGGCGGCGATCGCTGGTAAGCGCTCGCTAGTCGCTGGCAGCGGACGGACCCAGCGGCGGGAGCCGCGGTCCGAAGAAGCGCATGCTGGCGATGACTAGTGTCTCGTGCTGCGCGCCGCTGATGGCGTGACGCGCAGCTATGTCCACGGCGTACGTGAGGCTCGCGATCCCGAGGCCGCCGGATAGGTACGTGGCGTCGAGATCGCCGTCGTGCAGCGCGCCGGCGCGGATCGGAAATCCGGTCTGGCCGTTGCCCGTGCGCAGGAACAGCTCCGCGCCGCCGCCATAGCGCGCGGCGCTCGAGCCTTCGAGCTTCCACCGGCTGTCGAAGCCGAGCGCCAGGTTCGGGATCGGATGCGCGTACACGCCGCCGCCGACCGTGCGCGGGAAGTCGACCGACTCGGTGCCAACGAGGTTGTAGCCCGCGACGCCGACGTTCACGAGATCGGTGAGCCGCAGCATCGCGCCGGCGTCGCCGTTGAATCCGCTGGTGGCGGGGTGGCCCATCACGTCGGAGTCGAAGTGCAGGTAGCGCATGTTCGTGCCGAGGAACACGCGCGGCGTGATCGGAAATGCGAGCGCGGTGCCCACGATCTGCGTGCTCGTGTGCAGGCTCATGCTGCCGAGCGCGGGGTTCGCGCCGGCGTAGTCGTAGTAGAAGCAGCCGGGGATGGCGGAAGTCGTGTCGCACGCCGACGCCGTGACGAGCGACGCCGAGTCCGACTCGCGGTAGCCGTAGCCGCCCTCGAATACGACGTCTCGCGAGAGCGGCAGGCCCGCCGGATTGAGTACGATCGCCGAGGCGCCGGTCGCGCCGCCGCGCAACGCCTCGCCGAGCGCGATCTCGCGCGGTCCGAGGGTGTCGACGAGGTCATCGCCGTCAGCGTGCGCGCCGCCGACGAGCGCGGTGCCGATCAGCACGGCGGTAGCGATCGCGAGGCGCATGGTCAAAGTCTTGGCGCGGTTCGCGGCAGTTCGCAAGAAACTGCGCAGATGGCACGCCGCGCAGCCGCCGCACTGCCAAACTGGCGCCATGGCGAAGCCTCATTCGACGCCGCTCGTGGCCGCAGCGACCGAGTTCGACGACGCGCTCGTCACGTACGCACGGCTCGGCGAGCTGTTCTTGAAGACGCCGCTCGACTCCATCAAACATCTCGAACGCGCGAACGCGACCCTCGGCGAGCTCGCGGCGTGCGAAGGCCGCCTGCAGCTCGCGGGCAAGCAGCTGGTCGAGGCGCTGTCGGCCGCGCGCTCGCAGCAGGAGGAGCTCGGGACTCAGGTCGTCGCGCACGCGCCCGCCGTCCAGGCTCGCAACACGAAGCTGCAGGAGCTCATGACCGCGATGACCGGGCTCGCCACCGAGGTCGCGGCGGTCAACGGCAAGGTCAGCGGCGGGTCGAACGATCCGGGCGAGATCGCGAGCGCGGTGGGCACGCTGTCGGAGCGCGCGGCGGAGCTCGCGTCGTCGGCGCGCGACTCCTTGCTCGGCGAGCTCGCCGAGCAAGCGCATGCTTTGCGCCAGCGCCTCGAAGCAATCGCGGCGAAGCTGCGCAAGGCCGCCGGAAACTAGCGTATGAATTCGCGACCAGCCTAGCCGTCGAAAGGACCATATGCGCGTACGCCTGCTTGCCGCCTTCCTGTTCGCCGCCTGCACCATCCAGGCGCAAACCCAACCGGTGCAACCGGTGCAACCGGTGCAGCCGGTGCAACCGGTGCAACCGGTCCAGCCGGTGCAACCCGTGCAGCCGGTGCAGCCGGTGCAGCCGGTTCAGCCGGTGCAACCCGTGGAGCCGCCGGTCACCGACGATGCCCCGCCGCCGACCGCCGACGAGGTCACGTATCCCGACGAGCCCGAGTACGACACGGTCACGTACGACATCCCGGGCGACACGATCGCGAGCGACGACGTGTTCTATGATCAGCTCGATCCGTACGGCACCTGGTACGACGACCCGACATACGGCTGGGTGTTCGCGCCGCAGAATCCGAGCTACCGACCGTTCACGAACGGCCACTGGAAGTACACGGACTACGGGATGCTCTGGGTCTCGAACGATCCGTTCGGCTGGGCGACCGCGCACTACGGCCGCTGGGTGTGGAGCAACCGCTGGGTCTGGGTGCCGGGCCATCAATGGAGCCCGGCGTGGGTGACGTGGCGGCAGAGCAACGGCTGGATCGGCTGGGCGCCAGCCGGCTTCGACGCGAACGCGTACGTGCCGGACTCGGAGTGGCACTTCGTCAACGGCCGACACCTCTTCGATCCCGATGTCGGGCGGCATTACGCGCGCGGTGACCTCCACGTCTACGTGACGTCGAGCGTGCCGGTCGGGCGCTACCACCACTACAAGGACTACTCGTACACCGCCGGCCCGAGCGAAGACTGGATGCGCGACAACCACGTCGTGTACGTCCGCGAGAAGCCCGACATGGTCGAGCTCGGCCGCGTCGATGCGGCGCGCCGCGCCGACCAGGAGCGCCAAGCGCGTGCGCGCCAGGCCGAGTGGGATGCGCGTCGCCACCGCGAGGACGAGATCCGCAAGCAGCAACTCGTGCAACAGCGCCACCAGGACGAAATGCGCCGCAAGCAGGCCGACGAGCAGAAGAAGCTCGCCACCGAGCATCGCAAGCAGGTCGAGGAGCAGCGCAAGCTCGACGAGCGCGAGAAGGCGGCGAAGGACGACGCCGAGCGCAAGAAGATCGAGGCCGACCGCCACAAGCTCGAGGACCAGCAGAAGAAAGACCGCGAGCTCCAGCTCAAACAACACCAGGACGAGCAGCGCCGCCGCGACGACGAGGCGAAGAAGCAGCAGGCGACCCTCGAAAAGGCGAAGGTCGAGCAGCAGAAGCGGCTCGAGGAAGAGCAGAAGAAGCAGGCCGCCGATTCGAAGCGCAAGGACGAGCTCGACAAGCGCAAGGCCGAGGATCAGAAGCGGCTCGAGGAGCAGCAGAAGAAGCAGGCCGAGGAGCAGAAGCGCCACGACGAAGAGGCGCGCAAGATCAAGGACGAGGAGCAGAAGAAGCAGGCGGCCGAGGACCAGAAGAAGCGCGACGAGGAGCAGAAGACGCAGGCCGAAGAGCAGAAGAAGCACGCCGCCGAGGACCAGAAGAAGGCGGCCGAGGAGCAGAAGAAGCAGGACGCCGAGAAGAAGAAGCAGGACGAGGCCTCGAAGAAGGCCCAGGACGAGCAGCTGAAGAAGGACCAGGCCGAGCAGGCCAAGAAGGCCGGCGAGGACAAGAAGCACGCGGCCGAAGAGCAGAAGAAGGCCGAACAGGACAAGAAGAAGGC
>DASXCY010000087.1:0-2202 GCA_036490935.1 Kofleriaceae bacterium | reverse complement strand
TCGGCGTCGATGCCGCCCGCAAGATGGGCGCCCAGTAGTGCCCGCGCTCGCCGACGCGCTGCTCGCGTGCTCGCGCGACGTCGCGCGAGCGTGGACCGAGGCGACAACCGCCGTGCTCGGCATCGCCGTACCCGCACCGGCGCTCGCTCCGACGCCGCGCGACGAGCTCGCGCTGACCGGCGGCGCGCGGCTCTATCACTTTCGTGGCGCCGAGCCGGCTCGCGCGCGTCTCCCGCTCTTGCTCGTGCCGTCGCTGATCAACCGCTGGTACGTGCTCGACCTCCGGCCGGGCGCATCGCTCGTCGAGGCGCTGGTCGGCGCCGGGTTCGACGTGTGGTGCCTCGACTGGGGCGTGCCCGCCGACGAAGATCGCTACCTCGACTGGGAAGCGGTGCTCGCGCGGCTCGCTCGCGCGACCCGTCGCGTGCGCCGCGAGACCGGCGCAGCTCGGCTCGCGCTGCTCGGTTACTGCATGGGCGGTACGCTCGCCGCGATCCACGCCGCGCAGCACCCGGGCGAGCTCGCCGCGTTCGTCACGCTCGCCGCGCCGATCGACTTCGCGCACGGCGGCCAGCTGCGCGTGATGGTCGACCCGCGCTGGTTCGACGGCGACGCGATCGCCGGCGCGGGCAACATCGCGCCGAGCCAGATGCAGGCCGGCTTCACCGCGCTCCGGCCCACGCTCGAGCTCGGCAAGCTGGCCTCGCTACCCGAGCTCGCCGGCGATCCGCGTGCGCGCGACGCGTTCGCGGCGCTCGAGGCGTGGGCCAGCGACAACATCCCGTTCCCCGCCGCCGCGTATCGCCGCTACATCGTCGAGCTATATCAGCGCAACGAGCTCGTCGCCGGCACGCATCGCGTGGCCGGCCGCGCGGTCCAGCTCGCGGAGATCCGGTGCCCGACGCTCGCGATCACCGCGTCGCGCGACGCGATCTGCCCGGCGCGCGCGGCCACCGCGCTGCTCGACCACGTCGGCGCGACCGAACGGCACGCGATCGAGGTCGCCGGCGGCCACGTTGGCGCGTGCGTCGGCAGCCGCGCGGTTCGCGAGATGTACCCGGCGCTCGCGCGGTGGCTGGCGCCGCACGTCGGTGGCTAGCAGCGGACACCGCCGTCCGATCCTCGACGGTTTTCGCGGCACGATCTGGCAAATCCGCGTCGCTCGGCCCGGTACGATCGTTGAACCACGGCTCGGCCATGCGCCTCGCCGCCGTCGCCGCCGCCGCCGCCGCCGCTGCCGCCCTCGCCGGGTGCAGCCCGTTCGCCGTCACACCACCTGCACGGACGTTCGCACTCGACTCGCCCATCACGCCCCCGGTCGGCCACGGCGACGTCCAGCTCGACATCGCTTCGTCGGGCCAGCCGATCTTCGGGCCCACGATCGACTCGGCCGGCGGCCAGCTTCGCACCACGATCGCGCCGAATACCACGATCGTCGCGGGTGCCGAGCGCATGTCGGTCGAGAACGCCTCGGACCAGCAAGCAGCGTCGTGGGCGTACGCCGGCCGCGTCGGCGCCGTGCTGGCCACCGACGATCACCGCGCGGCGTTCACGTTCGGCGCGGGCGGCGGCACGGCGCCGGCCGCGGGCTCGTGGGGCTCGATCGACTTCGGTGGCGTGGTCACCGGCAAGAACCACTGGATCCGCCCGCTGCTCGCGCTGTCCGTCGGCTACAACGCGCCGCTCTCGCGCCGGCCGTTCACGATCACCGACTCCGACGGCGAGGACCCGGTCACGCTGCAGCTACCGAGCGACATCATGGTCCGCGTCGACTTCGGGCTCGAGCTCGGGCCGCCGCGCTGCGCGCTGATCGCCGGCGTCTCGGGCGTCCACTTCTGGATGCTCGAGCCCGACGTGATCTCGGGCAACGGCGATCCGAGCACCGACGAAGGCTTCATGATGCTCGGCCTCGCGACGCGCATCTCGCTCGACTAAAGCGCATCGCGCAACGTGATCGAGCGCGCGACGCTGCGCTGCGGCGAGGACGCGATCTCGCCCGCGCACCTGCCGCTCGAGAACGGATCGATCGGAAACTCGCTCAGCAGCGCTGCGCGGTGTTCCTGATGCTTGCGCCAGTTGTTGACGACGTAGCGGATCGCGTTTCGCACCGACGTCGGCGACTTCAAGATTCGCGCGTGGTAGCGGTCCGGAAACACCGCGCCGCTCCGCCGCGACCGCCGGGCGCGCGAGACCGCGCGGTTG
>DASXCY010000086.1:0-12617 GCA_036490935.1 Kofleriaceae bacterium | reverse complement strand
GAGCGAATCGATCGCGATCGCGTTGTGGCGGCGCCCGGCGCAGACCGGCAAGCGGCTCGTGCGCGGTGCGCTGTCGCTCGGCGAGCTGCGGCGCGCGACCGATCGCGAGCTCGCGCTCGCCGCCGTGCAGGCGGTGCGCGACAAGCTCGGCGAGATCGAAGGCACGCTCGCGACGGCCGCGCGCAAGACCGCAGGCAAGACCGCGCTGCCCGGCGCCGAGCTCGCGCGGCTGTCCGCGGATCACGCCCGGCTCGGCGCGCGGATCGGCGCGTGCAGCGTGGCGCAAGGCGAGCTGCGCGCCGCCGAGGAGCTGTGCCTCGAGGCGCTGTCGCGCGACATCGACGCGGTCGACATGGTCGACGCCGCGGTCGCCCAGCGCGCGCAGTTCCGCCGCGATCTGTTCTGGCTCGTCACCGCGCTGCGCCCGCAGCAGCACGGCGCGACGCTGATGGTCCACTCGCCGGACGCGCGCGCCGCGGTCGTGGCGTGGGTCAAGCTCGCGCTCGCGGCGGCGGCGCATCACGGCTTCCACGCGCACGTCCATCTGTGGGCCGGCGAGCGCGGCTGGGAGACCCGCACGATCGACGACGTCGTCGCCGATCCGCCCGCCGCCGCGGTCGTGCGCGTCGCGGGCAGCGGCGCGGATCTGCTGTACGTGCTCGAGGCCGGCTTGCACAAGTTCCTCGGGCTCGCCGGCGAGGCGTGCCACGCGTGGGTGTCCGCGCTCGAGCCGCGCGCGACGTTCACCGACCTCGAGTGGGCGAACCTCCCCGGACCGCCGCAGCCGAAGGCGCCGCGCGGGCTGGTGTTCCGCGAGGTCAGCATCTCCGACGACAGCGTCAAGGTCTACGGCGACGACCTCGACGCGCCGTGGAGCGAGCTCGCGCAGCGCCTGCCCGAGGCCGCAGTCGATCGCATCCTCGAGACGATCGAGCACACCGGCCACAAGTGCCGCTTCGACCACGGCGACGAGCTGTGGAAGTGGACGCACCCGCTCGGAGCCGCCTCGTGAGCACCGCGCACGATCCGTCTGGCGGAGCGCGCGCGTGACGATCGACTTCACCGTCGGCGTCTATGGCTTTCGCGGCGCGGCGAACGAGGTCTGGCACGCGCTCGTGCCGGCGGCGTACGCGGCGCACGCGGCGGGCGACAGCGAGGCGTGGCTGCGCGAGAACCTGATCACGCTGGTCCGCAACCAGCTGCGCCGCGCGCGTCCCGCCGAGCAGGAGCTGTTCCAGCTGCCGCTCGGCACCGAGCTCGCGCGCGTCCCCGTCGACGTCAAGACCAAGTCCGGCCACCTGTTCGGCCAGATGCCGCTCATCGTCGAGCCGCGCTGGACGGGCGAGGATCGCCAGCACCTGTTCTGCTACCACCCGCTGTCTCGCGAGCTGTGGTTCGTCGCCGCCGAGCGCACCGACATCGCGACGCTCGCGCAGCTCACGGCGCGCCACTTGTGGTCCGAGCTCGAAGAGGACGACGAGGATCTCGCGCTGCGGCTGTCGACCGGCAAGGATCGGCTGGCGCAGCTCGCGTTCTCCGCCGAGACGCTGACGCTGCTGGACCTCCTGCCATCGAAGAAGCAGGACAAGCGCGCGGCCGCCGCGGGACCGCGCGCCGAGCGCTCGCTCAAGGATCTCGCGGTCGACGACACGCAGCGCACCGCGAACGGCATGATCAAGCTGGGCGTGCCGCGTTCGCCGTATCGCGAGCGCCTCGCATATTTGCTGTCGGGCGCGCGACCGCGCTCGGTCGCGGTCGTCGGGCCGCCCGGGTCGGGCAAGACGAGCCTGATCCAGCAGTGGATCGCCGATCGCCTGCGCGAGGACGGCTATGGAATCCACCGCAACCTCGATCGCTGCGCACACGTGTGGCGGCTCACCGGCAAGCGGCTGATCGCGGGCATGAGCTATCTCGGGCAGTGGGAGGAGCGGCTGCTCGCGGTGCTCGCCGAGGCTCGGGCCAAGCGCGGCATCCTGTGGATCGATGATCTGCACCTGTTCGGGCGGCTCGGGCAGTCGCGGCAGAGCGAGCGGAGCTTCGCCGATTTCTTCCGCGGTCCGGTGCGGCGCGGCGACGTCGCGCTGATCGCCGAGATGACGCGCGAGCAGCACGCGCGGCTCGAGCGCGACGCGCCGGGCCTCGCCGAAGCACTCGCGCTGGTTGCGGTCCCTGCGGCGTCGGC
The DNA here is from genome assembly GCA_036490935.1 of Kofleriaceae bacterium. Lineage (GTDB taxonomy): Bacteria > Myxococcota_A > Polyangia > Haliangiales > Haliangiaceae > JABFXX01. The sequence continues at coordinate 10,435 of DASXCY010000086.1, read as the reverse complement.
GGGCGAGACCGCGCAGCTGCTGCTCCACGAGGTGCGCGCCCTCGAGACCGTGCACCAGTCGCTGTCGATCCATCCGTTCGTGCCGCGCGCCGCGCTCGAGCTCGGCTCGGCGCTGTTTCCGTGGCGCGCGCGTCCCGGCGTCGCGATCGAGATCGTGCGGCGCGTCGCCGAGGAGGTCGCGGCGAGCGACGACGAGGAAGTCCTCGCGAGCCACGTGCTCGAGACGCTCGCGCGCACGACCGGGCTATCGCCCAAGCTGTTGCAGCTCGATCAAGCGCTCGATCCCGAGGAGGTCGAGGCGCAGTTCGCCGCGCGCGTGATCGGCCAGCCGGTGGCGACGCGCGCCGCGGCCGACGTGATCTTGAAGGTGCGCGCCGGGCTCGCCGATCCGGCGCGGCCGGTCTCGGTGATGCTGTTCACCGGGCCGACCGGCACCGGCAAGACCGAGCTCGCGACCGCGATCGCGGAGTACCTGTACGGCGATCCGTCGCGGTTCGTGCGCGTCGACATGGGCGAAATGTCGGGGGGCGATGCGGTGGCGCGGCTGATCGGTGACCGCTGGAATCCCGAGGGCCTGCTGACCGCGCGCGTGCGGTCGCAGCCGTTCTGCGTCGTGCTGCTCGACGAGATCGAGAAGGCGCATCCGCGCGCGCTCCATCTGCTGCTGCAGCTGTTCGACGAGGGCCGGTTGACCGACGCGGCCGGCGACGTCACGAGCTTCGCGAGCTCGGTCGTGATCATGACGTCGAACCTGGGCGCGCGGCACGCGCAGCCGATCGGGTTCGGCGAGACGCGCGAGCGCATCCTCGCCGACGTCGCGCGTGCGGTGCGCGAGTTCTTCCCGATCGAGCTGTTCAACCGCATCGACCAGGTCGTGCCGTTCGAGCCGCTCACGCACGAGGTCGCGGCCAAGGTCGTCGACAAGGAGCTCGCCAAGCTGCTCGCGCGGCGCGGCCTGCGCGAGCGCAACACGTTCGTGTACGCGGGCGCGGCGGTGCGCAAGCGCGCGGTGAGCGACGCTTTCGACCCGCGCTACGGCGCGCGCACGGTCAAGCGCTGGCTCGAGGATCGCGTCGCGGGTGCGCTGACCGACGTGCTCGCGACCGCGCCGCCTGCCCGCCTGCGCATCGTCCGCCTCGCGGACGAGGCCGGCACGATCCGCGCGACGCTCGAGCCGATGCTCGAGAAGAGTCCGGCGCCCGGACCGTATGTGCTGCAAGGAGCGCTCGATCTCGCGACCGCCGGGCTCGATCCGTCGGTCGCGCGCGCGGTGGCGGCGATCGCGCGCGTGAGGGGCTCGCGCGAGCTCGCACGCGCCAGGGCGGAGGCGAGCGGGGAGTTGAAGTATTACGTCGAGGAGGTCGAGCAGCGGCTGACCGCGCTCGAGCAGCTGTTCGGCGCCGGCGAGCAGGAGCACGAGCACGAGCACGGGCACGAGCACGAGTACGAGACGAAATTGCTCCAGCATCCGGGCGGCGCCAGGGAGATGAGACTGCGCGCGCATCGTCCGGCGCGCGGACGAACACCAGCTGGAAGAGACGCGCTCGTCGCCGGCATCGCCGAGGCGATGTTGATCGAGCGCGGGCTGCCGCGCCTGCTCGACCCTGCGGCGCACGCGACCACCGTCGTGCTGTCGCGCGTCGGGGTGGCGCAGTCGAACGGCCTGACCGCGGTGATGCAGGTGTTCGCGCTGCAAAAGGCGTGGACCGAGATCGCGGCGCACGCGACCGATGCCGGCGAGGTCGGCATGATGAACCTCACCGGCAAGAAGGGCGGCCGCAACTTCAATGACTGGCTGGCGTTCTGGAAGGCGCGGCGCGACATCGTCGTCGTGCTGCGCGGGCTGTTCGTACACGAGGCGCTCGCGCACGAGCACGGCACGTGGCTGCTGCGCGCTGCCGCCGCCGAGCCCGACGTCGTGCGCGTCGAGGTGCGCCCCGGCGCGCCGGTCGGCCCCGAGGAGGCGCTGCGCGCGCATCTCGCCGCACGCAAGGCACTCGAGCACGCGCTCGAGCACGGCGGCGCGCTGCCGCCCAACCCCGACGTGCTGCTGCCGGTGACGCGCACGATCACGTCGCGGGCCGCGCTGTGGTGGGCGCAGCGCGCGTTCGAGCTCGAGGTCGAGGACTTCGCGACCGGCTGGATCGAGCGCGGTCAGTTCAAGGACGTGCTGACCGCGGTGCGCCGCGGCTGGCACCTCGCGTGGAGCCGCACGTCATGAGCCGCGCCACGTTCCGCGTGTTCGTCACCAAGCATCACGGTGGGCTGTACTCGGCCGTGCTGCTGCGCCGGTTTCGCCTGCTGTTCGACAATCCGCCGCCCGCCGCGATGGGCGAGGATCAGGAGACCGCGCTCGCGCGCCTCGCGCCGCAGGCCGCGCTCATCGCCGAGGACGGCGAGCAAGTCGCGCGCTACCTGTGGAGCGAGGACCTCGAGCTGCGCCGGCTCGAGGTCGACATCCATCCCGGCCGCCCCGATCCACGCGGCTACGTGATCGCGAGCGCGGCCGTGCCGATCCGGCTCGGCTACGCGGCGGCCAAGCTCGACGGCGCGCCGCTCCATCGCGTGATCGTGCCGCGCTTCGACTGGACGTTCGTCGCCGAGGATCTCGAGGCCGCGCCCGACACGATCCGCGCGCTCGTGTTCTCGGCCCTCGTCGGAGACACGTCGGCGTCGCTCTACGATCTGCGCCGCGAGCTCGACGAGCAGATCCTCGAGTGGAGCCCGCTCGCCGCCGTCGCCGCGGCGCGCGGCAAGACCGCCGACGCGGGCCCACCCGCGCCCACGCTCGAGGCGATCGCGGAGGATTGGGTCGCGCTCGCGCGCGCGAACCGGCTGCCCGCCGTCGTCGGCATCGACGCGCTGTTCACCGAGCAGATCCAGCCGCTGCTCGCCGCCAAGCAGCTGCCGAGCCTGCTGCTCGTCGGGCCGCGCGGCGCCGGCAAGACGTCGCTCGTACGCCGCATCGCGCGCGCGTTGCTCGACGCGTCGCGCGGCAAGTCCGGGCGGCGGCGCCGGCTGTGGGCGACGAGCGCCGATCGCGTCGTCGCCGGCATGATCTATCTCGGCATGTGGCAGCAGCGCTGCCTGACGATGGTCAAGGAGCTCGAGGGCGGCAGCGACGTGCTGTTCCTCGATCGCCTCGCCGACGCGATGGCGCCGATGTCCGATGGCGCCGCGATCACCGACTTGCTCGCGCCCGCGGTGATCGCCGGCGAGCTGTCACTGGTCGCCGAATGCGACGAGCCCGAGCTCGTCAAGGCCCGGCAGCGTCACCCCGCGCTCGTCGACAAGCTGCGCGTGATCCGCGTCGCCGAGGCCACGCCCGCGCAGGTGATCGCGCTGCTGCAGCCGTACGGCCAGCGCCTCGATCCGCCGGTCGCGATGTCGGCGGACGCCGCGCGCCGCCTCGTCGAGCTGTGCGACGCGTTCCGCCGCGACACCGCGTTCCCCGGCAAGGCGCTCGCGTTCGCGCAGTACTGCTCGCTGCAAGCCAAGCGCGACCTCGACGTGCCCGCGGTCGTGCAGGCGTTCGGCGCGTGGTCCGGGCTGCCGATCGATCTCATCTCGCCCGAGCGCGCGCTCGACACCGCGGCGATCGCGCGCGAGCTCGAGAAGGGCGTGATCGGCCAGCCGCGCGCGTGCGCCGCTTCGGCCCGGGTGATCGCGCGGCTCAAGGCCGGGCTCGACGATCCGCAGCGCCCGGTCGGCTCGCTGCTGTTCGCGGGCCCGACCGGCGTCGGCAAGACCGAGCTCGCGAAGCAGCTCGCGCGTTATTTATTCGGCGACGCCGACCGGCTCGTGCGCGTCGACATGAGCGAGCTCGGCACGCCCGGCGCGATCGCGCGCCTCATCACGCCATCGCCCGCCGGCAGCTCGCTCGCCGATCGCATCCGCCGCCAGCCGCTCTCGGTCGTGCTGTTCGACGAGCTCGAGAAGGCGCACGACGCCGCGTTCGATCTCCTGCTCGGCGTGCTCGGCGAAGGCCGGCTCACCGACGCGTTCGGCCGGCTCGTCGACTTCCGCATGACGGTGATCGTGATGACGACCAACCTCGGCGCGAACGATCCGCGCGCGCCCGGGTTCTCCAGCGATCCGTCGGCCGGGCCCGATCCGACCGGCGCGATCCGCCAGTTCTTCCGCCCCGAGCTGATCGGCCGCGTCGACGCGATCGTGCCGTTCTCGCCGCTGCCGCCGGCCGCGCTCGAGCGCATCGTCGATCTCGAGCTCGGCAAGCTGCGCGTGCGGCCCGGCATCATCGCGCGCAACCTGCGGGTGAACGTGTCGCCGGCGGCACGCACGCGGCTCGCCCAGCTCGGCCACGATCCCAAGCTCGGCGCGCGGCCCCTGCGTCGAACGATCGAGGATCTGATCGTGGCGCGCGTCGCGGAGCGCATCGCCCGCGAGCCGACCTGGCGCGACGCGACCGTGGAGATCGGTACCGCTGGTGAGCCGGGTGACATCTTGGTGTGAGCCGTAAGCCGTGTTACATTTAGCCCGTGCCCGACCCCAAGCGCGTGCTTTGGTATCTCCGCAAGGTTCCGTTACTCGCGGACCTCGGACCCGACGCGATCGCGCGCATGGCGGAGCGGGTCGAGCTGCGCGAAGCGCGCCGCCGCGACGTCATCTATTTGCCGGGAGATCCGGGGCGCTCGCTGTTCTTCGTACACGGCGGCCGCATCAAGGTCAGCAAGGTCACGCGCGACGGCAAATCGCTGACGCTCGCATATCACGGCCCGGCCGAGCTGTTCGGTGACAGCTGCCTGCTCGACGGCGGCCCGCGCACCGAGATGGCCGAGGCGGTCGAGAACGCGCTGCTCTCGGAGATCGATCGCGCGCACTTCGAGGAGTTGATCCACAGCCACCCCGCGCTCGGTCTCGCGATGACGCGCTTGATGATCGTGCGGCGCCGCGAGCTCGAAAACAAAGTCGAAGCGCTCGTGTTCCGCGACGTGTCGAGCAAGCTCGCCGAGCTGCTGGTCAAGCTCGCGGCCGAGTACGGCGTCGACGACGCGCGCGGCACGCTGGTCGCGCTGAAGATCACGCACCAGGAGCTCGCCAACCTGATCGGCTCCACGCGCGAGACCGTCTCGCTCACGCTGTCTCAGTTCAAGCGCCGCCGCCTGATCGCGACCGAAGGCCGCAAGGTGATCATCTCCGACACCGAAGCGCTGCGCGCGCTGTACTGACTCGCTAATCGAGCAGCGCATCGACCACCGCGCGCATGCGCTCGATGTCGAAGGGCTTCTCGAGGTGGGGGAGCGAGCTGGTCGCGATGAAGTCGTGGGCGCGATCGGTGAACGCGCCACCGGTCGTGAAGACGATGCGATGCGCGAGGTCGGGACGACGCGCGAGGAGCCAGTCGTAGACGTCGACGCCACCGAGGTCGGGCATCTGCAGATCGCACACGATCGCGTCGAATTCGCGCGACGCGAGCAACTCGATCGCGTCGCGGCCGCTCGTCGCCGTGACGACGTCGTGCGGCGCCAGGATATCGCGCGCGAGCAGCCGGATCTGCGGCTCGTCGTCGATGAAGAGCACGCGGCCGCGGCGCCGCGGCACGCCGCGCCTCGGCGACAACACGGCCGGCTCGGGCGCGCGCGGCTCGGCGCGCAGCGTGACGCGAAAACACGCGCCGCGCGGCTCGCACGGCTCGGCCTCGATCGTGCCGCCCGACTGCATCACGATCCGGTGCACGATCGAGAGCCCGAGGCCGCTGCCGGTACCCGACTTCGTCGTGAAGAACGGCTCGAACAGGCGCTCGCGATCGCCGGCCGCGATGCCGTGACCGGTGTCGCTCACCTCGACCACGACGCGGTCCTCGCCCTGCACGCGCGTCACCACCCGGATCTCGTTGTCGAGCGCCGCGCCGTCCGGAATCGCATGCGCGGCATTCACCAGCAGGTTCACGAACACCTGGATCAGCCGGCCCTCGCTGCCCGCGACCGGCGGCAGCTCGACGTCGTCGCGGACGAGCCGCGCGCGATGCTCGATCTCGTGCATCGCCGTCGCGACCGCGCGATCGAGCACGCGGCGCAGGTCGACCGGTCCCGCTGGCACGTCGCACGGGCTCGACATCGCGCGCAGGTCCCGCACGATGTCGCGTACGCGCGTCGCGCCTTCGAGCGCGGCATCGACGCGCGCGCGGAGGTCGGGCTGGCCCGCGAGCTCGCGCTCCAGCAGGGCGAGCGAGCCGAGCACGTACGTCAGCGGGTTGTTGATCTCGTGGCCGACCGCCGACGCGAGCCGGCCGAGCGACGCGAGCCGCTCCGCTGCCGCGAGCTCGGCATCGACGCGCTTGCGCTCACGCAGATCGTGGACGAGCGCGAGCGACGCGACCGCGCCCTCGAACGGAAACGGAATCCCGCTGACCTCGACGGGAATCGCCTCACCCGCGCCGCTGACGAGACGGTGCTCGGCCGTGCGCCGGTTCTGCGCGGTCGACGCGACGCGCGCGCGCACGTAGTCGCGATCGTCGGGATGCACGCACTCGAGCGCGTCGCGCCCGACCAGGTCGTCGAGCGTCGTCCAGCCGAGCAGCTGCTGGTGGGCGCGGTTCGCGAACAGCACCGTGCCGCGCAGGTGCACGACGCACGGCTGCGGCAGCAGATCGAGCACCGCGCGCAGCGCGTCGTCACGGTGCCGCGCGTCGGTCATGTGGCTCGCGCTCGCCGATCGACGACCTCGATCGCGAGCGCGAGCGCGCGCTGCATCGACGCCGCCCGCGCGACCCCTTTGCCCGCGATGTCGTGCGCGGTGCCGTGATCGGGCGACGTGCGCACGATCGGCAGGCCGAGCGTGAAGTTCACCGACTCCTCGAAGTCGACGAGCTTGACCGGGATCAAGCCCTGGTCGTGATACATCGCGACGAGCGCGTCGTGGCGGCCGTCGAGCGCGGCGCGAAATGCGGCGTCGGGCACGAGCGGCCCGGCCAGCACGGCGTCGCCGCATGGCTCGGCGAGTGCGGGCGCGATCACGTCCGCGTCCTCGACGCCGATCAGGCCACCCTCGCCGGCGTGCGGGTTCAAGCCGACCACGCCGATGCGCGCGCCGGGCATGCCGAAGTCGTTCGCGAGTGCCGCCGCGAGCAGCTCGATCACGACGCGCACGCGCGCGGTCGTCAGCGCGCGCGGCACCTCGGCGATCGGCACGTGCGTCGTGACGAGCGCGACGCGCAGCTTGGGGCCGGCGAACATCATCGCGACCTCGCGCGCGCCGAGTCGTGTCGCGAGCATCTCGGTGTGGCCGGGGAATGCGAAGCCGGCGCGACGGGCCCACGTCTTCGAGATCGGCGCGGTCACGATCGCGGCGAGGTCGCCGTGCGCGGCGGCGGCGGTCGCGGCATCGAGATAGCCGACCTGCGCGGCACCGCTCGCCTCGTCGGGCGTACCCGCGACGACCGCGTCGCCGATGCCAGCGCCTTCGATCGCGACGTCGGGCACGGCGACGCCGATCGCCCGCGCGCCGCGCTCGAGCGGGGCGCGATCGCCGTACACGACGATCCGCTCGCGCCACTGGGGCGGCGCGGCCGCGAGCGCGGCTGCGACGATTTCAGGTCCGATTCCCGACGGATCGCCGAGGGTGATACCGACCCGAGTGCCGCCTTCCACCGCAGCAAGCTATCCTAGTTGGCGATGACGCGCACGTCGCTGCTACTCGCCGCGCTCGCCGGTTGCGCCGGCGCCGACGCGATGACGCTGCCGGCTTCGCACGGCAAGCCGTCCGCGGTGGCGAACGGGCCGCGCGAGGTCGGCCTCAATCCGGGCGAGAGCATGACGTTCGAGGTGCGGCTCGGCGGAATCCTCGCCGGCGAAGCGCAGCTCGCGGTCGGCGACGCCGGGCAGTTCGAGGGCCACCGCGCGGTGGTGGTGAAGTCGCGCGCCGAGACCGCCGGCGCCGCCGCGCTGCTCAAGAAGATCGTCGACGAGGCCACGACCGTGATCGATCTCGACAGCGGTCGGCCGCTCCAGCTCGACACCTACGTCGACCAGGACGGCAAGATCACGAAGGCGCAGGCGCGCTTCACCGGTTCGGCCGCCGAGGTCAACTACACGCGCGACGACGAGACCAGGCCGCACGCGTTCAAGCTCGACTTCGGCCAGCTCACCGTCGACGACACGCACTCGGCGATGGCGCAGCTGCGCGGCTGGCGCGCGGCGCCCGGCACGACGCGCACGGTGTTCGTCGTCGGCGGCCGCCGGCTGTGGCGCGTCGACGTGACATATGTCGGCGAGGAGACCGTGGGCTCGGTGCTCGGCAACCGGCGCGCCGTGAAGTACTCGGGTGCGTCGTATCGCGCGCGCGCCAACTTCGCGGTCGAATCGACGACGCCGGCGCGCACGTTCACGGTCTGGCTATCCGACGACGCCGACCGCGTGCCGCTCAAGATGACGGCGCAGACCGAGCTCGGCGCGGTCACGATGGCCCTCACGGAATACTCGCGCCCGTAGCTATTCTGGAATTTCGGTCGTCTGGCGGCGCTTGGTGCGCGGCGTGTCCTCGTGCTGGATCACGACGATCTCCACCTCGGGCGGCTCGTCGGCGGTCATCGTGATGGTCTGCGAGGACGTTTCGGTGACGACCTCGACGATGCGGCCTTCCTCGGGGTCGTCGACGGTCATCACGATCTCGGCCGGCTCGCCGGAGTCGCCGATGCCGACGCTGTCTGGCGACGGTGGCTCGCCCGGCGGGACCGGCTCGGGCTCGGGCTCGGATTCGGGAAGGATCGAAATTTCGGGCTCGCTCTGGTCGCTTTTCGCGATCGGCTTCGCGACGACCGGCGCCGGCGCCGGCGCGTCGTCGAGGTCACCCCACTGGCTGTCCACCGTCAGCTTCGTCAGCGCGTCCTCGAGGTCGGCCGCCGCGACGGCGCGCTCCTCCTTCGCAAGGAACAGTCGCTCGGTCGACGGGCGGCGCGGCATCATCTCGCGCGGCGCCGCGTCCTCGGGTTCCGGCGCCGCGCTGATCTCGATCTCGGGCTCGTCGTCGTCGGGCTCGTCATGCTCCGGCACCGGCGGCCGCGGCGCGGTCGGCGCGGTCGCGATGTCGTCGAGAGAGATCCGCGTCGCAGTGGGCTTCGTCTCGGGCGGCAGCGTCGACGCGCGTCCGAGCTCGGCGGCATCCTCGATCGCCGCCTCGGGCTCGATCGCGATCTTGCCGGTGTGCCGCACCGGCGCGGTCCCCGCGATCTCGGCGCCGAGCGCTTCGAGCAGCGCCTCGCCGAGCTCGGCGTCGTCGTCGCACAGCTCGCGAAAGTCGTCGGAGCGCAGGGCGAGCGCACGCACTTCGCCGCGCGTGACCGCGAGGCCGTCCTTGTCGGGCAACGGGCGATCCGCGAGCAGCGCCTCGGGATACAGCAGCGCGCCCGGGCCGCGCAGCTTGCCGTCGTGGTCGAGCTCGCCCGCGACGATGATCCACGCGACGCGATCGCCGAGCGCGATCGCCGGCACGCGCTCGCCCGCCACGAAGTCGCGCGGCAATGCGATGCGCAGCGCGCGCAGCCGCTGCTGTGGCGTGAGCTTCGCGCCCCATAGCGGACACGTGTCGATCACCGCCTGGTCCTTGCGCAGGGTCTCGGCGGGACGCGCCGTCTCGCCGGCCTCGAGCACCCGCACGACCAGCGCGGTCGCGTTGTCGCCGCCGCCGCGATCGAGCGCCAGCTCGACGAGCCGCTGCGCCGCGCGCGCCGGGCTCGGCTGCTTGCACAGCACCTCGCCGATCTCGGGCTCTTGCAAATATTCGGTGATGCCGTCGCTGCACAGCAGGAACCGATCGCCGTCGGCCAGCGGCACCACGAACGTCGACACCTTGCAGTCCTGGCCGATGCCGAGCGCGTTCGTCAGCATGCTCTTGAACCGCGCGCCGTCGCCGTTGACGTCGACGTCGATGCCGGCCGCGAGCAGCCGCGCGAGCAGCGTGTGGTCCTCGGTCAGTTGCATCGCGATGCCGTCGCGCACGAGGTACGCGCGCGAGTCGCCGCAGTGCGCGAACACGATCTCGTTGCCGACCACGATCGCGCCGACGAGCGTCGTGCCCATGCCGCCCTTGGTGCGATCGCGCTGCGCCTCGGCGAGGATCGCGTCGTGCGCCGCGAGCACGCCATCGTGGATCGACGTCATCATCTGGCGATGTGACTCGGGCGTGCCCTTCGCCAGCCACTGCTCGGCGAGGTCCTGCGTGGTCGCGTTGGACCACAGGTCGCGGATCGTCTGCACCGCCAGCGCGCTCGCGACCTCGCCCGCCGCGTGACCGCCCATGCCATCGCAGACGAGAAAGATGCCCTGCTCGGGATCGATGAAGTGGCAGTCCTCGTTGTGATCGCGGACCTTGCCGACATCCGTCTCGGCGGCTCCGACGATGGAGGCGCGACCTGCCACGGATCGAGGATACACTACGGGGGCTTTGGGCTTTGGGCTTTGGGCCTTGGCCCGAGGTC
>DASXCY010000085.1:0-22746 GCA_036490935.1 Kofleriaceae bacterium | reverse complement strand
GCCGATGCCGTTGCCGCAGCCGCACCCGTTGCTGTTGCCGCTGCCGGTGCCGCTGCCGGTGCCGTTGCCGTTGCCGCTGCCGGTGCCGTGGCTGTTGCCGCTGCCGCTGCCGCTGCCGTACCCGCTGCCGCCCCCGTCGCCGTCCTCCCGATCCCCGCCAGCTCCCCGAGCCGTTGCCGCGCCTCGCCGTCGCACAGCAGCTGCAGCCCCGCGCCGCGGCCGGCGTCGATCCACACGACCCGCGCCGCCACCACCAGCTCGCCGCCCGGCGCGCGCACGATCAGCTCGCACTCCTCGTCGAGCTTCGCCGTGCAACCGGGCACGAACACCCCGCCCGCGACGAGATCCCTCGCGAGCCCGTGTTCGCCGGCGAGCTCGAGCACGACCGTCGGCCTGCCCATCCCGCGATTCTACTACTGCGCGTTGGTGATCCGGATCGCGACGTCGGCGGCGGGGCCGGTGGGCACCGCGTGCTCGTAGCTGTACGCGGCCTTGCGGCAGTCGTCGTCGATCGCATGGCCACACGTGATGCGCACGCGCAGCCACAGCGCCGCCGCGAGCTCCTTGCCGCGGCTGCCGAAGCGCGCTTGGTACAGCTCGAGCGTGCGCAGCGCCTCCGCATCTTGATGCAGCGGCTTGTGCAGCAACACCGCGATCTCGTACAGCGCGCGCGACGCTTCGCCGCCATAGTTTTGCGGCGCGTACGCGATCGGCTTCAGCTTCGTGACCTCGGCCGCGGCATCGCCCGGCCCGTCGATGCGCGGATCGAGCTCGACCGGCTGCCCGCGCACCGCCTGCTTGAGCTCGAGGTACGGATCGCTTTGCACCGGCGCGCGTTCGTGCGGCCGCGCCGAGCCGGCCGGCGCCTCGCCGTGCGCGGCGTGCGGCGCGATCACCGCGGCGACCGCTGGCGCCGGCGGCACCGCCGCGTGGCGATCGTGCAGCCCGCGCGTCGGCTCGATGGCCGCGATCGTCGCGGTCGGCTGCGCGCTCGCCGGCACCGTCGGGGCGACCTCCGCGATCGCGACCAAGCCGGCCGCGGTCGACCAGGCAAACCCGGCCGCGACGAGGTCGCTCTTGCCGTGCCGCGTGACTTTCACGCGCCCCTCGGTCACGCCCACGTCGACCGCATCAGCGCCGTCGTACGCGACCGAGAACTTCGTCCCGACATCTTCGATCTCGGTGTCGCCCGCGCGCACGATCACCAGCCGGCCCTCGCGATGCACGACGGCGAGCTCGATTCGCCCGCGCGTCATGTGCACGACGACCTCACCGCCGCCGCGTGTGACCTCGAGCGCGCTCGCCGGATCGGTCGCGATCGTCGCGCCGTCGAGCACGACCGTCGAGCGCTCGACGGTCGTGTCGATCGCGAACGTCTGTTCGGCCTCGATGGCCGGCACCGCGTCGCGGCGCGGCGCGTCGCCGCGCAGCTGCCAGCCGACGAGCATCGCCGCCGCGATCGCGAACGCCGCGGCCGCGAAGCCGAACATCCGGCGCGGCACGCGCTCCGGTGACGCGAGCCGCTCGGCCGCGCCCGCGACGATGCGGCGTTCGATGTTCGCGAGCCGCTCCTCGTCGAGCGGCTCGACCGGGATCCTGCCGACGAGCTTCATGCCGCCTCCTTCGCGAGGAACTGGCTCAGCACCGGATCCTCGGCGGCGACCTGCTCGATCCGCTTGCGCGCGCGCCACACACGCAGCTTCGTCGCGGTCACCGACGAGCCGACCAGCTCGGCGACCTCCGACAGCGAGCGGCCGTCGATCTCGTGCAGCGTGAACGCGAGCCGCGCCGCCGCCGACAGCTCGTCGAGCGCGGCGTACAGGCGCTTCACGCCGTCGCGCGCGAGCTGGCGATGCGCGCCGCCGCCTTCACCGCCCGCGATCGCCTCTTCGTCGGTCATCGGATCGGTCTGGATGCGCCGGCCGCGCTGCGTGAGGTAGCGATACGCGACTCGCACCGCGACGCGATCGATCCACGTCGCGAGACTCGCCTCGGCTCGCCAGCCGCGCAGCGACTGGAACACCTGCAGGAACGCTTCCTGGAGCAGGTCGTCCATGTCGCGATTGCCGCCGAGCACGCGAAACAAGCACGCGTGCACGCGCGCGCGGTGCTTGCGGAACAGCTCGCGGCTCGCCGCTGGCTCGCCGGTCAGGCACCGGTCGACGAGCAGGACGTCTTCCACGTACGCGGTTGCCACAGCCACCTCTTACATCGTGCAATACCTTGGTCCCGCGGTTACTTCCGCCTGGAACGTCGCGTTTTCTCGAGCTTCTTGGCCGCGGGCGGGCGGCCGGCGACCTCGTCCAGCGGGCCCGGGCACATCTCGCGCAGCTTGCAGCCCTCGCATTCGCCGCCGCTCCACACGCGCTCGTACAGCGCCTGCACCTGATCGAGCAGCTGTGCGTCGTCGGTCACGATGCCGAGCTCGAAGTTGCGCCGCCCGCTGCCCTTCGCACCGAGCCCCGCGCCGGTCCAGTTCGCGCTGCCGAGATAGAGCAGCTCGCCGTCGACGATCACCGCCTTCATGTGGACGCGCGGACAGCGCCTGAGCGCGAGCCCGCCGGCCACGAGCCGCGGATGATTCGCGATCTCGTCGCGAAACGGCCGCGACGGCAGCTCGGCGTGAAGCAGGCGCAGCTCGATGCCGCGCGCGGCCAGCTCGTCGAGCAGCGCGAGCACCGACACGTATGGCCGGCGCCGCAGCGATCGCCGGCGTCCGGGCGCCGCACGGCCGTCTTCGACCATCAGCTCCTTCACGTTCGCGCTCGCGATCCACACGCTCACCTTCGCGGCGAGCACGGCCGAGATCACGCGCTCGTAATGCGCGCGTCCGCCGATCGCTTCGAGCGCCACGGCCCGTCGTGGCGCCACGAAATCCAGTGGGCTTGTTGTCATATTCCCAACAGCGAGGGCGTCGCGATGCTGTGTCCGCCATCCACGACCAGCACGTGTCCGGTGACGTACGCGGCCGCGGGAGAGCGCAGGAACACCGCGGCCGCCGCGATCTCGTCGATCGCACCGAATCGTCCGGCCGGGATCGCCGCCTTCGCGCGATCCGCCAGATCGCCGGGCGCCAGCCGCCGCATGCCCTCGGTCTCGGCGATCGGACCGGGCGCGATCGCGCACGCGCGGATGCCGAACCGTCCCCATTCCACCGCGAGGTTGCGCGTCACCGCGTCGACGCCGGCCTTCGCCGCGGAGGCGTGGATCTGCGCCGGCGTGCCGTGATGGTGCAGCGTCGCGCTGATGTTGAGCACGAGCCCGTCGCCGCTCTTCTGCAGCGCCTCGAACGCGGCGCGCGACGCGATGAACGTGCCGACGAGATCGATCTCGACGACCGTGCGAAATCCGTTCGGCGACAGCGCGGCGGCGGGCGCGAGAAAGTTGCCGGCCGCACCGTTCACGATCGTGTCGAGCTTGCCGAACTTCTCGATCGTCTGTCGGACGGCCTCGGCCACCGCGTCCGGATTTCGGACATCGGCCGGACACGCGAGGACGGAACGGTCATTCCGCCGGGACAGCTCGTCGGCCGTCCCGGACAGCACGTCCGCTTTCCGGCCAACGATGCAGACGTCGGCGCCGAATCGCGCGAACGCATCCGCGATGCCGCGACAGATTCCGGTGCCACCGCCGGTGATCAGCGCCACGTGTCCGGCGAGCACACCGTCGCGAAACACGTCGAGCGGACCGGTCATCGCGACGCGAGCTTAGCCGATTCGCGGAACCGACGACGAGGCCGGTTGTCTCAATGCTCGTTACCGATGGCGCTGCTTTCGCGGCGCGGAGGTTCATCGTATGCGCCACACGAAGTGGGCGCGGTGGGCAATTACTGCCCTCGCGCTATCGATCTGTCTGCCTGCAGTTGCCGATCACCACAAGACCGTCGCCGACTGCACGCGGTTCGAGCAGAACGACAAGCCCGACGACACGCTCGAGCTCAAGCTCCACAACTCGTGCTCGATTCCGGTCGACTGCTCGCTGTCATGGACGGTCGTGTGCGCGCCGAAATCGGCGAAGCGACGCGCGACGCATCCCGCGTCGGCGAAACTCTCGCTCGCGACGGGCGCCGAACAGTCGACCGATGCGTCCGCTTCGGTGTGCGGAGACGACGCCTGGACCATCGACGACATCACCTGGAACTGCCAGCCAAATAACGAGTGAATGCCATCGCTTGGCGGTGCGACCCGCGACGCGGTGCATATACAGCACCACGTTAGACCGGCCGACTCCTTGCTGCGTTGGTATCTGCGAGAGACGAATCCGATGGCCGCAGACGGCACGAAGTCAGTGCCAAGCCTGCGATCTCCCTGGCTCTCTAGGCTTGGGGCTTCGTCGCTCGACTGGTACACACGTAGTATAAGGACCCAGGACCCATGGTCGACCGCCAGGACATCGATGCGCTGCTTGTCGGCGCGCTTTACGGCGAGCTCACGCCCGCCGAGGAAGCGCGGCTGCACACGCACCTGGAGTCGCACCCGGCGGATCGCGGCGCCCTCGACGACCTGAAGTCGGCGCGCGCGGCCGTCCGCGAGAGCCGCGTGTTCGACCTGCAGGCCGAGCCGCCCCAGGCGGTGTCGGCGCTCCTGCTCCAGGAGGCGCATCGCCGCGCGCCGCGCCGCGCTCCCGAAGAGCGCGCGAAAGACGGCTGGCTCGCACGGCTCGCGCGCTCGTTTGTCATGCATCCGGCGATGGCCGCCGCGGCCACGCTCGTGCTCGTGATCGGCGTCGCCGGTGGGCTGTATCTGCACAACGGCGGCGACCAACTCGACCGCCGCGTCGCGTCCGCCGGCAAGAACGACGAGACCATGGCGGCCGGCGCGCCCCGGGAGATCGACCAGCGCGGACGCGACGGCGATGGAGTCGCGCTGGAAACCGCGAGCGCCGCGGGCTCGGCCGCCGCGCCGGCTCCGTCGGCAAATGGCGACGAAACCTACGACGTTTCACTCGCCGACAAGAAGCTCGGCAAGGCGGAGGCGCAGAAGGTGGCACCCGCGCCGGCGCTCGCCGCGGCGCCGACGCCCAAGCCGGTCGCGCATGCCTCGCGCAGCGAAGGGATCGTCGTGAGCCGGCCCGACACGCAGCCGAAGGATCTCGATCGCGCGAAGGGATACGGATACAAGGCCGACAACGAGGTCACCCGCGACGTGGGCGGTGTGGCCGGCGGTGGCCATGCGTCGTCGGGGCTCGGGTACGGACCGTCGTCGAACGCTTCGCCGGCGCCGGCTGCCGGCGCGGCAGCACCGCCGCCACCATCCGCGGAGCAAGCTCCAGCGGCTACCCCCACCACGCCGAAGTCGCGCAAGACGATGGCGGATGATGAAGATGCGCCGATGACGAAAGAGGCGCCGAAGGCCAGCGAGGACGCGCAGTGGGCGGCCGGTCGATACGCGGCGGCGCTCGGCTTCGCCCGCCAGAGCGATTGCAAGACCGCCGCGCGCATCGCGAACGACATCCAGTCAAAAGCGCCGAGCTACTACGCGGAGAAAGTCGCCGACGATCGCGAGCTCAAGGGCTGCATGTCGTACGTCAACAGCGTCTCCGAGAAGAGCGCGGTCCGCGCGAAGAAGTCCGCGCCGGCGAAGGCCAAGGCTGCCGCGGCGCCCGCCGCCGCCGACGAGAAACCCGCGACCGCGACTACCAAGTAGCGCCGCGCGCGAGCCACTTCGCCAGAGCCGGCGGCGCTGCCTTCAGCGCGTCCCGCGACGGCGTCGCCGCGAGCGCGCTCGACTTGGTCGCCCAGAACACGAGCGGCCCGACACCGCGCCGGTGCAAGCGCAGCAGCGCCGCCGCCGCTTTCGCCGAGTACACGCCGTCGAGGCGCGGGCCGGAGATCGCGGCGAGCGCGGCGCGCGCCGATGCCGTCATGCGTCCGTAGCCGCGACCGAGCTCGCGGCCGTCGACCGCGAGGTGCGCGCCGAGCTCGCCGGCGACCTGCGGGCCGCCGAGCGCCGCGAGCCGCGCGAGCGTGCGCGCCGCGAGCATCACGATCGACGCGCGCGAGGTCACCGGCCACGGCGTCACGCGCACGGCGTGCACGATCGGCAGCGGCCAGCGCCACGCGCCGACCGCGTGCGCCGCCGCGAATCCGGCGAGCAGGCCGGCGGTCGTGCACGTGCTGCCGACCGCGAGCACGATCGTCCTCGGAGGCGGGGCCGCGCCGGCCGCGATCTGCTCCGCGAGCTCGAACGCCGCCGACAGCGCGCCGAACGCGCCCGTCGGCGTCGCGCCGCCGGGAGGCATCACGATCCCACCGCGATCGCGCGCGGCCACCGCGAGCGCCGCGAACGGTACCTCCAGCACTGATCGCAGCCGCACGATCGGCACGCGCGCCGCGACGAGCGCGCCGGCATTCTCGAGCGCCCACTCGCTGGCCGGCTGCGGGAACACGATCGCGCCGGCATCGAGCTGCGCCGCGCGCGCGTGCACCACGGTCGCCACCGCGTGATTCGATCCGTACGCGCCGATTGCCCAGATCCGCCGCGCGCCGCGCGCTCGCGCATGACCGAGCCACGCCTCCAGCGTGCGCACCTTGTTGCCGCCGTAGCTCGCCGCGGAGTCGCCTTCGCGCTTCACCCACAGCGTGCGGCCGTCGACCTCGATCGCGTCGAGCGGCGTCGGCCAGTCACCGAGCGCGATCCAGGGCACGCGCGCGGCAAGCCGGGGCAGCCACCGGAACAGCGCGACGCTAGTGTTCGTGCGGCTTCTCCGGAACGTACTCGGCCGGCGCCTGGCCACCGGCGCCGAACAGGAACTCCTCGCACTGCTCCTTCAGCACTTCGTGCGCCTTCTTTTGCGTCAGGTCGAGGCGGTACTCGTTCACGATGCGCTTGGAGTGCTCGATCCACTCCTGCCACGCCTTCTGCGAGATCGTGTCGTAGATGCGCTGGCCGAGCGCATCGTTGAATGGCTTGTATGGGAGACCCGGCAGCGTCTCGTGGAGCTTCGCGCAATCGACCATCCGCATCGCGCGCATTCGACCATAGCGCCTCGTTTCGGGCAACCGGCCGCGCGGGCCCGCGGTCCAATCAAGCCGCGGCTCCTCACCGGGCGCCTCCATGCTATCAAAGACGCAGGTACCGATGGATCAGTCGTTTTGGGAGCTGATGAGTCACGGATGGGGCGCGATGTGGGTCGTGCTCGGGTTCTCCGTGACCGCGCTCGCCGTCGTGGTCGAGCGCGCGATCGTGCAGTGGCAATTCGTCACCCGCGCCCGCGCGCTCGGCGATACCGTGACTCGCTGCCTCACGCGCGGCGCGCTCGACGAGGGCCGCTCGGCATGCGAGCGCTCGCCGTCGCCGATCGCGGACGTGTTTCTCGTCGGCTACGCGCGGCTCGGGCGATCCAAGCCGGAGCACGTCGTGACCGGGGTGCATCGCGAGCGGCTGCGCGTGAACCAGCAGCTGCGCTCGCGGCTGTGGATGCTCGGCACGATCGGCGCGACCGCACCGTTCGTCGGCTTGTTCGGCACCGTCGTCGGCATCATGGCCGCGATGGGCGACTTCAAGGGCGACGAAGAGGTGAAGTTCACGATGGTGTCGGGCCCGATCTCGCAGGCGTTGATCGTGACCGCGTTCGGCATCGTGGTCGCGGTCGCCTCGGTGATCGCCTTCAACTTCTTCAGTCAGCGCGCGACGCGCATCGCGACCGAGATGAAACTGCTCACCGACGAGTTCCTCGAGCTACTGCTCGATCTCAAGTCGGAGAAATCGGAGAAGGCGCATGGCGATCGGGAAGCTGCCTGACGCCGACGAGATGGCGGTCGAAGACGACGAAGCCATCTTCGCCGAGATCAACATCACGCCGCTGACCGACGTCTTCCTGGTGATGGTGATCATCTTCATGGTGAGCGCGCTCGCCGTGCAGGTCGAGGAACGCCAGAAGCAGAAGAAGATCACGCAGCAACAGCAGGAGATCTCCGAGATCGAGAAGAAGTCGGGCATCAAGGTGAACCTGCCGTCGGGGCAGGCGCAGGAGATCGATCCGACGAAGACGTCGCTCGTGCTGGTCATCCCGCAAAACGGCCAGGTGCTCGTCGGCGGCAAGCTGATGACGCCGGCCGAGCTCGACAATCTGTTTCGCGCTGCCTACGCGCGCGACAAGTCCACGCAGGTCGTGCTCAAAGCCGACAAGGCGGTGCAACACGGCATCGTCGTCAACGTCATGGAGAAGGCGAAGGCCGCGGGGCTGACGCGGCTCGCGATCGGCACGAGCGGCGGCTAGCCCGTCGCGACGCGCTCGATCCAGCGCGCGAACGCCGCGCCGAACTTGCCGAGCAGCTCGCGGATGGGCTCGCTCGCGAGCTTGCCAGTGGGGTCGAACAGCTTGTCGGCGCCATTGATGTACATCTCGGGCTGCTGCAGCACGGGCATGTCGAGGAACACGAGCGATTGGCGCAGGTGATGGTTCGCGCCGAACGCACCGATGCTTCCCGGCGACACGCCGACGACCGCCGCGGGCTTGCCGGCCCACACGCTCTTGCCATACGGCCGCGAGCCGACGTCGATCGCGTTCTTGAGCAGGCCGGGCACCGAACGGTTGTACTCGGGCGTCGCGAACACGATCGCGTCGCATGCGCGCGCGCGATCGCGAAACGCGCGCCACTCGGCCGGCGGCTGCGCGGCGTCGAGGTCCGGGTTGTAGAGCGGCAGGTTCGCGAGCTCGAGCGGCTCGAACACGAGCTCCTTGGGCGCGAGCTCGGCGATCGCGTGTGCGACCTTGCGGGTGAACGATTCCGTGCGGAGGCTACCGACGAGCACGCCGACCTTGCGAGTCATGGCAGGACCATGTCTGCGCGCGCGCGCCCGGGCAAGCTGCTCCGGAGGGATTACAAGAGGACGCCACCGCCCGGCACGCCGGCGTCGGGCGGCGGCGGCGACGCGTCGTGATCCGGCAGCGGCTCGACGGGGAGCGCGGTGCCGGGCGGGGCGGGTGTGTGGCCGGGTTCGACGGGCACCTGCGGCTGCGGCTTGTCGGGTGCGGGTGTGCCGCCCGGCCCGGCGTGCAGCTCGTCGACGACGCGGCGCAAGAACGTCGCCCACGCGGCAGCATCGGTCGCGTGACGCGGGCGCTGCGCGGCGGCCGCGTCGAATTGCTTCGCGGCGTCTGCGAGCGCGGCGTTGGCATCGCGCAGGTGAAGCGCGGCGCGCCAGTACGAGACATCGCCCTCGAGCCGCTCGATCTCCTTGCGCTCGTCGCGGCGCTCGGGCGCACGGGCGAGCAGCAGCGCTTGCTCGAGCTCGGCCTGCGCGACGTCGAGCGAGCTCGGCGCGGCGGTCTTGTCGGGCGTGGCGGTGGGCGAGGGCAGGCCGTCGAGCAGGTCGCGCGCGGACAGCGTCGTGCTCGCGCGATCGATGAGGATGTCGAGATACCAGTGGGCGAGCTCGTCGGGATCGTCGGTCTCGCGCGCGCGGCACTCGGCGTTGGCGGGCAGCGCGATCGGTCTCCACTCCGGGCCGGTGAGCGCGTGGCTGCCCCACGGCGGGAACGTGCGGCCTTGCTCGGCGGCGGCGTGATCGGTCGAGCAGGAAATCATGTAACGCTCGGCATTCGCGCGGCCGAGGAAGATGAAGGTGCCGACGATGATGCAGACGACGATGAAGACGACGCTGAGGATGATGATGCGGACGTGGCTGGGAGCGCGGATGGTCGGGTCGTCGTCGGATTCGTCGTCGTCGTCGTCGAACCGCGGCGGCAGCGGCGGCGGAGGCGCGGAGTCGAACGGGATCGGCGCGAACGGGGAGTCGGGATCGGGACCGGGAACGAGACCGGCAGCGGGATCGGGCAAGTGCAAGGGCACCGGGGGAGTGGGATCGGACTCCGGGTTCTGGCCGAGGCCCGAGGCCCGAGGCCCCAGGGCCTCCCCCTCGCCCTCCCGCTCGCCCGCCCCCTCGTCCGTCACGGCGCGACCTCGACGCGGTTCCGGCCGCGCTGCTTCGCGCCGTAGAGCGCGGTGTCGGCGCGCTCGATGAGGTCGCCCATGTTCTCGCCGATGCGCCACTGCGCGATGCCGACCGAGATGCGGAGGATCAGCGCGAGGCCGTCGCCGACGTCGAAGGCGCGCTCGCAGACGCGCTGGCGCATGCGCTCGCCGACCTCCCAGGCGCGGCCGGCGTCGGCCTTGGGCAGCACGGTGAGAAACTCTTCGCCACCGTAGCGCACCAGCAAGTCGCCGCCGCGGATCGCGCCGCGCAGCCGGCGCGCGACCTCGGCGAGCACGACGTCGCCGATGCCGTGGCCGTACTGATCGTTGACCGCCTTGAAGTGATCGACGTCGACGAGTGCGAGCGACAGCGGGCGATCGCGATCGATCGACGCTTCGATCTCGGCGGGCAGCCGCTGCTGCAAGAACTCGCGGTTGTACGCGCCGGTGAGCGGGTCGGTGACGGCGACGCGATGCAGCCGCACGTTCTCGATGTCGAGCGCGATCGTCGTCGAGATGAAGCGCACGAGCTCGAGATCGTCGGGATGGAACGCGCCGGCATACTCGGACGTCGCGGTCACCACGCCGACGCGCTCGCCGCGCGCGAGCAGCGGCACGCACAGCATCGACGCGATCGGCGTCTGGTTTGCGGGCAGCACGACGAACCGCGCGTCCTGCGTGACGTCGTTGATGAGCGCGGGCTCGCCGCGCTCGACGACCCAGCCGGCCACGCCCTCGCCGACCTGGAACGACAGCGTGTGCATGCGCTCGGTGCGCAGGCCGTACGCGGCCTTCGCGAGCAGGCGGCGGCGGTTCGCGTCGAGCAGCATGACCGAGCACGACTTCGCGCCGATCAGCTGGCACACGAGCTCCGCGATGCGCGAGAGCAAGATGCCCGGATCGAGATCCGATCCGACGAGCTTGCCGATCTCGAACAGCACAGCCGGGAGCTTGGCGAGCTGCTCCGGCTTCATGCGTTCGTGACGTACCCGATGAACGGCAGGTTGCGATACTGCTGCGCGATGTCGAGGCCATAGCCGACGACGAACTTGTTCGGGATCGTGAAGCCCAGGTAGTCGATCGTGACCTGGCGCTCCTGGCGCTCCGGCTTGTGCAG
Source organism: Kofleriaceae bacterium (assembly GCA_036490935.1). Lineage (GTDB taxonomy): Bacteria > Myxococcota_A > Polyangia > Haliangiales > Haliangiaceae > JABFXX01. The sequence continues at coordinate 11,710 of DASXCY010000085.1, read as the reverse complement.
CAGCGAGGCCAGCTTGATCGACGCCGGGCGGCGGGTGCGCAGGTTCTCGAGGAGGTAGTGAACCGTGTGTCCGGTGTCGACGATGTCTTCGACCACGACCACGTGCTTGCCCTCGATCGGGCGCGACAGGTCCTGCGTGATCTGGACTACCCCCGACGACACGGTGGCGTCGCCGTACGACGAGATGCCGATGAAATCGACGTGAATCGGCAGGGCGATCTGGCGGACCAGGTCGGCCAGGAAGATCACCGAGCCCTTGAGCACACCGATGACGACGATGTCGGCCTTCGCGGTGCGGTGGTCGGCCGTGATCTGGGCGCCCAGCTCGCGGACGCGGGCCGCGATCGCGTCGGCCGAGATGAGCTCGGCAAACGGGTCCGGAGAACGATTCCAGGCGGGGGGCGCAGCGACCATGGCCCGAATGTAGCGCAACGCGCTAGAATAGATCGAATGGTCGCGATCGTGCCCGAGGCGGATCCGGCGCTCGCCGCGCTCCTCGGAGAGACCACTACCGAGATCGACGTCCCCCGCAAGAACCGGGTGTTCTGCAACCGCAACCTACGCATGGACTCGATCGAGATGATCGGGTTCGACATGGACTACACGCTCGGCCTGTACCACCAGGACAGGCTCGAGCAGCTGTCGATCGCGCTCACGCTCCAGAAGCTGGTCGAGAAGCACGGCTACGCCGAGGAGATCCGGTCGCTCGTCTACGACCCGCGCTGGGCGATCCGCGGCCTCATGGTCGATCGCCAGCTCGGCAACGTGTTCAAGATGGACCGCCACGCGCACGTCGGCCGCTGCTATCACGGCTTTCGCGAGCTCGATCACGACCAGCGCAAGGCGACGTACCGCAACGAGAAGATCAACCTGTCGAGCGACCGCTTCGAGTGGATCGACACGCTGTTCGGTCTGCCCGAGGCCGTGATGTACACGACCATGGTCGACTGGGCCGACCGCCACACCGGCACGGTCGACTACGACAAGCTGTTCGGCGACATCCGCAACGCGATCGACGAGGCGCACCGCGACGACACGCTGAAGACCGTGATCAAGGCGGATCTACCCGCGTTCATCGTCAAGGATCCGCTGCTCGGCGAGACGCTGCACAAGTTTCGCAGCTCGGGCAAGAAGCTGTTTTTGCTGACCAACTCGCTGTACGACTACACGAACGTCGTCATGGGCTATCTGCTCGACGGCGAGCGCAAGGCGTACCCGTCGTGGCGCAACTACTTCGACATCGTGATCGTCGGCGGCGCGAAGCCGGCGTTCTTCAACGAGCTGCGGCCGTTCGTGCAGATCGATCCGGCGAGCGGCCAGCCGATGGCGACGAACGGCGAGATCCGCCACCTGTCGCGCGATCGCGTCTATCAGAACGGCAACGTCGTCGCGTTCGAGCAGATGACCGGCGTCAAGGGCGAGCAGGTGCTGTACATCGGCGACCACATCTACGGCGACATCCTGCGCCTGCGCAAGCAGCACATGTGGCGCACCGCGATGGTGCTGCAGGAGCTCGAGCGCGAGATGATCGTGAGCGAGCGGCTCGAGGCGCAGATCCAGGATCTCGAGCTGCTCGATCGCCGCCACCGAAATCTCGAATCCGAGATCGACTACCAGACGCTGCGCTCGAAGAAGATCCAGCGCTTGATCGAAGACGCGGGCACGTCGCCGGCGCTCCATGCGCGGCTCGAGGACGAGCGGCGAAGCGCGCGCGCGACCGTCGATGCCTTGCGCGAGCGCGCCGCGCTGATGGACGCCGAGGTCGACTCGCTCGAGGCGCGCATCGATCGCGCGTACAATCCGCACTGGGGTAGTTGCCTGCGCGAGGGCAACGAGAACTCGCGGTTTGGCGAGCAGGTCAACGACTACGCCGACCTCTACACGTCGCGTGTCTCGAACTTCGGGCCGTACTCGCCGCTGCGCTACTTCCGCGCGCCGCGCCGGCCGATGCCGCACGAAATATGATCGTTCCGCTCGGCATCGACCACAAGATCCGCGGCCTGCCGTGGGTGACGATCTCGATCATCGCGATCTGCACGCTCGTGCAGATCGACGCGTCCTACATCGCGCCGTCGATGGAGGATCTCGCGCGCGCGACCGACGACCAGCAGCTGATGGCCATGCTCGATCACCTGCCGATCTGGCGGCTCGGCTACGAGACCGGCAGCGGCGTGACGTGGCGGCTCGTCAGCTGCGCGTTCGTCCACGCCGGCTGGTGGCACCTGATCGGCAACATGCTGTTCCTGTGGCTCGCCGGCGCCGCGCTCGAGGACCGCTGGGGCCGCGTGCGGTTCGCGCTGTTCTTCGTCGTCGGCGCCGCCGCGGCGACGCTGTGCTACGACTGGTTCTCCGACGAGCCCGGCATCCGCCTCGTCGGCGCATCGGGCGCGATCGCCGCGCTGATGGGCGCGTTTCTCGTGTGCTTCACGCGCACGCAGATCATTTTCGGCTACTGGTGGTTCGTGCGCGCCGGGATCTTCCGCATGAGCGCGGCGCTCGCGCTGCCGCTGTGGTTAGGCGATCAGTTCCTGTCGGCGTATCTCGCCGGCCATGATCCAGGTGGCTTCACGTCGATCGCGTACGGCGCGCACATCGGCGGGTTCGTGTTCGGCGCCATCGTCGCGGTCGTCGCGAAGCTCGTGTCCAAGGGCGACGACGCGCTGGAACGCGACGACGACGACGACGCGGTCCCGGCCGCGCGCGTGGTGAGGATTCCGGCGGCGGTCGCGGCGCGCTTCGAGCAGTGCCTGGAGGCGATCCGCACCAAGGAGACCAGCGCGGTGCGCACGCAGGCGTCGCGCGCGATCCTCGATCTCGCGCGGGCGGGTGATCGCGAGCGCGTGCTCGAGATCTTCCGCTCGATCGCGGCGAGCATGGCGTCGATGCCGCTCACCGACGGTGCGCTCGCCGCGGCCGCCGACGCTGCAGAAGCGCTCCATCGCGACGCCGACTACCTCGCGATCGCGACCGCGCTGGGACGGGAGCACCCCTACAGCCTCGCGCGCCCGAAGGTGATGTGGCGGCTCGCCCAGCTCCATCGTGCGGCCGCGCGCACCGAGCAGGAGCGCGCGGTATTGACCGAGCTCGCGCAACGTTTCCCTCGCGATCCGTACGGCCAGAAGGCGAAATCTGCACTGTAGGTGCTAGACCCGAGCATGAAGCTCGTGGCTACCGAAGATCGCGAGGACGGATTCGCGGTCGTGCATGGCACCGCCACCTCGCAGGCCGCCGTGATGACGCTCGCGCCCGGCGAGGACAGCTCCGAGGACATGGCCAACGAGCACGCGTGGGCCGAGCAATGGCTGTATGTGGTGTCGGGCGTGGGCGAGGCGCGGTTCGGCAAGCGGCGAATCAAGCTGCGCGTCGGCTCGCTGCTGCTCGTCGAGCGCGGCGAGGCGCATCAGATCCACAACGCCGGCAAGACGCCGCTCGTCACCGTCAATATCTACGTACCACCGGCGTATTCGCCGGACGGCGAGCCGCTCTACTGAGCACGACCGCGACCAGCATCGCCTCGTACCGCGCCAGCGGCAAGCGCGGCGAGCGGACCCGAGTCCTGCTCGAACGCATGCCATGACGCGCGCCAGGACCGTGGGTCTCTCGCGCTCGCGCCTCCTCGGGGATCAAGCGCAACCACACCGCGCACGCAGGATCAGCGTGGCGCGCTGCCAGAATATTCCGCGTGCGGAAGCGTCGCCGGCGCGGGCACGCCGAGCCATTGCGCGAGCAGCGGCGCGACGCCGGTCATCGAGAACCGCTCGGGTACGGGTGCTGCGGCCGGCGCGTGCGGCGAGCGGCCGGGTGGCAGCACGATGACCGGCACGAGGCGATCGTAGTCGTGCAGCGAGCCGTGCGCGGTCGCGGTGTGCTCGTCCTCGTCCTCGAGGATCCAGCCCGACGCGAGCAGGTAATACAGCTCGCCCGAGCGCTCGGGATCGAACGTGTTGCACAGCGCGCGCGCGTCGCCCCTGCGTTGCTCGCAGCGGCCTTCGAAATCCGCGGTGCGCCCGACACGCTCGATGCCGGGCAGCGCCAGCAGCGCATCCATCACGTGCTTCTCGGCCGACACGCGCTCGCCCTTGGGCTGCGCGAGCATCTGCGCGGACAGGTAGATGTTTGGATAGTGCGCGTCGTCGATCCACCTGCCTTGGCCGAGCACGGCCGAGGCGGCGTTGTTCGCGGCGATCAGCACCGCGCCTTGCGTGATGCGGCCGCCGTGGCTGCGCTCGGGCATCGGGCTCGCGCCGTGATCGCCGGTCACGACGAGCGACCACTTGCCGGCGCCGACCTTCGCGTCGAGCGCGTCGAGGAAGCCGGCGAGCCGCGCGTCGAGGCGCAGCTCGAGGTCCCACATCTCCCACGACTCCTGGCCCCAGCCGTGGCCGACGTAGTCGTGCGCCGACAGCGACACGACGAGCAGATCGGGCGCGGCGTGATGGCCGAGCGCCTCGGCGTCGATCGCGTGCGTGGCGAGGTCGAGCACGAGATCGTTGCCGAGCGGCATCGCCGACAGCGCCTTGCCGGGCGACACGGTGTGCTGCGGATCGTGCGGGAACGTCGTGCCGAAGCCGCGTTCGCCGACCTCGCCCGGCTGATCGTCGGCGACGCCGGACAGCTCGGCGAGGTGCGCGCTGTCGAGCGGCGTCCACGCTTCGTGCAAGTGAGGCTCGATCGGTTGCGCGCGGTTCCAGTCGGCGAGCCACGGCAGCGGCGCGAGCGAGGTCCATGCGATCGCGTCGGGGTCGTACCAGATCGACACCCCGTGGTGGCCGAGCGGCAGGATCGCGGCGCGCGGTTTCAGGCTGACGTCGACGGCCTTGCCGCCGCGGCCGGCCGCCGCGATCGCGTCGCCGAGGCCGGCGACACGCAGCCACCTCGCCGAGAGCGAGCCGGTCTCGTCGTGCACCGACTCGAGCAAGTCGCGCGTGTCGCGATGCCACCACTCGTCGGCGATGATTCCGGACTGCGCGGGCGTGGCGCCGGTGCCGAGCAGCGCGTGATCGGGGCCGGTCAGCGTCGCGGCTTGCTCGTAATCGCCGACGTGCCACTCGCCCTCGGCGAGCAGGCGCGCGAACCCACTGCGTAGCGACTCGCGCTTCTGCTCGAACGCCCACTCCGGCCACTGATCGAGCACGAGCAGCACGACCAGCTTCGGCCGGTGATCGGGCGCGACCGGGGCGAGCGCGCCATGGGGCGTCGCGGTCCCGCTGCAGGCGGAGGCGGCGGCGAGCAAGGCGAGCGCGCGGAGCACGCGCCGAACATAGCGCGAGATTGTTACGCGAGCGTCGCGCGCAGGAACCAGGCGTGCTTCTCGAACGCGCTGATCGTGCCGGTGAGGAGATCGACCGTGTCGGTGTCGGCTTGCGTTTCGGCCGCGCCGCGCGATTCGCGCAGGCCTTCGAGGTACGTGTCGAGGCGATCGGCGAGCAGCTGGACGTGCTGCGAGTCACGCGTGACGTCGAGCGGATAGTCGGCGAGGCGCGACGTGCGCGCGACGTGGCGCGACGTGCCGACGGCGAGGCCGCCGAGCGTGACCGCGCGCTCGGCGATCGCGTCGTTGTGCGCTGCGAGCTCGGTCGCGATCTGCTCGAACAGCGGGTGCAGCGCCGGAAATTGCAGGCCGCGCACGTTCCAGTGCGCGACCTTGAGGTCGCCGTGCAGGTCGAGGCCGTCGACGAGGCGCGCGTTGAGCGTGCGTACGAGCTCGTTGCGGCCGGCTTCCGGGAGGTGGCTGGGCGTCTTGTACATGCCGCAAAGGTAAGCGCCGAGCCGGTGCGCCTCAAGCCTATCGAATCGATGGCTCTGATAGGAAGTACTTATCGATCGTGCTGCGCGACGCCTTCGGCGCTGCTGCGCGCCCCGGCCGGGCCGACGCTTTCGATCGGCAGATCGCGCTGCTCGGCGATGTAGTGGCTGCGCGCGGCACGCGCGGCGGCCTGCTCGAACAGCGCGCGCGCGCCCGGAGCCGTCTTGCCCGCGAGCTGCTGCGCGTAAAAGCCCTCGTAGTACGCGTCCGGGTGCACCTCGACCGTGACGCGCGCGAACGCGGCGTCGCCCGTGCGGCCGTCGCGCCACGCGCGCACCAGTGCGATCGCCTCGCCCGGCGGGATGCGCGTGTCGGCGCGCTCGTGCCACGCGCCGTCGTAGTAGACGTCGCGGCCGATGCGCAGCTCGGCGCGCGCGCCCTCGATCGCGCGGCCGCGCGCGTCGTACAGCTCGACGCGCAGGAACGCGGCCGGCGTGGCCGTCGTCGGGAGATCGTGCCCGGCGCCGATGTTGCGCAGCTCGGCGACGACCGTCACGGCGCCGTCCGCGCGATGCGCGCGCGCGTCGAGCTGAATGCCCTGGCGGAACGTCGCCGGATCGTGGACGCCGAGCCAGGTGTGCTCGCGGTTCGGCATGTGGCAGTGCTGGCACTGCACGCCGCGCCGCATGTACGGGCCCTCGAGCCACTCCTTGTACGTGTTGAGGAGCGGCTTGCCGGCGACCGCATCGCGCGGCATCAGCTGGTGGCACGGCATGCAGAAGTCGCCGCGCTCGTAGATCGCGAGCTCCTCGCGCGGATAGCTCGGCAGCGCGAGCAGCGCCGGCGAGACGTTCGGCGGGCCGAGCCGCGTCCAGCCGCGCAGGTGACAGCCCGCGCACGTCGCGCCCTCCGCGCGCAGCGCGAGATCGCGGCGCTGCTCGGCGAGCGGCGCATGGCAGCGCAGGCACGCCGCGGCGCGCTCGGGCGCCATGCCGAAATCGGTCTGCGCGCGCACGCCCGGCGAGACCGTGCCGGCATGCACCGACGGCTGCCACTCGCGCACCTGCTTGGCGTGGCAGCGCCCGCATTGCGCCGAGGCGAGCGAGGCCTCGGCGGGGGCGAGCGACGGCGGCGGCGCGCCTTGCTCGGGGATCGCGGCGCCGAACACGCGCGCCTCGCGAGCGTCGTGCCCCGGCCACGTCGCGGTGGCGACCGGCTTCGCGCGGTCGGCGGCGATCTCGTCGGCATCGATCGTGCTGCGCTCGCCGCGCCGCGCGTTGGCGCCGAGCTCGACGACGCGATCGGCGAGCGCCCACACGTCGGCGACCGAGCTCGGCCCGAGGTAGCCGGGCATCGCCGTGCCCGCCATGCCGGTCGCGATGCTGCGCGCCGCGGCGAGCCTGCGGTCCTCGAGGTCGTCCAGCGCACGCGGCCGGCGCAGCGGCTCGGTCACGAGGTCGTACGGCGGCTCGGTCAGGCCCTTCGCGCTCGGGCCGTCGCCGCGGCCGCCGTCGCCGTGACAGCGCTCGCAGCCGAGCTGTGTCCATAAGTATTTGCCGCGATCCGCCGCCGGCGCGCGCTCGCGCCCGAGCACGATCGGCACGGGCGGCCGGCCCGCGAACGTCGCGCGCGAGAATGCCTTCACGACGTCGATCACGTCGGCCATCTCGCGCGCGCTCAGCACGCCGCCGAACGCCGGCATCGACGTCCCGGGCGCGCCGTTCGCGATCGTCGTCTGCAGATCGGCGTCGGTGGGCGGCTGCCCGATCGGGGTCGATCGCCACTCGTAGTTGCCGCTCGTGAAGTCGCGCGGGCGGCCCGACGTGAACGGCGACGCCGGTCCGCGCCCGTCGCCGTCCGATCCGTGGCACGCCAAGCAATAGCGGTCGTAGGTCCGCCAGCCCGGGAGGCCGTGCGGGTGTTCGCCGGGCTTGGTGGCGGGCTGCGCTGCCGCGACCCGCGCGGTGACCATCACGAGCAGCAACCAGCGCACGCCCGATATGCTATCCCACGCGGATGATCCGCACGAAGATCCTGGGCCTTGGGAGCTACGTGCCCGATCGGGTCGTGACCAACGAGGAGATCGCGTTCCTCGACGACCACCACGTCCGCCAGGACGTGCCGCGCACCGAGACGAACGCTGAGTGGATCCAGCAGCGCACCGGCATCCGCGAGCGCCGGTTCGTGCCGAACGACGGCTCGGTCAGGACCAGCGACCTCGCGCTCCACGCCGCGCAGCGCGCGCTCGCCGATGCCGGCCTCACCGCGTCCGACGTCGATTGCATCATCTTCGGAACGCTGTCGCCCGATCAGCATTTTCCCGGCAGCGCGGTCTTCTTGCAGCACAAGCTCGGCGTCGCCGACAAGACCAACTGCGCCTGCCTCGACATTCGCCAGCAATGCTCGGCGTTCGTGTACTCGCTGCAGATCGCCGACGCGTTCATCCGCGCCGGCACGTACAAGCGCGTGTTGCTCGTCGGCGCCGAGCTGCACAGCCACGCGCTCGACTTCACGACGCGCGGCCGCGACACGATGGTGCTGTTCGGCGACGGCGCGGGCGCGATGGTGCTCGGCCCGATCGAGACCGACGACCCGCGCGCCGGCGTGCTCTACACGAAGGCGTACGCCGACGGCAGCGGCGCGCGCGATCTCGAGCTCAAGATCTTCGACATCGCGCACATGCCGTATCTCGACTACGACCCGCGCGATCGCGAGCGCAATGCCGTGATGTATCCGAAGATGGACGGCAAGCGCGTGTTCCTGAACGCGGTGCGCGCGATGGTGATGTCGACGAACGAGGCGCTCGCCGCGACGCGGCTGACCTGGGACGACGTCCAGTGGTTCGTGCCGCACCAGGCGAACTTGCGGATCAACGAGAAGGTCGCCGAGGTCGCGCAGATCCCGCGCGACAAGGTGCTGCACACGATCGAGTTCTACGGCAACACGACGGCGGCGACCGTGCCGCTGACCATCGACTACTGGCGCCAGCAGGGCCGCGTGAAGCGCGGCGACCGCATCGTCACGTCGGTGTTCGGCTCCGGCTACACCTGGGGCGCGGCGATCTTCACGTACTAGTTTTCCGGTTCCTGCCATAGCAGTCGCGACCGAGATCGATCACGTTGCACGCTCAACTTTTCAGGGAGAGCGTGATGAGACTCCGTACGATCATTTGCGTGCTCGCGATGGCTGCTTGCACGGGGAGCACCGGTCCTGCCGGTCCCGAAGGCGCACAAGGTTCGGCCGGGCCGCAAGGCGACCAAGGCTCGCAGGGCGACCAAGGCTCGCAGGGCGATCAGGGCTCGCAAGGCTCGCAAGGCTCGGCCGGCAGCAACGGCTCCGACGGCCAGCTCCGGATCTACGGCGACGGCACGGCGGGAGCCGTGACGATCGCTGCCGACACAGACTGGAGCGCGACCCCGCCGGCCGACGACAACTACCAGTTCACCACCTTCACCGTGAATGCCGGCGTCACGCTGACCGTCCTGCCGGGCACGGTGATCCGCTGCACCGGCTCGTGCGCGAACAAGGGCACGATCCTCGTCGTGCCCGGAGCGAACGGCGGCTTCGAGTGCATGCAGCCCGCCGTCGGGTTGTATGCGGTGGTCGAAGCGGGACCGAACGCGTTCGGTTACACCGCGGGCCTCGGTGAGGTCACGACGAGCGGCGTCCAGGCAGTCGGTGGCATCGGCTACGGCACGTCGGAGACGTTCGCCGAATCGATCGTCAACGTCGGCGTGAACGGCGGCGGTGGCGGCGCGGGCAACGGTGGTGCCGGCGGCGGTACGCTGACCATCCTCGGCGAAGTCGCCGTGACCAACGGCGCCGGCGCCACGATCAGCGCGCGCGGCCAGGACGCCGATGACACGACCGGCTGCGCGCAGGTCGACGGCACCGAGTCCGGTGGCGGCGGCGGCGGCGGTGGTGGCTACGTGATCCTCGCCTCGATGACGGCGGTCACGCAGGCGGGCTCGATCGACGTGAGCGGCGGCGCCGGTGGTCCGTCGGGTACGTACTTCGCGCCGGGCGGCGGCGGCGGTGGTGGCCTCGTCCACCTGTACGCGCCGACCGTGACGCACACGGGCAGCGAGACGCTGACGGCCGGCGCCAACGGCACCGGCACCGGCACGCTCGCGACGAGCCCACGTTCGGCGGGCGCCTCGGGCGGCGCCGGCACGAGCTTCGGCGGCTCGGGCGGCTCGCTCGACACGACCAACACGATCGTCGCGGGCGGCACCGGCCTGGACGGCTTCTCGTTCACGAGCGAGCTCGATCCGACGGCGCTGTTCTACTAGAACCGCCAGCTCGCGCGCGCGACGCCGCCGCCGCTCGTCGGGGCGACCTCGACGTCGGGCAGGACGCGCTTGGGTTTGTCGAGGTAGGCGCCGACGATGCCGGCGGCGGCGGAGACGACGCCGGTGATCATCAGCGTGGCGCCGATCTCGCCTTTGAAATGTGCGGAGTCGCGATCGCTCGCGAGCGCCGGCTGGCTGGACAGGTCGCAGCCGGTCGGGCACGCTTGCGCGAAGTCGGACTGGAACTTGTCCATCTGGCTGCGGCCCCACAGCCACACGCCGAGCCCGCCGAGCGCGACCGCGGCGCCGCCGCCCGCGGTCGTCCACGGGATCCAGCGCGGATACGGATACTCGAGCTTGACCGCCGCGTCGATCGGGACGAGGCGCAGCGGCTCCGACTTCGCGCCGCCGCCCGCGATGACGAGCCGCCGCGAGGTCGTGATGAAGCCGTCGGCCTCGGCGACGAGCGCGTGCTCGCCGGCCATCACGCGCTGCGCCTGCTTGCCGGGACAGTCGAACCACGGCTTGCCGTCGAGCAGCACGTGCGCGCCCGGCTGCGTGCAGCTCGCCTCGACGGTGCCGAGCCGGCCGCGGATCAGCGCCTGGTAGTCGAGCGCCTGCTGGTAGAGCTCCGGCGGGAACGGCGCCGCGCCGTAGCGCAGCGCGCGATCGAGGTTGTCGGCGGCCTCGAGGATGCGATCGAGCCGGATCAGCGTCACCGCCATGTTGAAGCGGATCATCGGGTGATCCCACAGCGCGATCGCGGCGCGATACTTCGCGAGCGCCGGCGCGTGCGCTTGCTGCGCGAACAGCTGGTTGCCTTCCTTGAGCAGGAGGTTGGCCTGCTTCTGCGCGTCGTCGGAGACGCCCTTCGACCAGTCGTCGACGGGCGGATCTGCAAGCGCAGCACCCGCGACGAGCAGCAGCGCGAGGATCAAGGCGCGCTTCAATGCAGATCCTTGTCGTAGATGTGCTTCTTCTCGGCCTCGAGCTGCTTCACGCGCTCGCGCTCCTTCTCGAGCGCTTCTTCGACCTGCGCCTTGGCCGCCTTGGTCTCGGCCGTCGCCTGCTGCGCGACCACCGCCGCCTCCTCGGCGCGCTGCTTCTCCTGCTTCGTGCGCACCAGCGCTTGCTCGAGCTCCTCGCGCGACTGGTTGACCTCGCCTTGCTTCTCTTGCACCTGCGTCTCCGCGGCGTGCCGCGCCGCCTCGGCGGCCTTCACCGCGTCGCGCTCGTGCTCGGCCTCGGCGCGCGCCCGCTCCGCGTTCGCGCGGTCCTGCTCCGCGGTCTTCTCCGCGTCCTGGGCGAGTCGCGCGGCGGCCTCGGCGTCGACGGCTTGCTGCTGCGCGTCGCGCTCGGCGGCCTGGATGCGGACGATCGCGATCGCGCCGCCGAGCATCACGAGCAGCAACGCCACGACCACGGTCGACACCACGCCGACCTTGATCCAGCGCCGGCGCACGGCCTGGCGCCGCACCGCATCGAGAAATTCCTGCTCGATGCTCGCGAGATCGAGCACGTGCCGGCGCGCGGTGCCGAGCGCCTCCTGCGCGGTCGCGCCGCGCCACACCAGATCGGCCGGCTTGCCGCGCGCGGCCCACTGCTTTGCCGCCTGCCGGAGCTCGTGCAGGAAGCCGCGCAGCGCCTGGCCGTCCTCGAGCCAGCGCTTGAG
>DASXCY010000084.1:0-57095 GCA_036490935.1 Kofleriaceae bacterium | reverse complement strand
GCTCGTCGTCGCCGCGCCGCTGCCGCCCGATACCGCCGTCGTCCTGTTCACGTCCGGCTCCACCGGCTCGCCGCGCGGCATCGCGATCTCCCGCGCCGCGCTCGTCGCGGCCGCCGCGAGCAGCGCCGCGCACCTGCCGTTCCGCGATGACGATCGCTGGCTCGCGTGTCTCCCGCTCGCGCACTCCGGTGGGCTCGCGATCGTGGTGCGCTGCCTCGTCGCGCGCCGCCCCGTCGTGCTGCACGAACGCGACTTCGACGCCCCCGCCGTCGCGCGGCTCGCCGCCGAGCGCCGCGCGACGCTCGCCTCCCTGGTCCCCGCGCAGCTCGACGCGCTCCTGCCCCACCTGCACGACGCGCAGCTGCGCGCGATCCTCCTCGGAGGCGCCCCCGCCACGCCCGCGCAGCTGGCGGCCGCACGGCACCTGCCGGTCCATCGCACGTACGGCCTCACCGAGACGTTCGGCCAGATCGCGACCGCTCGCGAGCCCGGCGCGCCGCTCGTCGCGCTGCCCGGCGTCGCGCTCGCAGCCGGCACCGCCGCCGCGCCGCAGCGCATCCGCATCCGCACCGCGCAGCTCGCGACCGCGTACCTCGACGGCCCACCGATCGCACCCGAGCTGGTCACCGCCGATCTCGGCTACCTCGACGACCACGACGCGCTGCACGTCGTCGGCCGCGCGGACGACGTCATCATCTCCGGCGGCGAGAACGTGCACCCGGCCGAGATCGAAGCAATCCTGGCCGCCACCGCCGGCGTGCGCGCGGCGTGCGCGTTCGGAATCCCCGACCCGCGCTGGGGCCAGGTCGTCGGCGCCGCGCTCGTCGTGTCCGCCGCGTTCGATCGCGCCGCCGCGGAAGCGACGTGGCGCGCCACGCTCGCGCCGCACGCGCGCCCTCGCCGGCTCGCGCTCGTCGCCGAGCTCCCCGCGCTCCCGTCGGGCAAGCCCGATCGCCGCGCCGCGGCCGCGCTCGCCGCGGTGAAGTGATATATCCCCGCCGTGGGCGCGCGCTTCCTCGATGACGACGCGCGCGCGGCCTTCCGGCGCGCGGTCGAGGCGATCGAGGCCGCCTCCTCGGTCGAGGTCGTCGTCGCGATGCGCCGGCGCTCGGCCGCGCATCGCCACGTCAACGTCGCGGTCGGCGCAACCGTCGCGTTCGTCGCGCTTGCCGCGATGCTGTTCGGCTCGCACCCGTTCTCGCTCGCGTCGATCCTCGTCGATCCGTTCGTCGTCGGCGCGGTCGCGGCGCTCGCCGTCGAGCTCGCGCCGCACGTCAAGCGCGCGCTCTCGCCTCGCCGCGATCGCCACGTCGCGCGCGCCGCTCGCGCGCTGTTCGTCGATCACGGCATTCACGCGACCCGCGGCCGCACCGGCCTGCTCGTCTACATCTCGTGGCTCGAGCGCCAGATCGCCCTCGTCGCCGATCTCGGCCTGTCTCGCGCGTTACCGCCAGAGACGCTTGCCGCCGCCGAGCGCGAGCTGACCGCCGCCATGCCCTCAGGCGGCGCCGCGGTCGCACGCGTGCTCGAAGCGCTTGCCCCGCGGTTCGCCGCGGCGCTGCCGCACGCGCCCGACGACGTCAACGAGCTGCCCGATGCGATCGACGACACCGAAGGAGACGAGCCATGACGCTCCTCCACCTGCGCCCCGGCGGCGGCGAGAGCTTCTCCGGTGGCGGCGGCCACGACGGCGGCGGCAGCGGCGGTGGCGGCGCGATCTTCGAGCTCATCTTCTACCTCATCCAGCTCATCTTCTATTACCCGACGATCGCGATCCCGCTCCTCATCGCCGCCATCGCGTACTTCGCGTGGTCCGCGCACCAGCGGCATCAGAATCGCGACTGGGACAGCGGTCCGCCCGCGACGCTCGAGGCCGCGCTCGAGCTCGACGAACTGCGCGCGCGCGATCCCGACTTCTCGCAGGTCGTGTTCGAAGACTTCGCGTTCCGCCTGTTCGCCGCCGCGCAGCGCGCGCGTCCCGACCAGCTCGCCGGCGTCGCGCCCTACGTGTCGCAAGCCGCGCGCGACGAGCTCGCCGCGCGCGAGCCGGCCAACGCGAAGATCGAGCAGGTCATCGTCGGCGCGCAACGCGTCGTGCGCTTCGAGATCGACGACGCGACCGACGGCCGCGTGCGCGTCGGCGTCGAATACGAAGCGAACGTCGCGACCGCCGGTCACACGTACTACTCCGTCGAGACCTGGCTGTACGCGCGCGACGCGCAGCGCCGCTCCAAGCCACCGGGGGCGGCCCGCGACTTCCCGTGCCCGAACTGCGGCGCGCCGTGGCAGGCCAGCGCGACGGGCACGCAGACGTGCGCGTCGTGCGGCCAGGTCGTCGACAACGGCCGCTTCGACTGGATCGTCGAGCACATCTCGCTCGCGTCGCTCGACGAGCGCGCCCCGACGCTCACGGCCGCCGTACCGGAACGCGGCACCGATCTGCCGACGTATCGCCAGGCCGACCTCGCCCGGCGCCTCGCCGCGCTTTCCGCCGACGACCCCGCGTTCGCCGAGCCACAGGTGATCGCGCGCTTGCGCATGATCTACGACGAGCTCAACCGCACGTGGGCCGTGAACGAGCTCGCACCCGTGCGCGGCCTGGTCTCCGACGGGCTCTACGACTATCTGACCTACTGGACGTCGGCGTACGCGCGGCAAGGCCTGCGCAACGTGCTCGCCGACATGCGCATCACGAAGACCGCGATCGCGAAGCTCGAACGCGACCGCTGGTACGACGCGCTCACGATCCGCTTGTGGGGCACCGGCAAGGACTACGTGATCCGCAGCGACACCGGACGTGTCGTGCGCGGCAGCGTGCACCTCGAGCGAGCGTACAGCGAGTACTGGACGCTGATCCGCAGCGCCGCGCGCAAGGGGCCGGCGAAGACCGACGCGACGTGCGCGAACTGCGGTGCACCGCTGAAAGTCGGCATGGCCGGTGCGTGCGATCACTGCGGCGCGCACGTCACCGGCGGCGAGTTCGACTGGGTCGTGTCGAAGATCGAGCAAGACGACACCTATCGCGGCTGAGCTCAGCGCAGCCGCTCGCGTACCCAATCGGTCACGCTTTGCTCGACGATCCGCGCGGCGATCTCCTCCGCGGCGTCCGCGAGCAGCACCATCTCCTCGTGCCCGTCGCGCGCGAGCGCGGCGTTCGGCAGCACGACCGGCGCGGTGCCGAGCACGTGACCGCCGAAACCGACGACGGTGATCGACCCGTCGTGATAGTCGAAGCTGAACGTGAAGTGCCCCGGCAGCTCGACGTGCGCGACCATCGTGTCGAGCGCGAACACCCACGACAGCGGCGTGCGAAACACGGTCGATCCGGCCTCGGCGTGGTCGATCGCGACCGAGATCGAACCGAGGCCCGACACGAACGCGCTCGGTCCGAACGATAGCTTCGCGTCGTCGATCACGACGCGCTCGGCGTGCAGCGGCGCGCGTCGCGGGTGTTCGAGCTGGAACATCGCGGCGGTCGAGACCTCGAGCCGCACCCGCGACACCGCGAGCTCGCGACACGTCCCGTCGACGAGCGCGGCGCCGAGCGGCGGTAGATCGCAGGTGAGCGCACCGACCTCGAGCGCGAGGTGGCCGACGGCGTCGTCGCGGTGCGCGGCCACCTGATCGAGCTCGAGCCCGCCGCGCACGAGCGCGAGATCGGCCGCGCCGACCGACGCCGTCGCGTGCAGCGCCTCCGCGGCGCGGTCGCGCACGTGACGCGCTTCACGAGCCGCGAGCACCGCGTCGAGCACGACCAGCGCGACGAGCCACAGCGCGACCACGCCGGCGGCGACCATCGCGACGCGTCTCATCAGAAGTACGATCCGAAACCAGCCGTGAATTGAGGATGCCACGCCGGCCAGCCCTGTGCCGCGACGATCGGAAACGCGAGATCGAAGCGGAACAGGTCGCGCGACGTCTGCGGGATGAGCGAGCGGATGCCGAAGCCGATGTCCTGGTAGATCGGCAGCTGCGCGAGCGAATTCGCGGCGCCGCCGACCTCGTAAAACACGACGCCGCCGAGCCGCAGCACCCACCACGGCACCGGCACGCTGCGCGCCTCGACCTGGCCGATCACCGCGCGCTGGCCGATGAACTCGCTGATCGCATAGCCACGCAAGCCGCTGTCGGAGCCGAGCGAGAGATACGCGTTCTGCGTGTCGTTCCAGCGCGTCGAGATCGACGCCTGCGCGATGACGCGGAAGTAGCGATACGTCGGTGTCGCGCCGCGCACGGTCGCGCTCGCGCTGTTGTCGATCGTGTCGACCGCCGTGCCGTGCGAGACCGCGTCCTGGATGCGCAGCGAACCGCCTGCCGACAGCGACACGAATCCGTCGGTGCACCACGGGAACGTCCAGCCGAGTGACAGCGACGGCGACGTGAAGTGATAGTCCGAGCCGAGCGCGTGCAAGCCCTGCGAGAGCGAGACGTCGAGGTTCGGTCCGTAGCGCGCGTCTTCGGCGAGGTCGTACGTGCTGATGTTGCGCAGCGTCGTGTAGCGCGGCAGGAAGAACGAGTACTCGAGGTACGGTGCCGCGATGAGCTCCGAACGCGGGAACACGTCGCGCTCGAACTCGGCGGCGAGCCCCGGATCGCTCGGAAAGTTGGGCAGCAGCGACGGCCGCGTGCTCGACAGATTCACACCGACGAACAACTGCTGCTTCAGCCACGTGCCCCATTGCCGCACGACGTTCGCGTTCGCGCTCCACTGCTTGAGCTCGTATTCCCACGGCAGCAGGACGTCTTGCCCGGTGCTCGCCATCTCGTGTACGCCGCGCAGGCCCGTGAACAGGAACCGGCGCGACGGTCCGTACGAGTGGCCGAACGAGACGCCGCCGCCCCACTGGCTCGCGAGCGCCCACAGCGGGTACGACAGCGAGATCGAGCTGTCGGAGCCTTCGCGGTGCAACACGCTGGCGTCCTCGATGCCGCGCGGATCGTTGGTCGGTGTGTGCTGGTTCGGATCGGCGACGACCGGATCGAACACGCCCAGCGCCTGCCGCGTCAGCCGCGCGTCGGCGCTCACCGACAGATAGAGGTGGCTGCCCAATAGATTCTTGTCGAGGAAGCTCGGGCCGACCGCGACCGAGCCTTCGTCCATGCGCAGCGTCACGGCGAGCAGATCGCGATTGCCGAGGAAGTTGTTCTCGGAGATCGAGAGCGAGAGCGACGTCAGCGATGCTTCCTGGATCGTGTACTGCGAGTTGAGGCGCAGGCTCCAGATGTCGCGCGTCACGACGAGCAGATCGATCTTGCCGGGCTCCGCCGACTCGACCGGCACGGCCACGACGACCGAGCTGTACAGCGGATCGCGCAGCCGGCGCGTGCTCTCGAGCACGAGCGCGTCATCCCACGTGTCACCCGCGCTGATCGTGAGCTCGTCCCGGATCGCGCGCTCGCGCGTCGTGTAGTGGATGAAGTTGAAGAACCGGAGCCAGTTGGCCTCGGCGAACACCGGCTCGTTGTAGACGCGCACCTTCGCGATCCGCTTGCCCCACGGCGACGGCACGAGCACGTAGTGGCGCGCCGCGAGCGCGCGCGCCAGGCTCGCGCGTTCGAGCGACGACTGTGCCGCGAGCCAGTCGCACGTCGCCAGATGTGCATCGCACACCGCCTGAGCCTCGGCGCGCTTCTGGAGGTCGGTCTCGTCGTCGTCACCGTACGCGACGCGTGCGACCAGCACGAGGCACGCGAACGCGACGATACGGCGCACGCCGCGAGAGTACACCGCGAATCAGGGGGCGACGCCCCACGTGACGCGCGGGTTCTTGCCGAGATCGTGGACGAGCGTGACGTCGCGCATACCCGCTGCCGCGAACCGCGCGTGCACGGCCTCCGCTTGATCGAAGCCGTGCTCGACGACGAGCGCGCCGCCCGGCGCGAGGTGATCGCGTGCCGCGGCGCAGATGCGGTCGTAGAACGCGAGGCCGTCGGCGCCGCCGTCGAGCGCGAGCCGCGGCTCGCGGCGAACCTCGGGCGAGAGCGTGCCGATGACGCCGGTCGCGATGTACGGCGGGTTCGCGGCGACGAGATCGAAGCGCTCGCCGGCGACCGGCGCCCACAGATCGCCGAGCCGCACCTCGACGCGCTCGGCGACGCCGTTGCGCTCGGCGTTCTTGCGCGCGAGCACCGCCGCGTCGGGCGAGATTTCGGTCGCGATGACGTGCGCGGCCGGCAACTCGCGTGCGAGCGCGACCGCGATCGCGCCGGAGCCGGTGCACAGGTCGAGCACGCGACACGCCGCGGCGCGATCGGCACGCGCGCCCCGCGCGACCTCGATCACGGTCTCGGTGTCGGGGCGCGGCACGAGGACGGAGGCGTCGACGTGAAACGGCAGGCCCCAGAACTCCTGCTCGGCGACGAGATACGCGAGCGGCTCGCCGGCGAGCCGGCGCTTGATCAGCTCGCGATAGCGCGCGAGCTCGGGTTCCTGCAGCGGCTTGTCGAAGCCGGTGTAGAGCTGGACGCGCGAGCAACCGAGCACGTGCGCGAGCAGGAGCTGCGCCTCGAGCCGCGCCCCCGCGACGCCGGCGTCGGCGAAGCGCTTCGCCGTCCAGTCGAGGACGGAGAGCGGGGTCCAGGTCTGCGTCACTCGGCCCGTATAGCACTACGCGACGACGGCCACATCCGCGTGATTGATTCCGGTCGGGCCGGTGACGAACAGCGCGCCGACGGCGGCGAGCGCGGGGCCGGCATCGCAGCGATCGAGCGCGCGCTGCGGGTCGAGGCCGGCGGCGGCGATCGCGTCCCAGGTCGAGCCGTCGACGTACGCGCCGGCGGGCGCGGGGCGGCCGCGCGGCGGCGGGCCGTCGATGCCGTCGGAGCCGGCGACGAAGGCGGAGCGATCGGTGCGGCGCAGATCGCGCGCGAGGCGCAATGCCAGCTGTTGTGCGCGGCCGCCTTCACCGTGATCGGCCGGCACCTGTACGGTCGGCTCGCCCCACGCGACGACCCCGTCCGGGATCTCGAGCGTGGTCACGAGGACCGAGCCCATCGCGTACAGCGACAAGCCGAGGCGCGCGCGCATCGCCTCCGCGAACATCCGCATCGGCGCGATCACGCGCTGCCGGTCCCCGGCGCGGCGCGCGATCATCGGCCCCGAGCCGATCACGGCGATGTCGTCGTCGTAGACGTCGCTGATCGCGAGCGTGACGACCGGCGCACGCGAGCGCCGCGCGAGCTTGCCACCCTTGATCGCCGAGAGCCGCACGCGCTCGGCGTTGATCGCGTGAATCTCCGCGCCGTGATGCATCAGCTCGCGGATGTCGTCGCGCAGCTGGTCGGGCGTCACGCCCGGCGCCGGCTGCTCGACGAGCGCCGAGGCGCCGCCCGACATCAGCGCGAGCACCACGTCACCGGGGCCGGCCGATTCGACGAGCTCGATCGCCACCTCGCCCGCCGCCAGGCTGCGCGCGTCGGGCTCGGGATGTGCGGCGTCGCGCGCGGTCCAGCCGAGCGGCAGCGGCGCGCCATCGAGCTGCGGGGCGACCGCCAGGCCGCGCGCGACCGGCCCCGCGCCGCGCGCCATCGCGAGCGCGGCCTTGCCGATCGCGAGCGCGTACACGTCGCGGCGACCGAGGGGATGCGCGGCGAGCTCCTCGCGCACGAGCCGCGCCGGATCGCACGCGCGCACGGCCTCGCGAAACGCGTCCTCGCAGACCGCGCGGGCGATCATCTACCGGGCCACGCCGCGAGCACGCGGTTGATGCGATCGACGCCCTCGTCGAGCCGGTCCTCGGGCACGCCGGTGAAGCACAGCCGCGCGAACCCGCCGCACGCGTCGCCGAACGCGCTGCCCGGTGCGAGCAGCACGCCGGCCTCGGCGACGCGCTCGAGCACGGGCATGCAGTCATCGCCGGCATAGCCGCGAAGATCGACCCACAGGTACGCGCCGCCCGGCGGCCGCTCGGCCGGCGCGATCAGCCCGGCGAGCGCGCGATCGCGAGCGGCGCGATAACGCTCGCGCGCCTGCGCGAGAAACGGCGCACCGGCGTGCATCGCGGCGAGCGCCGCGCGCTGCATCGCGACGGGCACGTTGTAGACGGAGTGATTGACGAGCCTGCGTACCGCATCGATCACGCGCGGCTCGCGCGAGGCCGCATAGCCGACGCGCAGCCCGGCCTGCGCGTAGCTCTTCGCGAACGAGTACACCGCGAGCGCGCGCGGGGCCGCGCCGATGTTCGCGAGGATCGACGCGTGCGGCGCGTCGTACGCGTAGTGCTCGTACACCTCGTCGGACAGGATCCACAGCTCGCGCTCGGCCGCGAGCCGCGCGAGCGCGTCGAGCTCGGCGGCACCGAGCATCGCGCCGTCGGGGTTGTTCGGCGTCGCGACGTAGATCGCGGCGGTGCGCGCCGTGATCGCGCCGGCGACGCCCGCGAGCGGCACCTCGATCGGCACCACGCCGTGTGCGAGCGCGATGCCGCGGATCAGCGGCCAGTGCGGCGTGACGAGCACGAGCTCGTCGCCCGGATCGCACAACGCCTGCACCGCGCACGCGAGCGCGTGGGTCGCGCCGACCGCGAGCTGCACGCCTTCGCGCGGCAGCCCGCGCGCCTCGGCGATCGCGTCGACGAGCGGCGCCCAGCCACCGGGCGCGCCGTACGCGTACAGATCGTGCGGATCGGTCCACGCAATGTCGTCGAGCCGCGCCGGCGGATGCAGATGCGTGTCGCCGATCTGCAGCGGGATCACGTCGCCGGGGAATCGCGCGAGATGCTCGCGCAGGCGCGCGAAGATCGAAGCCGGCACCGCGGTGCCGGCCGCCGACAGCGAAGGAAAGCGCGCCACGCCGGCACTATCTCAAAATGCCGTGCCCCACGCGACCGCCGCACCGCCGCGGGTCGGCGCGATCGCGACGCCGCCGTCGCCGCCGTGCTGGCCGACGACGAACATCGTCACGCCGGCCGCGACCAGCGCCGCGCCGCCGATGCCGAACAGCCACGCGTGCGAGCTCGCGGCCTCGCCGTCGCGCTGCTCGGCGAGCTGCGTCGGGCCCCACGGGCCACCGTAATTATCGAGCAGGCTGCTGTAGTGCGCGCTGCGCTGCGCGAAATACGCGCCGGCCGCGCCCGCGACCACGCCGACCGAACCGGCGACGAGTCCGGCGTCGCGCAGGTAACGATGCGGGTGAGCCGGCGCGACCGGCGTCTGGATCGAAGCTTCGAGCGGCAGCGCGACCGGCGCCGGCGTGCGTGCTGGTGCGGGCGGCGCCGGCGTGGGCGCGGGCGGCGCCGGCTCGGGAGCTACCGGCGGCGTCGCGACGTGCTCGGGCGGCGGCGGCTCGGGCGCGGGCGTGCTCGAAGCCGTCGCCGCCTTGCAGTCGGCGATCGCCTGATCGAGATCGTCTTGATCTTTGTGCTTGGTCTCGTCGTGCGAGTAGTGGTCGAAGTACTCGAGCGCGTCCTTGCAATCGCCCGAGAGCCGGTACGCCTGACCGATGTTGAACAGGAGCAGCGGCTTGTTCGACAGCCGGTACGCCTCCTTCCACAGCACGATCGCGGCCGGATACTCGCCGGCGCTGTAGTGGCGCAGGCCCTCCTCGTAGAGCTGCTTCGCCTGCTTCTTGTCGTCGGCGTGCGCGCTCGCCGCGACCAGCACGCAGGCCACGACGAGCATCGCCTTCATTCGTCGTCCCACTTGTCGATCACCGCCGGCTTCGGGCGCGCCTCGAGCGTGATGCTCGACGTCTTGCCCTTCGCGATGGTCACCATCTGCCAGGCGCCGGGGCGGCCGCGCGGACCTGCCGCGCGCACCTTGTGCTGCCCGGGCGCGAGCTCGGTCGTCCACTCGCCCTTCACCTCGCGCGCGGCGAGCGAGCCGTCGACCCAGATGTGCACCTGAGGCGCGCCGGTGAAGCGCACGACGAGCGTGCCGGTCGTCTTCTCGGGCGTCGCGACTTTCACCGGCACCGGCACCGGCTTCGGCTGCGCGGGTTTCGGCGGCTCAGGGTTCGGCGCAGGCACCGGCGTCGGTGCAGGCGGCGTGGCCACCGGCTGGGTCTTCTGCTCGTCGTCGTGCGCGGTCGCCACCTTGCTCGAGTCGTTCTCGTCGGCGCGCGGCAGCTTGACGCGCTCCTTCTTGGCGCCACCGTCCTGCGACGCGACGAACGCGAGCATGCCGCCGCCGACACCGACGACGAACAGCGCGGCGAGCGCGATGAACAGCCCCTTCTTGCGCCGCCGCGACGGTTCGACGGGCGCGATCGACGGCTGCGACGCCACGCCGGTCGACACCACGCCGGAGGTGCGCGGCGCGAGCGACGGCGGCGGCGTGTGCACCGGTACCTGCGCGAGCAGCGCCTTCGCCGTCATGCCGTGCATCGGTTGCGCGCGAATCGCCGAGAACCCGGCGCGCACGTGCGCGATCTGCGGCCGCTGCTTCGGATCCTTCTCGAGCATCGACAGGACCAGGTGGTCGAGCGCCGGCGGCAGCTCGGGCGCGATCTGATAGAGCGGCACGACGCGCTCCGAGATGTGCTTCGCCATGATCTCGACCGCGCTGTCGGCGATGAACGGCACCTGGCCGGCGCACATCTCGTACGCGATCGCGCCGAGCGAGTAGATATCCGACGGAAACTCGACCTTCACGCCCTTGGCCTGCTCGGGCGACAGGTATAGCGGCGTGCCCATCACGACGCCGGTGCGCGTGTGATCGATGCGGCCGTCGCTACTGCCCTGCAGCTTCGCGAGCCCGAAGTCGAGGAGCTTGACCTTCGGCGGCCCGTGCTTTTGCGCGACGAGGAACACGTTGTCGGGCTTGAGATCGCGGTGCAGCACGCCCGCCTCGTGCGCGGCCTCGAGCGCGGTCGTGATCTGATCGAGGATCTCGAGCGCGTCGGGCAGCGCGAGCGGCCGCGTCATGCGCGCGCGCAATGTCTCGCCGACGAGCCACTCCATCACGAAGAAGCTGCGGCCGTCGGGCAGCCGCCCGAAGCCGAACACGTCGACGATGTTGGGGTGACCGATCTGGTTCACGGCCTGCGCCTCGCGCACGAACCGGTCGACGCCCTCCTGGCTCGCGGACAGCTCGCGGCTGATCACCTTGACCGCGGCGCGCTTGCCGATCAGCGGGTGGCGCGCGCCGTACACCGCGCCCATGCCGCCCTGCCCGAGCTTCTTCTCGATCACGTACTCGCCGGCCTGCGTGCCGGCTGGAAGCTCGTCTTCACTCGCAAGCGACGAAGCGAGCGCGAGCGCGCCGGTGCTCGCGCCCACGGTCTGGGACGAGCCGAGCAGCGAAAGCCGCAGCCCGTCGTCCGGACAGACCTGGTACCCGTCGGGCCAGTGCTTCCCGCACTGTGGGCACACCAGCACGCCATCATTGTAACGCGGCACTGAGATATGATCACGCGGTGCGAAGAGCGGTCTCGCTCGTGGTCGTGCTGGCCGCCGTCGTGCTGAGCTGCTACGGGCCGCATTACACGCGCTGCGCGATCGCGTGCAGCGAAGGGCTCGCAGGGAATTGTCCCGACGGCTACTTCTGCTCCGGTGTCGCCTGCATCGCGAACGGCGACACTCAGGGCTCGTGCACCATGGTCGCGAGCGTCGATGGCGGGTCGTCATCCGACTCGTCGGCTGCCTGCACGTGGTCTTCGTACACGCCAGCGAATGACGTGCTCGCCGGCATCGGACCGGCGACTGACGTGCCTCCGTACACCGGAAGCGGCACCATCATCAACGTGAACAATCTCCCGGCGGGGACGTTCGCGGTGATGCACGTGACCGACTTCGAGATCACGTCGGGCGCCATCGTCACCGTCGTCGGCAACCGACCGCTGATCGTCGTCTCGGACGGCTCGGCGACGATCGACGGCGCGCTGATCGTCGATCCGGCATCGATCTCGCGCACCGACTGCACCGCGAGCGGCGGAGTCAGCGATGGTACGTCGGGCGGCGGCGGCGGCGGCGGCGGATTCGGATCACCGGGCGGTCGTGGAGGAGCGGGGCTCACCACCAACGGCGGAACCGGCGGCGACACGGTGGGTTCGGGCGCGCTCGAGCCGATCACGCTCGGTTGCGCGGGCGGAAGCGGCGGTCAGGTCGCCTCCGTCGCGGGTGGCTCGGGTGGCTCGGCCGGTGGCGCGATCCAGATCAGCGCGTGCTTCGCGCTCGGCGTGAGCGCGAGCGGCGGCATCACCGCGAACGGCGGCGGTGGCCGGGGCGGATCCGGTTCCGGCGCGGAGGGCGGCGGTGGTGGCGGTGGGGCGAGCGGCGGCGCGATCTTGCTCGAGGGGAGCTCGCTCGCGATGGACGGGTACGTGTGCGCGGTCGGCGGCGGCGGCGGCCAGGGTGGAGAAGGGAGCGGAGCACACGGCGGCTCGCCGGGCTCGTCGGCGAAGAAGTGCGAGCTGGCCGCGGGCGGCGTCGCGGCCAACGGCGGCGGCGTCGGCGGCAGCGCCGGCCAGCAAGGCAGCCCGGCGCAGGGCAGCGGCGACGGCGGCGGTGGTGGTGGCGGCGGCGACGGCCGCATCTGCATTCGCTCGGTCGGCGCGGCCGAGGGCTCCGGACAGGTCTCGCCCGTCCCGAGCTGCCAATAATCCGCGCGCGGGTGGCGCCTGGAATATCGATGCTATCCTCCTGCTTTGGAGCAGCGGGACCTCGGCAGTCGCATGGCGCAACCCATCGATACGACGGCGATCCAGCGGCTGGTCTCGCGGGCCCGGCGGCGGATCCGCCTGCAGTGGGCCTTCGAAGGTGCGGCCACCGCGGTGCTGGTCTCGGCGCCGGTGCAAGCCGCGGCGATCTTTGCCACGGGCTGCGAGTGGATCGACCCGATGCTCGGCGCCGTGATCGTCGCGGTCGCCCGGCTGCTGATCATCGCCGCGGCCGTGCTGTCCGCGGCGCGCCGGCTCGACGACGAGCTGGTCGCGCGCCGCATCGATCGCGTGTCGGGGCTCTCGGACCGGCTCTCGACCGCGATCGCGTTCCAGCACGCACCGAGCGCCGGCGTCGACGCCACGACGCGCGATCTGATGGACGCGGCGATCCGCGACGGCGTGCAGGCCGCGCCGCGCGCGAACGTGGAGGCCTCGACGCCGTTCGCGTGGCCGCGCGACCTGGGCCCGGCGTTCGGCATGATCGCGCTGGTCGTGATCGCGATGGTCCTGCCGCCGTGCGTGCAGGCGATCGAGCCCCGCATCGTGAGGGCCGAGCCGGCGTTCGGGCCGCCCGGTACGCACGCGAAGATCGAGACCGAGAACGTCTCGCCCGTGCCCGGCAACGTGTTCCTCGGCTCGGCGGAGCACGCGCGCCCGATCACCGTGCTCGATTGGACGCCGACCTCGATCGAAGTGAAGATTCCCGACGACGCGCAGCTCGGCGACGACCAGCTGATCGTGTTCGCCGCGGGCCGCGAGCTCGGTGCCACCGGGTTCAAGGTCGTCGACAAGCGGGACATCCGCTATCACCGCGAGGATTCGGTCGCGCTCGATCCCGACGAGAAGGCGTACGTCGAGTCGATCCTGGCCGAGCTGCACGACGTCGCGAAGCGCGATCAGGTGCCCGAGCTCGAGGACTTCGCGAAGAAGCTCGAGCAGCTGCTCGCGAAGGCCGAGAACGGCGAGATCACGAAGGAGCAGCTGCTCGACGCGCTCGCGAAGGCCGAGGACGCACTGAACAAGAACGCCGAGCCGAACCAGGCCGACGTCGACAAGCAGCTCGCCGACATGGGCAAGCAGCTCGCGACCGATCCGGTGACGAAGGACCTCGGCGAGGCGCTCCAGAAGCAGGATCTCGAGAAGGCCAAGCAGGAGCTCGAGAAGCTCGCCGACAAGCTCGAGAAGAACGAGCTGACGCCGCAGCAGAAGGAGCAGCTCGCCAAGAAGCTCGACCAGGTCGCGAAGCAGATGGAGAAGCAGGACGAGCAGCAGCAGAAGCAGGAGTCCAAGCAAGAGCAGCAGCTCCAGCAACAGATCCAGCAGCTCGAGAAGCAGGCGAAGGACGCGAAGACCGATCAGCAGAAGCAAGAGCTCGAGCGCCGGCTCGAGGACAAGAAGCGCGAGCTGTCGAAGCTACAAAAAGATCAGGAACAAAAGGATCAGTCCGATCAGCGGCGCGCGCTCAAGCGACTGCAGAAGGACATGGAGAAGGCCGCCGAGAACCTCGACAAGCCGCAGAAGGATCCGGGAGACCAGCAAGACAGCGAGCAGCAGGCGTCGCAGAAGCTGAAGGACGCGGCGCGCGAGACCGGCAAGGTCGATAGCGACAAGCGCAAGCAAGCGTCGCAGAAGAAGACGTCGTCGCAGATGGACGACCTGCGCGAGGCGCTCCAGCGCGCGAAACAGAAGGGCAACAAGGGCCCGCAAGATCCGTTCAACAAGCAGGGTAAGAACTCCGACTTCGCGCAGCGCGCGCGCGGCCAGAAGTCGGGGCAAGGCCAGGGCCAGTCGTGGAAGCCCGGCCAGGGCCAAGGGGGGCAAGGGCAAGGCAGCGGACAGGGGTCCGGTGCTCAGCAAGGCGGCGACACGTGGGGCGTCGGCCACGACGACAACCTCGAGGGCGATCCGACCGGGAAGGCCGGCAATACGAAAGATGCCGACGTGCAAGGCGTCTCGGGCAACCGCGGCGGCTCGACGCGCGAGACGATCTTATCGGCGGCGCAAAAGGGCTTCGCGTCGCAGGGCTATCACAAGGTCTATGCCGACTATCAGCGCATCGTCGAAGAGGTGATGCGCACCGAGAAGCTACCGAGTAGCTACAAGTACTACGTGAAGCGTTACTTCGCGAAGATCCACCCGAGCATGCGTGCTCCCGCCGAGGACCCGAAATGACCACAGCCGCTGCTGCCGTCGAAACCACCGTGTCGTCGTTCACGACCGATCTGCGCCGGCTGCGCGAAGAGATCGGCAAGATGATCGTGGGCCAGGAGGAGATCGTCGAGGGCGTCGTGATGTGCCTGCTCGGCGGCGGCCACGCGCTGCTCGAAGGCGTGCCCGGCCTCGGCAAGACGATGCTCGTGCGCACGCTCGCCGAGACGATCCACGCCACGTTCTCGCGCATCCAGTTCACGCCCGACCTCATGCCCGCCGATATCGTCGGCACGAACGTCATCGTCGAGGATCAGGGCGGCAAGCGGTTCGAGTTCCAGAAGGGCCCGATCTTCGCGAACATCGTGCTCGCCGACGAGATCAACCGCGCGACGCCCAAGACGCAGTCGGCGCTGCTCGAGGCGATGAGCGAAGGCTCGGTCACGGTCGCGAAGCAGACGTACAAGCTCGACAAGCCGTTCTTCGTGCTCGCGACGCAGAACCCGCTCGAGATGGAAGGCACCTACCCGCTTCCCGAGGCGCAGCTCGACCGGTTCTTCTTCAAGCTCGTCGTCGAGTATCCGTCGAAGGACGCGCTGCACACGATCCTCGATCGCACGACCACCGACGAGGTGCCGAAGCTCGAGGCGGTGACCGACAAGGCGCGCATCCTCGAGATGCGCGAGCTCGTACGCAGGGTCCCGCTCGCGCGCCAGATCCAGGATTACGCGGTGCGCGTCGTGCTCGCGACCCACCCCGAGAATGCCGAGGCGACGCCGCTGTCGCGGCAGTTCATGCGCTACGGTGCGTCGCCACGCGGCCTGCAGGCGATCATCCTCGCCGCGAAGATCCGCGCGCTGCTCGAGAACCGCTACGCGGTGTCGATCGACGACATCCGCCGCGTCGCGCCCGCCGCGCTGCGCCACCGGCTGATCCTCAACTTCGAAGGCGAAGCCGAGGGCGTCAAGGGCGACACGATCATCGCCGAGATCCTGAAGGCCACGAAAGAGGCGTAGTGGCCCTGCTGAAGCCAACGCCGCTCGCGAGGCCGAATCGCGCGGTCGATCGCAGCGCGCTGTTCGACGAGCGTTTCCTGAAGACGCTCGAGCACCTCCACATGGTGTCGCGCAAGGTGTTCGCCGGAAACCTGCGCGCCGAGCGCCGCACGCGCAAGGTCGGCAGCGGCATCGAGTTCGCCGATCACCGCACGTACGCCCGCGGCGACGACTTCCGCTACATCGACTGGAACCTGTACGGGCGGCTCGACAAGCTGTTGCTGCGCCTGTTCGAGGAAGAAGAAGACCTCCACATCTACATCCTCGTCGACTGCAGCGACTCGATGTCGATCGGCCAGCCGCTGCCCAAGCTGCACTACGCGATGCAGGTCGCGGCCGCGCTGACGTACGTCGGCCTCGCGAACCTCGATCGCGTCGCGATCGTGCCGTTCGGCGATCGCATCATCGACCGGCTCGCGCCGACGCGCGGCAAGAACCGCATCTTCCGCGTGTTCCAGTTCCTGCGCGACTGCGAGATCGGCGGCAAGACCGAGCTCGCCGAGTGCATGAAGGACTTCGTCGCCCAGAACAAGCGGCGCGGCCTCGCGGTGGTGATCAGCGACTTCTACGATCCGCGCGGCTTCGAGGCGGGCATCAACACGCTCCGCTATCACAAGTTCGAGCCGTTCGTGCTGCAGGTCTACGACCTGCGCGAGGCCTCGCCCAAGCTGCACGGCGACCTCGCGCTCGTCGATTGCGAGACCGGCGACACGCGCGAGGTCACGGTGAGCAAGTCGCTGCTCGAGGCGTACGAGCGCGAGCACGAGAAGTACTGCAAGGAGCTCGAGGCGTACTGCACGAAGTACGCGATGCCGTTCTTCCGCACGCACACGTCGATCCCGTTCGACGAGCTCGTGCTGCGGATCTTCAGGTCCGGAGGCTTCCTGCGGTGAGCGAGGACCTCGGATGAGCTTCCTCGGGCCCATCTCGGGCACGATCTGGGCGTACGTCGCGATCGGTGCGGCCGCGCTCGCGGTCAGCGCGTACATCATCAAGATGCGGCGGCGCCGCTTCGAGGTGCCGTTCTCGCAGCTGTGGCAGCGCGTGCTCGAGAAAAAGGACGCGAACGCGCTGTGGAAGCAGCTCAAGCGGCTCATCTCGCTGCTGTTCGTGCTCGCGATCCTCGGGATCGTGCTGGTCGCCGCGCTCGATCCGACGCTCGGTGCGGTCGATCGCAAGGCGCGCAACGTGGTCGTGCTGTTCGACGCGTCGGCCTCGATGAAGACGATGGACGGCGACGCGAAGGGCAAGGAGTCGCGGCTCGACGTCGCGAAGGCCGCCGCGAAGCGGCTCGTCGACGGCATGGGCGGTGGCGATGTCGCGATGATCTTCAAGGTCGACGGCCAGGCGACGCCGCAATCGCGGTTCTCGGGCGACGGCCCGATGCTCGACAAGAAGATCGACGAGATCGCCGCGAGCGATACCCCCGCCGATCTGCCGCGCGCGCTCGGCGCCGCCGCCGACGCGTTGCGCGACCGCCCCAACCCGCTGATCGTGATCGTCTCCGACGGCGCGTTCCCGGAAGCCCAGCTCGGACAGGTCAGCTGGGATCCGGCGCACGCGAACCTCGCGGCGGTGGACCTCAGCGGCATCGACGTGCGCTACGTGCCGGTCGGGCATCGCAGCGACAACGTCGGCATCGTCGCGTTCAACGTGCGGCGCTACATCGCGAACAAGGCCGCGTACGAGGTCTACATCGAGGTCGAGAACTTCGGGCAGGAGCCGGCGCACCGCCAGCTCACGCTCTACAACGGCGACACCGCGGTCGACGTCAAGCAGCTCGATCTCAAGCCCGGCCAGCGCGTGCACCAGATCTACGCGAAGCTGCCCGGCGGCGAGGACAACAAGCTGCGCGCGTCGCTGCGCCCGGTCGAAGGCCCGGGCGGCACCGACGCGTTCGCGCTCGACGACACCGCGTTCGCCCTGCTTCCCGCGCGCAAGAAGCAGAAGGTCCTGATGGTCACGAACGACAACCTGTTCCTCGAGGGCGCGTTGCTCGTGTACGAGAACGTCGATCCGCTCAAGGTCACGCCCGCCGAGTACGACGCGAAGCCGTCGGTCGCCGACGGCATGGATGTCGTGATCTTCGACGACCACACGCCCGAGGTGCTGCCGCCCGCGCCGATCGCGCTGGTCTACTTCCATCCGACCGGGCCGAGCTCGCCGATCGCGATCCGCCCCGGCGGCGATGCCGCGAACCCGCACATCACGGAGCTCGACGAGTCGCACCCGGTGATGCGCTGGATCACGATGAGCGACGTCTACATGGACCGGAGCGAGGTGTTCCTGCCCGACACGAAGCAGGGCGAAACCACGCTCGCGTACTCGGTGACCGACTCGATCATCGCGGCCAAGCGCGACGGCAAGCGCAAGATCCTCGCGTTCGGGTTCTCGCTGCCGGCAGGCGGCCGCGACAGCGCGACCGATCTGCCGATGCGCGTCGCGTTCCCGATGCTGCTCGTCAACGCGCTCGACTGGTTCGCCGGCGATCAGGCGGATCTGCTGACGACGTATCCGACCGGCCAGCGCGTGCGCGTGCCGCTCGACGGCGTGGTCGGCGCGACCGAGGCCGAGGTCACCGGTCCCGACGGCTCGGTGACGCACACGCCGGTGATCGACGGCCTCGCCACGTTCTACGGCGCGCGCGTCGGCTACTACGACCTCGCCGCGAAGACGGCCGACGGCCACGAGCTCGCGAAGGTCCAGCTCGCCGCCAACCTCGCGTCGGCGACCGAGAGCGACATCGCGCCATCGACGACGCTGTCGCTCGGCGGCAAGAAGCTCGAAGCACCCGAGGCGTTCGCGATCACGCACAGCAAGAAGCTCTGGATCTATCTCGTGCTGCTCGCGCTCGGCCTGATCGTGATCGAGTGGGTCACCTACCACCGAAGGATCACGGTGTGACCCCGGTCGGCAAGGCATTGCGCGCGCTGCTCGCGCCCGGGCCGATGATCCGGCTCGTCATCGCGATCGCCGCGACGATCGCGATCTGGCTCGGCGTATCGGCGTGGCTCGGCGATCGCACGAGCATCACCGTCGATCTCGGCCCGCGCCCGATCGAGCTGCTCGCGCCGACGTGGCTGCACCTGGTCGCGATCGTCCCCGCGTTCTTCGTGCTGCGCGTGCTGTCGCTGACCGATCTGTCGGTGCTGCAGCAGGTCGTACAGGCCACGCTGCGCTCGCTCGTGATCGCCGGCATCGCGATCGCGCTCGCGCGGCCGTCGTGGATCACCGAGACGCGCAAGGTCGCGACCGTCGCGCTCGTCGACGTCTCCGACTCGATCTCCGACAAGCAGCTCGCCGCCGCGCGCGACTACATCGACCAGCTCGAGGCCGCCGAGGGCGACGGCAA
Organism: Kofleriaceae bacterium; assembly: GCA_036490935.1. GTDB lineage: Bacteria > Myxococcota_A > Polyangia > Haliangiales > Haliangiaceae > JABFXX01. The sequence continues at coordinate 37,942 of DASXCY010000084.1, read as the reverse complement.
CCTCCAGGTCATCTCGTTCGCCGAGAAGCCGCAGGTCGTGCGCGCGCCCGATAGCGGCAAGCTGTCGGGCGGCATCGCGCGCCACGCGAGCGCCGGCGCGGGCACCGACATCCAGGCCGCGATGCAGCTCGCGTACGGCATCTATCCGAGCGGCTACGTCGAGCGCATGGTCATCATCTCCGACGGCAACCAGACCCAGGGCGACGCCGCGGTCGAGGCCTATCGCGCGAAGGAGCTCGGCGTGAAGGTGTCGTGGCACACCTTCGATCAGGACAAGACGAGCGAGGTACGCGTCGTCGGCCTGACCGTGCCCGACGACCTCAAGGTCGGCCAGCCGTATGACGTCACCGCCGAGGTGTGGTCGACCGAGAAGCAGACGGTCACGCTGTCGCTGCAGCAGGACGAGTTCCCGAACGGCCTCGAGCCGAGCAAGCAGGTCGAGCTGCGCGAGGGCAAGAACATCGTCAAGTTCAAGAGCGACGCGAAGCATGCCGGCGCGACGACGTATCGGGTGCGGCTCGCGAAGTACGAGCACGACACCGAGAAGCACAACAACGAGGCGGTGATGACGGCGCCGGTCAAGGGCAAGCCGAACGTGCTGTACGTCGAGGGCGGCATCCTGCGCGAGCCCGGCAGCGGCGGCTATCTGCAGCGCGCGCTCGAGCACGAGAACATCGACGTCACCGTGCGCGGGCCGTCGGGCCTGCCGTCGACGCCGAAGGAGCTCGAGAAGTACGACCTCGTGCTGGTGTCGGACGTCCCGGCGCACCTGATGGGCGCCGGCCAGATGGCCGCGCTCGACACCTACGTGAAGGTCATGGGCGGCGGCCTGATCATGGCCGGCGGCCCGGATTCGTTCGGCTCGGGCGGCTACGAGCGCACGACGATCGAGGAGATGATGCCGGTGCGCTTCGACTCCGAGAAGATGAAGGAGAAGCCCGATATCGCGCTCGTGCTCGTGATCGATCGCTCGGGCTCGATGCAGGGGCCCAAGCTCGAGGCCGCGAAGGAGTCGGCGCGCGTGACCACCGAGGTGCTGTCGCCGAACGACTACATCGCGGTGATCGCGTTCGACAGCGAGGCGAGCGTGCTCGTGCGCCCGCAGCGCGCGGCGAACCGCATGCGCATCTCCGCCGACATCTCGCGGCTGCAGTCGGGCGGCGGCACGAACATCTATCCCGGCCTGCGCGACGCGTACGACATCCTGCAGGGCATCGACGCGAAGGTGAAGCACGTGATCCTGATGACCGACGGCGAGGCACCGAACGACGGCATCCAGGAGCTGGTCACCGAGATGCGCAGCTCGCGGATCACGGTGTCGTGCGTCGGCGTGCAGGGCGCCGATCGGAATCTATTGACGATGATCTCGGAGGCCGGTGAAGGCCGCCTGTACATGGTCGACGACATCGGCTCGCTGCCGAAGATCTTCATGAAGGAGACGCAGGAGGCGCAGAAGAGCCAGCTCGTCGAGGATCTGATCAAGGCGCGCATCGCGAAGCGCGTCGAGGCGATCGAGGGCACGAACGTCGAGAACGCGCCGCCGCTGCACGGCTACGTGACGACCAAGCCGAAGCCGACCGCCGAGACGATCCTGATCTCGGACCTCGGCGAGCCGCTGCTCGCGCGCTGGCGCTACGGCGCCGGCACGAGCGTCGCGTGGACGAGCGACGTCAAGAACCGGTGGAGCGTCGACTGGATCCGGTGGGCCGGTTACCCGAAGTTCTGGGCGCAGGTGGTCCGGTCCTCGATGCGGCGCAAGGTCTACGACAGCTACGACCTGTTCGCCAAGGTCGCGGACGGTCGCGCCGACGTGACGGTCGACGCGATCGACTCGGGCGATCGCTTCGTCAACGAGCTCGACACCGAGCTGCAGGTGATCGATCCGGCGACGAACAAGCTCGTCCAGAAGATGCCGATGGCGCAGACCGCGGCAGGCCGCTACACCGCCGACTTCAAGATCCAGCAGTACGGCTCGTACTTGCTCAAGGCCGTGCACCAGCGCGACGGTAAGACCGTCGCCGAATCGCTCGGCTCGGTCGCCCTGTCCTACCCGCTCGAGTACCTGCGCTCGACGCCCGACCTCGAGCCGATGCGCCGCGCGGCCGGCGTCACCGGCGGCACCGATCAGGCCGCGCCGAAGCAGATCTGGGATCCCGGCGACGAGAAGGTGCCCTACACCGAGGACCTCTGGCCGTGGGCCCTGCTCGGCGTGGTCGTCCTGTTCCTGCTCGACCTCTACGCCAAGCGCGTGCGGCTGTTCGGATACCGGACGATCAAGTTCCAGTAGCAGGTAAGATGGATCCGGTGGAGCGGATCCAGCTCGCGGTCTTGCTCGCGGCCGGTTGCAGCAGCGCGCCGTACACCGGGCCGCGGTCCGGGCTCGTGAGCCTCGGCGAGAGCGACACGGCGGGCAGTGCGTCGTCGAACGCGATCGCGCAGTTCACGGTCGAGCCGGTGTACGGCACGCCGGCGGCGACCGACGGGCCGTGCACCTTGTTCGGAATGGATCCGTCCGATGGCTACGGAGCCGGCGAGATCGAGCTCTCCGGCACGATGCAGCCGATCTCGCTCGACGAGCAAGGCGACCCGCCTCACGTCACGTACGTGGCGAGCACCGAGGTGCCGGATCCGGTGTTCGTCCCGGGCGCGCAGCTCTCGGTGACGGCGCAGGGCGACATCGTGCTTGCGTTCACCGCGAGTGTGATCGGTCCGATGCCGCTCGAAGGCTGGACCCCGCCGTCGACGCTGTCGCGCTCGGGCTATTCGATCACCTGGACACCGGGCACCGGCTCGAGCATCCAGCTCGTCATCGGGGCCGATCATCCGGGAACGGCTGATGGCGGTGCCGCAATCCTGTGCATCCTCGACGACACGGGAGCGTTCGAGCTTCCCGCATCCACGTTCGCGCTGATTCCGGCTGCCGACGACGAGGCCATCCTCGGAATCGGCCGCCTCGCGCGGACCACGGTGATGGCTGGTGAGGTCTCGGTCGTCTTCCAGGCGAGCATCAGCACGCTCACCGGGCCATTCCCACTCGGCCCGTGAAGCGCGGTGACTACTTCTTGCCGCGCTTGGCCCACAGGTCGGCTTCGAGGTGGTAGTAGGCGACCCGGTCGACGGCGACGGCATCGACGAGCGCGCTCTTGTCGCTGGCCTTCACCGCGACCTCGTGGTCGACTGGCCTGCATGGCGGTGTCGACGCGCGAGGCGGCGGCCGCGCGGTCGTCGGCGAGCTGATCGGCCGAGGCGACGGTCGCCGACGCGAGCAGCAACGCGAGGAGGATCGAGGGGATGCGCATGCGCGGATCGTGCATCGGCCGGGCGCGGCGCGTGTGAACGCTCGTTAAGCAACGGCTGGCCCACGGAGCTAGTCTTAGCCAGGATGCGCGGCGTCGGCGTGATGCTCGGATCGGTGGCGGTGCACGCCCTCGGCATCGCCGTGCTCGTGCGCTTCGCGCCACGCGCGCACCACGCGAATCGCGCCGCGGCCGCGGCCGTGCCGCCGACCGTCAGCATCGAGGTGGTGCCTGTACCCGAGCCGATCGCCGTCGCGCTGCTCGGCGACGAAGCGGCACCTGCCGCCGCGCCGGCACCGCGAAGCACCGCACTTCGGACGGCGACCACCGGCTCCGCCGCCCCCCGGCGCGACGAAGTCGACGGCGGCAGCGGCGCGCCGGCCGGCCCCGAGCGCAGCGCGTGGATGCAGATGCGCGGCCCCGACCTGCGCGGCGCGCTCGCGACCGTCGCGGCGCCCGTCGACGACGGCACGGTGCCGGCAGCAGTGCACCACGGCGAGGTCCCGCACGTCATCCACGACACCGTGACCACCGCGGTCGTCGAGCGCGATGGCACGATCCACCTGCACGACGCCCGCGACCTCGACATCGGGCTGTCGCCGTTCGCGCATCAGCTCACGTCGCTCACCGAGCTTCGCCATAACCTCGGCGACGTGCTCGAGACCTGGTCTCGCGACCCGTACGCCGCGCTCCGCACCGCCGGCGCGGCCGAGCCGACACGCGAGCAGCAGGCCGTCCCCGCTCCGTGCGGCAGCGGCGTCGACTGCCTGCCTCCACGCCCGGCGTGGGCATTCGCGGCGCCGCTCGGCGTCGGCAAGCTCGACGTCACCGGTTGGCTCATGCGCAAGTTTGTCGGCGACCCGTACGCGTCGCGCAAGCGCGCCCTGCTCGAGCAGACGTTCGACGCGCGCGCCGAGCGCGGTGCCGCAGATCGCGCGGACCAGCGCGCGCGCTCCGCCGAGCTCGCACAACACAACCTCGAGCAGCTGTGGGCCACGACCACCGATGCCGCGGCGCGCCGCGTCGCGCTGTTCGAGCTGTGGGACGAGTGCGATGACGACGAAGCCGGCGCCCGCGCTCGCATCATGGTGATCGGCTGGATCCGCGCGCACCTCCCGGCGGGCAGCCGCGACGCCTACTCGCCCGCCGAGCTCGCCGCGCTGTCCGCGCGCCGGACCTCGCGCGAGCCGTTCGCGCCATACGCGCCGTAGGTCCGGCACTGCTCCGGCGTGAGCGCTGCCATCGCCGCGACCTGCGCAACGTACCGGCCGCTGTAGTGCTCGGCGTCTCGCAGCTCCCGCGCGGCGCCGGCGATCACCGACGCGATCGCCGGCTCGCAGCTCGACGCGCGCACCGCATCGTCGAGAGCCGCGACCGCGAGCTGCTCGGCGCCGGCAACGACCAGGTGCTGCGCGAGCTGATGCGCGATCGAGATCATCTGCCCTGCATCGCCGCCCCACACCCCGTACGCGTGCCACACCGCGACCTTATCCGCGAGCTGGGGATCGCCCTCATCGGGCGGCGTGCACCGCGCGATCAGCGCCTCGTTGCCCGCATCTCGCAACATGCACGCCGCGAACCGCGCGCGCGCCGCGCAGTCGTCGGTGCCGAGGCCAAATCGCGCGACCGCGTGATCGAGCCCGGGCGCGTCGAGCATCGACCACGCGAGCACGCGCTCGCAGCTCGTCCTCGGCACGCGGGCGGCCGCGATCGCCGCGTCCGCGGGTTGATCGAGCGCGACGTAGGTGCCGGCGAGCAGGTCGTACAGCTCCGGCGAATCGAGCCCGATCGCGCCGAGGTGATGCAGCGCATCGCGCGCGGGCTCGTCGTCCGCGACCAGGTTCACGAAGTCGAGTCGCGCGGCGCGCGCCAGATCCCGTCGCGCATCGCGCGCGAGCCGGCCGAGGTCGTCGACCGCGCTGCGATCGCCCGCGCGCACGCGGCACCACGCCGACACGTACGCGAGCAGCTCGGCATCGCCGGCGTGGCGCGCCGCGAGCGCGCCGCTGCAGGCGTCGTGCGCCATCATCAGATCGAGGTGCGGCTGCAACGACGGCAGCTCGGTCAGCGGCCACGGCGGATCGCGCGCGGGCAGCACCGCGGCGAGCGCGAGCGGCGGCCGCGACCAGGGCTCGTGGCGAACCGCAACCGGCGCGGGCCGTGACACCGGCGGTGCAACGTTCGCGGGCTTCGCCGCGCTCGCACACGCGGCCAGCGCGAGCAGCGCCGCGCGCATCAGAACCGATACGCGATGCGCACGAAGCCGCTGAGGCCGATGATGCCGGGGTCGGCCTTGCCGCCGGCCGGCGTGAGCGCGGTCTCCGAAACGAACGCGTTGGCGACGCCGAGCCAGTCGCGGTTGAACCGGTAGTACAGCGTGCCGCCGGCCGACAGGATCGTCCCGCTCGACGAGCCGAAGCACGTGCTGGGCGACACACACGTCACCATGGTGTCGGTGTCTTTGGTCGTCGAGTACGCGACCTCGCCTTCCCACTCGCCGTGACCGCTCGCCAGCTCGCGCCCGGCGAACACGCGTCCCGCGGTCACGTCGGTGCGCGCGTAGGGCACGTCGTCGACCGCGAACGTCGTGATGACATCGGCGCCGAGGCGCAGATCTGCGATCGAGCGGCGGTCGACGATCGATCCGTACACCTCGACGCTGCTCGCCGGATCGAGGTGGACGATCATCGTGCCCGGCGGCGCGCCGATCGGGTTCAGGTCGAAGCTCGGGCGCTCGCGATACGCCATCGCCGCCGTGACCTGGAAGCGCTGCAGGTCTCCGAGCCCCGCCGACAGGCTCGCGCGCACCTCCGACGTCGCCAGCCGCGCGATGTAGACCTCGTTCTGGATGGTCGGCGACGCGCTCGTTGCCGGCATCGACAGGAACGCGTTCGCCTGCACGTTGAGCGTGTCGGTGTCGACCCGGTTGAAGCTCAGCGTGCCGCGCAGGCGCGGATTCGGCTTCCAGTTCGCGCCAACGGAGAGATCGGTGAAGCCCGCGTGCCCCGCGCCGAGCGCGTCGTTGTTGCCGATCAAGTCGACGATCGCGAAGTGATGGAGGTCGAGCTGGCTGCCGAATCGCCAGTAGCCGTTCGCCGTGCCGAAGATGCGCGGCTCCTCGCCGGCGAACGGATCGAGCACGACGCCGCCGAACGAGCCATACGCCGCGGCGGTGCGGTATGCCGCGCCGAATCCGCCGGCGCCGACGAACTGACCGACGTCCTTGCCGTTGCTGTCGTACAGATCCGTGTAGTCGGTGGTGACCGAGCGCGAGCCGCGCAGCGGGTAGAGCCCACCGAAGCCGAGCAGCGTGAACTCCTTGCTCTGGGCGTAGTCGATGCGCACGCCGTCGATCTTCACCGCGCCGAGATCGGCGATGAACTGCCGCCCGACGATCACGTCGGTGCGCTCGCCGTTGCGGATGAGCCACAGCTCGCGCAGGTCGTACTCGTCCTGGCCTTCGAACCCGGACTGGACGTGCGTCGCGGTGACCGGCGTGAACCCCGTCGACGACGACTGCGACGGTGTCTCGACGAAGCGCAGCCGCGCGTCGACTCGCGCCTCCCACCGGCTCGCCGCGATGTGGCGGAAGTCGGTCTGCAGCCGCAGATCGGTGAACAGCTGCGAGAACGACGAGTTGTTCGTGCCCGGGCTCGTCGGCGTGGTCGCCGCCGTCGCCGGCAGGTTGCCGCCGCTCTCCTGGAACGCGAAGTTCGTCCACGTCAGGCTGCCTTGCACGAGCGTGCCCGACTCGGTCTTCTTGTTATCGACCTTGTCGACGAAGAACCGATCGCGCTCGAACTCGTTGGCCTTCTTCGCCGTGCCGAGGTCGTGGCCGGTCAGGTCCTGCTTGTCGGGCAACGTGTTCCCGCTGCCGCCGGTCTTCGACGTCTTGCCGCTGCCCTGATCCGCGTCCTGGTCGTCGTCGCTGACCGTCGCGTCCGAGTCGTCGTCGCTGCCCTTCTTGGCCTTGCCCTGGTCGCCGCTGTCGTCGCTGGAATCGTCGTCGCTCGAATCGTCGCTGTCGTCGTCCTTGTCGTGATGCGCCTTGCCGCCGCCGGCCCAGGCGAAGCGCTGCGGAACCACCGCGGCCAGCGCGAGCGCCAGCACGAGCGCCCGGCTCACCGACACACCGAGTCGCGGCCGAATGCTGGGCCCATGCCCGCGCCGAGCGCGTTGAACCAGGTGTTGATGCTATGGCACTGCGCGCACGGCCCGACGTCGGTCGCGTGGTTGAAGCCGATCTCGTTCGCGCCGAACTTGCGCGCGTCCTGCAGATGGCAGCCCTCGCACTGGCCGGTCAGCGCGTGGAAGTTGCCGTTCCTGTGGCAATCGAAGCACGCGAGCGTGCGGTGCAGGCCGGTCAAGCTGCAACCGACCTGCGTGTGATCGAACCGCGCCGGCGCGAACGACCACTGCGTGTGGCACTCGCCGCAGCGCGGCGACAGCGAGTTGTTGTGGATGTCGTCCTGGCGGTGGCAGTTGATGCACAGGTTGCCGGAGCCGGCGAGCGGACGGTTGTCCTTGTGGCAGCGCTCGCACGCGATGTTGTCGTGCATGCCCTTGAGCGAGAAGTCGCCGACGTCGTGCAGCGGCTTGACGTCGACGAACGTGCGCGTGGTGTGGCACTGCTCGCACGCGGTGCCGTACTGGCCGCGGTGCACGGCCGGCTCGGGATGGCAGCCGAAGCACGTGATCGGGCGTGGCTTGAACGTCATCGACGGATGGCAGTCCGCGCACTTCACCTGGAGGTGTTTTCCGTCGAGGTGGAACCGCGACATCGTGTTGTGGTTGAAGATGTTGTCGCCGGTCTCGACGTGGCACTTCTCGCACTGCTTGCCGAGCCGGCCCTTGTGCGCGTCGTCGTCGGCGTGACAGCCGTCGGCGCTGCAATGCGGCGAGGCCGCTGCGAAGTCGCGCTTGGGATGGCACTGCTCGCACTTGTTGTCCTTGTGCGCGCCCTTGAGCGGCCACGACTTCACCTCGCCCTTCGAGTCGTCGGGGAACGGATCGTCGTGGCTGAAGCGCAGCGCGTCCCACGTGCCCGGGCTGTGGCACGCGAGGCAGTGATCGCCGAGCGAGCCCTTGTGCAGCGAATCCTCGTGGCACTGGCCCGCCGCGTCGCAGTTGGGCTCGACGTGCGAGAACGACGTCTTCTTCGACTTGTCGCGCCCGGTGTGGCAGTCGTTGCACGGCACCTTCGCGTGGCCCTTGACGAGCGGGAACGTGCCGCCGGCGCCGTGCGCCTTGTCGGCCATCTCGTTGTCCTTGCCCTTGCGGATCGTCGGATCGCCCGGGTTCATGTGGCACTCGAGGCACTCGCACGACTTCTTGTTGCCCGGAACGCAGACCGCGTGGTCCTTGTACATGCCGCCGGGATGCGCCGGGTCGGCGTGCACCTTCTTGTGCGCGTGACAGCCCATGCATGACACCCGGCCCTTGCCGTCGATGAGATCGCGAAAATCTTCGAAGTCGGACGGGTTGTCGCCCCGGTGACACTCGCGGCACGCGAGCTCGGCGTGCTTGAACGCGAGCTTGAAGCGCGTGTTCTTCGCGTGGTTGAACACGTTCGGCGTGAACTTCGGCCCTCCCGACGGGTGACACGTGCCGCACTTCGGCGGCGAGCCGAACTCCTTGAACCGATCGCCGTGATGCGAGTCCTTCGCGTGGCACAGCTCGCACGCGGCGTTCGGCTTGGTCTCGCCGAGCGCCTTCGTGTGGCACTTCATGCACGTCATCGCCTTGTTGCGCTTCGGATCGTGCGCCGGGCCGAGATCGAAGCGCGTCTTCTCGCTGTGATCGAAGTTCTGCTCCTTGAGCGTGCGGAACGTCGGCGAGTGGCACCACTCGCACGGCCGCGTGCCGAACAGATGCCCGTCGTGCGGCGACACGTGACAGCCGACGTTGCCGCAGTTGTCGGGCTTGGCCGCCGGCAAGTTGAACACGCTCTTGGGGTGGCACTTCTCGCACGCGACGTCGGCGTGCGAGCCGAGCAGCGGCATCAGCGCGTCCTTCTTGTCGTTGTGGTCGAACTTCATCGCGGTCAGCGACTTGGCCGGCTTCCACACGCTCTCGCCGTGACAGCGCTCGCACGCGAGCTTGTCGCGCTCGCTCGCCTCGAACTTGTGCGGCTGCTCCTTCAGGTGGCACGCGCCGCACAGCTTGTCGGTGCCCATGTACGTGACGATGCCGTGCGCGTCCTTGTGCTTGTGGCACTGCGCGCAGTCGGTGGTCGCGTGCTTGCCGTTGAGCGGCCAGCCGGTGAGCTGGTGGTTGAAGTCCGTCTTGCCGCCGGGGAGCGTGCTCCACCCCATGATCGCTTCGACGCCGCCGTCGGTGCCCTTGTGCTCGCGATGGCAGGTCTGGCACGGCTTGCCCCGGATGAGCGGCGACGCGTGCAGGCCCTTGCCGGCCGCGATGCGGTCGCGGAGGTTATTGTGGTCGTGGCAGCCCAGGCACTTGTCGTTGGACAGATCCTTCGTGTCGCCGACGTGGCAGTCCTGGCAGTGATCCTTGGCGTCGAGCGAGGAGTGGCTCGGCCGCAGCGGCCCCGGCGAGCTCGAGAAGAAGTCGTCGGCATAGGCGTGGCTCGCGACCAGCAGCAGCGCGACGAGGACGACCCGCCTCATGGCCGCGATCCTACCAGGCACGAGACCACGCATCCCAGATGTGAAACACCGCGAACCCCGTCAAGATGATCGTGAACGGGACGTGGACCTTCTTCCACGAGTGCAGCAGCAGCTGCGCCTTGGGCGCGACCACCTGGCGGCGCGTGATGATGATCATGCGCGCGGCGCGGCGCGCGAGGTCCTTGCGCGTCTTGCGATCGAGGCCGAGCTGCTTGAGCCGGCCGCGGCGCGCGAGCGTGCGCGGGATGCGGAACATGTCCTGGACCAGCAGCCACGACAGCGCGCGCAGCACGCTCTGCGAGGCCGCGACCTCGTACGCGTGCGCCCGCTGCACCGCGAGCTCGCGATCGATCTCGGCCATCGGCACCGGCATGCGCGGCCGCGCGGCCTGGAACGCGCGCTCGTGGTCGAGGTCCTCGAGCTCGACGCCCGAGCTCATCTCGGGCACCTGCGTGTAGAGATACCGGCCGAGCACGCCCGACACGACGACGATCACCATGCTCCAGAACGCCGCCGAGACCCACGTGTCGAGCTTGAGCGCGCTGTGGAGGATGATGAACATCGGGCCGATCGTGCCGGCCATGAAGTGGAAGTCGAACCACATCGTGTTCGACGCGAGCCAGCGGAACATGCGGATGCGGCGGAAGATCGGATAGACCGCCGCGATCACCATCAGCCCGGCGCCGATGAGCCCGCAGTACACCGACAACCCCGGACCGGGGCGATACGTGATCTGCTCGAGGATCGCGTCCTTCGACAGGCCCGCGAACTGCGGGTCGGCCGCGAGCTGGCTGTACAGATACGACATCTCCTTGCCGTACAGCCGCAGCAGCGCCTCGCCGGTGAACACCGCGAACGTGAGGAGCCCGACCATCCACATCAGCAGCGGCGCGTAGCGGCCGCGCTTGACCTTCGCGAGCCCGCCCGAGCGCACGACGAGGCCCTCGGTGAACGGCAGGACCGGCAACAGCTCCTTGCGGTCCTTCTTCTGCAGGTCGTGATCGAAGCCGGTGCGACCGAGCGCGGCCATCGCCGGTGCGCGCTCGCGGAACAAGTCATACGCGTTGATCTCGATCAGCGATCCGGTCGGGCATGCCGACACGCACGCCTGATCGCCGTACGCGACGCAGTGATCGCATTTGTTCGCGATGCGCCGCGCGCGCGCGACGCGCGGCGAGCCGGGCCCGAACTTGAGCGCGTCTTTCTTGTCGAGGCGATGCTTGAAGTCCGCCTTGAACGTCGGCGCGTCGGACTCGATCTCGACCATGTCGATCGCGCCGTACGGACACGCCTGCGCGCATGCGGTGCAGCCGGTGCACGTCGATTCGTTGATCACGACCTCGCGGCGCTCGTCGTCGAACTTGATCGAATCGTACGCGCACGGATCGATGCAGCGTTGATCGGTGCACGTGCGGCACGTGTAGATGAAATCGAGCATGCCGAGCTGGTAGCCGCCGAGCGTCAGCCGGCGCGCGCCGTAGCGCTCTTCGCACGCCTCCTCGCACAGCTTGCAGTCGATGCACAGGTTCAGCTGGCGCACGCGCACCATCTCGCCCGACACGCTGATGCCCTGGCGCACGAAGAAGTCGAGCAGCTCCTGCTTGACGCCCGACACCCACGCGAGCCGCTCGCGCGACACGCCGAGCGCGCGGCGCAACCGCGCCTCGAACATCGGGTGGCGCACCGCGAGCTCGGCGACCCAGCGGTGGTCGACCGAGACGAGGATCGACGGCGCCGACGTGTAGAACGCGATCGGCTGGCCGCGCGCCGCTTGCAGCGCGCCCGAGTTGAACAGGTCGCCCTCCATGAACAGCGCGACGTTCTTGAGCGCGATGCGCGCGAGCGGCGGCGGCTTGATCAGCGACTCCTGCTCGCGCTCTTCCTTGCTCGCGCTCTCGTGCTGGAGCTGCTGCGCGCGCCGGTCGGCGAGCTCCTGCTCGTGGAACACGGCGGCCGCGACCTGGCCGCGCGCGACATGGATGACCGGCGCCGGCTGGCCGTGCGCGAGCCCGATCGGATCGAGCACGAACATGTCCCGCTCGAGCGTGCGATACGCGATGCCGCCCTGAGCTAGCGCCGCGATCAGATCGTCGTTCGGGACGCCCTCGAACAGAGGCAACTTGCGGATCACCTCGTAGGCCGACTCGAGCCCGGGTGGTACCATCCCACCGCCCGGAGGACCGACCGGGACATGCTGCTGGATGGCCAAGTTCGACATCGGGTGGTGCGCGACGGAAGTCGACGCGAGCGTCATCGGGCCCGAGGGCCCGAAAGAAGCAAACTACGAGCCCACCTGTACCCGCTGTAGATTCCGTGGTCATTCTACCAGGATGCGTGGGCGAGATGTTGGGCTGGGGACGGTGATGGGGTCAGCAGGCCGGGTAATCCAGTCCCAGGTGCTGCTCGCGGCAGTCCTCGTCGGCCGCGCGGCCGCAGACCCGGTGGTGGTCGCGCCGGACGTACCGCCGAGATCGGCCCCGGCGACCGCCGGTGGGCCTTCGCACCTGCCGCCGTCCTGGAACCTCGACGGCACGTACCTGTGGCTCGCGCCGACGTTGACCGCGAGTTACTTCGAATCGAAGTGGGATTCGTCGGTCGGCGGCAGCGCGGCAGTGGTGCGGATCCGCGAGCACGAGCCGCTCGGCCTGATCGGCGGCACGTTCGGCGGATCGCTGTGGTCGGCCAATAACGGCGGCCGGGTCTGGCTCGACGCGCTCGCCGGCACCGAAATTTTCGGGCACATGGCCGGCGTCTCGGCCGGTCCGATCCTGGACCTGTCCGAGGAAGCGCATCCGCGGGCCGGCGGCTCGGTCGGGGTCTGGGCGTTCGCCGGTGTGACGGTGTTCGCGCGCGCCGGGACGTTCCAGGGGCTCGGCAATTTCGCGGAGATCGGGGTCCACATCGCCCTGCCGGTGCTGCGAACGCACGCCGATTGACAAGGTGGGGCTCGCGCGGTACCTAAACTGACCTTTCCGGGGCGTAGCGCAGCCTGGTAGCGCACTTGGTTCGGGACCAAGGAGTCGCAGGTTCAAATCCTGTCGCCCCGACTAGTTAGTCGAACAGCTCGCAGACGACCTCGGCCGGCACGCGCGGGCGCCGCGCAACGCCGGCGGCGGGCGCCGTGGTGGCGGGCGCGGTCGTGGTGGCGGTCGTGGATCGGGCCGGCCGACGATAGCCAGCGACTCGCACCAGCCCGAGCGAACGACAGCGATCTGCTCGGCCTCCGCGCGAACCGCGCGCGGTTCGCGGCGTACCGGAAGATCGTCGACGAGCCGCCCGATCCTGCGGCGTGGGAGCTGGCGCTCACCACGGTGTGGACCACAGCCACCGGCCGCCGGGCCGCGCTGGCCTATTTTGGGCTATGGTGGGCGGATGGTAGCGGGCGCCGCGCTGCGGACCTCTTCGAAGCTGTCGGTGCTGGTCGTCGATGACGATCCCGACATCCTCGAGTACCTCCAGGACTTCCTGGTCGCCGAGGGCTTCGAGGTCACCACGCTCGCCGATCCGACGATCGCGGTCGAGCGCGTGCGCGACGAGGTCTACCACCTGGTCGTGCTCGATCTGATGATGCCGAAGCTGTCGGGGCTCGATCTGCTCGCGCAGATCCGCGCGGTCGACGACGACATCGCGATCATCATCCTGACCGGGCATCCGTCGCTCGACACCGCGACCTCGGCGATCCAGCACGACGTGTCGGCGTACATCCACAAGCCGTTCACGCCGGCGGAGTTCCGCGAGGTCATCGCGCGCATCGCCAAGAAGAAGGGCCTCGTGCTGCGCCGCGAGGACGAGCTGCACGCCGCGATCGGCCGGCAGATCCGCGACCTGCGCAAGGCGCGCGGCCTCACGCTCAAGCAAATGGCGAGGCGCACCAACCTGAGCGTGTCGCTGCTGTCGCAGATCGAGCGCGCCGAGTCGAGCGCGAGCGTGTCGAGCCTGTTCAAGGTCGCGACCGCGCTCGACGTGCGGCTGACCGATCTGTTCGGCGGATACTAGTGGGTGTTCATGGTCGTTCCTAGCGCGTGCCGCGAACTGCGCGACACGCAAGGGCCCCGGTCGCGCGAGTGTTCCAGATCGGGATCGCAGGTGTTCCGCAATGGAACGGTCGCGTAATCTGGTAGCTTCCGGGCCGGTGGCCTTTCCGCTTCGCATCGCGCCTTCGATCCTGTCCGCGGATTTCGGGCGGCTGGCCGAAGAGGTCGGCGCGATCGCGAGCGCGGACTACGTGCACGTCGACGTGATGGACGGGCACTTCGTGCCGAACTTGACGATCGGGCCGGTCGTGGTCGAGGCGGTGAAGCGCACGACCAAGCTGCCGCTCGACGTGCATCTGATGATCGAGCAGCCCGGGCGCTGGGTCGAGGACTACGCGAAGGCCGGCGCCGATCTGATCGGCGTGCACGCCGAGGCGTGTCCGCACCTGCATCGCGTGATCGGCCAGATCCGCGAGCTCGGCAAGCTGCCGGTGGTAGTCGTGAACCCGGCGACGCCGATCGAGGCGATCGAGTGGGTCGTGCGCGATGTCCACATGGTGCTCGTGATGTCGGTGAACCCGGGGTTCGGCGGGCAGAAGCTGATCGCGAGCGCGTTCGAGAAGATCGCGGCGCTGCGCCGGATGATCGACGAGCGCGGCTGGCAGGTCGAGATCGAGATCGACGGCGGGATCAAGGTCGACAACATCGATCAGGCGGTGACGGCCGGCGCGAACGTGATCGTGTCGGGCTCGGGAGTCTTCGGCACCAAGGACTACGCCGCCACCATCGCCGAGATGCGCCGGCGCGGCGAGGCGGCGAGGCGATGAGCGAGGAGAAAAGGCCATCGGACATCGCACCTCGGACTTCGGGCCGGAAGAAACCGGCCGCAACGGCTCCGAAGCCCGAAGTCGGAAGTCCGAAGTCCGCAGTCCGCCCGCGGGCGCCGCGCGCGAAGCGCACGAAGGCGCCGGCGAAGACCGCGGCGGCGGTGCTGTCGCTCGCCGACGATCCGCGCGTGTCGGACGTGCTCGTCGCGGCCGAGCTCGGCGCGCTGCCGCCGGCGCGCCGCAAGCAGGTGGTCGCGGCGTGGACCGATCGCGTCGCGGCGGGCGAATCGGCGCTGGTCCAGCGGCTGCTCGCGATGTTCGAGCTCGCTGCGCTCGCGGCGAAGGATCCCGACGAGCTCGCGGCGTTCATCGAACCGCTGCGCGAGGTCGGCGGGTTGCCCGAGGTGTTCCCGCACGTCGAGCACTCGCTGTCGTCGGAGCGTTCCGCCGTGCGCGAGGCCGTGTGCGCGCGCTGGCTCGCCGATTCGCGCGCGCAGCGCGTGTTCGATGACTCGCAGATCGACAAGCTGATGCGGTGCGCGGTCGCGCTCGCCGAGAGCGGCGACGACGGCGGTGATCGCGTCGCGGCGAGCGCGGTGCTGCGCAGCGCCGTGCATCCCGGCGCGCGCGACGCGTTGATGGACGCGATCCGCCACGGCCGCGCCGAGAAGGGCTCGACGATGCGCGCCGATCTGTACGCCGGGCTGGTCGCGAACCGCGGCCGCCATCTGGTGCCGTTCCTCGTCGAGCGACTGTTCGACGAGCACACGGCCTTCGGCGCGCTCGTCGACGCGTGGGGCCGCGTGCTCGACGATGCGGCGCATCGCGCCGTGCTGTCCGCGTTCGCACAGCGCGCGCGCGATCCCGCGGCCGCGCGCGCCGCGACGCTGTACGCCGATACGCTCGCGCGCGCGAAGGCCAAGCCGAAGCTGCTCGAGCTCGCGCGCACCGTGCTCGCGTGGCAGCCGGCGAGCAACGACGACGCGCGCCGCCTGCGCCACGTGCTCGAGCTCGGCATCGCGGCCGCGCTCGCGTCGGGCCGCGCCGACGACGCGAAGCCGCTGTACGCGCGCGCCCGCCAGCTCCCCGACGCGCCCTACTCCGACTACCACGTGATCGGCCGCGACGCGCGCACGCCGGCGCTCCTCGAAGAGCCGCGCATCCGCAAGCAGCTCGCGGCGTTCGACCGGTAATTCTGTTCCGGGCAACCGGGCGCTCGGGCCGCCGGTCGTATGCTGCGAAATGTTCGCGAAGCAGACAGTGATGTCTGCCTCGCTCGGACTCGTGATCGGCGCATGGCCGGTGACCGCGTTTGCGGATCCGCCTACGTCTGCCCCGAGCCCCGACGGGGCGACAGGTACGCTCGCAGTCGGCGCCGGGTATGTCACCGACGACAAGCTGTTCGCCACCGCGGCGATCGCGCAGCCGAATCTGTTCGGCACCGGCGATGCGCTGTCGCTGTTCGCCGGCATCTCGTCACTGCATCAGCTGTTCACGATGCGGTTCGTGCAGCCGTACTTCCTCGACAGCGACTTCACGCTCGACACGCAGCTCTACAACGACACGCGCCTGTTGCCCGGCTTCACCCGCAACGCGGTCGGCGGCACGATGACCGCGAGCCAGCGGCTGTCGCCGCACGTGCGCGCGTACGTCGGCTATCGGCTCGAGCAGGTGAGCGGCGATCCGGGCGACGCGGTGATGCCGCTCGCGCGCGGCGTGCCCGGTGCGCCGCCGCTCGGCGACGATCTGATCTCGGCGGCGCGCGCCGGCATCGAGTACGACACGCGCGATTCGCGATTCTCGCCGACGCGCGGCACCGACCTCGGCGTCGGCGTCGAGTACGCCTCGCCGCTGCTCGGCTCCGACCTCGAGCTCGGCACCGTCACCGCGTGGGCCGGCACGCATCAGCCGATCGGACCGGCGATCCTGCACCTCGAGGGCACGTTCACCGGGCTCGCGAGCCCCGACGTCATCCCGCTCGCCGATCGGTTGTTCCTGATGGGCTCGAGCGACGTCCGCGGCTACCTGCCCGGCGCGTTCGGCCCGGTGGACGCCGACGGCGATCCGATCGGCGGCAACATGAAGCTGACCGGGCGTAGCTCGCTCGAGGTGCCACTGGGCGGCAGCGGGCTGTCGCTCGAGGGATTTCTCGATTACGCGCGCGTCTCGGACACGTCGATGACGAGCCGATACGGGCTGGCAAGCGCGGCCGGGCTGTCGGTCGGGTTCGGGGTGATCTGGCGGTCGCCGCTGGGCCCGCTACGCCTCGATTTCGCGATTCCGCTCGTGCGCGGTGCAACGCCCGGCCTGGTGTTCGGCATCGGCAACTCGTTCTGAGGTAAGACTCGGGCATGCAGCACCGCGTGTCGATCGTTCTCGTCGTGCTCGGATTCGCAGCGACGACGGGATGCAGCAAGAAGACCCAGGACTCCGATCAAACGGGGAGCGACCAAGGCAGCGGGGGCGCCATGGTGACGTCGGGCAGCGGCGAGCATCACGACCGGCCCGACCGCATGGCGCGGTTGAAGTCGATCCGCGACCAGCTCGACACCAATCACGACGGCAAGCTCTCGCCCGACGAGCTCTCGAAGGCGCCACAGCCGTTCTTGCGCTTCGAAGATCCTTCGGCGGTCGACGCGGACCACGACGGCGACATCACGGTCGACGAGCTGGGCGCGGCGCTGCGGGCACGGCGCGGGATGATGCATCGCGATCGATTCCACGGCATGGGCAGCGGCGAAGGCAGCGGTAGCGGCAGCGCGGCGGCGCCGGCCGGCAGCGGCAGCGCGACCGGCAGCGGCAGCGGCAGCGCGCACGGACGCTAACGCTCGAGGCGTGCGATGTAGAACGCGTCGGCGTCGGGCGGCCAGGTGCGATGCTCGGCGACGAGACGCAGGCCGGTGCGCGCGACGAGCTGCGCGATCTGCTCCGGGCCTTCGGCGCGCGTGAACGTGCAGACCGAGTAAACTAGCACGCCGCGCGGGCCGAGGCGCGCGACGACGGCGTCCAGCAGCTGTGACTGCACCGCGGCAAGGCGCGGCACGTCGGCCGGCTGCAACCGCCACTTCGCGTCGGGGTGACGGCGCAGCACGCCGAGGCCGGTGCACGGCGCGTCGAGCAGGACGAGATCGTAGGCGGCGGCGAGCGGAGTGCGCGGCCCGGAATGGATCGAGGTGGGCTCCGCCCAGCTCGCGGGGTCGACGAGATCGCACGCGTGCGGCGTGATGCTCGCGAGGCCGAGGCGGCGTGCGGTGTCGCCGGCGAGACCGAGCTTCGTGGTCGACCGATCGGCGGCGTCGATCGGCGCGGCGTCGTCGGCGAGCTCGGCGAGGTGCGTGGACTTGCCGCCGACACCCGCGCACGCGTCGAGGATGCGCTGGCCGGCGTGCGGCGCCGCGACGTGGCCGACGAGCTGCGCGCCGGCATCCTGCACCGTCCACAGCCCGGCGGCGAACGACGCGCTGCGCGCCGGATCGCCCGCACCTTCGAGCACGAGTGCGCCCGGCACCGACGGCACCTCGTGTGCGGTGACGCCGGCCGCGGCGAGCAGCTCGATCAGCGCGGCCGGCGTCGTGCGGCGGCGGTTCGTGCGCGCGACGAGCGGCGCCGGCTCGGTCAGCGCGGCCGCGCGCGCCGCGAGCTCGTCGGTGCCGCACGCGGCGAGCTCGTCGACGATCCAGCTCGGCAGCGCGTGCTCGACCTCGAGCCGCTCGCGGCCGCCGGCCGGCAGCGGCGGTTCGCCGCGCGCGTGCACCTTGCGCAGCACGGCGTTCGCGAAGCCGGCGAGCTTCGCGCCGCCGAGCTCGCGCGCGGCGCTGACCGCGTCGTCGACCGCGGCGTACGGCGGCACGCGATCGAGGAACAGCAGCTGATACGCGGCGACGCGCAGCGCGGTGCGCACGCGCGGCGGCGTGCGCGCGAGCTCGGCGTGCGCGGCGAGCGCGCGATCGAGCCGGCTCTTGCGCCGGAGCACGCCGTACACGAGCTCGGACGCGAGCCGGCGATCGCGCGTGTCGAGCCCGGCGCGCGCGAGCTCGCCGTCGAGCGCGGGCGTCGCCCACGCACCATCGCGTTCGACGCGATCGAGCACGCGGCGCGCGATCTCGCGCGCGGTCATGGCTTGCCCAGCACGTCGCCGACCGCGATGCCGCGGCCCGCCGCGACCTGCGCCGCCGCGAGCCGCTTGCGCCCGGGCAGCTGCAGCTCGCGGATCGCGACCGCGCCGTCGCCGCACGCGACGTGCGCGCCGTCGCCGTCGATGTCGAGGATCGCGCCCGCCGCGCCGCTACCCGCGATCGCCCGCGCGCGGAACAGCTTCACGCTCTGCCCGCGCAGCGCCGCGTAGGCGCCGGGCCACGGATCGACGCCGCGGATGCGCGCGGCGACCTCGGCGGCGGGCCGCGTGAAGTCGATCGCGCCGTCGGTCTTGTCGAGCGGCCGCGCGTGGCTCGCACGCGCGGGGTCCTGCGGCGTCGGCTTCGCACCGCCAGCGATCGCCGCGATCGTGTCGAGCATCGCCTCGGCGCCGATCGGCGCGAGCCGCACGAGCAGCTCGCCGGCGGTCTCGTCGCCGCCGATCGGCGTCGCGCGCGTCGCGTAGACCGGCCCGGTGTCCATGCCCTCGTCGAGCTGCATGATCGAGACGCCGGTCTCGCGCTCGCCGTGGATCACCGCCCACTGCACCGGCGCCGCGCCGCGATACGCCGGCAACAGCGACGCGTGCACGTTGATGCAGCCGCGCGGCAGCGCGTCGAGCACCGCGCGCGGCAGGATCTTGCCGTACGCGACGACCACCGCGAGCTCGGCGTGGGTGTCGGCGAGCGCGGCCGCGAGCTCGCCGGTCTTGGCCGACCGCGGCTGGATCACGGGCAGCGCGAGCTCGCGCGCGAGCGTCTTGACCGCCGGCTCGGCGAGCTGACCGCCCCGCCCCGCCGGTTTGTCGGGCTGAGTGACGACGAGCGCGACCTCGTGCGAACCGGCCAGCGCGCGCAGGGAAGTCGCCGCGAGCTCCGGGCTGCCCATGAACACGACGCGCATTATTCGACCAGATTCGACAGATACGTCTGGCGGAGCCGGTCGTCGCGCAGCACGCGAAATGCTTCGTCGAGCACGCTCGCGATGTCTTGCAGCTCCTGCGCGAGCTCGCGGCGCAGATCGTTCGGGAAGCAATCGGCCGCGAAGTCGCGGCGCGCGGCCTGATACGCGCGCCTGATTTCGAAACCCGTCGCATCGCGGCGCACGCCGAGCAGCGCGAAGTAGTCGGCGTCGCCGACGAGCATCCAGCGCGCCCGCACGCGCTCGCGATCGATCTCGAGATCGGTCTCGCCGACCAGCGCCGACGACTCGTCGACCAGCTCGGTCTCGGTGCGGCGCGCGGTCGCGAGGCCGAGCGTGCACAGGCCCCACGCGAGCGGCAACAGATCGGCGGTGTCGATCCCGGCGGCGCGCGCGACGTGCGCGAGGTCGGCCTGGCCGTCGAACGCGGCGAGCGCGGCGCGCTCCTCGGGCGCGAGGTCGCTGACGTGGACGATGCCGCCGAGCCGCTCGCGATCCGGCACCTCGATCACGGTCGACGGCGGCCCGACGAGCTTCTCGAGCGCGGTGCGATCGAGCTTGCGCCGGATGCCCTCGAGGATCAGCGCGGCGGGATGGCGCGACAGCCGGATGCGCTCGCCCGATGGCGTCGGATCGACGTGGACGCGGTAATGCCCGCGATCCCAGCCGAACAGCGAATACAGGATGTCCTCGACGTGACGGCGCACCGCGGGCAGCAGCTCGCGGCGCTTGAGGTAGCCGAAGTCGACGAAGATCTCGCCCATGCGCCGGCCCGAGCTGAGCGCGTGATGCTGGCAGCGCTCGTACTGCGCCGCCGTGATCTTGCCCTCGCGCACGAGCAGCTCGCCCATGCGATCGCCGGGCTCGTTCGACGAGGCGAACACCGGCCGGCCCTGATCGAAGTACACGAGCTTCTCGACGTCGCCCTTGCGAAACCCGACGCGGCCGGTCGATTGCTGCGCGAACATGCGCGCGAGCAGCATCGGCGCGTCGGACATGCCGCGCACGAGCTCGCCGGCATCGGGCAGCCCGCGCTCGCGCACCTGCGTGTCCCACGAGCCGGGCGACGTGGTCGGCAGCTCGCGCGCGTCGTCGGCACGCGAGCCGCGCGACTCGATCTCGGTGACGCTGCCGACGAGCGCCGGCTCCTCGGCGAGCGACGCGAGATCGATCTCGGTCTTGTGATCGTGGCTCGGCCCGACGTCGACCGGCGGCGTCGCGGCGGCATCGGTTCCGCCCTGGAACAGCCGCTGCGCCATCATCGACATCTTCTGGCGCAGCTGGCGCGCGAAGTCGCGGCCGCCGCCCGGCGTCTCCGGCGGCGGTGTCGCGGCCGGCAGCGGCGCGATCAGATCGGCAGGCAGCGGATCGAAGTCCTCGAGGGCCGCGGCGCTCGGCTCCGGGTCCGCGAGCTCGGCGAGCAGCACCGGCTCGGACCAGCGTGCGGGCGGCTCGGCGGCCGGTGGCGGTGCCGGCGGCGGGTCGTTGAGGATGAGCGTCGGCTCGCGAGCCGGCGGCGGCTCCGGCTCGGGCACCGTGACGTCATCGCGCGGCAGGTCCGGCTCGGTCTGCGCGCTCGGGCTGCGCCGGCGCGGGTGGATCACGACCGGTGGCGGCAGCGGCGCGGGCTCCTGATCCTGCTCGACGATCTCGATGTCCTCGGCGACCTCGTCCTCGCCGATCGAATCGGCGATTGCTTCCCAGCGCGCGCGCAGCGCGGCGCGCGTGGTGCTCGCGGTCGGGCCGTCGTCGATCGCCGAGGGCGCGGCCTGCGCGCCGTTCGCGGGTGCCGCGCCGCCGACGCCCGTGCCGCGATCGGTCTTGGTGCGCGGCCGCGGCAGATCGGTGCCGCTCGCGCCGCGCACGAGCTCGACCGCGTCGAGGCAGCTGGTCACCGCGAAGCGCAGCGCCTGGATCGCGAGCGGCCGGGTGAGGAAGCGATCGGGCTGATGATCGAGCGCGTCGAGCGCGGTGCGGATCGGCCCGGCGTCGTCGCCGACGAGCACGATGCCGACCTCGGCACGCGGTGCGATGCCGCGCATCGCCTCGATCAGCGACTTGCTATCGCCGAGCTCGAGGCTCGCGGTCATGACCACGACCTCGGGCCGGCGCACCTCGAACTGGTCCAGCGTCTCATCGCCGCCCGCGCTGATCAGGACCTCGACCGCGCCGCGCTCGAGCGGCTCGAACAGCGCGTCGGCGAGCTCGCGGATCTTGCCCGGATCCGCGACCACGAAGACGCACGGCAGTGACACGCGGGGGAGTGTAACAAGGCTTTGGACTTTGGGCTTTGGTCAGAGCTCTGACCCAAAGCCCGATGTCCAAAGCCCAGCGCGGCGGATTCCGACGGCTACAGCGCCGAGATCGGATCCACGTCGAGCACGACGCGCACGCTGCTCGCGACCTCGGCCGCGAGCACCCCGCGCGCGACCCGGCGCAGCGCGTGGCGGTCGGCGCCGCGGAGCCAGATTTGCCAGCGGGTGCGGCCGCGCAAGCGCTCGAGCGGCGCCGGCACCGGGCCGCGCACCTCGATGAGGCCGTCCCGCTTGGCCACGACGTCGGCGAGCTGTGCCAGGCGCTGCGCGGTCGACGCGACGTCGGAACCGTTCGCACCGTCGATGCGCACCGCGACCAGCCGGCCGTGCGGCGGATAGCCGAGCTCCGCGCGGGCCGCCGATTCGGCGCGATAGAAGCTCGGATAATCGTGAGCGGCCGCACACGTCACCGCGTGCGCGCCCGGCCGATACGTCTGCACGATCACGCGACCCGGGCGATCGCCGCGACCGGCGCGGCCCGCGACCTGCGCGAGCAGCTGGAACGTGCGCTCCGACGCGCGAAAATCCGGGATCGACAGCCCGGTATCGGCGCACAACACACCGACCAGGGTCACGCCCGGAAAATCGTGGCCCTTGGTCACCATCTGGGTCCCGACGAGCAGGTCGACCTCGCGCCGCGCGACGCGCGCGAGCAGGCCCTCGACCTTGCCGCCGCCGCCGGTGTCGCGATCGAGCCGCGCGACGCGCGCCTGCGGAAACTCCGCCGCGACCGCCTCGGCGACCTTCTCGGTGCCGAGGCCCTTGCGGATGATCGTGTCGGTGCCCTTGCACTCCGGGCACGCGGCCGGCACGCGCTCGCTGTGGCTGCAGTAATGACAGGTGAGCCGGTCGCTGTGGCGGTGGTACGTGAGCGACACCGCGCAGTTCGGGCAGCCGAACGAGTGACCGCACGCGCGGCACAGCACGAACGTCGCGAAGCCGCGCCGGTTCAGAAATAAAATGATCTGGTCTCCGGCGGCGAGTGCCTCGCCGATCGCCTTGCGCAGCGGCGCCGACAGCATCGCCTCGCCGTCGGGCATATGCGTGCGCAGGTCGACGACCTCGACGGCCGGCATCTGCTGCGACGTCGGCCGCTCGGTGAGCACGAGCAGCCGGTACGCGCCGCGTTCGGCGTGCGCGTAGCTCTCGAGGCTCGGCGTGGCGGAGCCGAGCACGCAGGTCGCGCCGGCGCGCTGCGCGCGAACGAGCGCGACATCGCGCGCGTGATAGCGCACGCCCTCGTCTTGCTTGAACGAACCGTCGTGCTCCTCGTCGACGACGATGACGCCGACGTGCTCGAGCGGCGCGAACACCGCCGAGCGCGCGCCGACCGCGATGCGCGCCTCGCCGCGGCGCAGGCGCGACCACTCGCCGAGCCGCTGCTGCTCGGACAGGCCGGAGTGCAGGATCGCGACCTCGTCGCCGAACCGCGCGCGAAACCGCGCCGCGAGCTGCGGCGTCAGCGAGATCTCCGGCACGAGCACGAGCGCGGTCTTGCCCTGCGCGAGCGCGCCGGCGATCACGCGCAGGTACACCTCGGTCTTGCCGCTGCCGGTGACGCCGTGAAGCAGGAACGGCGCGCCGCCGCCCGCGGAGATCGCGGCGACCGCCTCGGCTTGCTCGCGCGTCAGCTGGGGCGGCTGCTGCGACGCGGGCATGGCCGTACCGGCAAGCGTGGCCACGAGCTCGGCCTCGCGCTCGAACACCCGGACGTGGCCGGTCTTCGCGAGCTGGCGCAGCGTGTTCGTCGCGTGCACCATGCGCTCGGCTAGCACCGGTACCGGCACGGTGCCGGCCGCCAGCGCCTCGAGCATCGCGAGCCGGCGCGGCGCCTTCGCGTGCTCCGCGCGCGCCGCTGCGAGATCGATGCCGGCGGCCAGCTCGGCGACGCGCTCGCGCTTGAGCTTGACCCGCGTCGCGCGCTCCTCGCGCTCGGCGGCCAGCCCGGCCACGACGAGCGCCTCGAACTGCCGGCGCTGGGCCTCGCCCGCGCCCGACACCGGCACGACGCCGCGCACGAGCCTCGCGAGCATCGCGCGCTGCTTCGGCGGCAACGCCGCGCCCTCGCCCGCCGCGGCCGCGCGCCCGGCGTCGGTGAGCCCGAACACGCGGCGCGACGCCGTCCCGCTGCCGGCCGGCAGCGCGGCGCGGATCACCTCGCCCGGCGCCGCCTCGTAGTAATCGGCGATCCACAGGCACAGCTCGACCAGCGGCAACGGCAGCGACGGCTCGTCGTCGAGCACTTCGCTCAGCTCGACCGGCGCGACCCCGTCGGGCGCGACGGTCGCCGCGCGCACGACCACGCCGGTCAGCTTGCGCTTGCCGAACGGGACGAGCACGCGCACGCCGACCTGGGCGCGCGCGACGAGCCGATCCGGCACGCTGTAGTGAAAGCCACCGCGCACCGGCACCGGTACGGCGACTTCAACTAGAGCGTTTGCCATCGGCGATCTCCCGGCACATCGCGATCACGGCGTCGCGCAGCTCGGGTCGCTTCAGCGCGTACGCGAGGTTCGCGCGCAGATAGCCGAGCTTGTCGCCGGCGTCGTGGCGCGTGCCCGCGAGCACGATGCCATACATGCCCTCGCGCGAGCGCGCGACCTCGCGCAGCGCGTCGGTCAGCTGGATCTCGCCGATCGCGCCGGGCCGGGTCGCCGCGAGGTGCGGAAACACCGACGGCGGCAGCACGTAGCGGCCGAGGATGGCGAGCCGGCTCGGCGCGGTGCCGGGCGCGGGCTTCTCGATCATGTCGGTCAGCTTCAAGCGGCCCTGCGCATCACGATCCCCGACGACGATCCCGTACTTGTGCTCCTCGCCGGCCGGCACCTCCATCACCGCGATCGCGGCCGCGCCGGTGTCCTCGTACACGCGGACGAGCTGCGCGATGCCCGGGTCGCCGTCGTCGTCGATCAGATCGTCGCCGAGCAGCACGGCGAATGGCTCGTCGCCGACGACCTCGCGCGCGCACAGCACGGCGTGGCCGAGGCCGAGCGGCTGCTTCTGGCGCACCGAGATGAGGCGTACCATCCTCGAGATCGCCGCCATCGCGTCGGCGGCGGCCGCGTTGCCGCGCGCGCGCAGCGTGGTCTCGAGCTCGAACGCGTGATCGAAGTGATCCTCGATCGCGCTCTTGCCGCGACCGTTGATCAGCACGACGTCGGTGATGCCGGCGCGCACGGCCTCGTCGATCACGAGCTGGATGGTCGGTACGTCGACGATCGGCAGCATCTCCTTCGGGATCGCCTTGGTCGCCGGCAAGAACCGGGTGCCGAGCCCGGCCGCCGGGATCACTGCTTTTCGCACCTTCGGTCGCGCCGCCATGACGGGCAGACCTTAGCATTGCCGTCGGACATGCCCGAGCATCGGCCGTTCCCGCCGTCGCCGCGCCGGCTCGCACTCGCGCGCCAGGCGGGCTTGCATGCCGCGAGCCCCGCGCTCGTCGCCGCGCTCGCGTGCGGTGCCGGCATCGCGGCGGCTTGCGCCTGCGCGCGTGCAGCGGCGGCGGCGCTCGGCGCGTGGATCGCCGCGGCTTGTGCGGGCCGCGCCGGCGCGCTCGCGCCGGGTCAGATCGCGCGCGCCGTCGTCGAGCTCGCGGCGCCGGTGGTCGCGGCCAGCGCGCTGGCTGCCGCGCTCGCGCATGTCGCGCAAACTCGCATGCTGTGGCTGCCGCGGCGACGGATCGAAGGCGCACCGCAGGTTCCCGCCGCTCGCACCCGGCGCGCCGCCGGCGAGCTGGTGGCGGCCGCCGTGAGCGGCGGGGCCAGCTTCGCGTGGCTGTGGTGGGCCGCGCCGCATCTCGCGGTCTTGCTCGAGCTCCCGCCGCTCGCCGCTTCGGCCGCGTTGATCGCGAGCATGCTGTGCACGCTGGCCGCGACGTGGGCAGCGGTCGGCGCGATCGACGCACTCGCGCGCCACGTCGCGCTCGGCCGCGCGCTGGCGATGACTCCCGCCGAGAAACGCGCCGACGATCGCCTCGCCGCCGCCGACCCGCGGTGGCGCGCGCGCCGCGCCGAGCTCGCGCGCGAGCCGTCGTCGCAGACCGCGGTCGCGGGCGCCGCGCTGGTGCTCGTCGGCGACGGCGTCGCGGTCGCGATCGCGTGGGATCCGGTGCGCCGGCCGGTGCCGCTGCGCACCGCCGCCGGCCGCGGCGCGCGCGCGACCCAGCTGCTCGCGTTCGCGCGCCGGTATCGGGTCCCGGTCCACCGCGATGCGCGCCTCACCGAGGAGCTACACGGCGAAGGCCCGGTGCCCGAGCGCGCGTGGGCGCGGCTCGCTGAAATCGTCGCCGCGGTGCGCGACCGCCGGTGATAGAATGGCGACATGCGCGGCGGTTTTGCGCTGGTTTTTGGCCTCGCCGGTTGCGCGTTCCAACCCGGCGGCGCGACCAGCAGCGGTGATGCCGGACACGGCGGCGGCACTGGCTCGTCGACCGATGCCACCGCGATTCGCGACGGCGCCGCGCTCGCGCCCGATGCGTTCGCGTATCGCGACGCGCCGGCGGTGCGGGGCTCGCTCGCGGTCACGGCCGCGGCGCTCTCCGACGGCGACGTCACGCTGTCGACCGGCACGCTCGACTGGGCGCACTGGGGCATGACCAGCGCGACGTCGTTCGATCACGAGTCCGGCGCCGGTCTGATCTCCGACATCACGCTGACCGGCGCGACCGCCACGGAGATCTTCAACATCACGGCGACCGCGTCGTGGACCGGCGGGACGCCCGACGCGAGCGCGAACCAGACCGGCACCGGCGAGGGGACGGATTATCCGGGCGTGCAGACGTTCACGGTGGCGGCCGGGACGCAGCCGCACACGCTCGTGGTGTACCTCGGTGGCCGCGACTCGCGCGGTCAGCTCGACGTGAGCCTGTCGGACGCGTCCGCCACGCCGTACTCCAACAACAGCTTCACGAGCGCCGGCGCGTATCACGGCAAGTACACGATCGTTTACAACGCGTCGAGCGACGGCCAGACCCTGAGCGTGAGCTGGACGAACCAGACGTCGGGCGGCCAGTACTCGATGATCATGAGCGCGACCCTAAAGTAGCGAGCCGCGGACCAGTGCGGCGATCGCGACCGCGAGCATCGCGACCAGGCTCGCGGTCATCATCGCGAGCGCGGCCGGCACGGCGGCGGCGGTCGGAGCATGCGCGCCGGCGCGGCCGGCGACACGCGTGCCGGCGCCGAGCGCGAGCTCGACGACCGCGGCGGTGACGAGCCACGGCGCGGCGAGTCGGATCGCGGCCGGCACGAGCGCGACGATCGCGGCGAGCACGCCGGGCCGCACGTCCGCGAGCGCGGGCAACGTGCGGTGGCTCTCGACGATGGCTCGCACGACCGCGACGTGGCCGTCGATGCCGACGAACACCGCGGCCGCGAGCACCCCGAACAGCGACGAGTACAGGCGGCCGGTCGTCGTACGATCGACGAGCCGGCCGGCGGCCTGCGCCGCGAGCAGCGGGATCGCGGCCGCGATGCCGAGCGCCGCGCCGATCGCGACCTCCTGGGCGACGAACGCGACGCTGACGAACGCGGCATGCGCCGGCGCCACCGGCGCGACGACCAGCGCCGACCAGATCCCCACGCCGAGCGCGAGCGCCGCGCGCGCGATCACCGGCACGCCGCCGACGAGCGTCGCGAGCACCAGCACGGCCGCGATGCCGCGCAGCGCCAGGACGGCGACCGTCATCCCGTCCCGATGGCGGTCACGAGCGGCCAGATGCGATCGGCGAACGCGACCAGCTGATGCGCGAGCGCGGGCGCGAACAGCGCGATCGCGGCGGCGACCGCGGCGACGCGCGGCGCGAGCGCGACCGCCGGGTCCTGGATCTGCGTGAACGCGCCGAGCAGGCCACTCAGGATTCCGGCGACCACGGCGGCGACGAGGATCGGCGCGACGACCAGCAGCGCGAGTAACAAGCCCTCGCGCACGAGCGCGACGAGCGCGGGCGTCACGTGTAGCCCCGCAGCAGCGCCTCGACGAGCAGCCGCCAGCCGTCGACCGCGACGAACAGCAGCAGCTTGAACGGCAGCGCGACCGTCTGCGGCGAGGTGGTCTGCAGGCCGAGCGCGGCGAGCGCGAGCGCGACGACCAGATCGATCACGAGAAACGGGATGAAGATGACGACCGCGATCGCGAATGCCTCGCGCAGCTCGGTCGTGACGAACGCGGGCGCGATCACCCACATCTCGTCGCCGCGCACGTCGCGCCCCAGCTCGTGGGCGAGGTCGCGGAACGTGTGCTTGTCCTTCGCGCCCGCATGATCGAGCAGAAACCCGCGCAGCGGCGGCAGCGCGCGCTCGACGGTGTCGAGGTCCCCCTGGTGCTCGGCCGGCACGAGCGCGCGGAGCGCACCCTCGACGGACTTGTCGTACGGCTTCGGCGCCGCGGGCGCGGTCTTGGGCGGCGGCGCCGCGGCCGCGTGCACCATGTCGACGGCGACCGGCGCCATCACGAAGAACGTGAGCACGAGCGACAGCCCGGTGACGACGAGGCCGGAAGGCGCCTCGGGCGCGCCGATCGCGTTGCGCAGCAGCGACAAGACGACCGAGAGCTTGACGAAGCTCGTCACCGTGAGGAGGACGAGCGGCAGCAGCGCGACCAGCGCGAGCGTGATCGCGGTGGTCACGGCGCGTGTTCCGCTTCCGCTGCCGCTTCCGCTGCCGCTGCCGGTGCCGGTTCCGTAGCCGCTGCCGCTGCCGCTGCCGGTGCCGGTGCCGCTGCCGCTTTCCGCTTCGCCCACGCCTGCCTGACGAGGTCCGCAAAGCTCGTGCGTGGCACGACGCGCGCCTTCACCTCCGCCGCATCGAGCTCCGACAGCACCGACAGCCCCATCTCGCTGGTACCGACGAGCAGCGTCTTGCCCGCCACCGCGACGACATACAGGCTGCGCCGCGGCTCGAGCGGCACCCTCGCGACGACATCGAGCAGATGCGCGCCCCGCGCCCGCCCACCCGCCAGCAGCCTGCCGAACACGCGTACCGCGACAAACGCCGCGACGCACACGACGACCAGCACGATCAGCGACGTCACGAGCAGATCGCCGTAACTCCCTCCCGCCGCATCACCGCTGCCGAGCATGCCCCGCTCTTAGCAGGCCGCTCTGACAGCCATGCCGACAGCATCGGCTTCGAAGATCCCGGATTGTCCCGGCTTGGCTACGTGATAAGTTTCGGGAGATGGCTGGCGCGCGTGTAGTTCACTGGAACGGCAAGGACGTGCCGGACGAGCTGCGCGAGCTCCCGGCTGGAACCTACGTCCTAGAACCGATCGAGCGAGCGCGTCCGCTCAATGACGAGGAAGAGGATGGACTGCGTGTAGCGATGACCTCGCTTCGCGCGGGTAAAGGGCGAACGATCGATCAGGTTCGACAGAGCATCGACGCAGTTCTCCGCCGGTGACGATCTACTTCTCGCCGGAAGCGGAGGAGGACTTCGCGGGCGTTGTCGGATATCTCGCCGAGCGCAACCCGGTCGCGGCGCGAGAGCTCGGCGAGCGGATCTTCGAGATCATCGACAAGCTCTCGCACGGCGAGCTCGACGGGCCCGAGCAGGTCCTCACCACGGCTGAGGCCGTGCGGAGCTGGCCGGTCCCGCCGGTCCGCGTGTACTACCAACGTCACGCCGATGCGCTCTGGGTGCTGCGGATTTACCACCAGGCTCAGCTGCCGATCACTCGCTGATCGATCGCGATCGCCGATGACCTCCAGCAGCGCATCGCGCGGCAATTCGCGCCGTTACGCACGCGCAACCTCGCCAGGGTACGGCCGATACCCGTGCCATGAGCCAATCTGATGTCAGGTATCATCGCCAAATGGGGGAGCCAACTTGCCCACTGTTGCTCGCGACAACCATCGCGGTTGCGTCGCTGGTGGGATGCACCAAGCAGAACCCCGCCGCCGTCTGCCACAACGGAACCTGCATCGATCCCGCGCATCCGTACTGCGATTTCGACGGTGTCATCGATGGCGACCCGGGCGCCTGCATCGCCGTGACCTGCATGCCCGGGTCCGTGGGCGTTGCGAAGGCAGCAACGCAGCGCTGACCTGCAATGCGGCGGGTAACGGTTTCAGCGAGATGCCTTGCGCCATCGGGTGCGACGAACCGTCGCTGACGTGCACGATGAAATGCACAATGCACTCGCAGTGTCCATCCGGCATCTGCAAAGCCGATGGGGCATGTGCGATGGACTCCGAGATCGTCTTCACGGATCCGAACGGATCACAATCGTCCGACTGCTCGCGCTCGGCACCATGCACTCTCGACCATGCGCTCACCCTCACGCCTCCTTCGGGAGGACAGTACGTCGAGCTTGCTGCAGGCGATTACAACGAGGGCGCCACCGTCGAGATCGAAGGCAAACGCATTCTGGTTGGCCGTGGCGCGAACGCGACGACAATTCGAAACGCCGGCACCGGGCAGATATTCCTCATCGACGATGGCGGCGACGGAACTCTGGATAGTGTCGAGCTTGCCGATGCACCTGGATCACCGGCGGGGTCAACGAACGGTTACGCCGTCTACTGCCCCGACGCCCCGGCTGGTACCAGATCGGTGCACATACTCGACGCGCTGATTACGAACTCGGCCGGCGATGCGGT
This sequence comes from Kofleriaceae bacterium, assembly GCA_036490935.1. Taxonomy (GTDB): domain Bacteria; phylum Myxococcota_A; class Polyangia; order Haliangiales; family Haliangiaceae; genus JABFXX01. The sequence continues at coordinate 7,250 of DASXCY010000084.1, read as the reverse complement.
TCGGGCGCAGACCTGCACCGTCGAGATTCGCCGCACGGTCATCGATGGTAACCTGACCACCGGGCTAGCCATCGGGACGTCAACGACCATCGTCGATCAGACGCTGGTTTCATCAAACGCCTATGGCGCAGGTCAGGTCAGCGGTGACTTCTCGATCACGAACTCGTTCTTTGTACGTAATGGCGGCGGCCTGATCCTCGGCGGTGCGACGTCGCCTGTATTCGCTTTCAACACCGTCGCTGACAACGATGGCGCCTTCGGCCTCGACTGCTCTGCCTCCGCGGCGTTTCCGACGATCGTTGTTTCCAGCAGCATCCTCGCTCGCAATGCGGGCCAGAATCTATTCAACACCGGATGCGTGGAGTCGAGCACGGTGGACGAGCCAGACGTCTCTGGCCTCAACTTCGCAAGCCCCGAGACGGCGCCGTACGACTACCATCTGCTCGCGGGGAGCATCGCCGTAGACGCAGCGTCGTCCTGCTCGGTCGATCACGACTTCGACGGCGACAAGCGGCCCAAGGGGGCCGCCTGCGACATCGGCGCGGACGAGGCCTTCTAGGGCTGGCTCAGGGGTTACAGGTCGGGTCCGTCGGCGTCGGTTTCGCCGTCGGGAGGATCTCGTACGAACCTGAGCCGGTCGTATCGTAGGTCCAGATGCCCGTGATCGAGGTGTAGGAGCAACCGGCGGCATCCTTGTCGCCACCCGTCGTGCCGAGGATCGTGTTGCCAAAGGCGAACGTCGTCGAGCCCTGCGTGAGCGTTCCAAAGCCCGCGGCTCCGGCAGCGGTAGCGATCGTAATCGGACCACCATGCGCCGTGTCGAGCGTCACGAGCGAGCCGATGTACGGGTGTCCCGTGCTGTCGACAGCGAGTTGCGCGGCGGACAGCGCGGTCTTTGGAAGCGGCGCGCACACCGGAGCATCCACGGTGAACGCGAGTTGATTGAATTCCAGCTGCGCTTCCGGCGCCGTGGAGCTCTTCTGCGTGAATGAAGCTGGGGTGCCAATGACGTCCACCGTAGCCATTGCCACGACGCCGGTTGGGACCACCGTGCTGCCAAAGACCAACAGGCCACCATTAGCAGCGGCTTGCCCCGCCGCGGAGATCCACACCGACTTCTTGTTCGATGACACAGCGACCACGCATGCACCCGTGATCTCCGCGCCCGCCGTCGACTGTACCGGCGCAGTCAGATTCGCGTCCGCATACGAATCGAGAGCGGAGATCGTCACCGTCGGATGGCAAGTGCCATCCGTGATGATGCAATTGTCGTCTCCGCAATCGCCGAAACCGTTGCCGTCATTATCGATACCATCGCCGCAAACGGTTTCTGGCTGCGGGCAGGTCGACCCATCCGCCGCGATCGTGAAATCCGCGCTCGAGCGCGGCAGCACCAGGAAGTTGTAGAAGTAGTCGAGCACGCCCGTCAGGTTCGAGAAGCAGGTACCGCGCGCGATGCTTGACGCGGTGATGTCCGTGAGGCTGCCTTCGAGCTCGGCGACGCCGGTGATGCCGAGGTCGTAGTCGTCGGCCGGCGTCGGCGTGCCGCCGAAGCCCTTCGGCGCCGACTGCGCGCTCACGTTGTTCACGGTGATCAGCACACCGAGATACTGGCGCCAGGCCATGCTGAAGTTCGGGCCTTGCGAGTCGGCATCGCCCATCATGCCGATCGACAGCGCGTCGACCACCACGGGCGCCGGCACGGTGCCGCTGCCGGTCTTCGTCACGGTGACGGTCTGGCCCGAGGCCAGGGGCTCGAGCTCGGTGTCGGTGCGGCCCGTCGGGTCGGCGTTCGAGCCGGTGAGCGCGAACTGGTCGGTGAGCGCGTTGCTGACCGTGACCTGGTCGCCGATCGCGAGCGTCGCGATGACGTTGGCGTCTGCGTGGTACACGAGCACGCCCGAGTACGGGCCGCCCCCCGGCTCCTCGACCCAGATGTTGCCGGTCGTGGCGCCGAAGTTGTCGATCGCGGTCACGATGACGTTGTCGATCTCGACCTGCGTGCCGGTCGGCACGGTGCCGTTCTGGATGTCCTGGATCGTGACGGCCCCGCCGCCGCCACCGTCGCCGCCACCGGGGGTGTCGGGCGTGGCGGTGGACGAGCTGCGGCACGCGACGACGGCGGCCAGCGACGCGACGACGAACAGAACAATGCGCATGGGCGCTTCTTTATCGCGCCCGTCCGACATCTGTACACCGAAAAAACGAAAACCCGCCGTTGGCGGGCACTTCGTCACAGTGTGAAGGTTTTGCTCAGCTCTGTGGCGCCAGGCCGACGAGCTCGACGAACGACATCGGCGCGGCGTCGCCCTTGCGGATGCGGGTCTTCAGCATCCGCGTGTAGCCGCCCTTGCGGGTGGCGAAATGGGTGCCGATCTCGCCGAACAGGCGCTCCATCGCGTCGCGCGTCTTCACCGTCTTGCGGGCCATGCGCCGCGCGTGCACGAGCTTCGCGCGCTCGGCGTCGGTCGCCGCGTCGCCCTTGGCGACGAGCGGCTGGACCGAGACGCCCCACCAGATCGTGGCGTCGGCGAACCGGCGCAGCTCCTTGGCCTTTGCCGTCGTGGTCTCGATGCGGCCGTGCAGGAGCAACGACGTCACGAGGTTGCCGTACAGCGCGTCGCGATGCGACGACGAGCGGCCGAGCTTCCGTCCAGACTTGCGGTGGCGCATGACTCTACGTCCTTCGACTCAGGGCTTCTTGAGTGGATTGGGGCCCGGCCAGTTGTCGAGCTTCATGCCGAGCTGGAGCCCCATCTCGGCGAGCAGCTCCTTGATCTCCTTGAGCGACTTGCGGCCGAAGTTCTTCGTCTTCAGCATCTCGCTCTCGGTCTTCTGGACGAGCTCGCCGATGTACTTGATGTTCGCGTTCTGCAGGCAGTTCGCCGAGCGCACGCTGAGCTCGAGCTCGTCGACCGTGCGCCACAGGTTCTCGTTCAGCTTCTCGGCGGCCTCGTCGCGCGGCTGCTCGACCGGCTCGGCCATCTCCTCGAAGTTGATGAACAGGTTGAGCTGCTCCTTCAGGATCTTCGCGGCGTACGCGACGCCGTCGTCGGGGCGAACGCTACCGTTCGTCCACACCTCGAGCGTCAGCTTGTCGTAGTCGGTCTGCTGGCCGACGCGCGCGTTCGTGACGATGAAGTTGACCTTGCGGATCGGCGAGAACAGCGCGTCGATCGCGATCGTGCCGACCGGCAGCTCGGCCGAGTGGCGCTCGGCCGGCTGGTAGCCTCGGCCGGTCGCGAGCGTGAGCTCCATCGCGAGCTTGCCGTCCTTGGACAGCGTGCAGATCTTGTGGTCGGGGTTCAGGCAGGTGACGCCGTCGACGAGCGCGATGTCACCGGCGGTGACGACGCCCTCGCCGTGCTTGTCGATGCGCACGGTGTACGTCTTGTCGTGCTCGACCTTGAACAGCGTCTCCTTCAAGTTGAGGATGATGTCGGTGACGTCCTCGACGACGCCGGGCAGCGCGGTGAACTCGTGCAGCGCGCCTTCGATCGAGAGGTGCGTGATCGCCGCGCCCTGCAGCGACGACAGCAGGATTCGCCGCAGCGCGACGCCCAGCGTCGTGCCGAAGCCGCGCTCGAGGGGCTCGCACGAGAACTTGCCGTAGGTCTCGCTACGCTCTTCGATCTCCAACGTGCGCGGCCGGATCAGGTCGCGCCAGTTCTTCGCCATGAAGGCGGTCTGCTCGGGGGTCGGTTCCATCTGTCTCTCCTTGGTGCGGCGCTTTCATCACGCCGATGTTTTTGCAACGCGGGTTTTCGAGGCCCGCTCCTGGAAGCAAACTACTTGCTGTAGAGCTCGATGATCAGCTGCTCGCGAATCGGCAGCGTGACGTCCTCGCGGCTCGGCAGCTGGTTGATCGCGCCGCGGAAGTTCTCCTTGTCGAGCGTGATCCACTGCGGCACGCCGCGGCGATCGACGGCCGCGAGCGCCTCGTTGATGCGAGCCAGCTTCTGCGACGGCTCCTTCACCTGCACGACGTCGCGCGGGCGTACGAGGAAGCTCGGGATGTTCACCTTCTTGCCGTTCACGCTGAAGTGACCGTGGCGGACGAGCTGGCGCGCCTCGGCGTGATCGCTCGCGAAGCCCATCCGGTAGACGACGTTGTCGAGACGCCGCTCGAGCAACTGCACCAGCGTCGAGCCGGTGACGCCCGGCATGCGCAGCGCCTTGTAGTAGTAGCCGCGGAACTGGCGCTCCGCGATTCCGTAGATGCGCTTGACCTTCTGCTTCTCGCGCAGCTGCTCGCCGTAGTCGCTGCGCTTGCGGCGGCGGCTCTGGCCGTGCTGACCCGGCGGATAGCTGCGGCGCTCGTAGCCGCACTTGTCGGTGTAGCAACGCTCTCCCTTGAGGAAGAGCTTCATGTCTTCACGCCGGCAGAGCCGACAAACTGCACCAGTATAACGAGCCATGGCTTAAACCCTGCGGCGCTTGCGCGGACGGCAGCCGTTGTGCGGCACGGGCGTCACATCGCGGATGAGGTTGATCTTGAAACCAGCGGCATTGAGCGCGCGCAGCGCGGACTCGCGTCCGGAACCCGGACCGTTCACGTAGACGGTCACGTTGCGCACGCCGTGCTCCATCGCCTTCTTCGCGGCGTCTTCGGCGGCGAGCTGCGCGGCGAACGGCGTCGACTTGCGCGAGCCCTTGAACCCGCACGTGCCGGAGCTCGACCACGCGATCACGTTGCCCGAGACATCCGTGATCGAGACGATGGTGTTGTTGAACGTCGCCGAAATGTGCGCGACGCCCGTCTGGATGTTCTTGCGAACTTTCTTCTTCTGCTTGGTGGGGCTCGCCATGACTTGCCTATTTCTTGGTAACCGCGCCGAGCTTCTTGATGGCCATGCGGCGCGGACCCTTGCGCGTACGCGCGTTGGTGTGCGTGCGCTGACCGCGCGCGGGAAGATTGCGGCGATGACGGCTGCCGCGATACGCGCCGAGATCGATCAGGCGCTTGATGTTGAGCTGGACGTCGCGGCGCAGATCGCCTTCGACACGATACTCGTTGGCCTCGATCGCGTCGCGGATCTTGCGAACGTCCGCCTCGTCGAGGTCGTCGCTCTTCTTGTCGGGCGACACGCCCGCGTGCCTCAGGATCACGTTCGACGCGTGACGCCCGATGCCGTAGATGTACGTGAGCGCGATCTCGATGCGCTTGTTGCGCGGGAGGTCGACGCCGGCGATACGTGCCATGGCTTAGCCCTGCCTCTGCTTGTGCCGCGGGTTGCTGCAGATGATCCGCACGACGCCTTTGCGGCGGATCACCTTGCACTTCGGGCAGATTGGTTTGACGGAAGCTCGTACTTTCATTGGTTGCTCACGGTCACGGTCGAGTCAGTACCCAAGGTCCTTCGTCGGTGACCGCGATCGTGTGCTCGAAGTGCGCGGACATCGAGCGATCTTTGGTCACGGCAGTCCAGTTATCGTCGAGAACCTCTACCTCAGGGGTCCCGGCGTTTACCATGGGTTCGACGGCGATGACAAGACCCGGTTTCATGCGTTTAAGCGTGCCCGCGTCGCCGAAATTGGGGACCTGCGGGTCCTCGTGCATCTGCCGGCCGGTGCCGTGGCCGACGAACGCGCGCACGACCGAATAGCCGCGTGATTCCGCATAGGTTTGCACCGCATGGCCGAGGTCGCCGATGCGGTTGCCCGGCCGGCACAGCGCGATGGCGGCGTCGAGCGCCTCCTTGGCCGTGGCCACGAGCTTCTGCTTCTCGGCCGATACCGCGCCGACGAGGACCGTGCGGGCGGTATCGGCGCACAGGCCGTGCTTGAAGATGCCGAAGTCGATGCCGATGATGTCGCCGTCCTCGAGCACCTCGTTCTTGCGCGGGATGCCGTGCACCACGACCGAGTTGATCGACGTGCACACGACGGCCGGATAGCCGTGATAGCCGAGGAACGCGCTCGCCACCTTGTGCTTGTCGATGCCGCGGCGCGCGATCTGGTCGAGCTCCCACGTCGACACGCCCGGCTTCGCGGCCGTGCACATCTGCTCGAGGATCTCCGCGCAGACCAGGCCCGCGTCGCGCATCTGCTCGAGCTCGAGCTTGGTCTTGAGCTGGATCCGCACGCCGCGCCTAGCGCTGGCGGCTCGCGACGCGACCGCGAATGCGCGGCCCCTTCGGGCCCGAGAAGCCTTCGTAGTTGCGCGTGATGAGGTGCGACTCGATCTGCAGCACGGTGTCGAGCGCGACGCCGACGACGATGAGCAGCCCGGTTCCGCCGAAGCTGAACGGCACCTGCATGTACTTCTGGAGCAGCGCCGGGATCATGCACACGACCGAGAGGTACATCGCGCCGGCGAACGTGATGCGGGACAGCACGTGCTCGATGTAATCGGCGGTGTTCTTGCCGGGCCGGATGCCGGGCACGAAGCCGCCCGACTTCTTCAAGTTGTCGGCGACGTCGACCGGGTTGAATACGACCGCGGTGTAGAAGAACGCGAAGAACACGTTCAGGATCGTGAAGATCAGGTTGTAGCGCCAATCGGCCGGATGCAGGATCGACGAGAACTCCTGCATCCAGCGCGAGCCCGACATGCTCGCGATCTGCGCCGGGAACATCAGGATCGACGACGCGAAGATCGGCGGGATGACGCCGGAGACGTTGATCTTGAGCGGCAGATAGCTCTGCGCGCCTTGATACATCTTTCGCCCGACCTGACGTTTCGTGTACTGGACGGGTATTCGTCTGTGCGCGGTCTCGAAGTAGCAGATCGCGGCGACCGTGCCGATCGTGAGGATCAGCATGAACAGGATCGTCAGGCCGCCGACGCCGCCGCCACCACCGCCCGACAAGAAGCGCGTGAGGCCGTCCGGCATGGCCGCGACGATGCCGGCGAAGATGATCAGCGACGAACCGTTGCCGATGCCGGACTCGGTGATGAGCTCGCCGAGCCACATGACGACGACGGTGCCGCACGTCAGCGTGAGCACGGTGAGCAGGCGGAAGCCGAGGCCGGGATGCGCGACGACTTCGGCGCCGCCCTTCGACAAGCTCTCGACGTACGTGGCGATGAACCACGACTGGACGACCGCGACGAGGATCGTGCCGTAGCGCGTGATCTGGTTGATCTGGTTGCGGCCCGCTTCGCCCTCTTTGTTGAGCTGGTCGAGCTTGGGCACGACGACGGTGAGCAGCTGGACGACGATCGACGACGTCACGTACGGCATGATGCCGAGCGCGAAGATCGACATCTGCTGCAGCGCGCCGCCCGAGAACATGTTGAACATGCC
>DASXCY010000083.1:0-11257 GCA_036490935.1 Kofleriaceae bacterium | reverse complement strand
GGGTTCGTTCACGGGCGCCGCCGACAGCCGCGACGGGTACTTCGTCGAGGCGAACACCGGCACGCTGTTCCTCGACGAGATCGGCGAGCTGCCGATCGAGTTGCAGCCGAACTTGCTGCGCGTGCTCGAAGCGCGGCGCCTGCGGCGGGTCGGCGGGCACAACGAGCGCGCGATCGACGTCCGCACCGTGGCCGCGACCAACCGGAGCGAAGGGCTCGGCACCGAGTCGTCGCGCCTCCGCCTCGACCTCTACCACCGGCTCGCGACCGTCGTGCTGCAGCTGCCGCCGCTGCGCGAGCGGATCGCGGATCTCGCGGAGCTCGTCGAATCGATGCTCGGCGAGCTCGAGCCCGAGTACGGCGCGAAGCACATCACCGACGAAGGCTGGCACGCGCTCGCGAGCTACGGCTGGCCGGGCAACGTGCGCGAGCTGCGTCACGCGGTGGCGCGCGCGGTCGCGCTCGGCGGAGACGACCTCGGGCCGCGTGATTTCTTCCCCGAGACCTCGCTCGCGCGCCAGCGCGCGCCCAACGGCACGCCTTCGTTGCTCGATCTCGACCCGATCGCGCCGTATCAGGTCGTGCTGCGCGGCGCGATGGAGCAAGCGCTGCAGGCGCACGGCACGATCCGCGCAGCCGCGGCCTCGCTCGGCATGCCGAAGTCCACGTTCGCCGACCGCGCGAAGATCTGGAAGCTGCGCACGCGGCGCAAGCCGCGGCTGCCGCTGCGCGGCAAGAAGCCGGCGAGTGGAGCCGGGCCGTGAGCGCCGACGACCAGCGCGAGCTCGCCTCGCTCGCGGTCAAGATCGCGGTGACGGCGCCGCGAGATGGCCCGTTCGGTCACCTCGCGCGGCGGCTCGCGCTGTGTGCGCTGGCCGGCGCGGCAGGCGAAACGCTGTACTGGCTGCGCATCGCCTCGCTCGCGGGCATTGGCCCACCGGCGCTGGTCAAGCGCGCGGTCGTGCTCGCACGAAGGGCGGCTTAGCCCTGGGCCGCGCGCTGGCGCAGCACGTACTGCAGGATGCCCCCCGCGTTGACGTACTCGACCTCTTGCGCGGTGTCGACGCGCGCGACGACGTGGAACGTCTTGTCGCCGGCGCGCACGGTCAGCCGCTTCTTGGGTGCGAGGCCGGCGGAGATGCCCTCGATCGCGATCGTCTCGTCGCCGGTGAGGCCGAGCGAGACCGCATCCTCGCCGTGCTCGAACTGCAGAGGTAGGACGCCCATGCCGATCAGGTTCGAGCGATGGATGCGCTCGAAGCTCTTCGCGATCACCGCGCGGACGCCGAGTAGGAGCGTGCCCTTCGCGGCCCAGTCGCGCGAGCTGCCGCTGCCGTACAGATCGCCCGCGATCACGACGAGCGGCACGCCGTCGGCCTGGTACTTCATCGAAGCGTCGTAGATCGACATCTGCGCGCCCTCCGGGACCCCGCCGGCCGACGACGTTCCCGGTTGGGTAAGATGTCGCGTCACGCCGCCCTCGACGCCCTTCACCATCAGGTTCTTGAGGCGGATGTTCGCGAACGTGCCGCGCATCATCACCTCGTGATTGCCGCGGCGCGCGCCGTACTGGTTGAAGTCGGCGGACTTGACGCCGTGCGACTCGAGGTACTTCGCGGCGGGCGAGGTCTTCGCGATGTTGCCGGCTGGCGAGATGTGATCGGTCGTGATCGAGTCTCCGAGCAGCGCGAGCACGCGCGCGCCGGAGATGTCGGCGGGCGCGGTGTGCGCGCCGTCGAAGAACGGCGGCTTGCGGATGTACGTCGACGACTCGTCCCACGCGAACGTGTCTCCCGCGGGCACCGCGAGGGCGCGCCACTCGTCGTCGCCGTCGAGGACGTGCGCGTAGCGCTCGCGGTACTGATCCTTCTGGATCGCCTTGCGCATCACCTCGGTGATCTCGGCGGGCGAGGGCCAGATATCGCGCAGGAACACCGGCTTACCGTCCTTGCCGGTGCCGAGCGGCTCGTTGTCGAGGTCGATGTTCATCGTACCGGCCAGCGCGTACGCGACGACGAGCGGTGGCGACGCGAGGTAGTTCGCGCGCACGACCGGATTCACGCGGCCCTCGAAGTTGCGGTTGCCGGAGAGCACCGAGCACACGACGAGGTCGTGATCCTTGACGGCGGCGGCGATCGCGTCGTGCACCGGCCCGGAGTTGCCGATGCACGTCGTGCAGCCGTAGCCAGCCAGGTAGAAGCCGAGCGCTTCGAGCGCGGGCGTGACGCCGGCCCTCGCGAAGTAATCGGTGACGACCTGCGAACCGGGCGCCAGCGACGTCTTGACCCACGGCTTCGTGGTCAGGCCGCGCGCGACTGCCTTTTGCGCGAGCAGGCCGGCGCCGAGCATGACCGAGGGGTTCGACGTGTTCGTGCAGCTCGTGATCGCCGCGATCACGACCGAGCCGTGGCCGAGCGGGAACGTGCCGTGATCGGTCGTGACCTGCACGGAGTGCGCGAGCCGGCCAGGCGCGGCGGCGCCGCCGTCGCCGGCCCAGCGATCGACCGCGGGTGCGTCGCACTCGGCCTTGTCGCCGAGGATGCCGCCGACCGCCTTGCGCCACGCGCGCCGCGAGCCGGATAGCGGCACGCGATCCTGCGGCCGCGCCGGCCCGGCGAGCGACGGCTCGACCGTCGACAGATCGAGGGCGAGCGTGTCGGAGAAGCGCAGCTTGGCGCGCGCGTCGTGCCAGAGCAGATTCTCCTTGCAGTAGCGCTCGACGAGCTCGACCTGGTCATCGGGGCGGCCGGTGAACCGCAGGTATGCGAGCGTCTCGTCGTCGACCGGGAAGAAGCCCATCGTCGCGCCGTATTCGGGCGCCATGTTCGCGATCGTCGCGCGATCGGGCAGCGACAGCGATGCGAGGCCGGCGCCGGTGAACTCGACGAACTTGTCGACGACGCCCTTCTTGCGGAGCTGCTGCGTCACGGTGAGCACGACGTCGGTCGCGGTCGCGCCGGCGGGGAGCTGGCCGCTGAGCTCGACGCCGACGACCTCGGGGATGAGCATCGCCATCGGCTGGCCGAGCATGACCGCCTCGGCCTCGATGCCACCGACGCCCCAGCCGAACACGCCGAGGCCGTTGACCATCGTGGTATGCGAGTCGGTGCCGACCAGCGAGTCCGGGAACGCGACGCCGCCCTCGTTCCACACGACGCGCGCGAGGTACTCGAGGTTGACCTGGTGGCAGATGCCCGTGCCCGGCGGCACCACTTTCAGGTTCGCGAATGCCTGCTGGCCCCAGCGCAGAAACAGGTAGCGCTCGCGGTTGCGCTGGTACTCCTTCTCGACGTTGTGGCGGAACGCGAGCTGCGTCCCGTACTCGTCGACCTGCACCGAGTGATCGATGACGAGATCGACCGGGCGCAGCGGGCTGATCGCGTTGCCTGGCTTGCCGAGCTGGACGAACGCGTCGCGCATCGCCGCGAGATCGCACACCGCGGGCACGCCGGTGAAGTCCTGCATCAGCACGCGCGCCGGGCGCAGCTGCACCTCGTGCTCGACGCGATGCTTGGGGTTCCACGAAGCGACGGCCTCGATGTCGCGCGGGAAGACGGTCTTGCCGTCCTCGTAGCGCAGCAGATTCTCGAGCAGGATGCGCAGCGACAGCGGCAGCGTCGCGATCTCGCCGACCTTGTGGTGCACCAGGGCGTCGAGCCGGTACAGCTCGACCTTCTGCTTGCCGACCGAGATGTGCGCCTTGCTACCGAACGTATTCGCCTTCATGGGAGCCTTTCGCCAGCGGAATCTACTACAAAGGAGCGGTGCAGCTCGTCAGCGAGCCGGCCGAGGTGGCGGGAGTCGCAGACGCGCTCGCGCGTGCGCCCCTCGTCGCCTTCGATCTCGAGTTCGCGTCGGCAGACCGGCTCGTGCCGGTGCTGTGCTTGATCCAGGTCGCGTGGCTCGAGGAGCACCAGAGCTTGGATGCGCCGGCCGCGGTGATCGTGGCAAGTCCGCCGCAGGTTCGGCTCGTCGATCCACTCGCCGTCGACGCCGCGCCGATCGCGCGCGCGCTGGCCGCACACCGCTGCGTGATCGCGCACGCGTCGCGCCAGGATCTCGCGCTGCTGGCGACGCGCTTCGGCACGGGCATGGCGGGTCTCGTCGACACGCAGCTCGCGGCGGCGTTCTGCGGCGTCGGCGATCAGATCGGGCTCGCGGGGCTCGCGGGCGAGCTGCTCGGCCTCTCGCTCGCGAAGGAGCAACAGTGGACCGACTGGGAGGCGCGGCCGCTGACCGCCGCGCAGCTCGCCTACGCCGATGCCGACGTGCGCCACCTGCCGGCGATCTACGCCAAGCTCGCGGCGCGACTCGGCCCGCGCATCGCGTGGGTGCGCGAGGAGAGCGCGCAGGTCGTCGCCGATGCGATCGCGGCGGCGAGCGTGACGCCCGAGACCGCGTGGCACCACATCGGCGGAGCGCGCGGCCAGGATGCGGAGACGCACGCCGCGATCGTCGAGCTCGCGGCGTGGCGGCAGCGCACGGCGATCGCGCTCGATCGGCCCCTCGGCCAGGTGATGTCGGACAAGCTCGTCGTCGAGCTCGCGCGCAATCGGCCGAAGAACGCGCAGGCGGTGCGGACGTGGAAAGCCATGTCGCCGATCGCGAAGACGCATGCCGACCAGATCGTCACGGCGATCAAGGAGTCCGGCGCCCGGACGATAGAGTCCGGTGCCCGGACCGTACGGTCCGGCGCTCGGACGACCGGTCAGCGCGCGCAACGCTGGGCCGATCTACTGCAGGCGATCGTCCAGCTCGTCGCCGAAGAGGCGAGGGTCGCGCCACGCTTGCTCGCGACGCGCGGCGACGTCGAGGACATCGCGCGCGCGGTGGACGAGGGCGGGCTCGCCGCGGTAGCCGGCCTGCCCGCATTCACGAGCTGGCGGCGGGAGGTCATCGGGACGGTGCTCGAGGGCTGGCTCTCGGGTCGGATCGCCATCGTCGGAGATCCCGTGGCGCCCACCGGGTTTCGGCTGCTCCCGCGCTGATAGGCCCGATTCCGGAGACGTGCGTTCAAAGCCGCATGGCCTCTCGCCCGACTTGCGCGCTGCTCCTCGCGTGTGCCACCTGCACCACGAAACCCGGCGTACGCCCGACCACGACCGCGCCCGCCGAGGTCGTCGCCGTGCCGCTCACCGCGGCGACCGCGCAGCTCGCGGCGCCCGAGCCCAGTCGCGAGGAGCTCGAGCCGTCGTGGTCGTTGACCGCGAGCGACGGCAGCGGCCTGGTGATGACACGCGTCGATGCGAAGGCCGTGTTCGAAGGCCCGCTCGCGTTCACCGAGCTGCACCTCTACTTTCACAACAGCCAGAACCGCCGGCGCGAGGGCACGTTCCAGATCACGCTGCCGCCGCACGCCGCGGTGTCGCGGTTCGCGATGGAGAACGACGGCCAATGGATGGAGGCCGAGGTCGTCGAGAAGATGGTCGCGCGCCGCGCGTACGACGACTTCCTGCACCGCAAGCAAGACCCCGCGCTGCTCGAGAAGGCCGAAGGAAATCAGTTCACCGCGAAGGTGTTCCCGATCCCGGCCAACGGCGACAAGCACATCGTCATCAGCTATAGCCAGGAGCTCCCGGGCACGCACTACATGCTGCCGCTGCGCGGCCTTCCGAAGATCGGCCGCGTCGACGTCGAGCTGCAGGCGATGGCGCCCGACGGCAAGCACGCGACCCAGCGCATGGCCGAGCGCGACTGGCAGCCCGACCGCGACTTCGTCTCCGAGGCGCCGGTCGCCGCCGCGGGCGTGACCAGCGGGACGCTCGTCGCCGCGCAGGTCGCGGTGTTCGATCAAACCTCCGCAACGCTCCGCGTTGCTGCGCGCCCCGGCGGAGCCGGGGCTTTCGATCAGGCGCGGCCGACCGAGGCGCCGACCGCGTTGACGATCCTCGTCGATACCAGCGCGTCGCGCGGCCTCGGCTACGCGCACTACGTGCAGTCGGTCCGCGAGCTCGTCGGCAAGCTGCGCACGCGCTACGGCGACGCGCTGAAGCTCCAGGTCGTCGCGTTCGATCAGGACGCCGAGCCGATCTTCACCGGCACCGCGCGCGACTACGGCGCGGCCGAGGACAAGAAGCTGCTCGAGCGCGGCGCGGCCGGCGCGTCCGACCTCGGGCAGGCGCTCGCGAGCCTGCGCACGCCGCTCGCCCGCGTGCTCGTCGTGACCGACGGCGTGATGACGGCGGGCGCCGAGCGCGCCGACCTCGTCGCGGCGGTGAAGCAGCTCGGCGCGCGCTCGGTCGATCGCATCGACGTCGCGCTCGCGGGCGGCCTGCGCGACGCCGACCTCGCCGACGCGCTCGTGCGCGCGGGTCTGCCGCACGCCGGTGCCGTCCTCGACCTCGATGGCGGCAGCGACGACGTGGCGCTCGCGCTCGGCGAGCCGGTGCGCGTCGACATCCCTGTCGAGGTCAAAGGCGCGACGTGGGTCTACCCGCGCACGATCGCGACCGCGCGGCCCGGCACCAGCACCACGATCTACGCGCGCCTCGCCGCGCCGCCCCAGACGCTCGACGTGCGGCTCGGCGGCGACGCGCACTCGATCGGCCTCACCGGCGGCACCGCGCCGCTCGTCGAGCGCGCGGTCGCGGCCGCCGAGATCGACGAGCTCGAGCAGCAGCTCGCGGACGCGAAGCCCGACCAGCGCCAGGCACTGCGCGACGACATCGCGAAGCGCTCGGTCGCGGCGCGCGTCGTGTCGAGCCAGACCGCGATGCTCGTGCTGGAGAGCGACTCCGACTACGCGCGCTATGGCATCGATCGCAAGGCGCTCGCCGACGTGCTCGCGATCGGGCCGGCCGGCCTCGCGCGCGTGCATCGCGCGGCGCCGGTCGCGATCGCCGCGCCGGAGCCGACCAAGCCCGACCCGGCGGCGAAGGCCGAGCACGAGCGGTACAAGAAGAGCGCGGGCAAGGACGACGAGCTCGATGCGCCGCTCGAACGGCGCAAGCTCGCCGAGATCCAATCCGGCAAGAACGAAGACGACCAGCAGGAAATCACGGGCGGGGCCGCCGCGGCCGACAAGACCGCCGACTTGCGCGGCGAGGACGCCGACGGCGACCCCGACCCCGGGCAGGGGAGCGCGGAGGGGATGACGACACCGGTGACGCCGAGCGTGCAGCCGCCGCTCGCGTCCGCGCCGCCGCCGCCGCCCGAGCCGCCGCGCCCATCGCCCGGCCCGCGACCCGACGTGGTCGAGCAGAGGCCGTCCGCGACGGCGACCGATCGCAGCGGCGCCGGCAGCGGCAGCTTCGTGCTCGAGTCACGCCCGGCCGGCGCCGAGGTCTCCGACCCCGCGCGCGCGCCGTGGCCGCCGGCCGACAAGCCAGCCGCGCTCGTCGGCGAGCTCGCCGCGATCGAGCACGCGCTGGCCGCACACGACGTCGACGCCGCGCTCGCGAAGGCGCGCGACTGGCACGCGCGCGAGCCCGGTGACGTGCGCGCGCTGATCGGCCTGGGCGACGCGCTCGAGGCGAAAGGCGCGTTCCCGACCGCCGCCCGCATCTACGGCTCGATCATCGATCTCTATCCGAGCCGCGCCGACATGCGCCGGTTCGCCGGCGAGCGCCTCGCACGCGTGCGCGGCAAGCTCGCGCAGCTCGATCCGCTCGTCGTCGACACGTATCGCCGCGCGGTCGCCGATCGCCCGGATCACCTCACCGGCCACCGCTTGCTCGCGTACGCGCTGCTGCGCGCGGGCAAGCCCGCCGACGCGTTCGCCGCGATCCTCGCCGGCGTCGATCAGCCGTATCCGCCGGGCCGGTTCGCCGGCGGAGACCGCGTGCTCGCCGATGACGCCGGCATGATCGGCGCCGCGTACGCCGCCGCCCAGCCCGCGCGCACCAAGGAGATCGAGGCCGAGCTCGGCAAGCGCCACCTGAAGCTCGCGACGCACGCGTCGACGCGCTTCATCCTGTACTGGGAGACCGACGGCAACGACGTCGACTTCCACATCCAGGACGCGCGCGGCAACCACGCCTGGTACAGCCACAAAGAGCTGGCGTCGGGCGGCGAGCTCTACGCCGACATCACGACCGGTTACGGCCCCGAGTGCTTCGCGATCCAGGGCACGCCGAAGGCCGGCCCGTATCACCTGTCGATCGATTACTTTTCGCAGGGCCCGATGGGCTACGGCATGGGCCTGCTCGAGATCCAGAAGTTCGACGGCAAGGGCAAGCTGACGTTCGAGGATCGCCCGTACGTGATCATGAACGACCACGCGTTCGTCGATCTCGGCACCTGGAAGTAGCTGCTACGACCAGCCGACCCAGAAGTACACGAGCGCGTGGTAGTTGCGCTCGCGGTGCGACTGCTCGAGCTGCGGCGACACCTTGCCGCGATCCTTCGCGCCGCCGAGCACGCCCGGCCACGGATCGATCATCACGAGCTCTTCGTCGGTCTTCGCGTCGAGGCGATCGATCGTGAGGCCGATCGCGTGCAGCACGGCATCGTCGGCGCACTCGCCGGCGGCGCCGGGTGTCGGGTGCAGCTTCGGAAAGCTCGTCGGCAGCATCGCGCCGCGGTAGCCGCGCCCGGCCTTGACCCAGTCGACGATCGCGGCCGTCGGCGTCGCGACACGGCGGCACTGCAGCCGGTAGCCGAGCTCGTGCAGCGACGAGACGCGGCCCGAGAACCAGCGCTGCACCTTCTCGATCGAGCCGCCCTCGCGCGCCGTGTTGAGCTCGTGGAACATCTGTTCCTGGATGCCGGGCGCGTAGGCGCCGGCGCGGTACGCGATGCGGCGCAGGAGATACGCGGTCGCGGCGCCGCAACACGCGGTCCACGTATGGAAGATCGGGACGAGGAACCGCACGTCCTCGGGCCGCTGCAACACGACGTCATCGCGATTCACGACCAGCTGCTCCACGCGCTCGGCCAGCGTACACGATCCACGCGACGGGTGGCTTGACACCCTGTCAGGTTATTGGTACCTGACAGAGTGTCAGGTATGCCGCGCCGACCCGATCTAGCCCGCCGTGCCGAGCTCGCGCGCGCCGCGTTCGACGTGCTGCGCGCGCGGGGCGTGCAGACCAGCATGCGCGAGCTCGCCGACGCGCTCGGGCTCAAGCGCCCGACGCTGTACTTCTACTTCCCGGATCTGGGGGCGGTGTTCGAGACCGTGCTCGATCAGACCTACCAGGCGCTCGCCGAGTACGTCGTCACGCGCACGCGCGCGGTCGACCACCCGCTCGATCGGCTGCGCACCGTGGTCGACGCGACGATCGCGTTTCATCGCGAGCGCCCGCAGCTGATCGGCGGGTTGTTCCAGCTATGGGCGGTCGGCGGCCGCGACTTCGCGAGCGTGCTCGACCGCGAGCGCCGCGTGGTCAGCGCGGCGCGCGACGCGCTCGTCGCGGATCTGCGCGGCGGTATCGCGCGCCGCGAGGTGCGGGCGTGTGACGCCGAGCGCGTCGTCGATCTCGTGCTCGCGGTCGTCGACGGCGTGCTCGTGCACCACGTGCTCGGGATCGCGCGCCCCGATGGGGTGATCGAGGAGCTCGCAACCCGCGTGATCGAGCCCCTGCGGCTCAAACGCAAACGCGCGAAGAGGAGAACGTGATGACGGAACGCCAGCCACTGACGATGATCCGGCTCGCCGGGACGCAAGCCGAGATGGGCGCGCAACACGGCGCACTGGTCGCCGAGGATGCCGCGCGCTTGCTCGGCTTCTATCGCACGCTGCCCGAGCGGGCACTCGCCGGCGACCTGCGCGGCGCGGCGGGCGCGATCGGGCGCGCGGCCGTTCGCGCGATCGCGACGACGTGGCAGGCACGGCTCGGGCGCGAGCGACCGGCCGAGCTCGCGGCGCGCTCGCGCGCGTTCGCCGATGCGGTGCTCGCCGCGCAGCCAAACGTCGGCTCGCGGCGCGATGCGGAGCGGGCACAAGCTTCGATGGACGCGCTCCAGAACTGCGTGTCGCTGGCCGCGCGCATGAAGCTCGGCCCGTTCGCGAATCCGTTCGCGGCGCGCGCCGCGGCGGCCGCGATCCCCGCGTGCTCGACGGCGATCGCGTGGGGCGACGCGACCGACGATGGCGAGCTGCTGTTCGCGCGCAACTTCGATTTTCCGGGCATCGGCGTCTGGGACGTCGCGCCCGCGTTCGTGACCTGCGTGCCGGAGCGCGGCCTGCGCTACGCGTTCTTCGCGACGCGCGGCGCCGACACGCCGGTCGTCACCGTGGTCAACGAGGCCGGCCTCGTGCTCGCGCCGCACACGCGCTGGCATCGCGGCGTGACGTTCGGCGGCGCGATGATCGTCGATTTCGTGCACGAGCTCGCGCGGCGCGCGGAGACGCTGGCCGACGCGATCGCGATCGCGCGCGAGCGGCCACCGTCGTCGAGCTGGGGCGTCGCGGTCGGCTCGACGCGCGAGCGGAGCGCGCTCGTGCTCGAGTGCGCGGGGCCGGCCGTCGAGGTCGTGCGGCCGGCGCCGGGCGCATCGTTCCTCGTGTGCGCGAACCGCTACCGAACGCCGGCGCTGCAAGACGGCCAGGTCGCGGCGTCGGCGGCGTGGGCGATCCAGTCGGATCGGCGCGAGCGCAGGCTGCGCGCGCTCGTCGAAGAGCGCACGCGGCCGCTCGATGCCGTGCAGCTCGCGCGATTCCTCGGCGATCGCCACGATCCCGAGGCGCCCGCGCGATCGCGCCGGCTCGGCGGCATCCTCGCGCAACCGACGAACGTGCACGCCGCGGTCGTCGCGCCGGCGCACTGCCGCGCGCTCGTCGGCGTCGATCGCGCGCCGAGCTGCGAGGGCACGTGGGCCGAGCTCGCCTGGAGCTGGGACGGGCCGCGCGGCGCCTGGCGGCTCGGCGATGCCGGCGCGGCGGCGGCCGGCTTCGACGCGCGCGAGCGCACCGACATCGCCGCGCCGCACGACGCCGTCACGCACCACGTGCAGGCCGCAGCCCGCGCGTACGAGAGCGATCACGACACCGCGCACGCGCACGCCGAGCTCGAGCAAGCGGTCGCGCTCGAGCCCGGCGATCCGTCGCTGCGTCTCGCGGCGGCCTGGCTCGCGATCGCCGCCGGCGCGCCGGATCGCGCGCGCGATCATGCGGCGGCCGGCCTCGCGTCCGAGACCGAGAGCTTTCGCCGCGACCAGCTCCAGGCCGCCGCGAGCTGGCCGCGCGGCCGCGGCGCGCACGTCAACTTGATGATGACCGACGCGTATTGAAGGGCATCGGGCATTGGGCTTTGGCCAGATCAGAAATCTCCGGGCTCTGGCCAAAGCCCGAAGCCCAAAGCCCAAAGCCCGAGGCC
>DASXCY010000082.1:0-4692 GCA_036490935.1 Kofleriaceae bacterium | reverse complement strand
CGGCGCCCAACGCAAGCCACCGATCTCGCCCCGACCATAGGCGGTCGCTCAACGCATTCTGAATGGGGTACCGGCTCCCTCGGATCCCTCCCGAATCCACAACATCGATAGCGTGCTTCCGTGCTCGACCGATGCGATCGGATCGAATGCTCGACGATCTCGACATCGGTGTTCGTCTTGAATCAGGCGCTCGGCGGACACCAGCGCGTCGGCTCGTCGAGCTTGCCTCCCCGAAGAAGCGGATCGTACTCGTCCAGGCAGATCACGGCGAGCTGTCACACGCGACAAGAAGGGCAGATGTACGCTGGTCCAATTCGGCGGAAGGCCGGAGCGGGCGAGGGGCCACATCGAGGATTGACCTTCGCGGCAACCGCAGGACCCCTACGTCAAGGTTCTCGATGATCGGAGGAAGGTGCGTTCGAGACTAGGAGTGTCGGACGCCAGCGGCACCAGAAATCGCTCATTCGCCTCAGAATTGAAGATCAACGCATAGTTCGTGGGCAAAGGCCCCGCTTCGGCCGGCAGCCGGAGATCCACGTCCGACCACCGGCCAGTGGCCGGACGGCCCTCAGGCCTCAGGCCTCGGCCAGCAGAAACTCGATCTCCCGTGGCCCGAGGCCTCCCCTTCAGTTCCTCACGCAGTCGTACGTGAGCGGGATCATCGATCCGTGATCGATGACCTCGAAGTCGCTTACCTTCAGGGCCGACAGATCGTGCGAGTCGAGCAGCCCCGACCACTTCGCGGTGGTGCGCGCGTCGCTGCGCGCGGTGAGCGCGATGTTGCCGCCGTCGGCGTGGTACATGCCGTACTTCTGCATCGCGCGCGCGACCACCTTCGCGCCCTCGCTCGGCAGAGAGTCGATCGGATAGTCCGAGCGCAGCCGCAGGTGCACGCCGTACGGCGGCGTCGCGGTGCCGCCTGTCGTGCTCGAGCCGTGCGTCGCCGGGCGCGTGAAGCCGCGGCGCACGCGGTTGTTCGGCAGGATGAAGCGGATCGCGTGGTCGATGTGACCGGAGGCGACCTCGTCCGCCGTGAACAGCAACGGCGCGATCGGATAGCCCGCCGCGTCCGCGCTCGTGCACTGGTCGCCGCGCAGCGAGTCGCCGTACGCCTCGCCGAGGTTCCACACCGCCAGGCAGCCCGCGGTGAACGAGCTGCCCTCGATGTCCGCCTCGTAGACCTCGTAGAGCTTGCCCTCGGCGGTCGCGTCGACCAGCAGGTGGCAGTCGCCGCCGTCGTTGCACGCGTAGCCCGGGTTGCCCTCGAGGTTGCCGCCGGCCGGCACCGGCACCGGTTCGTCGTCGCAGTCGGGTGACGCCCAGTCGCCGTTCTCGGTGAACGTCTCGTGCGGCGCCGAGCCGTCCGCGGTCAGCACCTCGATCGAGAAATCGATCTGCATGGTGTTCGAGTTGCCCCAGCCGCCGGCCGCTGCGAGCCCGGCGATGACCGCGTCGCTGGTTCCGGACTTTGCCACCGCGGACACGTCCTGGTTCCAGAACATCGGTTTCGTGAACAACGGACCGACCGCCGGCCCCGCCATGCCGGCATCGGGAGCACCGCCCGCCGAGCCGTCGCCGGTCCCGGAGCTCGAGCCGGTCGAGTCGACCGCGCCGGCGGCGTCGGTCGAGCTGGATGTCGTCGCGGCTACCTTGCCGCCGCTGCACGCCGCAACCCCCGCGCATAGCAGGATCACCCTCATGTGACCAGGCTCGCCGATCCCCGGCACCCCGGACAATCGGACGAATTCGCACGTGTCCGAAACTATTCCGTGCGTTACGAAGATCTTCTCGTAGTATCTCGCGCGTGAACAATACCCTGGTGAAGTGGGCGTATCCCGTGCTCGTGGCTGCCGGCGCCGTGATGGCCGGCGCGTTCTTCGTCGACTGGATCCGCGACTACGGTGACGGTGGCGCCAGCGGCTGGGCGCTCGCGAAGGACCAGCACTGGCTGTATCTCGTGCCGATCAGCGGCCTCGCGCTCGCGGTCGCCGCCGAGAAGCAGTCGCGCTACACGCGCATCATCGCGCTGTTCGCCGGCCTGCTCGTCGCGGGTGACTTCGCGTACCACCTGTTCGGCGACGTGATCCACTGGAACCTCCAGACCTGGCTCCTGCTCGGCGGCGCGGCCGTCACGCTCGCCGGCATCTCGCCCGAGCGCCGCGTGCTGCGCGCGGTTGGCGGCGGCGCGGTGCTGCTCGCGCTGTTCGCGCCGTGGCAGCGAAGCGCGATGTTCACGGTCAGCGTGTTCGACCTGTCCCACATCTTCTCGCTGCTCGGCGTCGCGATGCTGCTCATCTTGGGCTCGATGGTCGCCGCGGTCGTCGCGATCGCCAGCGCGTTCACGACCGCGCCGTGGGGCAAGACCGCGGCGGTGGTCGCCGGCGTGCTCGTGTTCGTGTCCTACTTCGCGATGCTGCTCGCGATCGCGAACATGTTCTTCGACTGGGGCGCGTGGTCGACGCTCGGCGGCAGCGCCGTCGCGCTCGCGATCGCGGCGCTCGCCCCGGCGGCGCGCAAAGCTACTGCGGCAGCGTGATCGTCACGCTGACACCGCCGCCCGGGCGATTCGCCAGGGCGACGCGGCCGCCGTGCGCCTCCGCGATCTCGCGCACGAGCGCGAGCCCCAGGCCCGTGCCGCCGCGCTTCGTCGAGTAGAACGGCAGCAGCGCGTTCTCGAGCACCGCCTCGGTCATCCCGCCGCCGCGGTCCTCGACCTCGATCGCGACCGTGCCGGCCAGCGCGCGCACGCGCAGGCGGATCTCGCCGGCCGGCGACCCCGATTCGTGCGCGTTGCGCAGCAGGTTCACGAGCGCCTGCTCGAGCTGCGCCGGATCGAACCGCCCGCGCGCCTCCGGCAGCACGCCGTCGGACTCGAACGCGATCTGCGCGCGCAGCCGCCCGACCAGCTCCGCCCACCCGACCGGCTCGACGCGCGGCGCCGGCAGCTTCGCGAACTGCGCGTAGCCGGTGATGAACTGCTCGAGGTGCTTCGCGCGCTCGGCGATCGTCGCGAACACCTTGTCGAGCTGGTCGTGCTTGCCGAGCCGCACCAGCTCGCCGCCCGAGTGCGCGAGCGATGCGATCGGCGCGAGCGAGTTGTTGAGCTCGTGGCTGATCACGCGGATCACCTTCTTCCACGTGCGCACCTCCTCGCGGTGGAGCTCGACCGTCAACTGCCGCAGCACGAACAGCTCGTGCGCGCGCCCGTTCAGGCGAAACCCGCTGCGCGCGAGGTAATAGATGTCCTCCTCGCCCTCGTGATCGACGACGAACAGCCCGTCGCCGCCGCGCGCGACCGCCTCGCGCAGCGGTTCCTGCGCGGCGGCGAGCAGCTCGTCGAGCGGCTGGCCCTCGAGCCGGCGCCCCGCGCCGAGCAGCTTGCGCGCCGCGAGGTTTCCGAACACGACATGGCGCGTCGGATCGACGAGCAGCATCGCGACCGGCGTGTGCTGCACCATCGTGTCGAGCAGGAGCTCGCGGTGGACCAGCGACTCGCGCTGCGCGCGCAGCGTGTCGCCGAGCGCGTTGTGGGCCGCGACCAGCTCGCCGAGCTCGTCGTCGCGCTGCCACGCGAGCGAGAACGCGAAGTCACCGTCGCGATAACTCGTCACCGTGCCGGCGAGCGCCCGGAACATCGCCGCGGTCGGGCGCAGCGGGCCGCGCACGACCACGACCGCGGTGGGCAGGAGCACGCCGGCGGCGATCGCGCCGGCGAGCCACGGATCGCCCAGCCATTCGCGCAGCACGAGCGTCGCCGCCACGGCGGCCGCGACCATCGCGCACGCGAGCAGCGAGACGCGCAAGAACAGCGAGCTAGCCCGCATGATTCACCACGACCTCGAGCGAGACCGAGTAGCGCGAGGCAGACCGGGGCGCACGCCAGAGGAGCGAGAGCGCGTGGTGGTTCCACGTGCCGAGTGCGAACCGGCCGTAGGCCCCGAGCTGCCCGCGCTGCGACGGTCGCAGCCGAGGGCGTGGTGACTCATGCGGGCTTGTAGCTTCATTCGCGGGGGATGCCGAGCTTCTCCATCCTCCTGTACAGCGCCTGCCGGCTCAAGCCGAGCTCGGCGGCCGCCTGCGCGACCACCCCGCCGGCCCGCGACAGCGCGGCCTCGACCGCCCCGCGATCGAGCTCGTCGGGCGCCGGCGGCGGCGCCGCGGCCGGCAGTGCCAGCTCGGCCGCCGTGAGCTCCGCGCCGGTCGCGAGCAGCGCCGCGCGTTGCAGCGTGTTCTTCAGCTCGCGCACGTTGCCCGGCCAGGCGTGCGCGCGCAGCGCCGCGCGTGCGTCGGCGGCGAGTCGCTTGCCGGTGCCGGCGAGGAACAGCTGCGCGAGCGGCACGATGTCTTCGCCGCGCTCGGCGAGCGCGGGCACGCGGATCTCGATCGTGTTGAGCCGGTAATACAGGTCCTCGCGGAACGCGCCGGCGCGGATCATCGAGCGGATGTCGGCGTTGGTCGCGCTGATCACGCGCACGCTGACTTGCCGCTCCTTGTTCGAGCCGAGCCGCTCGAACCGCCCGGTCTCGAGCACGCGCAGCAGCTTCATCTGGCCGGTCGCCGACAGGTTGCCGATCTCGTCGAGGAACAACGTGCCGCCGTCGGCCGCCTCGAACTTGCCGTCGCGCGCGCGCGTCGCACCGGTGTACGCGCCGACCTCGGCACCGAACAGCTCGGCCTCGATCAGCTCGCTCG
>DASXCY010000081.1:0-3740 GCA_036490935.1 Kofleriaceae bacterium | reverse complement strand
GCGTGGAGCGGCCTGTCGTATCAGGAGCGCCTCGCGAGCGGCCAGACGCTGTCTCTCTACTTGATCTCGATCCTCGTGATCTTCTTGTGCCTCGCCGCGCTGTACGAGAGCTGGTCGGTGCCGTTCTCGGTGCTGCTCGTGATCCCGCTCGGCATCGTCGGCGCGGTGCTCGCGGCGAAGTTTCGCGGCCTCGACACCGACGTCTACTTCCGGGTCGCGCTGCTCACGACGATGGGCCTGTCATCGAAGAACGCGATCCTGATCGTCGAGTTCGCGGAGTCGGCGTATCACCGCGGCGCGTCGCTCGTCGATGCCGCGGTGACCGGCGCGCGGCTGCGCCTGCGGCCGATCATCATGACGTCGCTCGCGTTCGTCGCCGGCGTGACACCGCTCGCGATCTCGACCGGCGCCGGCGCGAACAGCCGCGTGTCGATCGGCTCGGGCATCGTCGGCGGCACGCTGACCGGCACGCTGCTCGCGATCGTGCTCGTGCCGGTGTTCTTCGTCGTCGTGCGCAAGCTCGTGCGCAGCAAACGCGCATTCCCAGAGGCGCCGTCGTGAAGCGTGCGTGGCTCGTGCTGCTCGCGGGCTGCTACACGATGGCCCCGAAGTACGAGCGGCCCGCGTCGCCCGTGCCGGCGACGTTGCCCGGCGGCGCGGGCAGCGCGAAGGCCGCGGATCTGCCGCTCGCCCAGTTCGTGCGCGACGACCGGCTGCGCCAGGTGCTCGCGCGCGTGCTCGTGCAGAACCGCTCGCTGCGCCGCACGGTGCTCGACATCGAATCGGCGCGCCAGCAGTATCGCCTGCAGCGCGCGGCGCGGCTGCCGCAGATCGACGCGAGCGCCGGCCTCACGACCGGCACCGAGTTCCTCGGCATCCCCAACGAGGAGACGCTGCGCGTCACCGAGTACTCGGCGGGCGTCGGGTTGTCGGCGTGGGAGATCGATCTGTTCGGCCGGCTGAAGAGCCTGCAGGACGCGAAGATGCAGAGCTATCTCGCAGCGATCGAGACGGCGAACGCGGCGCGGATCAGCTTGGTCGCCGAAGCGGCGACGGCGTGGATCACCCTCGCGGCCGATCGCAGCCGGCTCGCGATCGCGATGGACACCGAGGCGACGTCGCAGCGGGCGATGGAGCTGACCGAGCAGCTCGTCGGCGGCGGCACGTCGAACCGCGGCGACTACTGGCAGGCGTCGACGGTCTACCAGCAGGCGCGCGCCGACGTCGCGACGCTGACCGCGGCGATCGCCCAGGACCGCAACGCGCTCGAGCTGCTCGCGGGCGGCGCGCTGCCCGACGCGCTCCTGCCCGACACGCTGCCCGACAAGCTCGACTGGTTCGCCGACGTGCCGGTCGGGCTGTCGTCGAACGTGCTGCTCGAACGGCCCGACGTGCTCGCCGCCGAGCACGACCTCGAGGCCGCGAACGCGAACATCGGCGAAGCGCGCGCGCAGTTCTTCCCGAAGCTGTCACTCACCGCGAACGGCGGGCTCGCGAGCCTCGCGCTCGCGACGCTGTTCAGCGGGCCGGCCGTGCTGTGGACGATCGCCCCGAGCCTCGCGCTGCCGCTGTTTCACGGCGGCGCGAACCGCGCGAACCTCGCGTACTCGAAGACGCAGAAGCTGAGCTTCATCGCCGCGTACGAGCTCGCGATCCAGACCGCGTTTCGCGAGGTCGCCGACGCGCTCGCGACGCGCGCGACGATCCAGGATCAGCTCGCCGCGCAGACCGCGCTCGTCGACGCGTCGACCAAGGGCCTCGAGCTCGCGCAGGCGCGGTACAAGGCCGGTATCGATACGTTCCTCGCGACACTCGTCTCCGAGCGCGCGCTGTACGCGGCGAAGAACTCGCTCGTCGCGACGCAGCTGTCGGCGCTGTCGAACCGGATCGCGCTCTATCGCGTGCTCGGCGGCGGCGTCAGGTAAACGTCAGCCGCCGGTAGCGCAGCGGCAGCTTGACGTTCTTGACCGGCGCTTCCATCGGCTCGCTGAGCTTCACGCCGTGGGGCGCGCCGACCGCTTCGCAGAACGTGTCCATCGCGAGCGTCTCGCGAAAGCCGGCGAGCGACTGCAGCCGCGCGGTGTTGTTCATGCCCGACGAGAAGCCGGTGTAGTCGAGGTTCGGGCCCATGAGGCCGACCGCCATCTGGCACACGTTGAGGCCGATCGCGACGCCGAGGCCCGGCACGACGCCGCTCCTCGGAATGCGGTCGTACGGCGGCACCCGCTCCAGCGACGACGTGAACGCGGAGATCGCGCGCGCGGCCTCGAGCGCGGCGGTCGCGCGCGCGGCCGTCGAGTCGCGGAAGAACGGCGGCCCGAACAGGCCGATGACGCAGTCGCCGACCATCTTGTCGAACACGCCGCCGTGCTGCCACAGGAGGTCGACCGCGCCGGCGCTCCACCGATTCACGAACTCGGCGATCGCGGCCGGCTGCTCGAGCACCTGCTCGGAGATCTTCGTGAAGCTGTTGATGTCGGCGAACAGGACCGCGATGGTCTCCTCGCGCGGCGTGAGGTGGCGATCGTGATACTGCGCGTCGCGCAGCAACTCGGCGATCACGGCGGGCGCGAAGAACTGCGCCAGGTGCCGGCGCTCGCGGTTGAAATCGACGAGCCGCTGGCTCATCGCCGCGCTCATCACCTGCAACACGTCGAGTGCGAACGTCGAGAAGCCGTGCTCGCCCGCCGCGCACACGACCTTGCCGAGCCAGTGGGCGCCGGTGATGCCGGTAGACAGCAGCGTCTCGATGCCGCCGCGCAGCGCGACGAGCTCGACGCCGGGCTCGAGCAGCTTCTCGCCGTGCGCCGCGATCGTCTTCTCGAGCGCGTCGTGCACGCCGCCGGTGCCGTCGTTCGCGTGCGATAGCTTGCCGTCGTGGTAGACGCGATAGCGCAGGTTCCCGCGCTCGACCTCGTCACGATACACGAGCACGAAGTGGCGCGCGCGGATCTCGTGGTGCAGCAGGTCGACCGCGCGATCGACGCCGCGCTCGAACACCGGATCGGAGAGCAGCTCCTCGAGCTCCACGATCAGGCGCTGTTTGTGAGCGGCGGTGTGCACGGTCTCGAGCACGACATCGAGCTCGGCGAAGATCGTCTCGAGCAGCAGGAGCAGCTGGTGCTCGGCCGCCGGATTGGTGCGATCACCGTCGAGCAGCACCGCGACGCGGCCGACTTCGGCGCCGCCGAGCTGCAGCCGCATCCAGAACAGCGTGCTCGTGCCGATCGCGACCGCGCGGTGCTCGGGATGCTCGAGCTCGGCGCCACCGAGCATCGACCACGCGCCCCAGCTGAAGCTCTGCTCGACGAGATGCTCGTTGCGCGTCGTCACGACCGCGCCATGCGCGCCGACCCAGCCTTCGAGCCGCGGCAGGAACCGCTCGAGAATCGCGCGCAGCGACAGGCGGTCGCGGACGCACTCCTCGATCAGGTCATCGGCGGCGACCTGAACGTGCCGCAACGCCCGCAGCGTCTCGACCGGAAGCTCCTCACCCGTCACGCACGCCAGTATACGCGCGGGCGTCGGCGGAGTTCCGCCTTCCGCGACCGGCTTCCGCTGCCGCCGCCGCTGCCGCTGCCGCCGCCGCTGCCGCTGCCGCTGCCGCTGCCGCTTGCCGCTTGCCGCTTGCCGCTGCCCGCTGCCGCTGCCGCTGCCGCTGCCCGCTGCCGGTGCCGCTGCCGCTGCCGCTTCCGCTGCCGCTGCCGCTGCCGCTGCCGCTGCCGCTGCCGCTTTCCGCT
>DASXCY010000080.1:0-24510 GCA_036490935.1 Kofleriaceae bacterium | reverse complement strand
CGGCCAATGACGTCGGCGCGTGTCTGCAAGACCTCTATCAAGGCACGAACAACTCGGGCTGTAACCCGAGCAAGTACCAGCGCACGTCGTTTCACATCGTCACGCACTCGGCGGGCGCGACCGTGATCGATCGCCTGCTGTCGACGGGCTGGTACGGGATCAACTCGCACGTCGTCGGCGGCATCATCGCGATCGCGCCGGCGCTCGCCGGCTCGCGCGCGTCGAGCGCGCTGTACGGCGTCGATGGCTACTCGAACTTCTGCACCTCGCTCGTGAGCTGGCTCGCCGGCTGGGCGATCAAGGATGCGGCCGCGCAGTCGCTGACGCGCAGCGCGGTGATCGGCGAGGCGAACAAAGGCTATGCCGGTCGCTCGCCGATCTGGTTCGACAAGATCACGACGACAGGCGGCAGCGGCTCGGCAAACAACAACTGGTACTCGAGCGTCAACGAGCACGACAACGACACCAGCATGGGCGCGCTCGCGACCTGCCTCGGTTACTCGTCGAGCGACGACATGGACGGCTTGGTGTACTGGTCCGACAGCGATCCGACGAACAACACCGGCGCGAACGGCTGCCCGAGCTCGGATCACAGCTGCCACTACTATTCGCAGTTCACCGGCGCGTACTGGCACTGGTTCGAGAGCTGGGCGAACCACAGCCACAGCCGCGACGACGCCTACACGACGGCGGGCGACTGGGGCTCGTGCAGCAGCAGCGGGTGCCTCTGCTACTATCGAACGCCGGGCACGTGCATCGGAATCGCCGGGTACTGACGCTGGCCGGCGCGCTGCTCGCCGCGGCGCTGGTGCTGTGGTGGCTGTGGCCGCGCGCGCGCGATGACGCGCCGGCCGCGCCGCCGCCGCGCCCCGAGCAGGTCGCGCGCGCACCCGCCGAGGCGCCCGCGCAGCTGCCGGCGCCGGCGAGCCATCACCCCGAGCGCATCGAGGCACTGCAGGCCACGCCGGCCCTGCCCGGGCCCGCGCCGTATCCACCGGGCAGCCAGCCGCTCACCGAGGCCAGCGATCCCGCGACCACGGTGCCCGAGGACGATACGGTCGACGCCGAGCGCGGCATCCACGTCGTGTTCGGGCCGCGCTTCGATGTCGTGCATCCGCCGGATCCGATCGTGATCGATCTGCGCGTGCTCGACGCGCACGGCAAGCGCCTGCCGATCACGAACGGCGTCGCGTACTTTCGCAGCGAGCGCGCCACGGCTGCGACCGGCACCGGCCCGCACGCGCCGTTCGTCGACGACGGCCATCACTCGTACACCGCGCGGTTCACGCCGTCCGCCGACGAGCAGCAGGCGCTCGGCCGGTTCCGCACGTTCGTCGAGGTCGTGTTCGACGCGCCCGACGGCCTCGGCCCGCGCCATTACGGCGGCACGGTGCAGTACACACCGCCACCCGGCGCCGAGCTCGACGGCGAGTTCGACGAGGCGATCGACGCGGGCAGCCTGGTCGTGCGCGCCGGGGTCGACGTCCACGCGGCCGGTCGCTACAAGGTGATCGCATCGCTGTACGGCTCCGACGATGCTTCGGCGATCTGCTTCGCGCAGAACGCGGTCTCGCTCGACGTCGGTCGCCAGGCGGTGCCGCTCACGTTCTTCGGCAAGATCCTGCATGACCGCGGCGTCGATGGCCCGTACGTGCTGCGCTACATGATGGTGTTCGAGGAGTTCCCGGATCGCGGCGAGTACTGGCCCGGCGTCACCGTCGATCACGCGTACACGACGCACGCGTATCGCGCCGGCGACTTCTCCGACGACGCGTACGTCGCACCGCCGAGCACCGAGCCCGAGGTCACCGCGCAAAGCCCGTCGCAACAGGGCAAGCCGCCGCCGCTGTTCCAGCGATAGCGGTATGATCGCGGGGTGACGCTGTTCGAGTGGCTGGTCGACGGTGCGCAAGGTGCGGGGTCGTCGGCGGAGATCGTGACGCGAATCGGCGACGGCCTCGTCGCCGAGGGCGTCGCGGTCGATCGGATCAGCGCGTTCGTGTCGACGCTGCATCCCGACGTGTACGGCCGGATGTTCGAGTGGCGCGCCGGCGAGCGCGCGACCGTGATGGAGCTGTCGCACGCGATGACGGAGCTGGCGAAGTTCCGCGACAGCCCGATCTGGCACGTGTATCGCGAGCGCGTCGAGCTGCGCCGGCGGCTCGCCGATCCCGCCGCGCCGCACGAGTTCCCCATGCTCGACGACCTCGCGCGCGACGGCTTCACCGACTACTTCGCGTTGCCGATGGTGTTCACGACCGGCCAGGGCCACTCGATCACGTTCGCGACGCGCCGCGACGGCGGCTTTCGCGACGGCGATCTCGCGCTGATGCGGCAGATCGTGCGGCCGCTCGCGCGCATCGCCGAGATCTATGCGCTGCGCCGCACCGCCGCCAACCTGCTCGACACCTACGTCGGCCGCAACGCGGGCGAGCGCGTGCTCGCCGGCCGGATCCGCCGCGGCAACCTCGAGGAGCTGCGCGCCGTGATCTGGTTCTCGGATCTGCGCGGCTTCACGCAGCTGTCGCAGCGCGCGACGGCGCGCGAGGTCATCGACGCGCTCAACCAGGTGTTCGAGTGCCAGGTCGAGGCGGTCGAGCGGCGCGGCGGCGAGGTGCTGAAATTCATGGGCGACGGCATGCTCGCGATCTTTCCGCTCGCCGCCGAGCACGAGCTGCCGGCCGCGTGCGACGCCGCGCTCGACGCCGCCGCCGAGGCGCAGCAGGCCCTCGCCGCGCGCCGCACCGATCTCGCGTTCGGGGTCGCGCTGCACGTCGGCGAGATCGCGTACGGCAACATCGGCGGCAAGAGCCGGCTCGACTTCACCGCGATCGGACCGGCGGTCAACGTCGCCGCGCGGCTCGAGGGGCTCACCGCGAAGCTCGGGCGACCGATCGTGATCTCGAGCGAGGTCGCGGCGCATACGCGGCGTCCGCTCGTCGAGCTCGGCTCGTTCACGCTCAAGGGCGTCGAGCACGAGATCGCGGCGCACGCGCCGGCGTAGTCGTTCGTCAGGCTCACGGCCGGGCCGAACCTGGAGAGCGACGGCTTGTTCGGTCGCGTCGATGTGGCGAAGTAGCGAAGCAGGCTCTGGAGTCAGCGCCGGTCGAGCGACGGAGGGTTGTAGCGCTCGGCCGGCGCGCTCGCGTCGTCGGATCCGCCGGTGACGAGCACCGTGCCGTCGCACAGCAGCGTCGCCTGATGGCCGGCGCGCGGCGTCGACAGCGACGTGGTCGGGATCACCTCCACCGTGCCGTCGACGGGGTCGAGCTGCGCGATGAAGGCGGTCGACAGCGGGGGACCGCCGACGGTGGCGCGACCTCCGGTGAGCAACACGCGCCCGTCGGGAAGCGTGGTCGAGGTGAAGTCGACGAGCCCTGCGTTGTCGGGCAAGTCGCCGACCGGAGTGAAGCCCGTGTCGAGCGTGAACAGCTCGAGATGCTTCGTCGGCCCGGCTGCATCGACGCCTCCGATCACGAGCACGCTGCCATCTGGCATGAGCACGGCGTGGTGCTGCGTCCGCGGATCCTGCATGTCGAACATGAACATCAGCGAGAACCCCATGCTGAGCGGCTTGTACAGCTCGGCCTTCGCGACCGGCATGTTCGTCGCGTCGAGCCCGCCGGCGATCAGGACCGACGCGCCGAGGTCATCGCCGAGCCGCGTCGCGGTGTGCCCGTAGCGCGGGATCGCGAGCTGCGCGCCGAGCGGATGCACCTCGGCGGTGCCGTTCGCGAGCACGATCTCGTCGACGCTTCGCGACACGCCGGTCGCCGGATCGTTGCCGCCGATCACGACGACGCTGCCGTCGGTCAGGCTGGTCGCGGTGCTCGCGGTGCGCTCGATGTTGGTGTCGACGATGGTGGTCACGCGCGAGGCCGGCGGGTTGTCGGCCTCGATCAGCTCGATGAACTGCGCGCCGGCGCCGCTCGGATCGAGCCCGCCGATCACCGCGACCTGCGCGTCCCCACCGGTGCCGACGAGCGCGACCGCGGCGCCGGTGCGCGGTGCGAGCGTGGCGAGCGAGTCGAGCTCGCCGGTGCGCGGATCGAAGCGCTCGACCTCGGCGACGGGATTGCCGCCCGCATCGACACCGCCGACGAACAGGCCCGAGCCGTCGTGATACGTGATCGCGGCGCCGTCGCTGCGCTGCGCCGGCACCGTGGCGAGGTCGCCGAACTTCACCTCCGCCGCGAAGTACAGGTGGGTCGGCGGCGCCGGCGTGTCGGCCGAAATCGCGAAGCTGCACGTGCGGCCGTACGCGACCTCTGCCGTGCCGACGAACCCGGTCAGGTGCACGACGAGGTCGGTGCCGAACGGCACGCCTGCGATCTCGACGTTCTTGCCCTGCGTGAACGTGGCCGACACCAGGTCGTCGACGTCGCCCTCGTGCGCGACCGCCATCGTCAGGTCGTCGAGCGTCGGCGGCTGCGCGCCCGGATTCTTCGGGACGTCGATCGCAGGTGCGAACACCGGCGCCGGATCGGTGCACGCGGCGACCAGCGCGCCCAGCGCGCCGAGCGCGCCGAGCGCGACGCCCGGCCACTTCACAGCTTCGGCCCCTTCACGGTCCAGGTGCCCGGCGGTCCCTCGCTCGCGATCGCGGCGGTCAACGGCACGAAGATCGCGGCGGCGGCGATCGCCGCGCCGGCCGCCCACGCCCAGCGCGAGCGATACCAGTGGGTGACGACCGTCTTCGGCACGAGCAAGTCGGCGACCGCGGCGGCGAGCGGCGCGAGATCGCCGGTGATCGCGACGGTGCGGCGATCGCGCTCGCGGCCGTCGAGCCCGACGAGCCGCGCGGTGGCGAGCTGGCCGTGCACCTCGGCGACGATCATCGCGCGCGCGCCGGCGACGCGGGCCTGCACGAGCAGCTCGGCATCGGAAGGCGGCGCGTACGGCGACGGATCGGGCGCGAGGTGCATGCCGAGCGACGTCAGATCGATGCGCTGGCCCCACGGCAGCCGATCGGCGCACGCGACGCGAATCCAGTGCGGGCCCGAGATCAGGTGCGCCTTGCCCGAGCTCGCGGCGCCGTCGACGAACGCGGTGCAGCCGGCCGGCACGTCGAGCTGCAGATCCGACGCGGGATGATCGTGCAGCACGGTGTCGTGCGCGCGCTGGAACAGCTCGACGATCTTCGGTGGGAAGCGCGCGGGATCGAGATCGCGCGTCGGATCGATCGTCAGCGCGCGAACGAGGTCGTCCCACGCGGCGGTGTCGTCGCCGAGCTGCACGCGGACGAGCCCGCGGTACAGGAACAGGTCGCCGAGCTGCACGGTCGTCAGCCCGGCGGCGCCGCTGCGATCGGCCTGATCGCGCGCTTGGTCGAGCACCGCACGCGCCTCGTCGTAGCGTGTCGCGTCATAGGCGGCGACGCCACGTGCGAGATCTGCGGAGGCCAGCGCGAGCGGCGGGGGCGCCGGCGAGCGATCGATCGCGGCAGCGCCGCGGGCCCGAGCGACGTCCTCGACCGGCGCGACGTTCGCGCCCGGCGCCCACACGACGACCACGTCGGCCGCGGGCGCGGCCATCGCGGCTACCGGAATCGTGGCGGCCACGAGGGCCAAGAGACGCACTCTTCGGGAGTTTCGGCCGGTTCGGGCCGACGGTCAACCAAGCGCATATAATGAGGCGGTGAGCCGCGCCCTAGGCCGGTACGAGCTATTGCGCCCGCTCGCGCGCGGCGGCATGGCCGAGGTCTACCTGGCGCGGCGGCGCGCCGCGGGTGTCGAGAAATGGCTCGTGGTCAAGCGCATGCGACCCGAGCGCGCCGGCGACGCGCGGTTTCTCGATCTGTTCGTGCGCGAGGCGCGGCTGTCGATGAGCCTCGCGCACCAGAACATCGTGCCGGTGTTCGACTTCGGCCGGATCGACGACCAGGTGTTCATCGCGATGGAGCGCGTCGAGGGGCGCGACCTCGGCTCGAGCCTCGCGCATGCCGAGCGCCGCGGCTTGCCGCCGCTGCTCGCGGCGTTCGTCGCGGCCGAGTGCTGTCAGGCGCTCGACTACGCCCATCGCCGGCGCGGCCCCGACGGCGCGCCGCTCGGTATCGTCCATCGCGACGTCACGCCGCGCAACGTGCTGCTGTCGTGGTCGGGCGAGGTCAAGCTGACCGATTTCGGCATCGCGGCGCTCGCCGGCGACGACTCGCAGCGCGTGATCGGCACGCCCGCGTACATGGCGCCCGAGCAAGCGCGCGGCGAGTCGACCGATCCGCGCGCCGATGTCTACGCGGTCGGCCTCGTGCTACGCGAGGCGATGACCGGCCTGCGCGCGCGCCGCGGCGACGACCGCGAGACGACGCTCGCCGCGGCTCGCTCGGGTGAGCTGGCGCCGTGGCCCGATGGCGAGCTCGACGCGCGGCTGCGCGCGATCGCGGATCGCGCGACCTCGGCCGCGCCCGACGCGCGCTACGACGGCGCGCACGCGATGCTCGAGGAGCTCGACGCGTTCATGGTCGCCGCGCGCGCGGACAAGAAGGTCGACGCGCCAGCGCGCCAGCTCGCGGCCTGGCTCGGCGAGGTGTGGAAGGGCGAGCGCGACGACGCGGGCGACAGCGGCGAGATCGGCGGCGATCACCTCGTCAGCTTCCTCGACGACGGCGAGCTCGATGTCATGGGCACCGGCACGGTGCGCTCGATGGCCGTCACCGCCGACGACCAACCCGTGCCCGTCCCGGTGTCCGTGCCGGCTCCGCGCCGCGGCATCTGGTGGGTCCCGGCGCTCGTGTTCGGCATCGCGGGCGTCGTCGCGCTGGTATTCGCGACCACTCCAGACTCGCGTCCCAAGCGTGAGGCCAGCGCGCACTCGCTGCCGCAGCCGGCGCCGCCGCAGGAGCCGCAGCCGGTTCCGCAGCCACAGTTGTCGCCGCAACCGCAACCGCAACCGCAACCGCAACCGACTCCGACTCCGACGCCGAAGCCGGCGCCGATCCCGAGACCCGTTCCCGCTGCCGTTCCCGCTGCCGTTCCCGTCCCTGCACCCGTCCCCGCCGCTCGAGCCCTCTACCGCGTTGCCATCAACACGACACCGTGGTCGTTCTTCACGATCGACGGGGACACGTCCACCAAGCACCAGACACCGGAGCTCGTGCGCCTCGCGCCCGGCTCGCACCAGTTTCATTTCTGGAACGACGTCACGCACGAGCAGAAGGATGCCGCGTTCGACGTTCCCGAACACGATTCGAGATGGATTCTTCGTCTGACGGATGCACCGCCGGCAGGGTCCCCACCGCGCCCGTGATCAACCGCGACCCGCGCTGATACGTGAGCCACGACCACGCCCAGTGGAACATCATGATCACGCGGTTCCTGAACCCGACGAGGAAGTAGATGTGCACGACCCACCAGATCAGCCACGCGAGCAATCCGCTGCGCGCGAACCGCTTGGTCGCGATGACGGCCTCGGCACGGCCGACCGTCGCCATGTTGCCCTTGTCGTGAAAGTGAAACGGCGTGCGTGCTGCACCCGCGACGATCTTCGCCACGTGGCGCGCTTCCTGGATCGCGCCCTGCGCGATGCCGGGCACCTCGACGCCATCGCCGTGGCTGATCACCTTCGCCAGATCGCCGATCACGAACACTTCTGGATGTCCCGCGATCGAGAGATCCGGCTCGACCTCGACGCGCCCGCTTCGATCCCGCTTCACCGGCAGGCTAGCCGCCAGCGGCGACGCCGCGACACCCGCCGCCCACAGCACCGTCCGCGCGCCGATGCGGTGCTCGCCGCTCGCATCCTTCACCGTGACGCCGCGCTCGTCGATCGCGGTGACGAGCGCATCCAGGCGCACCTCGACGTGGCGTTTCTCGAGCGCGCGCTTCGCGTCCTCCGACAAGCGTTCGGGATACGTGCCGAGCACGCGATCCCTGCCCTCGCACAGCACGACGCGCACCTCGGTCGAATCGATCGCGCGAAACTCCTTCGCGAGCGTGTGCAAGCCGATCTCGCCGAGCGCGCCCGCGAGCTCGACGCCGGTCGGCCCGCCGCCGACGACGACAAACGTGAGCCACTCGTGTTGCACGCCGGGATCGGTCTCGCGCTCGGCGGCCTCGTACGCGAGAAAGATGCGGCGGCGGATCTCGAGCGCGTCCTCGACGCTCTTCAGGCCCGGCGCGAACCGCGCCCACTGGTCGTGGCCGAAGTACGAGTGCGTCGCACCCGTCGCGATGATCAAGTAATCGTAGGTGAGCTCGCCGGCATCGAGCACGATCGTCTTGGTCGCGACATCGATCGCGCGCGCCTCGGCGAGCAACACGCGCGCGTTGTCCTGACGCGCGAGCACCGAGCGGATCGGATACGCGATGTCGGCCGGGTTGAGCGCGGCGGTCGCGACCTGATAGAGCAGCGGCTGAAACAGGTGATGGTTGCGCCGATCGAGCATCGTCACATGCACCGGCGCATGCGCGAGCGCCCGCGCCGCGGTGAGCCCACCGAAACCGCCTCCGACGATCACGACATGGGGCGCCACGTCGGTTGGATGATCGCATGGCCTCGATCGATGCGAGCGACTTACAGCGCGATCCGCGCGCCGAGTTGCTCGAGCGAGCGCTGGGCCGCGGCGAGCATCTTGACGATGCGCACTCCGATCGCGCCATCGCTCGGCGTCGGCGCGCCGTCGAGACAGGCCGCGGCGAATGCC
Organism: Kofleriaceae bacterium; assembly: GCA_036490935.1. Lineage (GTDB taxonomy): Bacteria > Myxococcota_A > Polyangia > Haliangiales > Haliangiaceae > JABFXX01. The sequence continues at coordinate 15,869 of DASXCY010000080.1, read as the reverse complement.
TCGGCCATCGTCGCGAGCGCCTCGCGGCCTTCGAGCTGGGGCGAGCACACCGCTCCGGAGCGATGCTGCACGTCGAGCTCGGTGCCGACGTGCTGTACGTCGATCGAGCTGTCGTAGATCTTCACCGGCTCGGCCGGGGCCAGGTCGTCCCACACCAGCATCTTCTTGCTGCCGGCGATGATCGTACGCCGCGTCTTGACCGGCGCGACCCAGCTCGCGTGCACGTGACCGAGCAGCCCATCGTCGAAGCCGATCGTGACGTACGCGAGATTTTCTGGCTTGCCGTAATGCGAGGCGCCGGCCGCGGAGACCCAGCGCGCCGGCTGCGCCAGCACGAAGTCCATGACGGCGAGGTCGTGCGGCGCGAGATCCCAGAGCACGTTGACGTCGGGCTTGAACCGACCGAGGTTGATGCGCACCGAATCGAAGTTGAGGATGCGGCCGAGCTCGCCTGCCGCGACGAGCTCGCGGATGTGGCGCGCCGCATCGGTGTACACGAGCGTGTGATCGACCACGAGCGCACGACGCCGGGCCGCCGCCAGCTCGACGAGCTCCTCGGCCTCGGCGACGCTCGTGGCGAGCGGCTTCTCGACGAGCACGTGCTTGCCGGCGCGCAGCGCGAGGGCGGCGAGCTCGCGGTGGGTGGCGATCGGCGTCGCGATCACGACCGCGTCGACCTCGGGATCCGCGATCGCGGCGGCGGCATGGTCCACGATCCGAGCTCGTGGATACAGCCCAGCCGCGAGCGTGCGCCGTTGCGGATCGACGTCGGCGATCGCGACGACGGTCGTCCTCGGCCCAGCCGCGAAGTTCCGGGTGAGGTTGGCGCCCCAGTCGGCGAAGCCGATAACCGCGACGTTCAGGGCCCTCAGAGCGCGGACCGTCACATGCACGTATCGCGTGTGTCAAGATAGCCGGCGTTGCTGATCCACGGGTTCGTCTTCGACGATGCGAACGGCGACGGCCGGCCGCAGGCGAGCGAGCACGGAGTCGCGAATGCGGTGGTCGCGCTCGGCGTCGATCAGTTCGTCACGACCGACAAGCGCGGTTATTTCGAGATCAAAGTGTCCGACGATCGGACCGTTGACTCGTCCATTGTTTGGGTCCGGGTGCCGGACGGATTTCGGCCGGGCCCCGTGTGGGCGGCGTGGGATCCGAGCTCGGATCGAGCACTCGACCTCGCGCTGCATCGCCTCCCCGAACCGGTGCGCGGCCCGCTGACGTTCGTCGTCGCGGCCGACACGCACCTCGGCATTCCAGCGGCCACCGCCGGCGATCTCGCCGCGGTCGCGCGCGAGGCCACCGCGCTCGATCCACCGCCCGCGTTCTTCACGATTCTCGGCGACGTCACGCAAGGCGGCACCGATGACGAGCTCGCGAACGTCGATCGCGCGCTCGCCGGGCTCGACGTGCCTTACATCCCGGTGCCGGGCAATCACGACTGGTACGACGGCGGCACCGCATGGTTTCGCCACTACGGACCCGACAACTACAGCTTCGATCTCGCCGGCGTGCACTTCGTCGTCTGGAACATGGCGATGAGCCAGGACGACATCCGCGCGTATCTCGGCGCCGAGCTCGCGCGCGTGCCGCGCGGCATGCCGATCGTCGCGCTCACGCACGCGCCGCCGACACCGGCCGTCGTCGACGAGCTGCGCGACCTCGGCGTCGATTACGTGCTCACCGGTCACGATCACTCGAACCGCGCGACCGATCACGGTGGCGTGATCGAGCTCAACACCGAGCCGATGCTGATGGGCGGGCTCGACTTCACGCCGGCCGGCTACCGCGTCGTCACGATCTCGGGCGGCAAGCTCGAGTCGGTGCATCGCACCACGATCGACGAGCCGCAGCTGCACGCGGCGTTGCCCGCGTGCATGCCCGCGCACGGCGGCGAGCTGGTCGCGGCCGCCGCGCTCGATGCCGGCACCGCGGTCGTCACCGCGCGCGTCGATTGCGCGACGCCGATCGCGCTCGCCTACGCCGGCGGCTGGACGTGGCACGCGGCGCTGCCCGCGCTTGCACCGGGCTCGCACGAGGTCACGATCGAGGCCGCGAGCCCGACCGGCACGCGCGCGACGACGTCGACGGCGTTCGCGGTCTGCGAGCCCGGCCCACCGCCCGCGCGCGGCGAGGACTGGCCGCAGGTCGGCGGTGGGCCCGCGCATCTCGGCGTGCGCGCCCACGAGCTGGCGCCGCCGCTTATCACGCGCTGGGTCGAGCCCGCCGGCGGCCACATCGTCACGGCGCCGCCCGCGATCGGCGATGGTCTCGTCTACGTCGCGACCACCGACCTCGCCGACGGCGGTGCCGGCGGCGTCGCGGCCTTCGACCTCGCCACCGGCGCCGTGCGCTGGCGCGTGGCGACTCCGGTCGCGGTGCGCGGTGGAGTCGCCGTGGTGTCATCATCGCTCGTCGTGGTCGGTCAGATCGACGGCGTCGTGCGCGGCCTCGACGCGAAGACCGGCGCGGAGCGCTGGCGCTACGCGCTCGCGCCCGACGTACAGCCGACTGCGCGCGCGCTGTTCGCCAGCCCGACGGTCGACGGCGGCGACGTGATCGTCGGCCACCAGCGCGAGGTGGCCGCGCTCGCTGGCGCCACCGGCACGCCGCTGTGGACCGCCGATCCGGTCCCCGACGGCTTCAACAGCCAGTCGCTCGCCGCGATCGGCGTGGGCGGTGGCGTCTCGGTCGGCACGTTCGCGATGTTCGCTGGAGTGATCGCGTGGGATCGCGCGACGGGGCGCGAGCTGTGGCGGCATGACGGTCCCGACGTCATCGCGGTCAACCCCTCGCCGCTCGTCGCCACCGACACGGTGTACCTCGTCTCGGGCGCCGACGACGTGCTCGCGCTCGATCTCGCGACCGGCGAGACGCGGTGGAGCACGCGCCTCGACGAGGCGGGCTTCGCGTGGGGCAACGCCGCGGCCGGCACGCCGGCGCTCGCACACGGCGTGCTCGTCGTGCCGACGTTGTACAGCGCGCTGGTCGCGCTCGACGCGGCGAGCGGGACCGAGCTGTGGCGAAGCGCCGCGAATCCAGGTCCTTTGAGGACCACGCATTATCGCGGCGCGGGCGAGGCTGGCTTCGAGGCTTCGCCCGTGATCACCGGCGGGATCGTATGGGCTGCCGACACCAGCGGCGAGCTGGTCGCACGCGACCTCCGCAGCGGCGCCGAGCTGTGGCGCACGAGCCTCGGCGTGCCGGTGCTCGCCGGGCTCGCGGCGAGCGGCGATGCGCTCGTCGTCGCGTCGTACGACGGCACGGTGCGCGTGCTGGCGCCGGGCATCGCGCAACCGCTCGACGCGCCCGCGACCTGCACCGAGCCCGCACCGGCTGCCGGCTGTTGCGATGCAAGCGGAGGTGCGCCTACGTCGCTGCTCGTCGCCGGCGCGCTCGCCGCAGTGCTGAGCCGGCGGCGGCGGCGATGACCGCGAGCGCGAGCGCATAACCGCCGACGAGCGTGCGCCAGTGATCCGGCTCGAATCGCCACGCGATGTCGTGATGGCCGGCTTCGACCCAGACCGCGCGCAGGATGTAGTTCGCGCGCAGCGGCGGCGCGGGCGCGCCGTCGACGCGAACCTCCCAGCCGGGAAACGCGACCTCGTTCAGCACGACCAGGCCGGCGCGCGGCGCGTCGATCGAGAATCGGATCTCGTTCGGCTCGTAGCTCTCGACCACGCCCTCGCGCGAGTCGGGCTCGCCGCTCGCGAGCCACGCGACCGGCAGTGCGATCGCGTCGTCGGGCTCGACGATCGCGCGACGGCGCGCACCATCCGGCTCTTGCACCGCGCGCACCGCCGCGAGCACGTCCTTCTCGCTGGCGACGACGGTCGCCGCGCCGTACCACGCGACGAGCGGCGCGGGCGCGGTCGCCTCCCACAGATCGCCGCCGCGCGCGACGAACGCGCGGTTCGGCAGCTTCACGAACCGCACGTCGGCGCCGTAACGAAAGTGCAGGCGGGACAGCACCCAGCGCACGTTGTAATCGGTGATGATCGCGGGGTCGCGCTTCGCGAATTCGAGCACGTCGACGTAGCGGCGCAGGCTGAGCGGATCGAGCACGAGGTAGCCGCGGAAATCCCGCGCCTGCAGCCGCGATCCCGCGCGCTCGCCGAGCACGAACTCGTCGTACATGCGCCAGCGATCGCTCACGCCGGGCATGCGCGCGATCACGTCGGCATCGTGCTCGTGGGTCTGCCGCGCCTCGACCGCGACCGGTGCCCCGGGCTCGACGAACGTGAAGGCCGGTGCGTCGATCAGCACGCAGCCCACGAACGCGGCGAGCGCGGCCGCGCTCCATCGCTTCGGCGCGCACGCCGCGGCGCACGCGAGTGCCGCCGGCACCGCGGTGGCGACGATCGACCACCACGCCGCCCGATCCTTCGCATCCGCCGGCCGGCCCCACGCGATCACGCACGCGATCGTGACGACACACGCGCCTCCCGCGCACGCGAGCACGCGCCGGCGGAGCCGCGGCTCGCGCCACGCCGCCTCGAGCGCACCGATGCCGAAGCCAGCCGCGGCCGCGAGCGACCACGCCGCGAGCAGCTTGTACCGCCCCGGCACGCGCAACAGGCCGAAGCCCGGCACGTGATGGACAAGGATCGGCAGGACGCCGGCCGTCGTACCGGCCGCGAGCACGACGCCGGCGAACGCGATCGCCGCGAACACGATCGCCGCGCCGCGATCGAACCGCGGCCGTACGGCCACCGCGCACGCCGCGAGCAGGACGACGCTCGCGCCGCAATACATCTCGAACAATCCGGCACCGCGCACCGCGACGCCGCGCAGCGCCGGGCCGAACGGCAGCGACAGCCCGAGCGCGAAGTCCGAGCCGTTGTCGAACCGATGGCGGAACGCGCGCGCGACCAACTCGCTCGTCGGCAGCACCGTCAACGCGAGCACGAGCGCGACGAGCGCCGCCGCGACGCCCGCACACGCGGCCAGCTGCACGCGCTCCGCCCGCGACTTGCCGCGCACGGCAGGCACGGCGCGCCAGATCGCGTACGGCACGACGAGCAACATCGCGTAGAACAGACCCGGCGGCGAGCCCGCCGTCGCCGGCAGCAGGACCGCCGCCGCCATCGCCGCGCCGCGCCGCCACGACGGCCGCGCGAGCGCGAAATCGATCGCGAGCCACACGAGCGGCACCCACACGAGGGGCCACAAGATGTTCGATCCCTTGTGGACGAGCACGGGCGCCGAGGCGACGAGCCCGATCCCGCCGACCAGCGCGGCACGCGCCGACAGCCCGCGCCGCCGGAGAAACGCGTGCATGCACGTGCCCGCCGCGACGTGGTGTGCGAGCACCTTGATCTGCACGAGCCACCACGACTTGCCGAACAGTGCGCCCCACAGCGCGAATGGCCAGTTGAACGGGTAATACCGATCGAACACCACATCGCAGAAGATCGGGTATCCGCCGTTATCGTACGGATTCCAGCGCGAGAACCGGCCCTCGCGCAGCTCGCGCGCGAAGAACTCGAGATCCGAGCCGTGGATATCGATCGTGTCCCAGCCGATGCCCGTCGCCGCGCCATGGACGTGCCACATCCCGCGATAGATCCACGCGACCGCGAGGGCGTACACGACCGGCACCCACCACCACTCGCCGTGACGCGCGAAGTGGCGGCGGAGCGCTTGCACGCCCGCAGCTTACCGGCGCCGGCGACGGCGTGCGAGCCACGCGCCCGCGAACCCGATCGGCCACAGCGCGGCGCCCGAGCCGCCGCCCGCGGAGCAGGCGTAATACGTCTCGCGCGCGCCGGACGCCGCCGCCGAGCCGCTGTTGCCGGTCAGCGGCACCGTGAACGCCGAGCCCTGGCCGTAATCGATCTCGAGCTCGGCCATCTTCTGGCCCTTCGTCTGCGGCAGCATCACGATCGAATACTCCTGCGACATCGCGTTCGGAATCGTCCCGGTGAGATGATTCGAGTCCGGACTGACGAGCACGAAGTCGGCAGCGTTCGGCCCCGTGATCGAAGTGTTCGTGATGGTCAGCGGCGCGCCGCTGCAGTTCGCGATCGTCGTCGACTTCGGGCTCGACGTCTTCAGCACCTGCACGGTGCCGAACGCGAGGCCGTTCGGGCTCGCGCCGAGCCCGCCCGACAGCACCGTGGCGTGGATCGCGATGTCGGTCTGCGACGGCGCGGGCGGCAGGTTCGTCGTCAGCACGACCATCCCGTTCGCATCGCCGGCCGCCGCGGTCAGGGCAGGCGACGCCGACACCGTCATCGTCGCGTCGCCGGCGTGGTTACCGCCGAGCGTGTACGGGAACGTCAGGCCCGTCGTGTCGACCGCGAACATCGAGCCGCCGGCGCTCGCCGACGCGAGCGTGACGTCGCCGACGTCGCTCGCGTAGACGTCGAGCGTCGTGCTCGCGCTGCCGCCGATGCAGATCGGGCCGAGCTCGAGCGTCGCCGGATTCGTGCCGATCCCGGCCGGCTGCGCGATGCCCGTGATCGGAACCACGCGGTGGTCGGTCTGCGTGTCGAGCGTCACCGTGCCGAGATCGCCGGTCGCCGGTGCGGCCGCATTCCACGCGAGCGTCACCGTCGCGTCGCTGCCGCTGCCGAACGCGGCGGTGTTGGACGTCATCGGCACGCTGACCCCGGCCGCGACCGCCGTGGCGTCGAGCCTCGGCGCGTCGGTCAGCATCGCCGGTGTCGAGCTCGAAAGCGTCAACGTCAGGTTGCCCGGGTTCACGCCGACGAGCGTCGTCCCGAACCCCGCCGGGGTCGGGGCGACGACGAAGTTGGAGACCACTCCGTTGCAGCTCAGCGATGACGAGCCCATCAGGCTGCCCTCGGGTGCCGTCACCATCACAGTCCCGCTCGCGGGTCCGATGACGAACGGTTGGCACTCGACGCCGTAGTCCTCGCTGCTGCCCGATCCGAGCGAATGCGAGCTGCCGAAACTCCCGCCGACTTCCTGGAAGTCCGAGCCGGACTGCGAGAGCGTCGTCGTGATGTCGAGCGTGCCCGAGCCGGTGTTCGTGACCGTGATCGTCGCGGGCGAGCTCGCGATCATGAGCGGCTGATCGCCGAATGGGATCGAGCTGGGCGACACGTTCATCGCGAACGTGTTGCCCATCGCCGATCCCGACAGCGTCATCGGGTAGTCGTCCGTGCCCGTGAGGGTGTTGACGCCGTTCACCGTGATCTGGCAGGTCTCCATGCCCTGGATCGCGGGCTGAAAGCTCACCTTGAACGTGTAGTCGAATGGACAGACCGGCATACCGCTACCGCTCGGTCCGTGATCGCCGCTGTCGATCCCGCCGCACGCCGAGCCCGGGCCCGCGTTGATCAGGAAGTGCGTGCATCCCGAGCCGGCCGTGACGCCCGAGATGTTCGTCGTCGTCGTCGTGGTCTCGCTGACCGTGAACACGTGCATGTAGCTCGAACCGATCATCAGGTTCGAGCCGAAGCTGTACGGGCTGTCGGGCGACGTCAGCATGTCCTGCTCGAGCGTCGCGATCTTGAGCGCGCCGCACGCCGACAGCAGCACCATGAAAGCCGACAGCAGCCGGCGACCGCGGATCCTCACTCGCCTGAGGATCGCCGCGCGGCGTCGCCGCGTCAACGCGTGGGAGGCACGCCTACATTCCGGCGGGCCGGCTACTTCGCGATGATGCGATCGGTCGTGTACTTGAACAGGCTCGAGTAACCGGCGTTCGCGATGCAATCGGCGAGCGTGTCGGCGACGCCGTTACGCGTGCACGACACGACCTGGTGAGACGCGTTCGCGGTGAACCGGTACACCGCGCCGTCGCGCGACGCGTCGGGCTGGGTCGCGTTGACCTCGGACACGATGCCGAGCGCCTTGCATCCGCTGACGTACACGTCGAGCAGCGAGTTGGACGTCGCGTAGAAGCTGCCGCACGTCGAGCCGGTGAGATCGCTCGGCGTCAGCGTGTTCGCGAGCGATTGCGCGGCCGTCACGCCGCACACCTCGCCCGAGCTCGACGTCTGGAACGACTGCAGCGCGGGCGCGACGTGCTCCGAGGTCAGATGGCCCGGCGTCGTGCCGTCGCTGCTCGTGATCGGCGTCGACGACGGCCCGATGGTCGCGCGCACCTTGGTCTGGAACAGATCCATCGTCACCGCGACGCCGACGAAGTTCACCGTGATCGAGAACTCGCCAGGGCCCGGCGAGTCGAGCACCTTCGCCGCGATCGAGCCGGCGAGCTGTGTCGTCGCGGTGCGACTGGCATCGATCGTCGTCGGATCGACCGTGTACCACCACTCGAGATCGCTCGTGCACGGGCCGGTCTCGAGGCCGGTCGACGGATCCTGCGGCGGGCAATCACCGGCGTAACCCATCTCGGGCACCGGCGAGCCGCCGATCACGCCGATCGCCAGCGTCGGATCGCTCGTGCCGCTCAGGTCGGTGAGGCCGAGCAGGTCGAAGATGATCGTGATCGAGCCGTCGGCGATGCCGTTCGAGATCGCGCTGTTGATCTCGCTCTGCGCGATGCTGCCGACGATCGCGCCGCCGAGCGCGTTTTGCGTGCAGAACCCGGTCGGCCCGTCGTTGCCGAACGCGACGGCGAGCGTGTTCATGCGGTGCACCTGCTCGAAGTTGCAGCTCGCGTCGCAGCCGTCGAGGTTCAGCGTGTTGCCGTCGTCGCATTGCTCGCTGCCCTGCAGGATGCCGTTGCCGCACACGATCGTGCGGCAGCTCGAATCGCACGTCGCGCTGTTCGGCGGCTCGCAGTCCTCGCCCGCGCTCGTGTCGACGTAACCGTCGCCGCACGTCGAGGTCACGCACGCCGATGCGAGGCAGATCCGGCCGCCGACGCACGCGGTCCCGTCGGATTCCGGCGTGCCGGCCGCGCATTGCTGCCCGGTGTGGCCGGCGACCGTGACCATGTTGCACGTCTCGGTGCCGTTGCACGCGTTGCCGTCGTCGCATGAATTCGGCGTGCTCGTGCACGAGAACCGGCAGTTGAACTCGCACCCGGTGCCGGCTCCGTTGCCGGCGCCGAAGTCGCATTGCTCGCCGGGCTCGACGGTGCCGTTGCCGCACACCGCGCCGGGTGCAGCGCACGAGCCGCCCTCGCACACGAATCCGCTGCCGCAGCCCGCCCCGTTCTGCGTGTCGTCGGCGACGACCTCGCACGTGTGAGATCCGGTGCAGGCCCACGTATCGCACGGCAGTGGCGAGCCGCAATCGGTCGCCGGATCGACGCACACGAACGTGCAGCTCGCCGAGCAGCCGTCGAACCGCGTGCCATTCGCGGGGCCGTCGTCGCACGTCTCGCCGGCCTCGACGATCCCGTTACCGCACACCGGCGCGGTGCACGCGCCGGCCTTGCAGTAGTCGTCGCCGGTGCCGCACGGCGTGCCGTCGGCGAGCGGCGTGCCCGCCGTGCACGTGTGCGTGCCGTCGTCGCACGAGCCCTGCCCCGCGCACGCGTCGGCCGGCGTGCAGTCGCGCATCGGATCGGTCGACAGACACGTGAACGTGCAGTCGTTGTCGCAGCCGTCGCCGTCGGCGCGGTTGCTGTCGTCGCACTCCTCGGGCGAGGTGACGAAGCCGTCGCCGCAACTCGCCGCCACGCACGTGTGCGCGACGCAGATCATCTGCGTGCCGCAGGTCGTGTTGTCGGCCTCGCCCGTGCCGGGCGCGCACTTCTGTCCTGACATCGCGCCGTCCATCACCGGCACGCACGTCTCGACGCCGTCGCACGGATCGCCGTCGTCGCATCCGGTCGAGTCCTGACACGAATACTGGCAGCTGGTCGCGCAGCCGGCGCCGATGCCGTTATCGGAACCGAAGTCGCATTGCTCGCCCGGCTCGATGACGCCGTTGCCGCACATCGTCGACACGCACGAGCCGCTGCGGCAGATCAGGCCCATCCCGCACGTCAGGCCTTCCTGCGTCGGATCGAGCGCGATCATGCACGTGTGAGCCGCCGTGCACGACGCGACCTCGCACGCCGGCGGCGTGTCGCAGTCGGTCCCTGGATCCGCGCACGCGAACATGCAGAGCTCGTTGCAGCCGTCGCCGGCCGTGCCGTCGAGGTCGCCGTCGTCACATTGCTCGTCGGCTTGCACGACCCCATCGCCGCACGTCGCGGGCTTCTGCGAGCCGCCGCCGCACGCGACCAGCAGCACGACGAATGCGAGATGTTTCATTGCGCCGCCGTTCGATCGAGCTGGACCAGCAAGCCCGTGCATGCGTCGGAGACCTGGAGCGTCGTCGGCGAGATGACCGCCACCGCCGTCAAGCAGCTCGTGACCGACGCGGGAAACGCCGTGCGCGGCGGGCTGCCGTAGATCGTCTGCACGGTGCCGCTGCCGTCGACGACGTGCGCGTCGCTCGCGGGCAGCATGCGCAAGCCGGTCGTCGAGCTCACGAACAGGTTGCCGAAGTCGTCGCACGCGAGGCCGCGCGGCGAGTCGACCGGGAACGTGCGCGCCGGCGCGCCTTCGCCTGACGACGCGGGCACGCCGTCGCCGAGCACGGTCGTGATCGTCATGTCGGACGTGATGCGACGAACGCGGTTGTTGCCGGTGTCGGCGATGAACCAGTCGCCGTTGACCGCGCAGCGCGTGAGTGCGGTCGGCTCGAACAGCAGCGCGGTCGCCGCCGGGCCGCCATCGCCCGCGAAGCCGAGCGAGTGGCTCGTGTTGACGACCGTCGTGACGGCGCCGGTCGCGAGCGCGAGCGCGCGGATCGCGTGGTTGCCGGTGTCGGCGATGTAGAGCATGCCGGCGGTCGTGTCGAGGTAGAGGCCGGTCGGGCCGCGAAACTCGGCGATCGCGGCGGGCCCGTCGCGAAAGCCCGAGGTGCCGTCGCCGGCGAGCACCGCGATCGTCCACGTCTCGGGATGCGCGGGGTCGACCTGGGTGATCACGTGGATCTTGTTCGCGGTCGTCTCGGCGATGTAGATGAGGCCCGTCGCCGGATCGATCGCGACGCCGCCGACCGAGCCGAACGCCGACGTGCGAAACCGCGCCAGCGCGCCGGTCGCGATCGTCTGCGGATAGCGGCCGGCGACCGCCTCGACGCGGCCGCCGGTGATCGCCTCGAGCGCGCCCGAGCTACCGCCGGCGACGAGCGTGAGCGACGGCGCGAGCGCGATCGCCTGCGGATCGACGAGCCGCGCCGACGCCATCGGGCCGACGTCGCCGGGATCGACCTGGCCTGCGACGGTCGTGATGATCGACGTCGCGGGATCGACGCGCCGGATGCGCTGGTTATTGGTGTCGGCGACGATCACGCCGCCGAGCGCATCGACCGCGACGTCGATCGGGAACGCGACCTGCGCGCCGGTCGCGGCTGCCGCGTCGCCATTCGCCCCGGCCGTGCCGGTACCGATCACGGTACTGATGGTCCCGTCGGTCTCGATGCGGCGAATGCGCTGATTGTATGCGTCGCTGATCACGATGCGGCCCTCGTTGTCGACCGCGATGCCATACGGGCTGTAGATCTCGGCCGCCGTCGCGGCGATGCCGTCGCCGTTGTAGCCGGCGGTGCCGGTGCCCGCGATCGTGTCGATCGTGCCGGTCGTCTCGATGCGGCGGATGCGGTTGTTCGCCGAATCCGACAGCACGACGCGCCCGCTGTGATCGATCACGATGCCGTACGGGAACGACAGCGTCGCGGCCGACGCCTGGCCGCCGTCACCGCCGTAACCCGCGGTGTCGTTGCCGGCGATCGTCGTGATCACGCCGTTCGTGTCGACGCGGCGAATGCGGTGGTTGTACGTGTCCGCGATGTACACGACGCCGCCGGCATCGACCGCGACGCCTTGCGGGTTGTACAGGCGCGCGCTCGTCGCCGCGCCGCTGTCGCCGGTGAAGCCTTGCTGGCCGGTGCCGGCGATCGTGTGGATCGTGCCGTCGAGGTCGACGCGGCGGATCGCGTGGTTGTAGGTGTCGGCGATGTAGATGCGGCCCATCGCGTCGATCGCGACGCCGTCGGGGCCGTTCAGCTCGGCGTCGGTCGCCGCCGCGCCGTCGCCGCTGTAGCCCTGCAGACCGGTGCCCGCGATCGTGTGGATCGTACCGTCGAGCTCGACGCGGCGAATGCGCTGGTGGAAGTTGTCGGCGATCACGATGCGGCCGGTCGCATCGACCGCGACGCCGAACGGATTCGACAGCTGCGCGCCGGTCGCGACGCCGCCTTCGCCGCCGACGCCGAGCGTGCCGTTGCCGGCGATCGTCGAGATCGTGCCGTCGGTCGCGAGCTCGCGCAGGCGCTGGTTCGTCATGTCGGCGATCCACAGCGCGCCCTGCGCGTCGATGGCGAGGCCCCACGGGCTCGCGAGCTCGGCACCGCTGCCCGGGCCGCCGTCGCCGGCAAACCCCGACGTGCCGGTGCCGGCGACGGTCGTGATCGTGCCCGCCGTGTCGACGCGCCGCACGCGCTGGTTGAACGCGTCGGCGAGGAACACGTCGCCGGATGCGTCGACCGCGACGCCGATCGGAAACGCGAGCGCGGCCTCGGTCGCGGGCCCGTTGTCGCCGCCGTACGCGATGCTGCCGTTGCCCGCGATCGTCGAGATCGTGCCGTCGCTCTCGATGCGCCGCACGACCGAGTTGGCGGTATCCGCGATCAAGATCCGACCGGCCGCGTCGATCGCGACGCCCGCCGGGCTCGCGAGCTCGGCGGCGATCGCGGCCGCAGCGTCACCGCGGTAACCGGGTGTGCCGGTGCCGGCGACCGTCGAGATCGAGCCGTCGACCGCGATCTCGCGCACGACGTTGTTGTCGGTGTCGGCGATCGCGACGCGACCGAGCCCGTCGACCGCGACATCGCCGGGGTCTTGCAGCTCGGCGAAGATCGCCGGGGCGCCGTCGCCGGTGTAGCCGAGGTTGCCGTCTCCCGCGATCGTCGAGATGTTGCCGGCGACGTCGACGAGCCGGATGCGCTGGTTTCCGGTGTCGGCGATGAACAGGCGGCCGATGCCGTCGACCGCGACGCCGCGCGGCGCGGCCAGCAGCGCGCTCGTCGCCGGCCCGCCGTCGCCGCCGAACCCGGCCGTGCCGGTGCCGGCGATGCTCGTGAGGCTGCCATCGAGCTCGACGCGCACGATGCGGCTGTTGTCGGTGTCGGCGATGAACACGCGGCCCGAGCCGTCGATCGCGACGCCGTGCGGATCGGCGAGCGCGGACCCGAGCGCGCCCATCTCCATGCCGACCGCGGTGCTCGCGTTCCACGCGGTCGTCGTGCACGCGTCGCAACCGTCCGACGCATTTTCATTACCGTCGTCGCATAGCTCGCCGGGATCGACGACGCCGTTGCCGCACTGATAGATGCTCTTGCAGTCGGGCGCGCAGGTTTGCCCGGCCGACGGATCGACGCCGGCCGAGCCGTCGCACGCCTCGCCGATGTCCACCGCGTCGTTGCCGCACAAGCCGGTGCGGCACGAGCCGCCCTCGCACGTGCCGGTGCCGCCGTTCGTCGAGTGACACGCGGTGCCGTCGTCGAGCCCCTCGCACGCGGTGACGTCGCCCGGCATCGCGCAGCCGCCGCGCGTGCAGACCTGACCGACGGGACACGACAGCTCGCCGCACGACACGAGCGAATCGTCGATGCACCCGGCGAGCGCGCAGGCAGCGAACGCGACGAGAAGCTTCACTCATCGACGATCGTACTCGCGATCGGGCGGCTTTCACCACACGACACATACCCACATCGCGACGCGTCGTCGCCGGAGGTACGATCGATGTTGGAGTGGCAGAACCGAAGGAGCTGCAGGGAAGCGCGGAGCTGCCGACCGCGGCGATGCCCGTGTCTCCTCGCAAGAGCGGGGACAAGACTCCGCCGCCCGCCGCCGATGCGACGTCGGTCTTGCCGGCGGGCCAGCAGTTCGAGGTGGTGGAGCGCGGCCCCACGCACACCGCGACCGGCAAGCAGCCGCCGCGCAAGCTGCTCGACTTCTCGAAGAACGGGAATATCGATCGGTTCGAGCTGATCCGCGAGCTCGCCCGCGGCGGCATGGGGCAGGTGTTCCTCGCGCGCGACACCAAGCTCGGCCGCAAGGTCGCGATCAAGTTCCTGCTGCACGATGATCCCGACTTCGTGCAGCGCTTCCTCGTCGAGGCGCGCGCGACCGCGCGCTGCACGCACGAGAACATCGTCACGATCTACGAGGTCGGCGAGTTTCAGGGCCTGCCGTACATGGTGCTCGAATACCTGGAGGGCAAGACGCTGTCCGACGTGCTCGAGGGCCAGCCGAGCGCGAAGCAGTTCACCGAGCTGATGATCCACGTCGTGCGCGCACTCGAGCGCGCGCACGAGCACGGCATCGTCCACCGCGACTTGAAGCCGTCGAACATCTTCGTCACCGACCGCGGCCAGGTGAAGGTGCTCGATTTCGGCGTCGCGCGCGTGATCGATCGCGCAGGCGTGCTCACCGAGACGATCGCCGCGCGCGCCGAGACGCAGGAGCTGCGGCTCAGCGAGACCGGCTCGAACGTGACGTTCACCGGCAGCGGCGACTCGCTCGTCGGCACGATGCCGTACATGTCGCCCGAACAATGGGGCGCCGACGTCGTCGACTCGCAGTCCGACCTGTGGGCGGTCGGGATCATGTTCTGGCGCGCGCTGACCAACGTGCATCCGGCGGCGACGATGGCGCCGGACCGACTGCGCGCGCGGCTGCTCGATCTCGCGATCCCGCTGCGCTCGATCGGCGACGTCGACGCGACGATCGCGCCGGAGCTGGTCGCGATCGTCGACAAGTGCACGAAGAAGAAGAAGGCCGACCGCTACGCGAACGCGACCGAGCTGCTCGCCGATCTTCAGGGTTTCGTGTCGCCGTCGGCGCGCGGCGAGGACACGTGCCCGTACCGCGGCCTCGCGGCGTTCGGCGAGGCCGACGCCAAGTACTTCTTCGGCCGCAGCAACGAGATCCGCACCGCGCTGTCGCAGCTCGAGACGTGGCCGCTGCTCGCGGTGATCGGCCCGTCCGGCGTCGGCAAGTCGTCGTTCGTGCACGCCGGCCTCGTGCCGGCGATGCGCGCGACCGGCAACCTGCGCGTGCACGTGCTGCGGCCCGGGCGTACCCCGCTGCACCGGCTCGCCGGCATCCTCGAGGACTCGCTCGGCACCGGCCAGCAATCGAGCGGCGATCTGATCGCGCAGCTGCGCGAGGCGCCCGGCTTGTTCGGCGACATGCTGCGCAAGCTCGCGGCGCGCCACTCGCAGCGCGTGCTCGTCGTCGTCGATCAGCTCGAGGAGCTGTTCACCCTGTGCGACTCCGACGAGATCCGCCGGCAATTCCTGTCGGCGATCCTCGCCGCCGCCGACGACCCGACGTCGCCGGTGCGCGTCGTGCTGTCGATGCGCGCCGACTTCCTCGATCGGCTCGCCGGCCACAAGCAATTCCTCGCCGAGCTGTCGCGCGGCATCTTCTTTCTGACCGCGCCCGACGAGGAGAACCTGCGCGAGACGATCGTGCGGCCCGCCGAGCTCGCCGGCTACGCGTTCGAGGATGCATCGATCGTCGATGACATGCTGCAGGTCGCGACCAGCCGCGGCGCGCTGCCGCTGCTGTCGTTCGCGGCGTCGCGCCTGTGGGACGCGCGCGATCGCGGCAAGAAGCAGCTGACGACCGCGGCGTACAAGCACATGGGCGGCGTCGGCGGCGCGTTCGCGCGGCACGCCGATCAGGTCGCCGCGGCGGTGCCGTCGCAAAGTCAGGCGCTGCTGCGCGCGATCATGAACCGGCTCGTCACGCCGGAGGGCACGCGCGCGGTCGTCGACCACTCCGAGCTGCTCACGCTCGCGGCGCGCGAAGAGGTCGAGCGCGTGCTCGATCAGCTGGTGCGCGCGCGCCTCGTCAACCTGAACGAGGGCGATCAGGGCGCGACCGTCGAGATCGTGCACGAGATGTTGATCAGCGAGTGGCC
>DASXCY010000079.1:0-37402 GCA_036490935.1 Kofleriaceae bacterium | reverse complement strand
CGTCGGCGAGCAGTTCGCGCTGCCCGAGGCGCTCGACGAGCTGCGCGCGGCGCGCCAGCCCGGCAGCGCGGCCGACGTCGCGCGCGTCGCGGCGACCGATCCGCTGAACCTCGTCGGCGTGCTGTCGCCCGGCCCGCGGGTGCCGGCGATCGTCGGCAACGCGGTGCTGTACGTCGACGGCCACGCGGTCGCTTCGCTCGAAGCCGGCGAGCTCGTGCGCCGCGCGCCCGTCGCACCCGGCGCGCGCATCGACGACGATCTCACGTACCACCCGCCGCCGCGGCCGGCCGTCGTCGCGTCCCAGGCCGCGCTTCCGTTGTGATGAAGCGCGCGTGGCATCACCTGGACGAGCTGGTGTCGAGCTGGCCCGGCCGCTTCATCCTCGCGTTCGTGGTGTTCCAGCTGCTCGTTCCGCTCGGCTATTACTGCGGCCGCCGCGATCCGCACGACGAGCGGTTCGCGTGGCGCATGTTCTCGCCGATGCGCATGGCGCACTGCGATCCGCACGCGAAGCTCGACGGCAAGCCGTTCGCGCTCGACAGCGAGTTCCACGAGGCGTGGATCGATCTCGCCGAGCGCGGTCGCTTTGTCGTCATCGAGGCCATGGCCGCGCACCTGTGCGCGGAGCACGCCGGCGCGTCCGTCGAGATCACGCTCGACTGCCATTACGTCGATCGAGCCGCGCCCGTCACCTACGGCGGGTTCGACATGTGCCAGGCGCCGAGGCTGTGACGGCGAAGCGAAAGAAGGCGAGGAGGGGTCCTCGCACCTCGGGCCTCGGCCCTCCGGTCGGAACCCAGAGCCCGGCGCCGCCGGCAGCTCCTTCCGGATCGACCTCCGAGGCCCGAAGTCCGAAGTCCGAAGTCCGAAGTCCTGCATTCTGGTTCTCCTTCGAGGTCTCGTGGTCCAAGCTCGCGCTCGGTCGCGTCGTCGTGTTCTCGCTGCTCGCGCTCGACGCGTTGATGCAGCTTCGCCACGCCCCGCGCTACGGCGCCGGCGGCTTCAACGTGGGCCAGATCTCGCTGTTCGATTCGCTTGGCCCGTCGCGGGTCACGTACACGCTCGGCGAGCTTGTCAACGCTTACCTGTTCGCGACGATCGCCTTCGGCATCGGGACGCGCGCCGCCGTCCCCATCGCCGCGGCCATCTATAGCTACCTCTACTTCGGCAGCCAGCTCGATTCTTACCAGCACCACTATCTCGTCGCGCTCGTGCTGTGGCTGTGCTGCTTCGTGCCGTGGGAGCGCCCGGCCGGCGCGACCGCCGCGACTCCGATCCGATCGTGGGCCCTGCGCCTGGTGCTCGTCCAGATCGCGATCATGTACCTGTGGGCCGCGATCTCGAAGATGTCGCCGGCCTGGTGGGACGGCGCGACGCTCGGCCAGCAGATCACCGGCCCACTACGCAAGCTGATCGACGCGACGCTCGGCATCCGCGCCACGTCGCGCCTCGTGATCCCGACCGAGCTCGTGCTCGCGGCCACGATCTGGCTC
Source organism: Kofleriaceae bacterium (assembly GCA_036490935.1). GTDB lineage: Bacteria > Myxococcota_A > Polyangia > Haliangiales > Haliangiaceae > JABFXX01. The sequence goes on along the minus strand of DASXCY010000079.1, from coordinate 35,909 downwards.
AAACCCGCCTGGCGGTTCGCCGCGCCGCTCGGCATCGCGTTCCATCTCGGCATCGTCGCGAGCGGGCTCGAGATCGGCCTGTTCGCGTGGCTGATGATCGCGATGTACGCGTTCATCGTGCCCGACGCGATCTGGATCGCGATCGCGCGCGCTGTCTCGCACCTGCGCCTCGCCGAGGTCGCACGATCGCTCGCGACGCGAAGCGCCTGGCTCACATTCGCGGTCGCGGCAGCGCTGTCGATCGCCTGCGCCGCCGCGTGCCGGTTTCCGTACACGCTCGCGCTCGGGATCGTGCTCGGCGTCGTGCTCGGCGCGCGCGCGTTCCGCGCGGTCGTGCGCGGTCGGCCGTCCGTCGCGACGCTCGGCCTCGTGCACTTCATCGCGATCGCGGTCTGGCTCGTCGTCGATCGGCAATCCGCGGTCGCGGGCGATTACTTCCGGTTCTGGGGCGCGAGCGAACGCCGCTTCGGCTCGCAGGATGCCGCCCTCGACGCGTACTCGCATCTCGTCGAGATCACGCCCGACGATCCCGGCGCTCGCTATCACCTCGGCATCCTGCTCCTCGGCCACGACCGCGCCGACGAAGGCCTCGCCGAGCTCCACGCCTCCGAGCAGCTCGACCCGATCCACGCACGCGCATTCGTCGCCGAAGGTCGATGGCTCGCCGAGCACGGGCGCCGCGACGAAGCGATGACCGCGGCGAGATCGGCCTTGCAAGCCGAGCCCGAGGATCGAGACGCGCGTGCCCTCGCGGAGTCGCTGAAGCGATGACGCGCCGCGAGCGCGCCATGAAGATCGCGGGCATCCTCGATCGTCTGTTCCCGGCGCCGTCGATCCCGCTCGATCACGCCGATCCGTTCCAGCTCCTGGTCGCCACCGTGCTGTCCGCGCAATGCACCGACGCGCGCGTCAACCTCGTGACACCCGCGCTGTTCGCGCGCGCACCGGACGCTGCCGCGATGGCTCGCCTGCGCTCGTCGCAGATCCTGCCGTTCATCCGCAGCTGCGGGCTCGCGCCGACCAAGGCGAAGAATCTCGCGGCGCTCGGCCGTGCGCTCGTCGCCGACCATGCCGGTCGGGTTCCCGGCGAGCTCGCCGCACTCGAGCGCCTGCCCGGCGTCGGCCACAAGACCGCCAGCGTCGTGCTCGCGCAGGCGTTCGGCGTCCCGGCATTTCCCGTCGACACGCACATCCATCGCCTCGCCGGGCGCTGGCGGCTGTCCCGCGCGCGCAGCGTCGTCGAGACCGAGCGCGATCTACGCGCGGTCTTCCCCGAGGACCGCTGGAACCTGCTCCACCTCCAGATCATTTACTTCGGCCGCAGGTACTGCCCGGCTCGCGGCCACGAGCCGGCGCGGTGTCCGATCTGCTCGTGGGCGATGCCCGGCCGAAGACCGCGACATTACGTGGCTTAATTGGCGCCTCGAAAATACGCCGAAGAAAGTGCTTGCGTCTTTGGTGCGGAATGAATATTCATTCCGCACCAACCAAGACCGAAGCGAACGCCGTGCCCCCCTCCCGCCACAGCCAGCAGCGCCTCGTCGCCACCGACAAGCGCGACGCCATCATGGCGGCCGCGCTCGCGCTGTTCGTGGAGCGAGGCTTCTACGGTACCGCGGTCCCCGAGATCGCGGAGCGGGCCGCGGTCGGCGCCGGCACCATCTATCGCTACTTCGAGTCCAAGGAGGCGCTGGTCAACGAGCTGTACCGGCGCGAGAAGCAGCGGTTCGTTGCCCACGTGATGCTGGACTTCCCCGGCGGGCCGGCGCGCGAGCTGTTTCGCTCGATGTGGATGAAGATGGCGAAGTTTGCAGGCGAGAACGTCGAGTCGTTCGTGTTCCTCGAGCTGCATCACCACGCTCGCTATCTCGACACCGAAAGCCGCAAGCTCGAGCAGCGCATGCTCGACACGTTCTCGATGATCACCGTGTCCGCGCAGCAGCGCGGCGAGCTGCGAGCCGGGCCTCCCCGGCTGCTCATGGGCATCGTGCTGGGCGCCTTCATCGGCGTGATCCGGTGCTGCCTCGAAAACGAACAAGACGTGACCACCGCGGACTGGAAGCTGGCCGAACAGTGCGCGTGGGAAGCGATTCGAGCCTGAGAACCCTCTACACCCTGATTTTTTTTGGCCTAAACGCGGAATGAACGTTCATTCCAAGACACCAAGGAGCCTGCACATGTCCACCTCGAAGAAGATCGTTCTCATCACCGGAGCCACCGCCGGCATCGGCCGCACCACGGCGCTCCACCTCGCCCGTCAGGGCCACCACGTCATCGCGTCCGGCCGCAAGGTCGGCGAGCTCGCGAAGCTCGCGGCAGAGGCGAACGAGCTCCAGCTCGACACCGTCACGCTCGACGTCACGTCCGATGCGTCGATCGAGCAGGCGGTGCAGCAGATCGACAAGCTCACCGGCGGACGTGGCATCGACGTGCTGGTCAACAACGCCGGTTTCGGCGTGCTCGGCCCGACTTCGGAGATCACCGGCTCGGAGATCCGCCGGCAGTACGAGACCAACGTGTTCGGGCTGATGGCAGTGACGCGCGCGTTCCTGCCGCAAATGCAGGCCCGCCGCTCGGGCCGCATCATCAACGTGTCGAGCGTCGGCGGCCGCATCACGCTGCCGTTCTTCGGCGTGTACAACTCGACGAAGTACGCGGTCGAGAGCCTCTCGGAGGCGATGCGCTACGAGCTGCGCCCGTTCGGCATCACTGTCGCGCTGATCGAGCCCGGCGTGATCCGCACGAACTTCGAGGCCACCGCGGTCGCGAATCTCGATGCGTTCGCCGCGACGCCGTACGGCCCGGCGATGGCGAAGTACGAGAAGATGTCGAAGCTGGCGGATCGATTCGCGTCGAACCCGATCGTGATCGCGAAGGCGATCGCGCGCGCGGTGAACGCCCGCCGGCCGAGCGCGCGCTACGTCGCGCCGCGCTCGACGAGCTTCGTGCTGTTCCTGAACGCGATCCTGCCGACGCGCATGTGGGACTGGGCGATGCGCAAGGTCGGCTACCTGAACGGCAAGACGCTCGGCCTCGACGGCGCGCCGCGCCCGCACGTGCCGCACGCGGTCGACCAGACCAGGCGCGTCCCGAAGCAGGCCGAGGCCGGCGCGGCGAACTGAGCGAGCGCACCCTATCCCGAGCGTATGCCCTCGGGTATAGCGAGGGCATCCGATCGACGCGAGTGCGAAGCGCGAGCGCACCCTATCCCGAGCGTATGCCCTCGGGTATAAGCGCGGCTCGATGAGCAACGACGACGACGACTTCGCGGCGATGTTTGCAGCCAGCGAGGCGCAGCGGCCGCGTTCGGGCAAGCGGCCGCGCGTGGGCGATGTGGTGACCGGCAAGGTGATCACGATCGGCAAGGAGGCGGTGTTCGTCGATCTCGGCGGCAAGGCCGAAGGGCAGCTGGCCCGCGAGCAGGTCAGCGATCCGGACGGCAAGCTGCTGGTCGCGATCGGCGACACGGTCGAGGCGCGCGTCGCGGCGGACGATGGCGGCGTGCTCGCGCTGCGCACGAAGATCGGCCGCGGCCCGGAAGCGCGCGCGGATCTCGCGCACGCGGCCGAGCTCGGCATCCCGGTCGAGGGCAAGGTCACCGAGGTCGTCAAGGGCGGCGTCTCGGTCGACGTCGCCGGAATGCGCGGGTTCTGCCCGGCCTCGCAGCTCGACGTGCGGCCCGTCGCCGACCTCGCGGTGGTCGTCGGCCAGACGCTGCAGTTCCGCATCACGCGCTACGAGCCCCGCAACCTGGTGCTGTCGCGCCGCGCACTGCTCGACGAGGAGCGCGAGCGCGCCGCGATCGAGACGCGCAAACGGCTCGTGCCCGGCGCCGTGCTGCGCGGCAAGGTCGTCGGATTCAAGCCGTTCGGCGCGTTCGTCGATCTCGGCGGCATCGAGGGCATGCTGCACGTGTCCGAGCTCGGCTTCTCGCGCGTCGACAAACCGGAAGACGTGCTCGCGCTCGACCAGGAGCTCGATGTCGCGGTGCTCAAGGTCGACGGCGACCGCATCGGCCTGTCGCTCAAGGCGCTCGCGGCGGATCCGTGGCGCGACGCGACCGCACAGCTCGCCGAAGGCTCGCGCCTGCGCGGGACGATCACGCGCCTGCAGCCGTTCGGCGCATTCGTCGAGATCGCGCCCGGCGTCGAAGGCCTCGTACACATCAGCGAGCTCGGCGCGGGCCGGCGCATCCACCATCCGAAGGAAGTCGTCGCGGTCGGCCAGACGGTCGAAGCGACCGTGGTGTCGATCGATCACGAGCGCCGCCGGCTCGGGCTGTCGCTCGCCGCGAGCACGGACGCGAGCCCCGACGAGATCGCCGAGGTCGCGCCGCGCGCGCCGCAGAAGCTCGGCACGTTCGGCGATTTGTTACAGCGGAAGAAATAACCGCAGCAATTCGACGACCACAGCGGTTGTTAGCAACGGCTACCTGCGGCTGTACACGTTCGATCCGGCCGCCGGCACCATCTCCGTGCGCACGTATTCGCCGTCGGCAGCGCGACCGTGAGCAGCTCGACATCGACGGCGCGAAGCAGACCGAGAACGCCGGCAGCACGCTCGTCACGACACGGAGCCGGCACGTACTTCAAAGTGCCGCACACGATCATCGTGCGGTAGAGCTACTCGCGATCGAGATACGTGTAACCGATCATGCCCTGGCGGAACCGGTTGATCAGCGTGCGGCTCTCTTCGATCGTCATCAGCTTGCGGCGCAACGCGCTCTCGACGTTGTTGCGCATGCGGCCGAGCAAGTCGCTCGGCGAGTAATCGACGAACTGCAGCACCTCGCTCACGGTGTCGCCGGCGACGACTTCCTTGACGTCGTAGTCGCCGTCCTCGGATAGCTGCACGTGCACCGTGTTGGTGTCGCCGAACAGGTTGTGCAGATCGCCGAGGATCTCCTGATAGGCGCCGACCAGGAAGATGCCGAGGTAGTAGTCCTTGCCGTCGTCCTTGGGGTGCAGCTCGAGCACGTGCTTGACGTCACGCAGATCGATGAACGAATCGATCTTGCCGTCGCTATCGCACGTGATGTCGGCGAGCGTCGCGCGCCGCGTCGGCTCCTCGTTCAACCGATGGATCGGGCAGATCGGGAACAGCTGATCGACCGCCCACGCGTCGGGCACCGACTGGAACATCGAGAAGTTGCAGAAATAGGTATCGCTGAGCGCCTTCTCGAGTCCCTCGAGCTCCTCGGGCACGTGCTCGCGGCCGCGCGTCGTCAGCAGCACCTTCTCGCACGTCGCCCAAAATAGATTCTCGCACAGCACGCGATGCTCGAGCGACAGGTGGCCGAGGTTGAATAGCTGCAGGACCTGGTCCTTGTACTCGACCGCGTCGTGATAGCTCTCGAGCAGATTCTTCGCCGAGACGCCCTGATACGTCTCCCACATGTTGGCGACCAGCGGCGGCACCGGCCGCGCGAGCTGCGCCGGCACGTTCGTGTTGAACTCGGTCACACCGAGCACGTTCACGACCATCACCGAGTGGTGCGCCGCGATCGCGCGGCCCGACTCGCTCACGATCGACGGGTGCGGCACCGAGTCGGCGTCGCAGATCTCCTTGATCGCGTACACGACGTCGTTCGCGTACTCCTGCACCGTGTAGTTCATCGACGACGCGAAGTTCGTCTGCGAGCCGTCGTAGTCGACGCCGAGCCCGCCGCCGACATCCAGATACGCCAGCCCCTTCGCGCCGAGCTTGTAGAGCTCGACGAACAGCCGGCCGGCCTCGCGCAGCGCGTTCTTCACGCTCTTGATCGCGCTGATCTGCGAGCCGAGATGAAAATGCAACAGCTTCACCGTGTCGGCCTCGCCCCACGCCTTCAGCTTGTCGATCGCCTCGACCATCTCGGCGGCGGTCAGGCCGAACTTCGAGAAGTCGCCGCCGCTCTGCTCCCACCGGCCGGCGCCGCGCGACGACAGCCGCGCGCGAATGCCGAGCTGCGGCTTGATCTTCACGCGCTCGCTGACGCGATGGATGTTGTCGAGCTCGGTCGGCTTCTCGACGACGAGGATGACGGTCTTGCCCATCTTCGAGGCGAGCAGCGCGGTCTCGATGTACTCCTCGTCCTTGTAGCCGTTGCAGATGATCAGCGCCTCGTCGTCCTGGTGGATCGCCATGATCGCGAGGAGCTCGGGCTTGCTGCCCGCCTCGAGGCCGTAGTGAAACGGCCGGCCGAACTCGATGATCTCCTCGACGACCGTGCGGTTCTGGTTGACCTTGATCGGATACACGCCGCGGTACTGACCGCCGTAGCCGTACTCGCGGATCGCGCTGGTGAACGCGCTGCACAGCAGCTCGATGCGCGCGCGCAGGATGTCACTGAACCGCAGCAGGATCGGTAGCTGGATGCCGCGCGCGACGAGCTCGTCGATGAGCTCCTTCATGTCGATCGCGCCTGCGCCTTCGCCTATCCCGCGAGGCGTCACGATCAGGTTGCCGTGATCGTTCACGCCGAAATATCCGCAACCCCAGCGCGGGATGTTGTACGTGTCGTTCGCGTCGGCGGCGGTCCACCGGCGCAATGGATCGTGTGCGAGCAGAGCTTTGGCGCGCGCCATCTTCGATCACCCTAGTACGGTGAATCGCCCGCGCGTGCAATAAGGATCTGCGGTTACGCGGCCAGGCGCGAGCACCACAGCCGAGGCGCGGAGCGACGGCCGCGCGTCGGCTCTTCGTCGTAATCGGGCGAGGAGATCCCGCCGCAGTCGGTGCCGCGTGGAAATCGCCGCGACAGCGCCGGCGCCGCCGGCTCGGTTGCTTCCAACGATTCGCCGACGGGCGGCTCGGCGACGTCGCCGTACAGCGCGCGCATCGTCGCGACGATCGGCGCGCTGCCGAGCGCCCAGCCGAGCGCCGCCGCGGCCTGCTCGAGCGCGTCGATGAGTGCCGCCGCCGACGGGAATCGCTCGACCGGGTCGAGTGCCAGCGCGCGCTCGATCACCGCCGCGAGCTCGCGCGGAAACAGCGGATTCGCGTCGCACGGCCGCACGTACGTGCCCTGCACGACCGCGAGCATGCGCTCGAAGTCGGTGTTGCCGTGAAAGCAGCGCTGGCCGGTCGTCAGCTCGTAGAGCACGACGCCGAGCGCGAACACGTCGGTGCGCAGATCGACCGGGTCGCCGAGGCACTGCTCGGGCGACATGTAGCTCGCCTTGCCGCGCACGATGCCCGGGTTGGTCGCGTGGGACGAGATCGTCGCAGTCGCGATGCCGAAGTCGACCACCTTCACGGTGCCGTCGTGCCCGACCATGATGTTGGACAGCGACACGTCGCGGTGGACGAGGTGCAGCGGCTTGCCATCCGCGTCGCAGCGGCGGTGGGCATGGTCGAGGCCGTTCGCCGCGGCCGCGATGATCGACACCGCGGCGGCGTACGGGATCGCGAGGTCGAGCTTGCCGGCGATCGCGAGGATCTCGCGCAGGTCGGCGCCGTGCACGTACTCCATCGCGAGGTAGTGCACGCCGCCGGCGACGTCGACCTGGTGCACGCCGGCCAGGTGCTCGTGGTGGAGCATCGCGAGCAAGCGCGCCTCGTCCAGGAACAGCGCCTGGGCTTCCTCGTCGCGCGAGCGCGCGTGGTTCAGCACCTTGACCGCGACCGGCTGCTCGGTGCCGTCCTGGCGCGCCAGATAGATGTCGGCCATGCCGCCCTGCGCGAGCAGGCGAACCAGCTCGTAGCTGCCCAGGCGGGTCAGCAGCGGCAGGGCGGGTGCGGTCATCGCACCTGTTACGAGCGAGCCCCTCGTCTGGTTTCCCATGGCTTGATGAGGGCGGGCTTGGCCAATCGTCGCATTCGGGGAGATCCGGGCACTTGCAGCATTGACGCACCCTTGCCAGACCGGGCGATTCGGATAGATTCGCCCGTTCATGGGAAACGAGGTCGCAAAAGGCAGCGACGCCGCGAACGTCATCGCGGAAGAAGAGCGCCTGTACGGGCAGGTCCAGGCGCGCGTCGCCATCGGCGACGAGGACGACGATCGTCCGCGCGTCGGCTCGAGCGACCTCGACAACGACCTGCTCTCGCTGCGCGACCAGATCGCGGAAGCGCGGGCCGAAGATCTGCCGCCGCTGGTCGAGCAGATGACGCGGCTCGCGGCGCTCAAGGCGCGGCTCGGCGGCGGCAAGTCGTTGCCGGTCGACATCACGTCGCCGTACTTCGCGCACATGCGGCTGCGCGAGCACAGCAAACCGCGCGACGTGATGATCGGCAAGCGCGGCTTCATCGATCGGTCGTCGAACGTCCAGATCGTCGACTGGCGCAACGCGCCCGTGTCGCGCATCTACTATCGCTACGAAGAAGGCGATGACTACGAAGAGGAGATCGCCGGGCGGCGCGTCGACGGGGTGGTCGAGGCACGGCGAAACATCTCGATCGCGAAGGGCAACCTGCGCCGCATCGGCACGCCGCAGGGCACGTATCTAAAGGATATGCGCGGCGCGTGGGTGCAGGCCGTCGGGCAGCTCGCGCCCGTGCTGCACGGCGGCATGGGCAAGGCGGCGCGGCCGGTCACCGCGACGGGACCGCGGGGCACGCTCGGCATCCAGCGCGGCGCCGCACTGCGCGCGGATCGTACGCTGCCCGAGATCGCGGCGCTGATCGACAAGGATCAGTTCGAGCTGATCACGCAGCCCGACAGCGGCATCGTCGTGATCCAGGGCGGCGCCGGCTCGGGCAAGACGACGGTCGCGCTGCATCGCATCGCGTATCTCAACTTCCAGGACGGACGGCGGTTCAAGGCGAATCACATGCTGTTCGTCGTGCCGACGCACGCGCTCGTGCGTTACGTCGCGGGCGTGTTGCCGGCGCTCGGCGTGGCGGGCGTGCCGGTCGTGACGTACACGGGCTGGGCGCGCACGACGCGCATGCGCTGCTTCCCCGACGCGCCGGTCAAGTACAACGCCGATCCTCCGGACCAGGTGTCGCGCGTGAAGAAGCATCCGGCGCTGCTGCCGATGCTCGAGCGCTGGGTCGCGCAGCAGGCGCAAGACATCGGGCGCGACGTCGCCGAGATCGCGCAGGCCGCACTCACCGAATGGAATCGGCTCGTCAGCCGCCCGCTCGTCCCGCGCATCGCCGCGCTCGCGAAGTGGACGAAGACCGCGCAACTCGAGTCCAACGTGCGCGTCGCGCTCGAGGGGGTCGTCAAGCGCTGGAAGAAACGCGCGGACGATTGCGTGCTCGACTGGGCCGAGCTGCTCACCGATCCGGTCGTGCTCGCGGCAGGCTTCGCGGGCAGCGACGTCACGCCCAAGGACATCGAGCGCGTCGTCGCGTGGCTGCGCCGCCAGCTCGCGAAACCGCAGGCGGCGCCGGTCGACGAGGACGGCAAGCCGATCCTCGATTCGGAGGGCCGCGCGGTCACCGCCGACGAGGACGATCCGGCGGGCCGGTTCGACGACGAGGACGACCCGATCCTGCTGCGCCTCGTGCAACTCAAGCGCGGCGGGCTGTTCACGCCCGACGGCGCCGAGCTCGTGTGGGAGCACGTCGCGATCGACGAGGCGCAGGATCGCTCCGCGCTCGAAGTGAAGGTGCTCGTCGAGGCCGTGCACGCGCCCGACCGGGATCCGAGCAAGCGCTCGATCACGATCGCGGGCGATACCGCGCAGCGGCTCGTGTTCGACAACAACTTCAACACGTGGGCGGAGCTGCTCGCGGACATCGGTCAGCCGGCGATCGTGCGGCCGCTGCGGCTGTCGTATCGCTCGACCGCCGAGGTGATGGTGCTCGCGCGCGAGATCTTGGGACCCGAGCTCGCGCCCGAGGAGCCGGTCGCCGCGCGGCCCGGCGAGCCGGTCGAGCTCCACGAGTTCGGCGACCTCGGCGAGGCAATCGCGTTCCTCGGCGACGCGCTTCGAAATCTCATGGCGCGCGAGCCGACGTCGTCGTGCGCCGTGATCTCGCGCCACCCCGAGCAGGCCGACGCGTACTTCGAAGGCCTGCGCCGCTCCGAGGTGCCGGCGCTGCGCCGCGTGCGCCGCGACGACTTCAACTTCCAGCCCGGCGTCGACGTGACCGACGTCGCACAGGTCAAGGGCCTCGAGTTCGACTACGTCGTGATGGTCGACGTCAACGCTACGAGCTACCCGGATGTGAGCTGGGCCCGCCACTTGCTGCATATCGGCGTCACGCGCGCCGCGCACCAGCTCTGGCTCGTGGCCACCGGCGAGGTCAGCCCGCTCGTGCCGGCGGTTCTGCGCGACGGCGGCCGCATGACCGTCGAATAGGAAGTCAGTGATGGTCCGGGTGCCGGACCGTCAGCACCGGCACGCGGCTCGAGCGCACGACGCGCTCGGCGACCGAGCCGACGAGCAGGTGCGCCAGGCCGCTGCGGCCGTGCGTGCCCATCACGATCAGATCGACCTTCTCGTCGCTCGCGAGCTGGTTGATCTCGTCGACCGGGTTACCGACGCGCACGACCGCGCTCGCGGTCGCACCGTCCTTGACGAGCCGCTCGACGAGATCCGCGAGGTGCTTCTCGGCTTTGCCGACCGCGTAGTCGCGCACGTTGATCGGCGCGCCGTTGTCGTCGGGCACGATCATCGCGTCGGGCCGGATGTTCGCAGGCAGCTCGATCACGTGGAGCAGCACGAGACGCCCGCCGTGCGCCTTCGCCTCGTCTCGCGCGAGCGCCGCCGCATGGTTGGCGCTCGCCGAGAAATCGTGCGGAACCAGGATCGTCTTCCAGCTCATGTGACTCGTTTATCACGAGTCACACGAGCAAGGAGTCGATCAGGCCGGCGCTTCGCGCGGGCGTTTGGACTCTACGACATCTCGAGCATGCGCTGGATCGGCCGCAGCGCCTTCGTGCGCACCGGCTCGGGAACGTCGACGCGCGGCTCGAGGTGCAACAGGCATCGGTAGAGCTTCTCGAGCGTGTTCTTCTTCATGTACGGGCACGTGTTGCACGCGCAGCTCTCGTCCTCGGGCGGCGCCGCGATCAGCGTCTTGCCCGGCGCCGCGTGTTGCATCGCGTGCATGATGCCCACCTCGGTCGCGACGATGAACGTCTGCTTCGGCGACTTCTGCGCGTAGGTGATGAGCCCGCTCGTCGACGCGATGTGATGGGCGTGGCGCAGGATCGCCTCGGTGCACTCCGGGTGCGCGATCACCTCGGCGTCGGGATGCGCGACCATCAGCTCGATCAGCCGGCGCTCCGAAAACGTCTCGTGCACGACGCACGTGCCTTGCCACAGGACCAGATCCGGCCGCGCCGCCTGCTTTTGCACGAACGCGCCGAGGTGGCGGTCCGGCGCGAACACGATCTTCTCGCCGCCGAGCGCGCGCACGATCTTGACCGCGTTCGACGACGTGCAGATCACGTCCGACATCGCCTTCACTTCCGCCGAGCAATTGATGTAGCTGACGACGGTGTGACCGGGATATTTCGCGAGCCAGCGCGCGAACGCCGGCGCCGGGCAACCGTCGGCGAGCGAGCAGCCGGCGGTGAGATCGGGGACGACCACGGTCTTGCTCGGATTCAGGATCTTCGCGGTCTCGGCCATGAAGTGCACGCCGCAGAACGCGATCACGTCGGCATCGGTCTTTGCCGCAGCTTGCGAGAGTTGCAGGGAATCTCCGACGTGGTCGGCCAGATCCTGGAGCTCCGACTCCTGATAATAATGAGCCAGAATGACCGCGTTGCGCTCCACCTTGAGGCGCCGGATCTCGGCGGCGAGCTCCTCGTCACTTCCAGGCATGGCTATCGTTACCACGTCTAGTAGGATGCACCGGCGATGACCACGGTTCCGCCGACCGTCCAGCTGGAGCCGGGCATGCGGCTCGGCAAGTATCGGCTCGTCGGCCCGCTCGGGCGCGGCGGCATGGGCGGCGTGTGGGAGGTCGAGGATGCCGGCGGCATGCGCTACGCGCTCAAGTCGCCGGCGTCGGGCATGAATCCGGCCGCCGAGACGACGAAGCGGTTCGCACGCGAGGCCAACGCCGTGCTGCTGCTCGATCATCCGAACCTGGTCGCCGCGGTCGAGGTGTTCGTCGAGGCGGGCTCGCTGTTCCTCGTGATGGAAAAGGTGACCGGCCAAACGCTGACCAAGGTGATGGCGGCGGGAGGGCCGCTGCACCCACGGCGCGCGCTGATCGTCGCGCGCCAGCTGCTCGACGGCGTCGGCCACGCACACGCGCAGGGGCTCGTGCATCGCGATCTCAAGCCCGACAACATCATGCTGGTCGACATGGGCGGCTGGGAGCGCACGAAGATCGTCGACTTCGGCGTGGTGAAGCTCATCGGCGACGCCGAGGCCGCGATGGGCGGCGGCAAGCTGACGACGACCGGCCTCGTGTTCGGCACGCCGGCGTACATGTCGCCCGAGCAGGCGATGGGCAAGGCGCTCGACGGCCGCACCGACCTCTACGCATGCGCGACGATCCTGTTCGAGATGCTGACCGGCCGCGTGCCGTTCGATCATCCCGACCCGATGATGCAGATGCGCATGCAGGTCAAGGCGCCGCCGCCGCGCCTCGACATGCTCGCGAGAGGCGCCGCGTGGTGCACGCCGCAGCTGTCCGCGCTGCTCGACGCCGCGCTGTCGAAGGATCCGAACGATCGCTTCGCGAACGCGCAGACGATGATGGGCGCGCTCGACGACGCGTTCGCGTCGATCGATCACGTGGAATGACTCAGATATCGGCGATCACGAGCGGGTGATGCTCGTCGCCGACGATCCGCGTGGCCCGCGCGGCGTCACGAAAATCGATGTCGACGTGCTCCGCCGGAACCGTCACGACGCGCACGACTCCGTGCACCGTCACGGTCTGACCCGGCGCGACGATCACCTCGTCGCACGTCGTGACGTCGGGCTGGTACGGAAGTCCGAGCGCGGCGACGAGTGCGCGTGCCCGGTCGTTGTCACGCATGCGAAATTCGCGTGCCTTGAAGGACAGCTCGAGGCGATCGCCTTCGACGGGCAGCGGACCGGCATGGCTCCACAGCGTGAAGCCGGCGAGCTCGGAGCGCTCGTGAACGGTGATGCGGGGACGCGTGCTCGGGTCGTATACGCGCACGCATGCGCGATACGCGACGCACGGTTGCCCGGAGAGTGGAGCGATCAGGATGCCGGCCCCGGGATGCACGGTCCCACGCAGCGTGACCAGCGCGTTGTCGTCGAGGCGGCTGCCGCCGGCCGCAACGCGGCGCCGCGCGCGCTGGCGCCGGACCATCTCGTAAACCGCACCGCCCGCCGCCGTAGCGCCGAACGCGGCATAGACGATGAATTGCACGTAACCCGGATCCATCACTCGTCTCGCGGATGCGGCGGCCGCTCCGGCGGCAGCGCGTCGAGTTGGTCGCGCAGCGCGCGCGTCTCGGCGGTCGCACCGAACCGGCGCTCGAAGTCGTCGAGGTGATGGCGTGCGCCGTCGACGTGGCCGCGGTGCACCTCCTCGACGACGTGGTCCCACTCCTTCGCCGCCTTGCCGGTGAGGTTCGGCGGCGGTGTCGCGACGACCTCGTCGGCGGCCGGCGCGCTCGCTGGCGAGCCGCCGCGGGTCGCGACCGCGACGACCAGCACGACGGCGAGCGCGCCGATCGCGATCGCGAGCAGGCGGCCCTGGCGGATCGGCGCGCGCGGCCGCGCGGCGAGCACCTGCGATGTACCCGAACCGGCGATCAGCTCGGCGAGCTCGGCGGCGCTCGGCCGGCGCGCGTGCTCGAGCGAGACCGCGCGATCGATCGCGGCGGCGAGGGAGCGCGGCAGATGCGGCGCGAGCGTCGCGAGCGGCGGCACCGGCGCGAGCAGCGCGCCCTTCGCCTCGGCGCGCGGCCAGCGCCCGGCCGCCGCCTCGTACAACGTCGCGCCGAGCCCGTAGACATCGCCGGCCGCCGCGGCGACGCCCGACAGGAGCGCCTCGGGCGGCGCGTATGCCGGCGAGCCGACGAACTGCCCGGTGATCGTCAGCGACGAATCCGGCACGTGCGCGACGCCGAAATCGGCGAGCTTCCACGCTCGCTCGCCGGCCGCGAGGATGTTCGCCGGCTTGACGTCGCGGTGCACGATGCCCGCCGCGTGCGCCGCGGCGAGCGCGCGCGCGATCTGGATACCGAGTGGCACGAGCTCGCCCGCGCCGAGCGGCGGCCCACCCTCGAGCCGCGTCGCGAGCGACGGCCCGGCGACGCGCTCCATCACGAGGAACGGCGGCTCCGCGGCGAGATCGAGGTCGAACACCTGCACGACGCCGGAATGCGAGAGCTGCGCGATCGCGCGCGCCTCCTGCCGGAACCGGTCGTCGAGCATGCGCGCGGTCACGCCGCTCGCGCTCTTGAGGGTCTTGATCGCGACCTCGCGGCCGAGCACGTCGTCGACCGCGGAGTAGACGTCGCCCATCGCGCCGGTGCCGAGCGTTCCTGTCACACGGTAGCGGCCGAACTGCCGGTGCCCCACGCACCGAGCGTATCGCGTCTCGACGCACGCCACGTCCTGCGCTAGGGTGCCGCCTGCGAGAAACCAGGAACCAACTCCCGGGGGAGCTTCACCAGAGGCTGAGAGGCACGCGGCCCGCGTGCGACCCCACGAACCTGATCCGGGTAATGCCGGCGTAGGAAGGTCGAATGAGTAAGCTACCCATCGTCGAGTCCGTTGAAGTTGCCCCGATCGAGGGGTTTCCGTCGTCGCAGAAGGTGTACGTCGAGCAAGACGGCATTCGCGTGCCGGTGCGGCGGATCGCGCTGTCGGGTGGCGAGCAGCCGTTCGACGTCTACGACACCTCCGGCCCTCAGGATCACGATCCGACGCAAGGCCTGCCCAAGCTGCGCGCGCCGTGGATCGCCGCACGCGCGCACGAGCCGAACCAGTCCCAGCTGCATTTCGCGCGGCGCGGCGTGATCACGCCCGAGATGCGGTTCGTCGCGATCCGCGAGAACGTGACGCCCGAATTCGTGCGCGACGAGCTCGCGCGCGGCCGCGCGATCCTGCCCGCGAACCGCAACCATGCCGAGAGCGAGCCGATGATCATCGGCTCGAAGTTCCTCGTGAAGATCAACGCGAACATCGGCAACTCCGCGGTGACGTCGACGATCGCCGAGGAGGTCGACAAGCTGCGCTGGGCCGTCAAGTGGGGCGCCGACACGGTCATGGACCTGTCGACCGGCAAGAACATCCACGAGACGCGCGAGTGGATCCTGCGCAACTCGCCGGTGCCGATCGGCACGGTGCCGATCTACCAGTGCCTCGAGAAGGTCGGCGGCGATCCCGTGAAGCTGAACATCGATGTCTTCCTCGACACGCTGATCGAGCAGGCGGAGCAAGGTGTCGACTACTTCACGATCCACGCCGGCGTGCGGCTCGGGTACATCCCGTTCACCGCGAACCGCGTGACCGGCATCGTGTCGCGCGGCGGCTCGATCATGGCGAAGTGGTGCCTCTCACACCACAAGGAGAACTTCCTCTACACCGAGTTCGAACGCATCTGCGAGGTGATGAAGAAGTACGACGTCGCGTTCTCGCTCGGCGACGGCTTGCGCCCGGGCTCGACCGCCGACGCCAACGATCGCGCGCAGCTCGCGGAGCTCGATACGCTCGGCGAGCTCACGGACGTCGCGTGGAAGCACGACGTGCAGACGATGATCGAAGGCCCCGGCCACGTCCCGTTGCACAAGATCAAGGAGAACGTCGACCTCCAGATGAAGATCTGCAAGGAGGCGCCGTTCTACACGCTCGGACCGCTGGTGACCGACATCGCGCCCGGCTACGACCACATCACCAGCGCGATCGGCGCGGCGATGATCGGCTGGTTCGGCACCGCGATGCTCTGCTACGTGACGCCCAAGGAGCACCTCGGCCTGCCCGACAAGGACGACGTCAAGGCCGGCGTGATCGCGTACAAGATCGCGGCGCACGCGGCCGACCTCGCGAAGGGCCATCCGGGCGCCCAGGACCGCGACAATGCGCTGTCGAAGGCGCGCTTCGAGTTCCGCTGGAGCGACCAGTTCCACCTCTCGCTCGACCCCGATACCGCCCAGGATTTCCACGACCAGACCCTGCCGGCCGACGGCGCCAAGGTGGCGCATTTCTGCTCGATGTGCGGCCCCAAGTTCTGTTCGATGAAGATCACCGAAGAGGTTCGCGCGCAGATGACCGCGAAGTCACACGAGTTCACGGACGGCGGCGGCGAGCTGTACGTCCCCAAAACTGAGTAGTGGACAAGTAGCCGAGATCGCGCCAGAATCGTAGCTGCAGCTCGGTGACAGTAACGCCCAAGCGCAGCCTCAAGATCGAGAAGCTGGCGCGGATCTACGACGAAGAGATCGCGCCCGTCTGGGGGACACGTTTCGGCAAAATGCTGCTGCGCAACCTCGCCGTTCCGGAAAAAGGCCAGGTGCTCGACGTGTCGTGCGGCACCGGTTACCCGACGGTCGAGATCCTGCGCCGCATGACTCCGGGCAGCCGGCTGATCGCGATCGACGCGAGCTCGGCGATGCTCGACGTCGCGCGCCGCAAGATCGCGGAGCTCGGGCCGCTCGGCAAGAAGGGCGTGTTCTTCCGCACCGAGAGCGCGGTGCCGAAGCTGTCGTTCGCCGACTGCGTCTACGACCTCGTCGTGTGCAACCTCGGCCTCGACGAGATGCCGAGCATCGACACCGCGCTGCGCGACTTCACGCGCGTCGCGAAGCTGGGCGGCGAGGTGCGCTGCACGCTCGCGCTCGCCGGCACCTTCCAAGAATTTCACGACCTCTACCGCGAGGTCTTGATCAAGCACGACAAGCACGAGGCGCTCGATCGCCTCGACCGCCACGTCGCGCGCTTCCCGACGATCGACAAGGTCGAGCGCTGCATGCGCAGCGCGGGGCTGGACGGCGAGATCGCGGTCGAGGAGTTCACGCTGCTGTTCAAGAGCTCGCGCGAGTTCTTCTTCGCGCCGGTGATCGAGTACGGGCCGCTCGGCGAATGGAAGGAGATCGCCGGAAACGGCCAGGAGATGCAGGACGTGTTCTGGTACATCAAGGAAGCGATCGACGCGTACTTCGACGGTCGCCCGTACCAGGTGCGCGTCAGCGCCGGCTGTCTCGTCGGCAAGAAGCACGACGGGCGCGTCACCGATCACGAGATGTCGGAGGAGATCGAGATCGCGCCGCTCGACGCGTCGATGGACGACGACGAGGAGATCGATACCGGACTACCGAGGCCGCCGCACCAGATCGCGGCCGGGTCGGTGCGCGTCGAGGAGCTCAACGACGAGATCAGCGACCTCGAGATCGTCGAGCTCGACGCGTCGTCGGGAGAGGTCGCGATCGACGAGGACTCGGTCGAAGAGCAAGAGCTCGACGCGTTCATCGAGGGCAAGAAGCGCCCGAGCCACCTCGACGAGACGTAGACCGTCGCGTCAAGGAGGCGGCGGTGCGGCCGGCGCGGCGTCGTCGCCGTCGTCGTAGTCGATATCGTGATCGGTGAGTAGCTGCTTCGCGCCATCGCGCTGATCCGGATCGAGCACCCCGAACGCGCTGTGCAATGCGCGCTCGACGTCGGCCGCGCGCTGATCCGAGAGGCCGTTGGCGACCACCGCGCGGTGCGCGTCGTTGCCCGAGCCCTGCGGCGCCGCGCCGCGGCCGCGTCCGCCCATGCCGTTGCGGCCCATTCCGCCGCCGCGCATGTGGACGCCGCGGCCACCGCTGGCCGAGCCCTGATCGCCGGGCTTGTTCGCAGCGCGCAGCTTGGAATCGAGGCCTTCGAGCTCGCCCGACAGCCCGGTGTCGATGTCGCGCAGCTTCGCGACCTGGTCGTCGCGCAGGTGCAGCGCGCCGGCGCCGTCGATCAGAAATCCGATCGGCGTGCCCGACGACGATGGAAGCGGCGCCTTGTCGGCCGGCGCCTGCGGCGGTGTGTCGGAATGACACGCCGCGAGTGCGAGCCCGAACAGCACCACGCAGAACTTCATGGCCGCGAACCTGACACGTCGCTACCGCTGCCGCTACCGGCGGCGCTGCCCGTATCGACTTCTTCATCATCGTCGATGTCGATGTCGTGGTCGTGCAGGATCTTCACCGCGACCGGCCGCTGCACGGTCTCGAGCGCGTCGAGCGCGCGGTGCAGGGCGTTGTCGATTCGCGTCTCGCGCTCCTGGAGCAGCCGCTTCGCGTCGCCGATGCGGCCCTTCACGTCGGGAACCGCGTCGCGTCGCGGGTTGGCGAACGCCGGGTGCATCACGTCGTGGATGCGCTTGTCGATCGGATCCAGGTCGGCATCGAGCTGCTTGTCGATGTCGCGCAGCGTCTTGGTCTGATCGGCGCGCAGGTGAAGCTGCGCCGTCCCGTCGAGCAAGAATCCGACCGGTGTCTTCGACGACTTCGGCGTGTCGACGGTAGTCGCCGGCATCGTGTCGTGCTGGCATGCGGCGCAGGCTAGTGCGGCCATGATCGTCCATCCGCGAAACATCGCGGCTATGGTAGTACCGCCTCGCATGGAAACTCGCCAGGACTACCTCGGACTCGTCGACGAGGTGAGCGAGCACGACCGGCGGTACTACGTCGAAGCCGAGCCCACGGTCAGCGACGTCGAATACGACCGCCTGCTCGTGAAGCTGCGTGCGCTCGAGACCGCGCACCCCGACTGGACCGTCGCGTGGTCGCCGACCAAGCGCGTCGGCCACGCGCCGAGCTCCGAGTTTCCGAAGGTCACGCGCGAGCGGCCGATGCTGTCGCTCGACAACACGTATGACGAGGCGCAGCTGCGCGAGTTTCACGAGCGTGTCGTGCGCGGCCTCGACGGCGACCGCGTGACGTATTCGATCGAGCCCAAGATCGACGGCTTCGGGATCGAGCTCGTCTACGAGCGCGGCGTGCTCGTGCTCGGCGCGACGCGCGGCGACGGCCGCATCGGCGAGGACGTGACGGCGAACGTGCGCACCGTGCATGGCGTCGCGCTGCGGCTGCGCGAGCCTGCGACGATCGCGGTGCGCGGCGAGATCTACATGACGAAGGCCGAGTTCGCCGCGATCAACGAGGACCGCGCGCGGCTCGGCGAGGAGCCGTTCAAGAACCCGCGCAACACCGCGGCCGGCACGATCAAGCAGCTCGATCCGCGCGAGGTCGCGAAGCGCCCGCTGCGCACCATCCTGTACGAGGTCGTCGACGGCGAGCAGTACGCGCGCGGCCACCTCGCCTCCCTCGAGCACATCCGGCGGCTCGGCCTCCCCGTCTCGCCGCACAACGCGAGCGCCGCCGACTGGGACGCGCTGTCGGCGGCGGTGCATTCGTGGCAGGACCGCCGCGATGACCTGCCGTACGAGGTCGACGGGCTCGTCATCAAGGTCGACGATTTCGGCCAGCGCGCCGCGCTCGGCACGACGTCGAAGTTTCCGCGCTGGGCGATCGCGTACAAGTTTCCCGCGCGTCAGGTCACGACGCGCATCCTCGACCTGGAAATCAACGTCGGCCGCACCGGCGCGATCACGCCGGTCGCGGTGCTCGAACCGGTCGACGTGTCGGGCACGACGGTGTCGCGCGCGAGCGTGCACAACTGGGATCAGGTGCAGCGGCTCGGCCTCGGCCGCGGCGATCGCGTGCTGATCGAGAAGGCGGGTGAGATCATCCCGCAGATCCTCGCGGTCACCGAGAAAGGGCCCGGTCCGGCGTTCGACGCGCCCGTCACGTGCCCGTCGTGCGGCGCGCACCTCGCCCGCGAAGCAGGCAAGGTCGTGCTCGCGTGCGTGAACCGGCTCGCGTGCCCCGCGCAGCGGCTCGCGGCGATCGAGTTCTTCGCGTCGCGCGGCCAGATGAACATCGACGGCCTCGGCGAGAAGGTGGTCGCGCAGCTGCTCGAGGGCGGCCTCGTGCGCGACGTCGCCGACCTGTTCGATCTGACGTGGGAGCAGCTCGACGCGCTCGATCGGTTCGCCGAGCAGTCGGCGAAGAACCTCGTCGCCGCGGTCGCGACCGCGAAGCAAGCGGCGACGTGCTCGCGGTTACTCGCGGCGCTCGGCATCCCGCATGTCGGCGGCGTCGCGGCGAAGGCGATCGCGGTGAAGTACGGGCGGCTGTCGGCGCTGCGCGCCGCGGCGGCGGCCAAGGACGGCGAGGCGTTTGTCGACGAGCTGTGCGAGATCGAAGGCATCGGCGAGATCATCGCGCGCGAGGTCGATCGCTTCCTGCGCGACGAGCACGGCGCGGCGGTGCTCGACAAGCTCGCGGCGCGCGGCGTCGATCCGGCCGAGCCCGTGCAAGCGGTCGCGACCGGTCCGCTCGCCGGCAAGACGCTGGTCGTGACCGGCACGCTGTCGGCGCCGCGCGCCGACGTGCAAAAACGCATCGAGGCCGCCGGCGGCAAGGTCACCGGCTCGGTCACGAAGAAGACGAGCTACCTGGTCGCCGGCGCCGATACCGGCAAGACCAAGCTCGAGGCCGCCGAGAAGCACGGTGTGCCGGTGCTCGACGAAGCCGGGCTCGAGAAGCTGCTGACCGGCGACGCGGGCTAGGCTACGGCGTTCGCGTCGCGACGTACAGATCGCTCGCGTCGCTGCGCGAGCTCGACAGATACAGCCGGCACAGATCGGGCGAGATCCAGCTCGGCGTGTCGAGCTGGTCGCTGTTGATGACGGGCTCGAGGACGGCCGCGCCCCACTGGTCGCTCGGGCTCGCGCGCTCGGCGCGCCAGATGTCCTCGCCGCCGAGGCCGCCCGGGCGATCGGTGCGGAGGTATACGACGGTGCCGCCGCTTGCCACCGCGGCGTCGTCGTTGTTCGCGCCGGCGATGTCGAGATCGGTGATCTGCGTCGGCGTCGCGAACGCACCGCCGCCGAGATAGGTCGAATGGTAGATCGAGAACAAGCCGCCGCGGCTCGACGCGAAGTAGACGTCGTTCGAGTCGAGCTGGAAGAACGGGTGGTACTCCGCGGCCGTCGAGTTCAAGGCGGTCGCCGCCACCGGCGCCGCGCCGATCGGCATCGACAGGTAGATATCGCCTTTGGCGTCCGTGCGCGTCGACACGAACGCGAGCACGCTGCCGTCGGGCGCGAAGCCGGGCTCCTTGTCGATCTCCGGCGAGTCGAGTGCCGGCACCGCCGTGATCGCCGTGAACGGCGCGCCCGGATCGGAGCGCGTCGCGGTCCACAGATCGAACGCATTGGGCGCGTTGCCGCGGTCGGAGTACCAGTACGCGGTGCGCTCGTCGGGCGAGAGCGTGATCGTCGAGTCGTACGAGCCGGCGACGTTCAGCTCGCTGATGGGCGACGGCGCTCCGAATGGCACGGCGGGATCGCAACGCCGCGGCGCGGCATCGCCGGCGCTGTCCGCCGTGCCGGCGTCGCCGCGCGGGGCGAAGTGAATGCGCCCGCAGCTCGCGACGACGACGACCGCGAGCAAGTGACGCCGCACGCCCGCATCGTCGATCAGAACCCGGCCGGGCGCCAGCGCGCCGGGTCCGCCCGGTACTGGTTCTGCAGCTCGCGCGTGTAGCCGCGTGCGGCGTGCGGCGCGCGGCGCGCGAGCTCGGCGAGCAACGTGTCGGCGTCGTCGCGCACGACGCGGATCGACTCGTGGCGGCGGTCGGCCTTCCAGATCATCGCGGTCAGCACCGTGATGCCGCGCGAGCGCTGCTCGCGGATGTACGTCCACGCGATGTCGGCCGGGTGGTGCTCGATCAGCTCGACGATCGGGTTCTTGCGCGGATCGCGCAGCCGATAGGCGATCGCGCCGAGCCACGCCGCGATGCCGAGCGACAGTGCGGCGAGTCCGGCCATGCCGAGGCCTTCGGCCAGCGTGGTCTCGGGATCGAGCAGCGGCACGATCGCGAATCCGATCGCGATCGGCACGAACAGGAACACGCCGGCGAGCCGCACGTTGCGGGTGCGCGCGATGCCCTCGACGACGATGTCGAGCGGCTGCCGCTGCGGCGCGCCGCGGAAGCGCAGCCGGCGGTGCGCGACGATCGCGGCGATCGTGCCGAGCAAACCGAGCACCGCCGCGACAAGAAATCCCAGCGACGGGCACTTCGACTCGAGCTGGCTCGCGCGGATCACGCCGGTGGTCGAGGCGAGCAGCTCGACCTGCGCGCCGACCGGCAGCGCGGCGCCCTCGCCCGTCCGCGGATAGGCCGTCAGATGACGATTGCCGTATGCGATCTGCACCGCGTCGTACGTGCGATGCGGCTCGACGTGCGTCACCGTGCCGGTCACGTGCTCGCCGTCGCGCAGCGACGCGTAGTCGCTGTACAGGCCCGCGTACGCGATCCCGAACGCGCCTGCGGACAACCCGTAGAGGATCGCGATCAGCACGAACGGGAGATTCGACAGCTTTGTCACTTGCGTTGTTCGCTTGGCGCGCGTGCGAGCTTCCCGGTGCAACCAGGCTGTTACAGGCCGTAGTATTCTCGTCTCGGTGCCCGCCGAGGACGACCGCGACGCGACCCACCCCAGCGCGGGGACGGTGCTCGGCTGGCGAGCGCCCGGCACGGGCGAGCAGCGTCCCGAGACCGCGAGACCGCTCACCCCGCCGCTCGATCTCGAGCCCGACGACCGGGTCGGCGATCGCTACGTGGTGCGCGGCCTGCTCGGGCGCGGCGGCATGGGCGCGGTGTATCGCGTGCTCGACGAAAAGCTCGGCGTCGAGGTCGCGCTCAAGACGGTCGGCGACGAGCTGGCGGCGGCGCTGCGCGACGAAGTGCGGCTCGCGCAGCGGGTCGCACACCCGAACGTGTGCCGCACGTACGACCTCGAGGAGGTCGACGGCCAGTACTTCGTCAAGATGGAGCTCGTCGCAGGCGAGACCCTCGCCGCGCGGCTCAAGCGCGAGCAGCGCCTATCGATCGACGAAGCCGTGCGGATCGCGCGCGCCGTCGCCGCCGGGCTCGCGGCCGCGCACGAGCAGGGCATCGTCCACCGCGATCTCAAGCCGAGCAACGTGATGCTCGCGGAACAGCGCGTCCTGCTGATGGACTTCGGCATCGCGCGTAACGTCAACAGCACGATGGCGACGCTCGCCGGCACGTTCGGCTACATGGCGCCGGAGCAGTTCGCGAACACGCGCGTCGATCGCCGCACCGATCTCTATGCGCTCGGCTGCTTGCTCTACGAGATGCTCGCGGGCGAGCTCGTGTTCGGCTCGGCCAATCCGATCGAGCTCGCCGCGCGTCACGTGATGGTCGCCGCACCCGACGTGCGCACGAAACGAACCGAGACTCCACGCTGGCTCGCGCGCGCGGTCGCCGCGCTGCTCGCGAAGGATCCCGGGTCGCGCGAGGTCGGGCTCACGTGGCTCGAGGCCGGTTCGCGCAGCTGGAAGCGGTTCGCGCTGCCGGCCGGCGCGTTCGTGCTCGCCGCCGCCGGCGCGACGATGCTGGTCGTGTCGTCGCAATCGACGACGCCGGTACAGCCGGCGTGCCGCGGCGCCGAGACTCGGCTCGCCGACGTGTGGGATGCACCCGCCAAGCAGCTCGTGAACGCCTCGTTCACCGGGACGAACAAGCCGTTCGCTGCGCGCGCGTACACGACCGTCGTGCGCGACCTCGACGCCTACGCGACTGCGTGGACGGATGCCGTGACCGACGCGTGCGAGGCGACGCGCGTGCGCGGCGAGCAGACCGAGGACGTGCTGACCCTGCGCGAGGTCTGCCTCGATCGCCGGCTCGACGAGATGCATGCACTCGTGCAGATCCTCGAGCACGCCGACGCCGATGTCGTCGCGAAGGGCAACGAGATCGTGCGCGGGCTACCGCAGCTCGCGGACTGTGCGAACGTCGCGCAGCTGCGCGCGCCCGAGCAGCCGCCGAGCGAGCCCAAGGACAAGGTCGCCGAGGCCGAGCACGCGCTCGCCGACGCCGAGGTGCAGGCGTTCACGGGCCACCAGTTCGCGGCGCTCAACGCGGCCAAGCGCGCCGAGCGGCTCGGCGACGAGCTGCACTATCCGCCGTACATGGCCGAGGCGCTGAAGGTCGAGGGCATCGCGCTCGGTGTCGACGGCAACCTCGACGAGGCGACGGCCGACTGCAGCGAAGCGACGGTGCAAGCGGTGCTCGGGCGCCGCGACGATCTCGTCGTCGATGGCGCGGCCTGCGCCGCGGGCGTCTCGGCGCAGCGCAACGTCGGCGAGGCACGCGTGTGGATGCGCATCGCGCGGGCGTTCGAGCCGCGGCTCGGCCGCGATCCGTCGCGGCAGGTGCGCTTGCTGCAGGTCGACCAGCTGATCGCGGCGATCGCCAACGGCGGCGCCGGGCTCGCCGAGCGCGAGCGCGTGCTGGCCGAGAACGAGCGCGCGCTCGGCATGGACAACCCCGGCATCTGGCTGCTCGAAGAAGCGCTCGCCGAGGAGCTCGCGAAGACCGGCGCGTACGACAAGGCGCTGCCGCACTTCGAGCGCGCGCTCGCGAGCCACGAAGCGAGTGTTGGCCCGGACCACCCCGACATCGCGAACATCCTGACCAATCTCGGCGCGTGCTACAGCCACGCCGGCGACGCCGCCCGCGCGCGCGCCGCCTACGATCGCGCGCTCGCGATCATCGAGCACACCGAGGGCGAGCACAGCCCGAACTTCGTGCGCACGCTCAACAACATGGCCGATGCCGCGACGAAAGCGGGCGATACCAGCGGCGCGCTCGTCTACCTCGATCGCGCGAAGCGCGCGATCCAGAGCTCGCTCGGCGAAGCGAATCCGCTGTCGCAGGCGGTGCTGACGACGCGGGCCGAGGCGCTCGCCGCCGCGCATCGCACGGCCGACGCGCGCGCCCAGTACGACGACGCCATCGCGCTCGAGCTGAAGTACACGTCGGCATACCTCGCGCAGACGCTCGCGTCGCGCGGCGCGCTCGAGCTGGCCGACAAGAAGTGGAGCGACGCGGCGACGTTCGAGCAGCGCGCGATCGCCGCCGCCGAGGCCGCGGGCGGCAAGGAATCGCCGGAGCTCTGGCAACCGCTCGCCGGCCTCGCCCGCGCCGACATCGAGCTCGGCCGCAGATCCGACGCCAAGCCGCTCCTCGAGCGCGCGATCATCATCGGCGAAAAGGCCCAGGTCGCCGCGCAGGATCTCGCGCCGGCGCGCGAGCTGCTGGACCGGCTCAGCCGACCGTAGCGGCTGCTTCCGCGACGACCTGCCGCACGCTCCGCCCCGACGTGTCGATCGCGTGGTCGGCGCGCGCGTAGAGCTTGCCGCGGGCCGCGAGCAGTGCGCGCAGCTCTTCGAAGGCTTGGGCGTTGCCGGCCATGGGGCGCTGGTCGCCTTGCGCGACGACGCGGTTCCAGTGCTCGTCGGCGGTCGCGCGCAGCCAGACCGTCAGTGCGCGCGAGCGCAGCAGCGCGTAGTTCGTCGGATCGTTGACGATCGAGCCGCCGGTCGCGAGCACGGCCGGCGTGGGATCGGCGAGCAAGCGCGTCAGCACCTCGCGCTCGACGCGGCGGTAGTAGGCCTCGCCGTGCACCGCGAACACCTCGCCGAGCGGCAGCCCGGCGGCCTGTTCGATCTCGCGATCGACCTCGACGAAGCGCGCGCCGAGCTTCTTCGCGAGCGCCGCGCCGATCGTCGACTTGCCGGCGCCGCGCACGCCGAGCAGCGCGATCGGGCGCACGCGCGGCGCGGCCTCGGCCGGCGCGAGCAGCGCCGCCGGCGTCGTAGCGAGCGCGCGCGCGACCTCGGCGAAGCGCCGCAGCGAGATATTCCCCTCGCCGGTCTCGAGCTGGGCGAGAAACCGCTCCGATACGCCGCTCTCGGCGGCCAGCTCGCGTCGCGACCAGCCGCGGCGCTCGCGCTGATCGCGCACGGCCGCGCCGACGGAGACGAGCAGATCCACGCACGCACTATAGTGCATGACCATCACGCGTGACAAGCACTAAATTGCTTGATACAGGATCCGCATGGCTGCTGCAGATCTGACGATCTTCGAGACCCATCCGTCGCGCTACAAGCACTGGCGGCTCGCGATCGACGGCTCGGTCGCGACGCTGACGATGGCGGTCGACGGCGACCACCCGCACCGGCCCGGCTACGAGCTCAAGCTCAACTCGTACGACCTGGCGGTCGACATCGAGCTCGCCGACGCGATCCAGCGGCTGCGCTTCGAGCACCCCGACGTGAGGTGCGTCGTGTTCACCGCCGACCTCGACCGCGTGTTCTGCAGCGGCGCCAACATCTACATGCTCGGGCTGTCGACGCACTCGTTCAAGGTGAACTTCTGCAAGTTCACGAACGAGACCCGGCTCTATCTCGAGGACGCGTCCGCCAACAGCGCGCTCGCTTCGCTGTGCGCGTGCAAGGGCACGACCGCGGGCGGCGGCTACGAGCTCGCGCTCGCGTGCGACGAGACGATGCTCGTCGACGACGGCAGCTCGGCCGTCAGCTTCCCCGAGACGCCGCTCCTGGCCGTGTTGCCCGGCACCGGCGGCCTCACGCGGCTCGTCGACAAGCGCAAGGTCCGCCGCGACCGCGCCGACGTGTTCTGCACGACCGCCGAGGGCATCAAGGGCAAGCGCGCGAAGGACTGGGGCCTCGTCGATCACCTCGTGTCGCGCACGAAATGGGACGACACCGTGAAGCAGCGCGCGTACGAGCTCGCCGGCAAGCCGAGCCCGCGCGAGGCCGAAGCGCGCGGCCCGGCCGTCGAGCTACCGCCGCTCGCGCCGAAGGTCACCGCCGACGCGCTCGAGTACAAGTACGTGTCGCTGCGCGTCGATCGCGGTGCGCGCACCGGCGAGCTCGTCGTGCGCGGCCCGGCGCCCGAAGCCGTCGTCGATCTCACGTCGCCGCACACGTGGAGCCTGCAGGCGTTTCGCGAGCTCGACGACGCCCTGCTCCACCTGCGCTTCGACTTCCCCGAGATCGGCGTCGTCGCGGTGCGCACCGCCGGTGATCCGAAGCTCGTCGTCCAGCACGACGAGGTGGTCGCGCGCACGCGCACCGGATTCGCACGCGAGATCCGCCTCTTGCAGCGCCGCGTGCTCAAGCGCTTCGACAACACCGCGCGCAGCTTCTACGCGGTCGCCGATCGCGCCGACAGCTGCTTCGCCGGCTCGCTGCTCGAGCTCGCGCTCGGCGCCGACCGCTTCTACATGCTGATCGACAAGGACGCGCAGATCGGCGTCGCGCTGTCGGCGGCGAACGCCGGGTTCATGACCACGGCGAGCGGGTTGTCGCGCCTCGAAGCACGCTTCTACGGCCAGGCCGAGCGCGTGAAGGCGGTGCTCGAGCGCGGCGCCTCGCCGTACCAGAGCAAGTTCACGACCGAGCACCCGGCCGGCGCACTCACGCGCCAGGCCGAGCCGATCCACAGCGACGAAGCCGAGGAGCTCGGCCTCGCGACGGTCGCCGCCGACGACATCGACTTCGAGGACGAGCTGCGCATCGCGATCGAGGAGCGCGCGTCGCTGTCGCCCGACGCGCTCACCGGCATGGAAGCATCGCTGCGGTTCGTCGGCCCGGAGACGCTCGAGACCAAGATCTTCGGGCGGCTGTCGGCGTGGCAGAACTGGATCTTCACGCGCGCGAACTCGACCGGCGAGCACGGTGCGCTGACCTTGTACGGCAAACCGGAACGCCCACAGTTCCAATGGAAGCGCACATGAGCACCATCGTCACCGACGAAAAGATCCCGAACAACGTCGACCTCGCCGGCGATCGCCGCCTGCAGCGCGCGCTCGAGGCGTGGCAGCCGCAGTTCCTCGACTGGTGGAAGGCGATGGGCCCGGTGGGCTGGCAGGAGCGAGACATCTACTTGCGCACCGCGATCTCCGTCGAGAGCGACGGCTGGGCGCACTTCGACTACGTGAAGATGCCGGACTATCGCTGGGGCATCTTCCTCGAGCCGAAGCAGGAGGGGCGCGTGCATGGCTTCGGCGACTTCCGCGGCCAGCCGGTGTGGGACGAGGTGCCGGGCGAGTTCCGCAACATGCTGCGGCGGCTCGTCGTCACGCAAGGCGACACCGAGCCGGCGAGCGTCGAGCAGCAGCGGCTGCTCGGTGCGACCGCGCCGTCGCTGTACGACTTGCGGAATCTATTTCAGGTCAACGTCGAGGAGGGCCGTCACCTGTGGGCGATGGTCTATCTGCTTCACACGTACTTCGGCCGCGACGGCCGCGAAGAGGCCGAGGAGCTGCTCGCGCGCCGCTCGGGCGACGCCGACAAGCCGCGCATCCTCGGCGCGTTCAACGAGCCGACCTCGCACTGGCTGAGCTTCTTCATGTTCACGATGTTCACCGACCGCGACGGCAAGTATCAGCTCGCCGCGCTCGCCGAGAGCGGGTTCGATCCGCTCGCGCGCACGTGTCGGTTCATGCTCACCGAGGAAGCGCATCACATGTTCGTCGGCGAGAGCGGCGTGCAGCGCATCGTCAAGCGCGCGTGCGAGCTGATGAAGCAAGATCCGAACGGCGATCCGCGCGCGCTCGGCGGCGTCGATCTGCCAACGATCCAGAAGTACCTGAACCTGTGGTACTCGCTGTCGCTCGATCTGTTCGGCGGCGAGGTGTCGTCGAACGCGGCCGACGCGTTCGCGGGCGGCCTCAAGGGCCGCTACAAGGAAGACCGCTACGACGAGCACGCGCTGATCGGCTCGACGTTCGCGATGGACGTCCTGCGCGACGGCAAGGTCGTGCACGAGGACGTGCCGATGCGCACCGCGCTCAACGAGGTGCTGCGCACCGAGTACATCAAGGACTGCCAGCGCGGCGTCGATCGCTGGAACAAGACGATCCGCGAAGAGGGCGTCGCGTTCGAGCTGAAGCTGCCGTCGAACCGGTTCCACCGCCAGATCGGCATGTGGTCCGGGCACTGCTTCGCGCCCGACGGCGAGCAACTCGACCGCGCCGCCTGGGACGCGCAGCACGGCGCGTGGCTGCCGAACGATGCCGACGAGACGTACATCAAGAGCCTCATGAAGCCGGTCTACGAGCCCGGCAAGATGGCGAGCTGGATCGCGCCGCCGGCGAAGGGCATCAACAACCTGCCCGGCGAGTTCCAGTACGTGCGGATGTGATCGCGCTGCGCCTCGCGACGCCGGCGGACCTGCGCGCGTTGTTGCCGCGCACGCGCGCGCTCAACGACCACGAGGGCATCGCGATCGGCGATGACGCGCTCGCCGCGGCGCTCGCACAGCTGCTCGCCGACGCGACGCTCGGCGCGGCGTGGTCGATCGAGGACAGCGGAACGGCGATCGGCTACGCGATCACGACCTACTGCTTCGATCTCGAGTTCGGCGGCCGCGAGGCGTGGCTGACCGAGCTGTGGATCGAGCCGTCGGCGCGCGGCCGTGGCGCGGCGACCGCCGCGATCGCGTTGCTCGAACGCGAGCTGGCAACGCGCGACGTGCGCGCGCTACACTTGCAGGTCCGACCGGATAACCCCGCGGCCCGGCTGTACGCGCGCCTCGGCTTCGAAGCCTCACCGCGGCTGATCATGACGCACCGGCTCGCAAAATAGCGCAACCGATGCATTCGCGCGTTGTCATACCCATGATGAAAGCGTTCGCCGGGGTGATCGCTTTACTCGTAACCGCGTGCGGTCAGGCGCCTGCGAAGCCGCAGCAGCCGCAGCAGCCGCAGCAACCGCAGCAGCCGCAGCAGCCGATCGCGCGGCAGCCACCCGGCGAGCTCACGGCACAGGAGTTCTGCGATCGCTACGCGAAGCTCTCGCAGTGCGACTGGTACTCGAAGATCGGGATCGATCACGACGGTTGCTTGAAGACATTCGCCAGCGCCGATCCCGACGCGGCGAAGGCGTTGAAGCAGTTCGGCCCGTGCGTGCGCGATCATACCGACTGCGGCGAGGTCGCGAACTGCTTCGCGGCGACCGCGCCCGGCCCTGACGATCTGCGCGCGTGCAACGAGCACAAACCGGAGCACGCGGTCGGCATGCCGCGCAGCGAGTGGGAGCACCGCAAAGGTGCCGACGTCCAGAAGTACTCCGAGGCGGTGACGACGAAGGCGTTGCCGATCGAGGTGTGTGGCATCCCGACCGAGAACGAGTGGCTCGCCGGCCTGTCGTGCGATGACGGCTCGCACCCGATCAAGGATCACGGGGCAGCGGAAGGCGTGCGCGTCGGCAACGTCGGCAGCGGCGGCCGTTGCGGGTCGATCATCGACCTCTATCGCGTGACGTGCCCCGAGAAGTCGTACGACATCTACATCGACGGCTACGTCTGCCCGCAGTAACCGGCGAGCGCGAGCTGATAGAACGCGACGTCGTGCCAGCGGTCGTGCTTGAACCCGGCCTCGCGCACGACGCCGACCGGCGCGAACCCGAGCCGCGCGTGCAGCGCCACGCTCGCGTCGTTCGGTAGCGCGATGCCTGCGATCGCCGAGCGGAATCCGCGCCGCGCGACCTCGGCGAGGAGCTCGCGATACAGCGCGCCGCCGAGCCCGCGTCCGCGGGCCGCGTCGGCGATGTACAGCCCGACCTCGCACGTCCACGAGTACGCGTCGCGGTCGCGCCATGTTCCGGCCTTCGCGTAGCCGACGACCGCGCCCGCCTCCTCTGCCACGAGCCACGGAAAGCGCTCGCCAGCGGTGCGCCACGCGCCCTCGAGCTCGGCGGTCGCGATCGGCTCGTACGCGAAGTGGATCGCCGTCGTCGCGATGTAGAAGTTCGTGATCTCGGCGATCGCCGCGAAGTCGCCCGCGCGCGCCGGCCGGATCGCAGTAGACTGCGCGCGATGCATCGCTACGCCATCCTCGCATTGTTCGCGCTCGCGGCGTGCTCGAAGAAGGACGATCCCGGTCCGACGTGCGACCAGATCGTCGATCACATGCTCGACGTCACCAAGCAGGTGATGCTCGGCCACGACGACGCCGCGATGAGCAAGTCGATCCGCCGGCAAGCGCTCGAGCAGTGCCAGCAGCGGAATCTGTCGAAGCCGGCGCGCGAGTGCATCATGGCGGCGAACGACTCGGCGAGCCTGGTCGCGTGTTACCGCAACGAGCCGGGTGCGCCGCCGCCGGCTCCGGGGATGAAGCCGTTGCCGAAGTTGGGGAGCGGATCCGGATCGGGCACGGGCTCGGGATCTGGTACACCGACACCATGAACGACGCGATCGTCTCGGTCCCGACCCCGCACAACGAGCACACGCTCGGCTACGCGCCGGGCTCGCCGGAGCGCGCGAAGTTGCAGGCCGCGCTCGCGAACGTCGAGCGCGAGGTCATCGAGATCCCGTGCGTCGTCGGCGGCCAGCGCGTGCACACCGGCAGGACGCGCGACGTCGTGATGCCGCACAGCCATCGCCACGTCGTCGCGCGGTTTCACGCCGCCGATGCCGAGCTCGCCGATCGCGCGATCCGCGCCGCGCTCGAGGCGCGCTACCAGTGGTCGGCGATGCGGTGGGAAGCACGCGCCGCCGTGCTGCTGCGCGCCGCGGAGCTGCTCGCCGGGCCGTGGCGCATGCGCATGAACGCGGCGACGATGCACGGCCAGTCCAAGACGTGTCATCAGGCCGAGATCGATTCGGCCTGCGAGCTGATCGATTTCTGGCGGTTCAACGTCAGCTACGCGCAGCAGCTGTATCGCATGCAGCCGGAGAGCTCGCCCGGCGTGTGGAACGCGAGCGAGCTGCGGCCGCTCGAGGGCTTCGTGTTCGCGATGACGCCGTTCAACTTCACGGCGATCAGCGGCAACCTGCCGACCGCGCCCGCGCTGATGGGCAACACCGTCGTGTGGAAGCCGGCCGAGACGCAGCTGCTCGCGGCGTGGTGCGTGTACGAGCTGCTCGAGGAGGCGGGCTTCCCGCCGGGCGTCATCAATTTCATCCCGGGCCTGCCGCACGGCGATACCAACATCATCCTCGACCACCCCGAGCTCGCCGGCATTCACTTCACCGGCTCGACCGACGTGTTCCGCATGATGTGGAAGCGCGTCGCCGACAACATCGACCGCTACCGCACCTACCCGCGGCTCGTCGGCGAGACGGGCGGCAAGGACTTCATCCTCGCGCATCCGTCGGCGGATCCGCGCGCGCTCGCCACCGCGATCGTGCGCGGCGGGTTCGAGTATCAGGGCCAGAAGTGCTCGGCCGCGTCGCGCGTGTACGTCGCGGCGAGCGTGTGGGCGAAGATGAAGGACGAGCTCGTCGCGACGACCGAGTCGATCAAGCAGGGCAACGTCGCCGAGCTCTCGAACTTCATGGGCGCGGTGATCAAGAAGGGCGCGTTCGACAAGCACGCGGCCGCGATCGCGGAGGCGAAGGGCTCTCCCGGCATGACGGTGCTCGCCGGCGGCCAGTGCGACGACCGCGAGGGCTACTTCGTGCGGCCGACGCTGATCCAGACCGAGAATCCGACCGTGCGCCACATGAAGGACGAGTTCTTCGGGCCGATCGTGACGATCCACGTCTATCCCGATGCCGCGTGGTCCGACACGCTGCACCTCGTCGATCGCACGTCGCCGTACGCGCTGACCGGCGCGGTGTTCGCGCGCGACCGCGCCGCGATCGTCGAAGCGATGGACTCGCTGCGCCACGCGGCCGGCAACTTCTACATCAACGACAAGCCGACCGGCGCGGTCGTCGGCCAGCAGCCGTTCGGCGGCGCCCGCGCCTCGGGCACCGACGACAAAGCCGGCTCGCCGTTGAATCTGCTGCGCTTCGTCGCCGCGCGCACGATCAAGGAGACGTTCGTCCCGCCGACCGACTACCGCTATCCGTTCCTCGGCGAATAACAGCGCTGTCGCAGGTGTCGCGGCCGTGTCGCATCTGTTCTGTGCGACCGACACGTCTTAGCGTGGCGGCATGTCTCGCAAGACGCTCGGGGCCGCGATCGCGATCGCGGCGTGCGGGTTCGCGGTTTGGTTCTGGTTTCTGCGCGGCCATGGCGGCACGAAATCGCCGCCGCCCGCAGCCGTGGCGAGCAAGCCCGTTGCGCCGAAGCCCGCGGACAAGAGCGAGCGCTCGCCGCGCGGCGCCGCGCCTGAATGGACGCTCGACGCCGATCCGGACGGCCCGCTGCGCCTCGAGGGCCAGGTCGTCGATCGCGACGGCCACGGCGTCGGCGGTGCCGACGTGTGGATCGAGACGGTGCCGCCGCGCAGCGCGAAGACGCAGGACGACGGCTCGTTCGCGTTCGATCATCTGGTCGGCCGCGCGTATCGGCTGACCGCGTCGTCGGGCGCGCTCGTCGGCGGACCGGTCACGTACAAGCTCACGCAGGCGAGCGATCCGGTCGTGATCGCGCTTCGCGAAGGCGCGACGATCGAGGTCACCGTCACCGACGAGCACCAGGCTCCGGTTGCCGGCGCCGATGTCGAATCGCCCGGCACCGGCGCGCGCGCCGCGAAGACCGACGACCACGGCAAGGCCACGCTCTCCGGCCTGCGGCCCGGCTGGATCGGCGTCGAGGCGAACGCGACCGGGTTCGCGACGGCGAGCGCATACACTTCGGTCGGCACCGCCGGCGGCAAGGGCGCGGTCGCGATCACGCTGCGGCACGGCGCCGCCGTCTCGGGACGTGTCGTCGACGAGTCCGGCCACGCGCTCGCGAAGGTCAAGGTCACCGCCGACGATCGCGACCGTCCGCGCCGCGGCGCGCGCCGTGGCCCCGCCGACGAGCAAACCACCGACACCGACGGCCGCTTCACGTTCGCGGCGCTCGCACCCGGCCGCCACACGCTCGAGGCAACCGACGGCGAGCACGCGCCGACCAAATCGAATCCGGTCGCGGTCACCGCCGATCACGGCGCGACCGGCGTCGAGATCGTGATGAAGGCGGGCGCGGCGATCGCCGGCACGGTCGTCGACGCCGAGTCCAAACCGGTCGCGTACGCGACGGTGCGCGTCGCCGGCAAGGGCGCCGAAATGTGGCGCGTCGCGGCGCGCCAGGCCACGACCGACCAGCGCGGCCAGTTCGAGATCCGCGGGCTCGCCCGCACGAAGCTGCAAGCGCGCGCCGAGGCCGAGACCACCGCGAGCGCGCTGATCGATCTCGACCTGACGACGACCGCGGCGAAGAAGGATCTGCGCTTCGTGCTCGACGTATCGGGCGCGATCGCCGGCACGGTCGTCGACGATCAGGGCCAGCCGGTCGCCGAGGTCCAGGTCAACGCGTTCCCCGACATCCTCGGCGGCGCCTCGCTCGACGGGCTCGCGCTCGCCGGCATGTCGTCGGCGACGACCGACGGCGCCGGGCACTTCGCGATCCACGGCCTGCCCGACGGCGCGTACCGGCTGTGGGCCGATCGCCACGTCGGCGGCTTCGGCGAAGGCTGGGGCAAGCAAAGCACGCCCGCGAAGGCCGGCGACACCGCGATCCGCATCGTGCTCGCCGCGACCGGCTCGCTCGTCGGCAAGATCGTGCTCGAGACCGGCGCGGTCCCGAAGCTCGCGTACGTCGAGCTCGGCGGCCAGGCCGCGACGCCCGCGGCCGCCGGCGCGTTCCAGCTGCAAGATCTCGCGCCAGGCCCGTACGACTTGCACGTGTACGGGCCCGAGTTCACCGAGCTCGTCAAGCGCGACGTCAAGATCGAGCCCGGCAAGGCGACGGATCTCGGCACGCTCACGGTCGTACGCGGGCGGCGGCTCGTCGGCCGCGTGGTCGACGCGAACGGCGCGCCGGCGGCGAGCGTGCACGTCAAGTGCGGCCAGATGCTGTTCTCGTCGGGCGCGGGCGACAGCGACGACTCGCAGTCGAACGACGACCTCCAGGGATTGCGCAGCAGCGACACCGATCAAGACGGCAACTTCGTGCTCGCCGGCGTGCCGCCGGTCGCGACCGTCGTGATGGCCGACGATCCGACGCGCGGGCAATCACTCGCGCAGCAGGTCCCGCCCGGCACCGAGGATCCGCCGCCGATGACGCTCGCGCTGCGTGGCTACGGCTCGATCACCGGCAAGGTGACGCAGAAGGGCGCGCCGATGGCAAACGTCACGGTGTCGGCCACCAGCAAGGGCGGTGGTGCGCAAGCGCAGTTTGTCGAGACCGCCGCCGACGGCTCGTTCGTGATGCCCAAGGTGCCCGAGGGCGCGGTCATCATCGCGGCGACGCAGATGCAGATGATGTCGATGAAGTCGACGAGCCAGGTCGTGCAGGTCACCGCCGGCCAGCAGACCGCGGTCGCGATCGACATCCCGGTCGGCTCGATCACGCTGCTCGTGCAGGTGCAGGCGCTGCCGGGCAATACGGTGAACGCGGCGCAGGTGTTCTTGCTGGCGGGCAACGTCGTCGTGTCGAACGGCAAGCAGCTGGTCGACGGCCTGTTCCAGGGCGCGATGCAGGGCATGCGGCTGTGGTTCGGCAGCTCGCCGCCGGAGTTCGACGAGCTCGTACCCGGCAGCTACACGATCTGCAGCATCCCGATCACTGGCGACCTCTCCGACCCGACGCTCATGCAGCGCGTCGGCGAGAACCTGCAAGCCCTCGCGGTGTACTGCAAGGCGATCACGGTGGCGGCATCGCCGGCGCAGCAGACGGTGGTCGACGCGCTGCCGGCGATGTCACCGCTGCCCGGCGACAAGCCGGGCGGGTAAGTAAGCAGCGGCGGCGGCAGCGGCAGCGGCGGCGGCAGCGGCGGCGGCGACGGCAGCGGCGGCGGCGACGGCGGCGGCGGCGGCGGCAGCGGCGGCGGCGACAGCTGCGGCGTCAGCGTCAGCTGCGGCGACGGCTCCAGCGACGGCGACGGCGACGGCTGCGGCGACGGCGTCAGCTGCGGCGACGGCTTCAGCTGCGGCGTCAGCGTCGGCTGCGGCGTCAGCGTCAGGTGCGGCGACGGCGCCGGCTGCGGCGCCTGCTGCGGCTGCGGGTGCAGCTTCGGCTGCGGCGCCGGCGGCTGCTGCGGCTGCGGACGCGGCTTCGGCGGCGATGCGGCGACGGGCGCGAATACCGAGTCGCGAGCATGACGATTCGTTCGCCGCTAGCTCGCGGGGCCGTTTGTGGTCGCCCCGCGCCGCTCCGCGCGTCGCCTGCGCCGAGCGCGTGTGCGCTGAGCCCCTGACGACCGCCGCCGGGGGCGAGGGCCATTAGCAGAACGCGCGCGGCGGTGACGCGCTCGGCACAGGCTCCGCGCG
>DASXCY010000078.1:0-134652 GCA_036490935.1 Kofleriaceae bacterium | reverse complement strand
CCGCGATCGGCGGCGCCCAGCCCGAGGCAGGCGGCATCGAGAACGGCAGCGACGAGCCGCCCGACGCCGGAATCGGCATCGCCGGATCGGGTGCGAACGGCGGCGGCGGTGGCAGCGGCACCGGCGGCGGTAGCGGCACCGGCGGCGGTACACTCGCGGGGCGCGCGATCCGCTGCGGCACCGGCGTGCGGCGATCTCGCGGCGCGACCAGCCGCGTCTGCTCCTCCGAGCCCATCGCGCTCAGCTCGTCTTCGCTCAGCGGCGCGCGTGCACGCGTGCGCTCTTCGCTGTCACGGCGCTGGCGCGGCGGCGGCGCGGCGGCCGTCATCTCGCTCGAGTCGCGCTGCGCGGTCGAACGCAGCATGCGCAGCTGATCGCCCGTCAGCTGCGCGAGCCGGGTCTCCTCTTCTTCGAAGCGATCGATCACCTCGCGCGCGCGAATGATGCTCGCGTCGTTGTCGCGCGCCGAGAACGCATCGGCGGTGCGGATGCGGATGACGGTCGCTTCGCCGGCCGCGTCGAAGTCGTGCGCGCCGGTCGGCGTACGCGGGATGTTCCGCGCGCTCTCGCGCTCGACCTCCTCCGTCGAATCGACGATGCGGGCCAGCTCGGCCGCGGGATCGCCGGTCGTGACGTCGAGCGAGTAGCGCAGCGAGCGCAGCTTCGCGCCGAACGCGCCCGCGCTGCTGTAGCGGCGCGCCTTGTCGCGGGCGAGCGCGGTCATCAGGATCGAGTCGATCTCGGGCGGCAGCCGCGGATCGATCTCGGTCGGCCGCGGCACGTTCGCGTCGCGCACCGCGCGCAGCGCCGCGAGATCGTCGAGGTGCGAGAACAACCGGCGGCTCGCGATCAGCTCCCACAGCAAGATCCCGACGGAAAACACGTCGCCGCGCGGATCGAGATGCTCGTTGCGCGCCTGCTCGGGAGAGATGTACGCGAACTTGCCGCGCACCGCGCCGCCGTGCGTGACGTCCTGCTCGGCGCGCTTCGCGATGCCGAAATCGGTCAGCTTGACCTCACCGGCGCGCGATAGCAGCACGTTCGACGGCGACACGTCGCGATGCACGAGCGACATCTCGCGACCGTCGGGTGCGCGTGCCGTGTGCGCGTGCTCGAGCGCCTCGCAGATCTCGGCGCCGATGTGCAGCACGAGGTCGAACGGCACGCGCCGGCGCTGCTGCTCGAGCACGCGCTGCACGGCGCCGAGGTCCTTGCCGTCGACGAACTCCATCACCAGGAAGTACTTGCCGTCGTCGCCGAGGCCGACGTCGAAGATCTGCACGATGTTGCGGTGCTTGAGTAGCGACAGCACCTTCGCCTCGGCGATCAGCAATTCGACGAAGCGGCGGTCCTGCGATAGATGCGGCCGGATGCGCTTGATCGCGACGGGCTTCTCGAAGCCGCCGGCGGCCACGGCCTTGCCGCGGAAGATCTCCGCCATGCCGCCGACTCCGATCCGGTCGAGCAGCTCGTACCGCGTCACGTGCGGCCAATTTACCACGTACGATATGTGTGATGGACCGGATCGCCGCGCTGCTCGACGATGCGCTGTCGCGCGGCCTCGGCTCGGCCGCGGCGGTCTCCGTCGGGGACGCCGGCACCGAGGTGTTTCGCTACGTGCGCGGCCACCGCTGGCGCGTGCCGGCGCTCGGCCCGCCGATCGACGACCACACGCCGTTCGATCTGGCATCGTTGACCAAGCCGATGGCGACCGTCGCGATCGCGATGGTCGAGCCGGTCGCGCTCGATACGCCGGTGGCTCAGCTTGTCTCGCACGCGGCGTGTCGCGGAACGGTGCGGCAATTACTCGGACACGGCGCGGGATGCGCGGCGCATGTCGAATTCTTTCGCTGGCTGCGTGCGGCGAGCCCCGACGATCCGCGAGCGGCGCTGATCAACCGTGCGGCGCGCGAACCGTGCGACCCGCCCGGGATCGCGTCGGTGTACAGCGACCTCGGTTACATCTTGCTCGGCGCGATCGTGAACATGACCCGATTCGCGCCTGCGGTCGCCGAGCCGCTCGCGCTGGCGGCGCGGTTCGCACCGACCGCGCTCGACGGCGCGGTCGCGACCGAGCTCGACGAGCGCGGTCTCGTGTGCGGGCTCGTCCACGACGAGAACGCATATTACGGCGGCCGCACGTGCGGTCACGCCGGCCTGTTCGGCTCGATCGACGACGTCGCGAAGTTCGCCGCCGCGATGGTACGCGCGGCGAACGGCGAGCGCATCGGTCGCTTCGAGCCGGACACCGTGCGCCGCTTCTTCACCGACGCGCCGATCCCCTCCTCGTCGTGGCGGCTCGGCTGGGATACGCCATCGCCGACGCCTGGCGTGTCGCAAGCGGGCGATCGCTGGCCGCGCGAGCACGCGGTCGGCCACACCGGCTTCACCGGCACGTCGCTGTGGCTCGACTTGCCGCGCCGCCGCTGGTGCGCGCTGCTCACCAACCGCGTGCACCCGACGCGTCACGCCGGCACCGCCGACGCGATCAAGGCGCTGCGCCGCGCGGTCAACGACGCCGCGATCGGCGCACTGGATCAGTGACGCCGGCCGTTGGCGCGGCCGTTGCGCTTCCGCCCGTTGCCATGGGACGTCGCGCCGTGCGCGCCGAACATCCCGTCGACGCCGCGGTCCGCGCACGCCCACAGCGACACCAGGATCGCGAGATCGGCGAGCGCGCGCCGGCTCATCGACGCCGGAATCACCAGGCCATACGTCTCCGATACGAACCGCAGGTCGCGCAGCACGCGCGCGACCTCGTCGCGGTTGACGTCGCCGTGCCAGTACACGACGCGCGTCATGAGCAGCTCGGCGTGGCGCCGCAGGAACTCGCCCATCGACAGCGGCTGCGCGATGCGCACCGACGGCGGCCGGCAGATCTCGAGCAGATCCTCGACGTACTCGTTCCAGTGCAGCGCGAGCCGCCGGTTCTCCGGGCGCCGCAGAAACTTCACGCGCTCGACCGAGAAGTCCGCCTTGATCGTCGTACGGAACCGCGGCGTCACCGCCATCAGGTCGTAGAGGACCGGGGGATCGTCCTTGGAGTAGTCGACGTCGTGATAGCGCCACCAGTTGCGCAGCTGCGGCCACGTACGCACCGACAGCAGCGGATCGTCGTTCGAGTCGACCACCACGAATCGGCGATCTTCGGAGCGCAGCACGGTGATCCAGTGCGTCCACTCGTCCACGCACAGCAGCACCGGTGTCTGATCTTTCAGATATTGCACGAGGAGGCGGCGCGCTTGCTCCGGGTCGCTGCGGCGCTCGAGCACCAGATCGCACTCGAACTCGCGAGCCGCGCGTGCGAGCTGGATCTCGTCCGTGCCCGACCACCAGTGCGTTTTTGCGGTCGACGCGAGCTGCTTGACGTCGACCATGCGGCCGAGCGCGAGCAAGGCATGCTTGAGCGCGAACGGACCGCACGTCCATTCGTTCGGTTGCGGGTAGAACCCGGGACCCGAAATGCCCTCGGCCACGGAGCGAATCTAGCGCAAACCGCCCGCGACGCCCGCCCGCGGAGCACTCCTGTTTCAGCTTATATATCAAGCAATTATGGTTACTGACACCCGCCGGTCGTGGGGCGCTTTGCGGTGCTCCCACAGGTAGATGCCCTGCCAGGTGCCGAGCGCGAGGCGGCCGGCCGCGATCGGCACGCCGATCGACGTCTGCGTCAGCACGCTGCGCACGTGCGCGGGCATGTCGTCGTCGCCTTCGGCATCGTGCGTGAATATCGGATCGCCATCGGGCACGAGCCGTGCGGCGAACGCTTCGAGATCGGTGCGCACGCTCGGGTCGGCATTCTCGCACACGATCAGTGACGCGCTCGTGTGATGCACGAAGATCGTCGCGAGCCCGTCTCGCGCAGAGCTTGCGCCGACGATGTCCGCGATCCGCTTCGTGAGGTCGTACGTGCCGCGGCCCTTCGTCGCGACGGTCAGCTCGCCTCGATGGAACATGCGGGTGCGTTACCAGGCCGTGCGATAATCGTCTACGTGATCCGACGCTCGCTGCGGTACGCCGAGGAGC
The DNA here is from genome assembly GCA_036490935.1 of Kofleriaceae bacterium. Classification (GTDB taxonomy): domain Bacteria; phylum Myxococcota_A; class Polyangia; order Haliangiales; family Haliangiaceae; genus JABFXX01. Next base: position 130,626 of record DASXCY010000078.1, on the reverse strand, counting down.
AGCTGGCCCTCGCGTATCGCGCGAAGGATCTGCTCGGCTTCGGATTGCGCCAGCGGCTGCGCGAAGGCTATCGCGCAGCGGATTTTCGCGCGGACTTGCTGTCGGCGCTCGTCGTCGGCGTCGTCGCGCTGCCGCTGTCGATGGCGCTCGCGATCGCGGCCGGCGCGCGGCCGGAGATGGGCCTGTACACCGCGATCGTCGCGGGGCTGTTGTGCTCGCTGCTCGGCGGCACGCGCTTTCAGGTCACCGGGCCGACCGCGGCCTTCGTCGTGATCTTGCTGCCGATCGTGCACCGCTTCGGGCTCCGCGGCCTGCTGCTCGCGGGCGGGATGGCCGGCGTGATCCTGCTCGTCATGGGGCTCGCGCGGCTCGGCAAGCTGATGGAGTTCGTGCCGCATCCGGTGACCACCGGCTTCACGATGGGCATCGCGGTCACGATCGGCGGCCTGCAGCTCAAGGATGCACTCGGCGTGAAGCTGCCGCCGACCGAGGGCTTTCTCGAGTATCTCGGCGCGCTGTGGGACGCGCGCGGCGGCGCGCACTACGGTGACGTCGCGATCGCGGCGGTGACGATCGCGCTGCTCCTCGCGCTGCCGAAGATCCTGAAGCGCGTGCCGGCACCGCTGGTCGCCCTCGTCGTGGTGTCGGTCGCGGTCGTCGTGCTGCGCCGCTTCATCGAGCTCGACGTGACGACGATCGGCACGAAGTTCGACTACGACGTGCACGGCATCACGGGCCACGGCATCCCGCCGCTGCCGCCGCTGCCGGTGTTGCCGTGGAACTTTCCCGATACGGGGCACACCGAGGCGTTCGCGCTCGACTTCCACACGATCCGCGCGCTGATGCCGTCGGCGTTCGCGATCGCGATGCTCGGCGCGATCGAGTCGCTGATGGCCGCGGTGGTCGCCGACGGCATGGCCGGCACGCGTCACGACCCGAACTCCGAGCTGATCGCGCTAGGCATCGCGAACATCGTGTGCCCGTTCTTCGGCGGGATCGCCGCGACCGGCGCGATCGCGCGCACCGCGACGAACATCCGGTCGGGCGCGCGCTCGCCGTTCTCGGCGGCGATGCACGCGATCTTCGTGCTCGCGTGCACGATCGCGCTCGCGCCGCTCGTCTATTACCTGCCGATGGCCGCGCTCGCCGGCCTGCTCATCATCGTCGCGCGCAACATGTCCGAGGCGCGGCATTTCGTGCGACTCGCGCGCATCGCGCCGCGCCACGACGTGATCGTGATGCTCGTGTGCTTCGGCCTCACCGTCGTGTTCGACATGACGATCGCGGTCAGCGTCGGCGTCGTGCTCGCCGCGCTGCTGTTCATGCGCCGCATGGCGGTGCTGACGAAGGCCGAGCTCGAAGTGCCGGGCCAGCTCGCAGCCGACGTGCCGGCCGGCGTGCGCGTGTACCAGATCGCAGGGCCGCTGTTCTTCGGCGCGGCGAAGAGCGCGATGGAGGCGCTGCACACCGTCGGCAACACCGATCACACGTTCATCCTCGAGATGTCGCGCGTGCCGACCATCGATGCGACCGGGCTCGTCGCGCTCGAGTCGGTGCTCGACCGCCTGCGCCGCTCTAAGGTCAAGGTGATCTTCGCGGGGCTCGCGCCCGACGTGAACGAGATCCTCGACCGCGCCGGCATCAAGCGCGAGGCGGGCAAGCTCGCGTACGCACCCGATGTCGAGACCGCGATCAGCATGGCGATCGTCCACGCGGCGAGGATGGCGGCGTGAAGCTCACCGATTACGACGAGCTCGCGATCTACGACACCGCGCTCCCGGCCGCGCGAATCGCGGCGCACTACGCCGCGGCGCTGTAGTAAGGTCCGCGTCATGTCGCGCGTCGTGGTGCTGGCCGTCGTGCTCGTCGCGAGTGCGGTGCAGGCTCGCCCGCGCGCCGACAACATGCCGCGCGGCTGGCGGTGGCCGCCGTCGGCGACGATGACGGCGGCGGCGCGCACCTGCGAGCAACGCCTCGACGAGCTCGGCGTCGCGTGGCAACCCGCGCCGCGCGAGGGCCACGTCGTCGATCCGATCGTGGTGCCGAGCGGCGACATCGGCGGCATCACGTACGTCGACGTGCGCGCGAAGCAGGCGCCGGTGATGGATTGCCAGCTCGTGCTCGCGCTCGCCACGTTCGCGCCGCGGCTGTACGAGCTCGGCGTGCGCGAGGTCCGCGTCGCGAGCGCGTTCCGCTGGACCAAGGTGCGCGTGGGCGGCAAGACGAAGGATGTACTGTCGCGCCACGCGCTCGGCCTGGCCCTCGACGTCGAGTCGTTCGTCGGCGACGACGGGCGCGAGGCGGTCGTCGCCCGCGACTACAAGAGCGACGACGAGCTGCTGCTCGGCGTGGAGCGCGCGATCGACGATAGCTCGCTGTTCCGCATGGTGCTGACGCCCAAGACCGATCCGATCTCGCATCGCGATCACTTTCACGTCGAAGCCGACCCCGATTACAGCGACGACAAGCCGACGTCGTAGCGGCGGTCAGATTGTTGCAATCAGATTGCAGGTGCTTGCCTGCCGCCGGTGCCTGGCGTAACATCCGAGGTCATGCCGAACCGGCCGGGCCTGGACGAGCTACGCATCGCCGTGCGGGCCAAGGGTCTGCGCGCGACGCCGTCGCGGCTGGCCGTGCTCGAGATGCTGCGCGCGTCGGATTCGCCGATGTCGCACGGTGACGTCGCCGATCGGCTCGCCTCGCAGGCGTGGGATCGCGCCACCATCTACCGCAACCTCACCGATCTCGCCGACTCCGGCTTGGTGCGGCGGACCGACGTCGGCGATCACGTGTGGCGGTTCGAGGCGATCAGCGCCGAGCACGAAGCGGCGGCGCATCCCCACTTCGTGTGCACCGAGTGCGGCACCGTCGAGTGCCTGCCCGAGATCGGGCTCGCGCTGCTGCGCCGCGCGAAAGCACCTCGCGCCGTTCGGCAGCGCCAGGTCGAGGTGCACGTGCGCGGGCTGTGCGACGCATGCCGGTGACGCGCGTGCTCGCTTGCGCGCTGCTGCTCGCGGCGTGCTCCGCCAACGACGACGTGCCATCGCCGATCGTCGCCGCGGTGACGCCCGATCAGGCCGCGCCCGGCTCCGAGGTGCTCGTCACGGGCAGCTACTTCTGCCAGCGCCCCGAAGGCACGACCGACGATCCGAACTGCGACGCCGAGGGCACGGTGACGTTCGGCACCGTGCCGGCCACACCGACGACGTGGCAGGACAGCGCGATCACCGTCGAGGTCCCGCTCGGCATCGTCGGCTCGGCCGGGGTGATGGTCACGGCGGACGGCAAGACCTCGAACTCGGTGGGCTTCACCGCCGAGTGAAGCGCGTGCGCCGCCTCGCGATCGCGATCCTCGTGCTCGGCGGCTGCGGGCGCATCGGGTTCGGCGGCGGTGATGATGCCGGCGGCGACGATGGCCCCGTCGGCGACGGCAGCAGGCTCGGCGTCGGTCTCGAGTTCTATTATCCGCTCGATCAGAGCGCTGGCCACGCGGTCCCCGACGCGAGCGGCCACGCGCGCAACGGCTACGCGTGGGATCCGACCACGCACATGCAATGGCTCGCGGGCGGCGGCGTGGTCGGCGGCGCGCTCCACTTCGACGGCACCGCGTACGAGAGCTTCGCGTTGTTTCCCGCCGCCGGCAGCATGTGCGGTTCGGCTCCCGCGCTCACCGGCAGCCTCACGCTGAGCGCATGGGCGAAGTTCGATTCGTTCGGCGACTGGAGCGGCTACTCGCTCGGCGACTTCATCATCGGGCGAGGCGAAGGTGGCGGCACCGGCGGCGGTTGGGGCCTCGGCGCCACGAACGGCTGCGGCGCGGAGACCGCCGGCTTCGAGGTCTCCGTGGACAGCGGCCGCTACGCGATCGTGTGCGGCACGACGGCGCTCTCGCCCGGCACCTGGCATCACCTCGCCGGCGTGTTCGACGCGGCCGCGCAGACGATGGACGTCTACGTCGACGGCATGCTCGACACCGGCCCGATGACCTCCGATTCCGCCGCGATCCCGAGCTCGTCGGTGCCGACTGGCATGTGCCCGTACCTCGGCGCCGGCGCCAACCAGCAGCACCTGCTGGTCGGCTCGGTCGACGAGGCTCGCGTGTACAGCCGGCCGCTGACCGCGGCCGAGCTGGCGCAGCTCGCGACGCCCTAGTCCCCTGGATCCGGACGCCGCGAGCCGATGCGACTCGGCGCAATAGATCGACGAGTCGCCGCGTTCCGTCCGTCACGATGGCGCGGTCATTCCTGTGGCTCGTCGTGGTGTCGTCGGTGGCTCGTGCGAGCCCGCCACCGATCGCGCCCGAGGAGCTGCGCCACGTCGTGTTCGACCGAGTGGTGATCGCCGATGCCAAGGCCGACTGGGGAACGGGACCGATCACGGTCGAACATGGCCCGTGCGAGCACGACGTCCGACTCGTGATGAGCCGCGAGCTCGATCCGAAGCACGTGCCGGCGGCGCTGCGAGCGTGGAACGGCCGCAAGATCGCGGTCGGAGCCGACCGCTGCGCCGCGGCGATCACGAGCGTGCACCTCCTCGCGGTCACCGAGACGGAACACGAGTCCGGCTTCTGGGACCGCGCGCGCGATCCGCTTCCGGCACGCGGCGAGGTGCTCTCCACCTGGAACGCCAGCAACGTCTGGCTCGTCGGCGAATTCGTCGGCTGCGGCGGCCGGCCCTGGATTCGCGCCGCCGAGCTGAAGCCGCTCGCGATGGCCGCTCCGACCCTGATCGCGGACAAGCTGCGCGACGACGCGCTCGTCGAGTTTCACGCGCTGCCAGCGTATCGCAGCGTGCAGGCGCACTTCCACGGCTCCGGTGAATGGGAAGCTGCGGACAGCGGGGCGTACCCGGTGCTCCGCTTCGACCTGCCGGGGCGCACGCTGCTCTCGCACGCTGCGGACATCCGCCAGCATGGGCTCACCGAGCATCTGCTCGCGATCTGGGAGCTGAAGGATGGCAAGGAGCTCGTGCTCCGGCATGTCGCGACGACGAGCGCGCTGCCGCGACGGCCGTTCGGCTTGAGGCTCGCCATCGACCTGCGCGACGACGGTCGCGTGCTATTTCTCTACAATACCGACGAGAGTCGCGGCGCCTTCTACGAGGTCGACGACACGTTGGTCGACGTCGCGCCGTTGCGCCTCGGGACACCGTGATCAGGGGGGCACGACCTCGACGCAGCTCTCGTACCAGGCCTCGCCGAGCCGCTCGTCGCGCTGCACGACCCAGAGCGGCACGGTCTCGGGCGCGGCGCCGGCTTTCAGCTTCGGTGCGGTCCAGTCGGTGAACAGCGGCGGCTCGTTGCCGAACACGTCGCGGGGACCGCCGGTATCGCCGTCGCTGTAGCTGCCGTCGCCCGCCGTCCACTGGTACGTCAGGCTCTCGGTGAACGTCTCGTAGCCGCCGTTCAAGGTCGGGATCACGTAGGTCTCGCGCACGCCGGCCGGCTCGATCGGCGTCAGTCGCAGCGTCTTGCCTTGCTCGATCTGCAGCGGCGCCGCCTGATCGATGCAGCGCCCGAGTGGCAGCGCGATCGCGGCCGCGCCGTCGCTGCTCGCGTCGAGCTCCATCAGGTACGGGTTTTGGTTCGCCATGCGCTGCGCCGGCACGCGGGCCGCGAGCTGCAGCGCCTTGCCGGCGTAGATGTCCTGATCCGGATCGGTGCCGGCGCCACCGACGCGCAGCACGATCTCGTACTGCACGCCCTGGAGGCCGTGCAACGCATCGCCTTGCAGGCCCGCGTCCACGACGGCGATGAGGTTCGCGTTCGGCTGCACGGTCGCGCACAGCTCCGGCTCGGGGTCGGTGATGTCGGGATCGTCGAGCATGCCCGAGCCGATCTCGACCTCGGGGTCGTCGTCGCTGCATACGTCGTCATCGGTCTGCGGGCACATCTCCATCGACCACCGGAGCTGGCGGTCGAAGGCCGGATCGACGACCAGCGCGCACACCGTGCTCGGCACGAGCTGCGGCAACAGCTGCGCGGCCGGCGGCGGGTTCTCGAGATCGATGTCGATCACCTGCTCCGGAACCGTCGCGGTCATCGCGATCACGCGCGTGTCCACGACGATGTCGGGATCCTGGAACGATCCGCACGCGGCGACCACGACGAACATCGCGGCGCGCGTCACCACGTGCCTTTCACGCCGAGCGTCGGCAAGATCGGATAGCTCGTGATCGGCGACGACTGCTTGTAGCGATAGTCGTACTGATACGCCTCGACGTTTCCACGATCGAGGATGTTGATCACGTCCAGATACAGGCCGAGCGTCCACGTGTGATAGAGCCAGTCGTGCTCGATGCGCGCGTCGATCTGCAGGAAGTACGGATCGCGCACCGAGCGCGTCGTGCCTTCGATCGGCAGATAGCGGCCGAGGTCCGCGTCGTACACCGAGCCGACGATGGGCGTCTCCGGGCGACCGCTCGCGAGCTGGATGCGCGTGCCCGCCTCCCAGCCCGGCCACGGCTTGTAGCTCGCGACCGCGTTCAGCACGTGCGGCTGATCGAACGTCGTCGGCGTCCAGTAGCTGGCTTCACGCATCTGGCGCGAGTGCGAGTACGTGTACGAGAGCCAGCCGTACAGGTTCGAGGTGATCTGTCGCTTGATCAGCGCCTCGAGCCCGTAGGTGTCCTCGACGCCGCAGTTGCAGAAGTCGATGTAGCTGAACGTGCCGTCGGCGTTCTGCTTGACGTCATCGGTGAACTCGACGATGCCCGTGCGATCGACGTAATACACCTCGCCGTCGATCGACCACACGCGATCCGGCCGCCACTCGCTGCCGGCGCCGAAGTGATAGCCGTGCTGCATGCCGACGTTCGGATTGCCGAACGCCTTGTCGAGCGACTCCGGCTGCGGCGGCTCGCTGAACACGCCGACGTACGCCTTCGCGGTGAGCGTCGGCGACAGCTTGTAGCGCGCGGTGAACCGCGGATCGACGTTCGCCAGGTACTCGCCGTCGAGCACGTAGCCGTCGAGGCGCAAGCTCGGCACGAGCCGCAGCCGGTCGGTGACGTCGATGCCGAGATCGAGGTAGGCGCCGAGGCCGAGCTCCTCCGAACCGCGGAAGATCTGCGACGGCTGGATGTCGATTCCTGTCGGGTTTTCGATCTGCGACTGGTCGGGGGCGAGCGCGCCGTACGTCGTGACGCGCGAGATGAGGTCGAGCCCGGTGTCGAGCACGACGCGCTTGCCGATGCGGCCGTGCACGCGCATGCGATAGGTCAGCTCGTGGTCCTCGACGTCGAGGCTCGTGAACGGCCCGGTCGATTGCGCCTCCGCGCCCGACAGCGTGATCGAATCGGTGCCCCACGACGGCGAGATCTCGAGCTGGAGATCGCCGGCGAGCGGCCGCGTGTACGTCGCGATCACGCGAAAGAAGTTGATCGCGCTGTTCAAGTTGTCCGACGTCATCGCCGACTTGTCTTGCTGCAGCACGTGTAGCGAGTCGTTCGAGCCGACGACGAGCAGGCTGAGCCGGCCGTTGTCGTGCAGGTTGTAGTCGACGCGCGCCTGGTAGTCGTCGTAGACCGGCGTGACGATGCGCGTCGAGCCCGGGTCGGCGATCGGCAACACGAGCGGCAGCAGGAGATCGATGTACGACCGGCGGCCGGAGACCGCGACGGTAACGTCATCGCTGACGGGCATCCGCGCGTACACCGCGGAGTCGATGAAGTCGACCTTGGCCGAGCCGTGAAAGCCGTCGCTCGCGGTCGGGCGCGACTCGAGCGACACGACGCCGCCGTAGAACCGCCCGAACCGCGCCGGAAACCCGCCGGGGTAGAAGTCGATCGAATCGAGCATCTCGGCGTTGAAGATCGACGGCCCGCCGAGGAAGTGGAACAGCGCCGGCACCTCGTGGCCGTCGAGGAAGATGCCGGTGTCCTGCGGGTTCGAGCCCCGCACGAGCAGGAGGCCGACGCCGAACGGCGTGCGCGCGATGCCGGGTAGCGACTGGATCGCGCGGATCGGATCGCCGAACGTGCCGGGCACGTTCTCGAGCTGCACGCGCTGCAGCGTGCGCTTGGTGACCTCGAGCTGGTCGCGCTCGCCCTCGACGATGGTCTCGTACGGGTTGCCGCCTTTCGGCCGCATCCACAGCCGCAGCTCGAGCGCTTCGCGCTTGCCGATCGAGACCGGCCGCTCGAGCCGATCGAAGCGTGGATCGACCGCGATGAGCTTGTAGTCGCCCGGCGGCACGCCGTGGAAGTAGAACGTGCCGTCCTCGCCGGTCACCGCGTCTCCCCCCGGAATCGGGCGAATCGCGCTTCCCGCCGCTTCCGGGCCGAGCTCCGCGATCGCGACGATCACGCCGGCGAGCCTGCGCCGTGTACCGCGCTCGATCGCGATGCCCTGCAACGTGACCGGCGCCTTCAGCGAGCCGGCATGGTTCGGTGGCCCGGCGTGCTCGGGCGGTGGCGGCGGCGGCGGCGGCTCGACTTCCTTGTGCTCGATCACGAAGTGGATCGCGGACTCGACCGTGATCGGCGCCGGTTTGCCGTCGATCTCGGCGGGCTCGAACACGTACTGCATCGCGGCCGCGATCGCCGCTTCGTCGAAGCCGTCGCCGACCGGCTCGACGACCTCGACCTTCGTGACCACGCCGGCCGCGTCGATGTGGATGCGCACCTTGACGTCGGCCTGCTTGCCCGCCGCGAGCGCGGCCGGCGGATATTCCGGCGCGACCGCCTGCACGAGCTTCGGCAGCTTCGTGACCTCCGCTCTCGCCACCGCGCACCACGCGCAGAGCAGGACCACGGCGCACTTCACCCGCCGAGTCTACGTGACCTCCGGCCGAAGCCCGAGGCCCGAAGCCCGAAGCCCGATCAGGACTGTGACGTGTCGCGCAGGTGTGCGAGCAGCTTGTCGAACATGCCGCGCATCGCGCTCTCGAGCGCTTCCTTGCGCATGTTCGGCAGGTAGCGCATGTCGAACTTGCCCTGCGGCACCTGCACCTTCGCGCCGCCCGACAAGAACGACAGCATCTTGCCGCTCTCGTCCGAGATGGCGAGCCGCAGCTCGGCTTCCACTTCGATCATCCCGCCGGTTTGCACGACCGACATCTTCACCACCGACAGATCGATGTGGCGCGGATCGAGACCCCAGCGCTTGCCCTCTGATTCGGTCATCGTCACTTGCGGCGCCGCGCGAAACGAATCGAGCAGCGCCTGCTTCACGATCTCGGCGTGCGCCTTGCGCGTCTCCTTGTCGGCCTTGCCCGGCGAGTCGTCGCTCCACGTCTTCACGACAACGTACAGATCCGGAACGTCGGCCACCGCGTGCGGCGACCGGCCGAATCCCGAGCCGTGACGCGAGATCTTGGCCTGCGTGCCCGCCGGTTGCGCCGGCAGCTCGTCGGGCAAGCCGTTCGCTTTCGCGACGGCGACCGCGGCGAGGCGCGCGTGCTTGCGCACCGTCGCGTCGGTGTCGTCGGTGGCGGCGTTGCGCAGCGACGGCAGCGCGGCCTTGTGACCGAGCCTGCCGAGCGCCGCGGCCGCGAGCGCGCGGACCTGCGCGCTCGGATCGTGAAGCGCGACGACGAGCGGCCGCAGCGTGCGCTTGTCGCCGAGCCGCGCGAGCGACACGACCGCGGAGATCCGCGTCTTTTCGCTCGAGCTCGACAGCATCTGCGCGAGCTCGTCGACGCGATCCGCGAACGCCGGCCGCGGTATGGCCGCGAGCGCGACGATCATCGCGACCAGCGCGACGACCCGTCCGAACGACCTCCCTACCTGCATGCCGTGCGTCGATTAGGCGCTTGGCGCTGCGACCAAGTCAATGTTTTCCGGGTGTATGGTGAACGGAGATGGCAACGTCCGATCAGCAGTTGCGCATCGGCGTGCTCGTCGGTGGCGCGCTGCTGATCGTGTTGATCACATACGTGCGCTTTTGCGGGAGCTTGTCGCTGCCCGCGAAGCCGCCGGCGCCCGCCGCGCCGACCGGCACCGCGCGGCAATTGCTCCGCAGCGCGGCGTCGTCGCCTTCGGTGTACGAGGATTATCTGCGCAAGGACGCGTCCGTTGCCGGCGTGCGCGTGCCATCGCTCGATGACATGGAGAAGAAGCTCGCGTATCACGTGGACGAGCCGCAGCAAGGCTACTCGCTCGAGCCCGGCAACCCTGCGATCGAGAAAGCCGGCTTGCGGCTGCACCTCGAGCGTGCCGGCGACTCGGTGCAGCTCGTGATCCAGAACCTGCTCGACGCCGACGTCGCGTACAACGTGGCGACTCAGCCGAGCCTCGGGATCGAGCTGTGCAATTCGGTGCGGTCGCTGCCGTTCAACGCGATGGTGATCCCGCGCCACGGCAGCGAGACGCGAACCGAGTGTGCGTGGCGCGACGGGCTCGCGATCGTCGTGACGAAGGTCGAGACCGTCGAGCTGCCGCCGCTGTCGAGCTGGTACGTCAGCCAGACTCCACCTGCGCTCGTCGGGCTCGACGAGCGGATCGCGCGCGGCCATCGCGGTGGAGGCGGCGATCCGTGCCCGCTCGGCGTGGCCGCAGCGGTGCGAACCGGCATGGATCGCGGCGACATCGGCTGGCGGGATCTCGTCGACTTCTACGCCCGCCACCGCTGCCAGAGTTATCAGTTTCCTGTTGGCTATCGCGCCTTTAAGTCAGATGGCGAGCGCGCGCTGCCGGCCGGAGAATGAGTGGGGCGACCAGATTCCGCAGCCTTATCCTTGCGCTTTGCACCGCCGCGCGTTTAGCCTGTTCCTAGTTACGCGGAGTTACGGGTGACCAAGTCCGAGCTCATCGAGAAGATCTCCGAGACGTTGAAGCTGCCGGCTGGTAAGGCGGAGGCGATCGTCAACACCATCTTTGACTCCATGGTGAAGGCACTCGAACGCGGAGAAGGTATCGAGATCCGCGGCTTTGGTAGCTTCACCGTGCGCAAGTACAAGGCCTACGAAGGCCGGAACCCGCGGACCGGCGAGACCGTTCACGTCGCCGAGAAACGGCTTCCTTTCTTCAAGGTCGGCAAAGACTTGCGAGAGCGAGTCAACGCGGGGCTCGGCACGCCGTTGCCGGCAGACAAGCCCGACGAGCCCGACGATACCGATCCGAACGAGCCCGAGTACGACGACGAGTAGCGTCATCGCGATTCGGCAGTCGTCACGATGCCGGCGTCGCCGTCGACGCTGACGACCATGCCGTCGGCGAGCAGCGACCAGGCATCGGTGCAGCCGACGACGCATGGGATGCCGAGCTCGCGGGCCAGCGCTGCGCCGTGATCGAGCAAGCCTCCGGTTTCGCTGACGAGCGCGGCACATCCGGCGACGAGCACCGCGAGCGCGGGAGTCACGGCGCGTGCGACGACGACCGCGCCGCTGCCGACGGCGAACGTGCTCGCCAGTGAGGCGAATCGCACCACGCGGCCGGTCACGCGCGGTCCGGTGCCGACGCCGTGGAGCGCGCGGCGCGGCGGAGCGGACTCTGCGCCGACGACGATCGGCATCCGCCAGCGCGCGGCGCGCGCGGCGGCGGCGCGTGCGGCTCCGGCGCGGCGATGCGCGTCGTCGCGATCGCCGGGATCGCCGAACGGGATCCAGAAGATGTCGTCGCGATCGTGCAGCGCGAGCGCGCGCGCGCGATCGAGCAGCGCTCGGCGCACCAGCCATTGCGCGCGCGCGAACAGGAGGTCATCGCGCTCGGCGAGATCGGCGGCGGGATCCGGCGGCAATGCGGGCACCGCGGGGATCCCGCGCGCGCGGGCGATCGCATCGCGCAGCAGCGCGGGCTGTTCGCCGAACGTCGGCACGGCGACATCCCAGGCCGGGGCGAGTACGCCGAGCCGCGCGATCGCGGCGTGCTCGGACAGGTCGCCGCGCGCGGCTGCCAGCAGTGTGGCCTCGACGGCACTCGGGCGCGCGCTCGGCGTCTGCGGGCGGGCCGCGGCGACGAGCGGTGCGAGCTCGCCGGCCCACACGCGATAAAACGCGGCATAGCGGTCGAGCGCCGTGGGCACGTCGAGCGGCGGATCGGCGACCAGTTGCTCGAGCTCCGCTTCGACCTCGGCAGCCGTGCGTGCCGGTGCCGGGTGCGACCGCGGTGACGAGTAGAGATAGCCGGCGCACACGCGTAGCGAGTGCGTGCCGGCCTCGGCGACGCGCGCGACCAGCTCCTGCTGCGCGATCGACAGCGGATCGGGATTGTGCGCGACGTCCCACGTCCACACGCGGCCGTCGCCGAGCGCAGCGGTCACCGCGGGCGGCGCCGGTGCGAGCACGTGCGGCGACGCGTGGACGATCGGGCGCGCCTGCACGATCGAACCCGCGACGAGCTCGAGATCCGCGCCGGTGGCGACCGCGCCGATCGCGGCCTCGGCGCGCACGAGCTCGGCGCGCGTGGCCCGCGGCGCGCGCTCGAGGCGGTCGCCGCGCTGCACGAGCAGCTCGTCGCACGCTGGGTCGCCGGGTGGCCGCGTGTACACCGTGACGCGCTCGCCCTCGACGAAGCGCTGCACGATCACGCCGATCGCGATCTCGATCGTGCCGCCGCGCCGCCGTGCATACGCGGCCGCGAGCGGAGTCAGCGCGCTCGCCCACACCGCGCGGATCGCCGGCCAGATGTCGGCGATCGGCACCGCCGCGCGCGACGAGAACACGCCGGCCGCGGCGCCCGCCGAGCCGTCCTCGATCGTCGCCGACGACCGCACCATCACGCGATCGCCCAGCGCGGCGGCGCGGCGCTCGACGTCGTCGACCAGCTCGCGCGGGAGCTCCGCGGTCTCGACCCGGCGTGCGGCTGCCTCGAGTGCATGGCCGACCTGGTCCGGAGCGCCGACGTCGATCGTACCGGCCGCCGCGCGAAACGCGCGATCGTCGAGGACGAACCCCGGTGGCACGGGCAAGCCGGCGGCGATCAGCCGGGCCAGGCCCACGGCCTTGCCGCCGCAGCTCGCGTCGGCGTCGCGCAGGTCGTGCAACCACATGCAGAGCAAGTTACGATCAATTCGTGATCCGCGCCGTGCTCGCCTTGCTCGTGCTCGCGGCCGGCGTCGCGCGCGCCGACGACAGCAAGCTGGGCAAGGAAGACGTCACGCTCCAGCCCAAGGCCACGCTGCGCGGCAAGGACAAGCTGTGCTGCGGCTATCCGCTCGCCGAGGATCTCGGGTTCGCGCTGCGCTTCTACTGGCTCTCGCTCGAGACCGATTACGACGATCCGCAGAGCACGGCGGTGCCCAAGAGCGGTCGCATCCGGACCGTGCCGACGAACACGTGGGTCGAGCTGTACACGCCCGACGGATACTTCATGCAGCGCGTGCCGGAGCGGTTCGCGTGGTCGCTGCGGCTCGAGGGCACGGGCCTCATGAAGGACGGCCGCATCATCAACTACACGGGCAAGTGCCCGTTCGGCTACGGCACGTGCTTCGAGCAGCTCGACATCGCGGAGCATCCGTTCGGGCGTGGTGCGGGCGTGCGCAAGCTGATCCCGTTCAAGTCGGTCGCGGTCGATCCGCGGCTCGTGCCGATCGGCGAGCCCATGTACATTCCGGAGTTCGACGGGCTCGTCCTGCCCGACGGCTCGATCCACGATGGTTGCGTGCGCGCCGACGACACCGGCGGCGGGATCAAACGCCGCAAGATGGACTTCTTCGTCGTCACCTACGGCAATTTCCGGTTCTTGCTGGACGAGCTCGAGAACGTCACGTGGATCACGCCGCAGATCGAGGCGCCGCGCTGTGAATACCTGCGCGATCTGTAGTACCTCATCGTCATGTCGCTCCACGTTCAATTGCTCGAGATGAAGAAGCTGCTCCACGGCATCGACGGCTGGCTCACCAAGACCGTCGCCTACGCCGAGGCCAGAAAGTTCGATCCGAACACGCTCATGCAGGCGCGGCTCGCGCCCGACATGTTCCCGCTGATGCGCCAGATCCAGGCGACGTGCGACGCCGCGAAGTACGGCGCCGCGCGCAGCACGGGCAAAGAGCCGCCGTCCCATCCCGACACCGAGACCACGGTCGAGGAGGCACGCAAGCGCGTCGCCACCGTCGTGTCGTACCTCGACGGCTTCACCGCGAACGACTTCAACGGCGCCGAGGATCGCAAGATCTCGCTGCCGCGCTGGGAAGGCAAGTCGATGAACGGGCGCGACTACTTCGTCGAGCACGCGCAGGCGAACTTCTTCTTCCACCTGACGATGACGTACGCGATCTTGCGCCACAACGGCGTCGACATCGGCAAGCGCGACTACCTCGGCGCGCTGTCGCTGCGCTGATGCTGTTCGTCGCCCCGGCGGTCGGTGCGGTGTTCGAGGCGCTCGGCGCCGCGGCCGGCAACGTCGCGGTGATCGGCCACGCGAAGCTCGCGACCGCGCTCGGCGACGCGAAGCGCGACGGCGTGACCGTCGTGCCGGTCGGTCTGTCGCCGCGCGCCGCGAAGAAGCTGACGAACGCGCTCGCCGATCTGTCGGCGATCGAGGACCGCTCGCTCGCCGCGGTCGTCGCCGTCGACGTCGCGTCCGACGACGGCTGGGAGCTCGCCCTGCGCGACTGGCGGCGGGTCGTGCGCGACGGCGGCACGATCGTGATGGTGGATCGCGGCCGTGCGCCGGAGGCCAGTCGGCGGGCACTGTGCGCCGGCCTCGGCCAGCTCGAGCAGCGGCGCGCCGGCCGCGTCGTCGTGACGAGCGGCATGGTCAGCCATTTCTAGACGAGCGGCTTGGCGAGATAGATCGCGGACTCGTCCTCGTACGGCAGCGTGTCGTACAGCGTCGTGTCGGCGCCGACGAGCGCGTAGCCGAGCCGCTCGTACGCGACGATGCCGGGCACGTTGACGCTCGTCGTCTCGAGCCACACGCGCGCCGCGCCGAGCTCGCGGCCGTGGCTCTCGACATGTGCGAGCAACGTGCGGCCGATGCCCTCGCGCCGCCGTGCGCGTGCGACGTACAGGTGCCACAGCACGAGTCGCGCATGCCACGGCTCGTACTCGACCGCGGCGAAGCCGACTGCCGCGCCGCCGTCCTCCGCGACCCAGCCGGTGTCCCACGTCGACCAGTGCGCGAACGCATCGGCCATCGCGTAGCGCTTCACGTGCGGCTCTGGGAGCGGGCGCTCGACGAGCTCGAGCGCCCGCGCGGATGCGACCACGTCGAACCGCGAGCTGGTCTCGAACGCGGTCTCGATCGCCGAGATCGCGGTGCGATCGCGCGCGCGATCACACAGGCGGACGGTTATCTGCGTTGTCATCCTTCTTCTTCGCCGGACGGAAGATCAGCTCCATCGGCTCGTCGGCCTTCTTGCCCTTGGAGTGATCGCCGCGGTCGTCCTTCTTCACGCCGGGCGGGATCGTCCACGGGATCTCGGGATTCGGGAACCCGCGCGCCGCTTCCCACATGTAGCGCGCCCACAACGGCACGACCGTCAGGTACGCGGCATCTTGCTTGCCGAGCGCTCGCTCCTTCTTGTCATCGCCCATCCACACGAGCGTCGTGAACTTCGACGTGAACGCGATGAACAGGTTGTCGCTCGTCGCGCTCGACGTGCCGGTCTTGCCCGCCGCGTTCATGCCGGTCGCGCGCAGCACGTTCGCGAAGCCGAACTCGACCTCCTCGGCGAGCAGCCGCGTCATCAGGAACGCGGTGCGCGGCGACATCGCGCGCGGCGCCTCGACGCCGGCCGTCGCGGCGAATCGATCGAAGCGGTCGCCGGCGGTGAGCTCGGGATCCGCCGGTACGGTGTTGTCCTCGATCGCGTTGCCGCTGCGATCGAGCACGCGCCGCACGTAGATCCAATCCTTCTCGTGACCGGCCGGGCGCGGCCACCACGTGCCGAGCCGCGCGAACAGCGTGAAGGCGCGCGCCATCTCGTCGAGCCGGCTGCACGACGCGCCGAGCGCGAGCGCATCGTCGGCGAAGATCTTCGTCGTGATCCCGAGCCGGCGCGCCCAGCCCTCGACGTTCTTCGCGCCGAGCCGGCGGAACAGATCGACCGACGGCACGTTCTTCGAGAACACGAGCGCGTACTCGAGCGTGACCGCGTTGTCCCAGGTCTCGCCGAGGTTCGTCGGCGTCCACACCTCGCCGGTGTCGGGATCGGTGATCTGCACCGGCACGTCATCGAGCACGGTGTCGAAGCCGTAGCCTTGATCCAGACCGAGCGAGTAATAGATCGGCTTGTACGTCGAGCCGGGCTGGCGGCACGCCTGCACCGCGCGGTTGAACACCGAGCGGTCGTAGTCGAACCCGCCGACCATCGCGACGACGTAGCCGGTCTGGTGGTCGGCCGTGAAGATCGTCGTCTGCGGGTGCGGCACCTGCTCGAGCTTGACGACGTCGGGGTGCGCCTCGTCCCACTCGTGCTCGTCGTCGTGCGCCATCCAGCCCACGTTCTTCGAATCGGGCTGACCGTAGTCGGTGAACTTGCCGACGCTGCGGATCTCGCGCGCCACCCACACGACGTAGCCCGGTTTCAACGCGGCGTGCACGTTGTCGATCGTGAGGTCGTTGTCGGCGTTGCCGGCCTCCCACTTCGCGGCCCACGTCATGTCGCGCAGCGGCAACTTCAGCCGGCGATCGCCGACCAGCACCTCGGCTTGATCGTCGCCGACCTTGTCGACGAGCGCGAGATAGCGCTTGCCCGGCACGAGCGCGCCGGTGCCGTACAGCTGCTTCTGGCGCGCGAGGAACGTCGTGCGCGCCGCGCCGTCGAGCCGCCACTCCGGGCCGCGCCAGCCCTGGCGCTTGTCCTGGTGGCGCGCACCGTAATCGGCGTTCTCGTACGCGGCCGCTTCCCACGTCGGCTCGGCGGCGGTCTCGATGCGCAGGCCGTCCTCGGCGAGCGTGTCGGCGCCGTAGGTCTCGCTCGCGTAGCGCCGCACGTGCTCGGCGTAGTACGGCATGCGATCCGGAAAGATGTCGCGATACAGGTGCAGCTCGATCGGCTGCGCCTTCGCCTTCGCGACGTCGGCGGCGCTCGCCACGCCCCACTCCTGCATCTTGTCGAGCACGAGGTTGCGGCGCTCGAGCGCGCGATTGCCGTCGTGGATCGGCGAGTACAAGGTCGGCGCCTTCGCGAGCCCCGCGATCATGGCGCACTCGGCGAGCGTGAGCTGGTCGAGCTCCTTGTTGAAGTAGCGGCGCGCCGCGGCCGCCACGCCCCACGCGCCGGCGCCGAGGTAGATCTGGTTCAAGTAGACCGCGAGGATCGCCTTCTTCGAGTACGTCGACTCGAGGCGGCGCGCCATGATCGCTTCCTTCGCCTTGCGCGACAGCGACTTCTCCGAGCCGAGGAACTGCTTCGCGACCTGCTGGGTGATCGTCGAGCCGCCCTGCGCGAAGTCGCCCGCGGTCACGTTCCGCCAGGCCGCGCGCGCGATGCCGCGCCACGAGATGCCGCCGTGCTCGAAGTAATCGTGGTCCTCGACTGCGAGGAACGCGTCGACCAGCTGCTGCGGGATCTGGTCGTACGACACGAACTCGCGCCACTCGCGCGCGAACTCGCCGAGCAGCGTGCCGTCGGCGGCGTAGATCCGCGACACCGATGGCACCGCATGCGGATACGCGCGGAGGTCTCGCATCGGCGGCGTGCGCAGCGAGAAATACCCGTACATCACGGTGCCCGCGAGCACCGTCAACGCGACCGACACGAGCAACGAGAACCCGTACAGCTTGCCGAGCCAGTACCAGATGCCGCCGTCGGCTCGATTCGCGATCGCGACGCGGGGCCGCTCGCTCGCGGGTACGACGGCTTCGGTCACAGCCGAGCGATTCTAGGGGACGGGCGAATGCTACGCTACCGGCGATGGCCGCTCGCTGGATCTGGCTCGCCGTCGCGCTAGTTGCGTGTCGCGGGCGCGATGCTCCCGCGCCCTCGCCCTCGCCCGTGCCGGCGCCGGGCACCGCGGCCGCCGCGCCGCTGTCGCATACCGTGACGCCGCAGCCCGCGCTCCCCGCCGTCGATGCCGGCGCTCCGCCCGCGAACCAGCAAGAAGTGTTCGCCGCCGAGCCGATCGACGACGGTTGGAAGTCGCAGACCGAGGCCGAGCTGCGCGGCAAGCTCGAGCATCTGCATGGCGGCCCACCGGCGCTCGAGTGTCGCAGCACGACCTGCCTCGTCACGGTGACCGCGAGCGAGCGCGACGCGCGTGCCGCCGTGACCGATCTCGGCGCGCTTCACTCGATCGCGCGCAGCATGATCCTGACCGCGCCCGAGCCGGCCGGCGACGGCAAGGTCGTGATGCACGCGTACGTGCAGTTCGAACGCTAGAATGCCTGCGGGCCGGTCGGCGCGGTCGCGCGCCGCGCCCACACCGTGTACGCGATGCTCTGCTGCGGGCGGCCGTACGCATTCGAGTCCGAGCCGCTCGCGAGCAGCGACACGACCTCGCCGCCCATCGCGCACGCGCGCGGCCGGACGATCTGCTTCATCGGTTCCGAGAACGGGTCGGTACCGGCGTCGGCGCCGATCGTGACCATACCGACCATCTCGAGCTCACCGCCCGATCCGAACCGCGCGCCGGGCGCCATATCGCCGGCTTGAATCGAGACGAGCTGGAGAGAGCAGTTCGCGGGACGGCCTGTGTGACGCAGGCCCATGCGGGTCTCGCCCACGGCCGGGGCACCGCACGCGGCGAGCAACACGATCAAGAGGTGGCTTCGCATGGCCGCGCGCATAACGCGAACCGTGCCGGCATGCAAGCGGCCGTCCGTGACAGCTCAGGCCGCGGCGAGATCGGCGATCGCGCTCGTCTCGTTGAGGCGACCGAGGCAGCGCACGAGGTGCGCGCGGATCTTGTGCTTCTTCGAGTAGACCGTCTTGAGGCTGATCTGCATCTCGGCCGCGATCTCGTCGGCCTCGAGGCCGCGCTGGTAGTACAGCTCGACGAAGGTGCGGTCCTTGTCGGTGAACTCGGCGAGCAGCCCGTTCAGGTGCTCCCAGCGCTCCTTCTCGATCAGCTGATCGAGCGGCGTGCGATCGCACTCCTCGTGCGGATCGACCGTGCCGTCGATCTTGTCGAGCATCGGGCGGCGGCCGGCGCTGCGCAGAAAGTCGTAGGCGGCGTTCACCGAGATCATGCCGATCCACGAGCCGAGCTTCGTGCCGCGCGCCGGGTTGTAGATGCGGAGCTTGTGCATGTCGTCGCGCACGAGCTGCATCATGACGTCGGCGTAGATCTCGTCGAGGTCGGCGTTCGACAGCGTGGGCGCGTACTTCAGCGTCACCTTGGTGATGCAGCGATAGATGAGCGGGCGGTAACGGCGCACCAGCTCGGCCCAGCCCCGGGCGTCATTGCGCAGAACACACTTGAGCAGGTCACGGTCGGTCCACTCCGATGGGTTCTTGGCAGCAGCGCGTGCGAGCAGAGCCATATGCATTGCCTCCGATGTGGCGAGGCCAACGAGCAACCGCGATGCCACGGCCAAGTACGCGGACTGAAAGGCGCGAGCCCTGCTTCGATAGGTGGCCCCAACCAAACATTGGTGGAATCGACCAGGCGGGGGAAGACGCTGCGACTTGGCGCCGTAGCCCTACTCCCGATCAGGGCTGCGTGCAGGCCGACGAGCACGCCGGCGCCTGCTTCTCGCAGTCCGCGTAGGCGTTGATCAGACTCTGGCAGTTGGCGCTGGCCGCGTCGAAACAGCCGTCGATGCAGGCATCACTGATGTCGCATTGGCACGCTTCGATGCATGACACCATCGTCGCGCACGACGCGGTCACGGCGGAGTGCTGCGACGGACACGTCGTCTGACCGCACTGATCGCAGCCCTCGCTTTCGGCGCCGGGCGACGCGCCGTTCTGGCAGGTGAGTGATTGACCGCCGGCGCTCGAGTCCGGCTGGGCGCTCGAGCTCGAGCAGGCGGTGACGGCGAAGACGAGAGCGAGTGCGATGCGCATGCCGCAACGCTACGCCTTCGCGACGGCTTCGTTCCAGCGTCGCACGTGGTCGCTCACCCAGGAACGATCGGCAGAAGGCCGGAATCTCCGCTGCTCGCGCCACGTCTTGCCGATCTGGTCGGCGTCTTTCCAGACGCCGGCGCCGAGGCCGGCGAGGAACGCGGCGCCGAGCGCGGTCGATTCGACGAGCTCGGGGCGCGCGATGTCGACGCCGAGCACGTCGCTCTGGAACTGCATCAGCAGATCGTTCGCGGAGGCGCCGCCGTCGACCTTGAGCGTGCCGAGCGAGCGGCCGGAGTCGCGCTCCATCGCGCGCAGGATGTCGACGATCTGCAGCGCGATGCCCTCGAGCGTGGCGCGTGCGAGGTGCGCCTTGGTCGTGCCGCGCGTGATGCCGGTGATGGCCGCGCGTGCGTCGGGCCGCCAGTGCGGCGCACCCAGCCCCGCGAACGCCGGCACGACGATCACGCCGCCCGAGTCGGGCACCTCGCGCGCGAGCGCTTCGACGTCGGCCGACTTCTGGATGAGGCCGAGCCCATCGCGCAGCCATTGCACGGCCGCGCCGGCGATGAACGCACTGCCTTCGAGCGCGTAGCGAACGTCGCCGGTCGCGAGCTTCCACGCGACGGTCGTCAGCAGGCCCGAGCGCGACGCGACCGGCTTGTCGCCCGTGTTCATGAGGATGAACGCGCCGGTGCCGTAGGTGCACTTCGCGTCGCCCGGCGTGAAGCAGGCCTGGCCGAACAGCGCCGACTGCTGATCGCCTGCGAGCCCGGCGATCGGAATGCCGTCGGGTAGGCCGGGCACGCCCGCGGTGTGGCCGCACGTGCCCGACGAGGCGACGACCTCCGGAAGCAGCGCGCGCGGGACGCCGATCAGCTCGCACAGCTCGTCGCTCCACGCGAGCTCGTGGAGGTCGAACAGCAGCGTACGCGACGCGTTCGTCACGTCGGTCGCGTGCACCGCGCCGGCCGTGAGGCGCCACAGCAGATACGAATCGATCGTGCCGAACACGAGGCCGTCGGGCCGAACGCCGTGCGCCAGCATCCAGTGGATCTTCGTGCCGGAGAAGTACGGATCGAGCGTGAGCCCGGTGAGCTCGCGAACGCGCGCTTCCTTGCCGGCGCGCTTGAGCTCGGCGCAGCGGTCGGCGGTGCGGCGGTCCTGCCAGACGATCGCGTGATGGGCGGCCTTGCCGGTCTTGCGATCCCACAGCACGGAGGTCTCGCGCTGGTTCGTGATGCCGATCGCGGCGATCGTCTTCGTGTCGATTCCGGCGAGCGCCTGGTGGAGCGCATCGATCACCGACTTCCAGATGTCCTCGGGATCGTGCTCGACCCAGCCCGGCTTCGGATAGATCTGCGGGAACTCGCGGTAGCCGCGGCCGCGCACGGCGAGCTGCTCGTCGAGCACGAGCACGGTGGAGCCGGTCGTGCCTTGGTCGATCGCGATCACGTGGCGCATGCGACGTCTCCTCGAGTCGCGCCGGCGTGGCGGCGCAAGAAATCGATCACCTCGGCCGCGACGATGTCGCGTTCGACGTCGACCGCGATCAGGTGGTAGCTGCGCGGCAGGATGCGCGTGCGCACCGCGTGCGTGCGTTCGGCGATGTGCGACGCGCACGCGACCGGCGCCACGTGATCGTGCTCGGCATGTAGGACCAGCACCGGCTGGCGGATGTCCGCGAGCTCGCCGTCGACCACGCGCATGAACGCGGCGAGCTGGCCGGTCGCGCGCAGCGGGAACGCGCGGTAGCCGACCAGCTCGCGCCGCACGCGGCGGTCGCGGACGTCGGCGCCCCCCAGCTTCGGGAGTGACTTCAGCCAGCGCAGCTTGCCGGCCTCGGCCGCGCGCGCGACCCGGGCGCCGAGGCCCTCGAGCCAGATCGGCGCGGCGAGGGTCGCGACCGCCGCGACGTCGGGCCGCCGCGCCGCGGTATGGAGCGCGAGCAGGCCGCCCAGCGACTGGCCGACCACCGCGACCCGGTCGCACGACAGCCGCAGGGTATCGACCTCGTCCTCGACGGCGGTGGCCCAGTCCTGCCAGGTCGCGCGGTCGAGATCGTCGACGGTGGTGCCGTGGCCGGGCAGCCGCACCGCGTGGACGGTGTAGCCGGCCGCGTGGACGCGATCGCCGAGATAGCGGATCGACTGCGGCGTGCCGGTGAAGCCGTGGATGCACACGACGCCGACGCCGTTGTCGCCATCGAGCTCGAACGGTTCGCCGACCGCCACGGTCCACGCTTATACCACCGGTGCGCACATTGACAGCCCGGTAGCGTTCGCGAAACGATCGGTCGGGTTTCGGAAATGTCCGAGTGGAAGACTCGCATCACCAAGGTCCAGGTCGTCAAGCCGGCCAAGGAAGACGGCGAGGCGTGTCTCGTGCTCATCTATCCGCCGGGTCCCGACATGGGCAAGCGGTTCCCGCTCGTGCGCAACGAGATCGTGCTCGGACGCGGCGCCGACTGCGACATCCAGGTCGATCGCGACTCGGTATCGCGCCGCCACGCGCGCGTGTTTCGCAGCGGCGAGGCGTGGATGGTCGAGGATCTGCAATCGACGAACGGCAGCTACGTCAACGACGTGCCGGTGACCAAGTCGGCGCTGCGCGACGCGGACTTCTTGAAGATCGGCGCCGCGATCTTCAAGTTCCTCTCGGGGTCGGGCATCGAGGCGAGCTACCACGAAGAGATCTACAAGATGACGATCGTGGACGCGCTGACGGGCGCCCACAACAAGCGCTACTTCCTCGAGTTCCTCGAGCGCGAGATCGCGCGGTGCGCGCGCTATCGGCGGCCGCTGTCGCTCTTGATGTTCGACATCGACCACTTCAAGGCGATCAACGACAAGCACGGCCACCTCACCGGCGACTACGTCCTGCGCGAGCTGTCGCGCCGGCTCCTCGGCCGCGTCCGCCGCGAGGAGCTGCTCGCGCGCTACGGCGGCGAGGAGTTCGCGGCGGTGCTGCCCGAGACCGATCTGACCGGCGCGCGCACGTTCGCCGAGCAAGTGCGGCGCCTCGTCGGCGACCAGGTGTTCGAGTACGAAGGCGACAAGTTCGAGGTGACGGTCTCGGTCGGCGTCGCCTGCGTCGAGGGCGAGGACGTCGACGTCACCGCGTTCATCAAGACCGCCGACGATAATCTGTACCGCGCGAAGCGCGAGGGCCGGAATCGCGTCATCGGCTGAGTCTGGAATCGTGCTCGCTACACAGCCGCGCGGCGTTCGCGCGACGACCAGATGCACTCAGGACAGCAGGCCCATGTAGTAGCTGCGACCCCGGTAGAATTCGGCGGAGACGCCGCCGACGCTGATCGCGGCGGCGACGACGGAAAACGGAGTCGCGAATTGCGGCAGCAGCAGCGCGCCGCCGAGCAGGACGCTGACGCCGAGCACGCGGCCGCCCCACGCGAGCGCGAGCGTCGCGGCTTTGTGGTGCGAGAGCAGGTTATCGAGGCCGCCGACCGCGAGCTCGAAGGCGAGGATCGTGAAGATCGTCCAGCGCGGAGCGTCGGTGTAGACGAGCACCGCGAATAACAGGACCGGCATCGTCAGCGCGCCGAGCAGGCGCACGCCGTCGGCGCGGTTGAAGTCGCCGTGCGAGCGCAGCTTGGGCCAGCCCACGATGATGTAGTCGAGGCCGCTGATCCACGTGATCGCGACGATGCCGATCATGATCGCGCGCGGCGCGTACGCCTCGTCGTACAGGAACACCGCGAGGATCGCCGCGAACGACGCGCTCATCGCGATCGCGCCGCGCCACAGCTTCCGCTTCGCGATCCACAGGCCGGCCATCGCCACGATCGGCCCTGCGATGCCGAACACGAGCAAGCCGATCAAGATCCGGCGATCGTCGACGAGCGGGAACAGCAGCATCACGCCGATGCCCTGCATCTGTGTCCACGTCTTTGCCTTCGCGATGTAGCTCGTCTTCAGCGTCATCGCGCGCTGCTCGTACGCCGAGCGCAGCGCCGTGATGAAGAATTCGCGCGTGAACATCAGCGCGCACGCCCACCACGGCACGAGATCCTTGTCGGCGATCGGATCGAGCAGGCCGCCGAGCACGGTCGGGCCGTACTTGCGGGCGAGGATGCCGTCGATCCAGTCGGTGCAGCCGATCAGCGTGCCGGCGATCAGCGCGCTCCACAGATAGCCGGTGTCGTGGTGCTCGTAGCCGACGTAGATCAGCCAGCTCAGCACCGGCATCGGGATCAAGCGCGCCAGCGTGACCTGGTTCGCAGTGATCCACGGACGTCCTGGCGGCACGGCGCAACCATAGACGAAAGTGCTAGGCTAGTCGCGTGGCCGCGGTGCTGCTGCTCGGCCCCGACGATGAAGTGCGCCGGGCGCTTCACAGGCTGCTCGATCGCCGCAGCTACGTGGTCTCCGCCGCCGGCGATCTCGACGCCGCGCGCCACCATCTCGCGGCCGAGCCGTGTCAGCTCGTGCTCGCGACCTCGGAGCTCGCCGCCGCCGCGTGCCGGATCCCGGGCGCGCCGCCGGTGATCGCGAGCGTCCGCGCGCGCGACGTCGCGACCGCGACGTCGCTGCTCGAGGCCGGCGTGCACGACATCCTGACCGATCCGATCGACGAGCTCGCGGTCGCACTGGCGCTGCGTCACGTCGGGTCGGCCGCGCGGCCCACGCCACCCGCGCTCGCGCCGCCGCCACCGCTCGTCGGCGATGGCCCGGCGATGCTGAAGCTCAAGGCGCTGATCCGCACGGTCGCGCCGGTGCGCACGACCGTGCTCGTGCTCGGCGAGAGCGGCACCGGCAAGGAGCTGGTCGCGCGCGCGATCCACGACGCGTCGCCGCGCCGCGACCGCCGGTTCGTCGCGATCAACTGCGCCGCGATTCCGGCCGCGCTGCTCGAGAGCGAGCTGTTCGGCCACGTGCGCGGCGCGTTCACCGATGCGGTGCGCGACAAGGCCGGCCTGTTCGAGGACGCCGACGGCGGCACGCTGTTTCTCGACGAGATCGGCGAGTTGCCGCTGCCGCTGCAGGCCAAGCTCCTACGTGCGCTGCAGGAGTCCGAGATCCGCCGCGTCGGCGACACCGCGTCGATCAAGATCGACGTGCGCCTCGTCGCCGCGACCCTGCGCGACCTCGCCGACGACGTCGCCACCGGCCGGTTTCGCGAGGACCTGTACTACCGGCTCAACGTGCTGCCGGTGCACATCGCGCCGCTGCGCGACCGGGTCGAGGACATCCCGGCGCTCGCGCGTCACTTCGCGGTGCGCCACGCAGCGCGTCACCGCCGCACCGCCGAGCTGTCGCAGGTGGGGATCGAAGCGCTCGTCCGCCAGAAGTGGCCGGGCAACGTCCGCGAGCTCGAGAACGTCATCGAGCGCGCGCTGGTGCTGTCCGAAGGTCCCGCGATCGATACGGAATTCCTCGGAACGGTGATGCACCTCCAGCCCCCGACCACCCCCGCCGACACCGAGCTCTCGATCAAAAAGGCGACCCGGTCGCTCGAGCAGGAGCTCATCCGGCGGGCGCTCGGCGTCACGCAGGGCAACCGCACCAACGCCGCCAAGCTGCTCGAGATCAGCCACCGCGCGCTCCTCTATAAGATGAAGGAGTACGGAATTAGCTGAGTGGACGGTTTTTGGAGATCTGCGCGGAGCATGACAAAATTTCCCTCCGCAGGGGTTCCATGGCCAAACAGTGCATCGGGCTCGATATCGGCTCTTCCAGCGTGAAGGCCGTGCAGCTCCGCAAAAAAGGTGCGGGCTGGTCGCTGCAAGCGTTCGGCATGCAGCCGCTCGTACCGCAGACGATCGTCGACGGAACGATCATGGATCAAGGCTCGGTCACGACCGCGATCCGCGAGCTGTGGAGCCGGCTCAAGCTGCGCCAGAAAGAAGTCGCGATCGCGATCGCCGGCCACTCCGTGATCATCAAGAAGATCGCGGTGCCGATGATGCGGCCCGACGAGCTCGCCGCGAACATTCGCAACGAAGCCGAGCATCACATCCCGTTCGGCCGCGATGACGTCGAGATCGACTATCACGTCACGAATCCGCAGACCGCGAGCGGTCAGACCGAGTTGCTGCTCGTCGCGGCGAAGAAGGAAGTCGTCTCCGATTACGTCCAGGTGGTGCGCGACGCGAGCCTCGCGCCGCAGGTCGTCGACGTCGCCGCGTTCGCCGGGCAGAACGGCTTCGAGGCGAACTACACGCTCGATCCGCGCGAGACGATCGTCATCATCAACATCGGCGCCGCGATCTCGAACATCAACATCGTGCGCGCCGGCGTGTCGCTGTTCACGCGCGACGTCACGATCGGCGGCAACGCGTACACCGAAGAGATCCAGAAGCAGATGGGCATCGCGGCCGACGAGGCCGAGGCCTACAAGGTCGGCGGCACGCAAACCGAGGACGGCGTCGTGCCGCAGGAAGTGCTGCACACGATGGAAGGCGTGTCCGAGGTGATGGCCGGCGAGTTCCAGCGCTCGCTCGACTTCTTCCTCGCGACGACCGCCGACGCGAACGTCACGCGCATCGTGCTCGCGGGCGGCAGCGCGAAGGTCACGTCGCTGCACCGCGCGGTCGAGCGCCGGTCGCGGCTCCCGCTCGAGGTCGCCGATGCGTGGAAGCGCATCGAGATCGATCCCGCCCTCGACCGGATGTACCTGGCCGCGCATTCACCCGAGGCGCTCGTCGGCGTCGGGCTCGCGATGCGCGCAGGCGGCGACAAATGAGCGAACGAATGCCCGGGTGTAGTCGATGATCAAAATCAATCTCATCCCGCAAAAGCGCGCGAAGCTACGCGTCTCGGCGAACGAGCCCGGCTCGCGCGACTTGATCGTCGGGATCGCTGCGATCGCGGGCTTCGCGCTCGTCGTGTTCTTCGCGCTCGATCAGCCGAAGCGGTCGCACCTGCACGATCTCAAGGAGTCCAACAACCAGCTCGGCGAGCAGATCCGGCACAAGCAGGACAAGCTCAAGGGCTACGAACAGCTCAAGACCGCGTTCGACGCCGCGAGCGAGCGCGAGCAGGCGATCAACCGCTTGATGGCCGCGCGCGTCGTGCCCGCGAACGTGCTGCACGAGCTCGGCGAGATCCTGACGCTCAACCACCTGCCGACGATGACCGCGGACATGACGCGCAAGACGGGCGTCGGCGGCGATATCAACAAGCGCTTCGACCAGACGTGGGATCCGAGCCACGTGTGGCTGCTCTCGTACGCCGACAAGAACGGCGACTTCACGATCGAAGGCGGTGCGCAGGCCGAGGTCGACGTCACGCAGTTCGCGAAGCGGCTCGACGCGTCGGTGTTCTTCGCCGACGTCTCGCCCGCGCATCAGGAACGCGTGAGCGACAAGGACAGCGGCGTCAGCTACTTCAAGTTCACGCTCACCGGAAAGGTGGCCTACTGATGGCGGGCCTGGCCGACTTCGCGCGCATGCCGACGCAGCGCAAGGTCATGGTGTTCGCCATCGCCGGCGCGGTGATCGCGCTCATCTACTACCAGATGGTGTGGAAGTCGCTCTCGCGCGAGGTCGAGGCAGCCGAAAGCGATCACACGTCGAAGCTCGTGATGAGCGGGAAGCTCGAGTCCGACATCCCGAAGTACGAGCAGCTGAAGACCGGGATGACGAAGCTGCGCCACACGCTCGATGCGCAGGAGAGCGCGCTGCCGACCGAGGCCGAGCTGCCGGCGTTCTTCGAGACGCTGAACCGCAAGGTGCTCGAGTCGGGTGTCGAGGTGAAGAGCACCGAGCGCAGAGCCGAGGCGAAGGTCGAGTCGTTCATCCGCGTGCCGGTCGAGTTCGAGATCACCGGCACGTTCATGCAGATCAAGAAGTTCTTCGCGTCGCTCACGTATCACAAGCGCAAGGCAGGTGCGCCCGCGGCCGAGGGCGACGACGGCGATCACGAGCGCATCGTGTCGATCGACAACCTCGCGCTCAACGATCCGCAGGTCGTCAATCACGAGCTCGTGCTGCACGCGAAGTTCACGGCGACGACGTATCGCGAGGAGATGCCCCCGGCTGCGCCCGAGCGAGCGCAGGCACCCGCCGCGTCGCCGACCGGCAGGCCCGCGACGAAGACGATGCCGCCCGCCGACACCCCCGCGGGTGCGAAGGCGCGCGCCGAGGACGCGATGGACAAGGACGAAAAGCGCACGCGCAACGCGCCGGGCAATCCGGCCGAGACCGGCAGTGACGGCAGCGGCAGTGCCAAGCTCAAGGGGGGCATGTGATTCGCGCGCTCGCGATCGCCGCGCTGCTGGCCGCCACGGCTTGCGGCGACGATGCGCCGACTCCACCGCCGCGTGCGGCCGGTGGCGCCGGTGCGGCCAAGCCCGGCGGCGCGGCAAAGAAAGACGATAAGGACAAGCTCGCGGTGCGCGCGCACGCCGAAGACAAGGTCGTGTGCGCGGCGCCCGACAAGGCGACCGGCGCCGAGTGCAAGCCCGAGGCGTCGACATGCGATCCGGGGCTGTACTGCATCGCCGACGCGGTGCCGGCGAATGCACCGCCGAACACGCTGCCGAAGTTCAGCTGTGAACCGTGCCAGGAGCGCGACGGCATCCGCCACGAGTTCAAGGATCGCGACTTCGTCGCCGAGCAGTCACGCGATCCGTTCCAGTCGTTCGTGATCGTGCGGGCCGACCTCGGCAAGCCGGCCGAGGCCACGAAGGAGCCGCTCGGGCCGTGCAAGCGACCGGACCAGCTGCGCGCGACGAACTACAGCTACCAGGACCTGCGGCTGGTCGGGCTCGTCGGCCAAGGCACGACGAAGACCGCCGTGATGTTGAACTCGCGCAACGTCGGCGAGTTCATCCGGCGCGGCGATTGCGTCGGCAAGGAGAAGGCCGTCGTCGCCGACATCGTGATGCACGACTTGACCGCATGCGTGTACTTCCAGGTCGCGCCCGACCAGCCCGAAAAGGGGCCGAAAGTCGCGACGCGCGAGGTGCCGCCCGTATGTCTGTACCCGGACGGCCTGCCGACCGTCGAATCGGCGCCCGTGCTCGAGGACCAGCAGCCGAATGGACCGCAGGTGGCGCCTCCGCCGCCGGTTCCGGTCCCGGCCACGCTGCAGGTCCAGCCGCCGCGCTGAGCGAAAATTTGGATCCATCGGATCGCCGGGCGACAATTTTTTTTAGTCGCCATGATGATCTCCCCGCGGATCCAGGTCGTCGCTCTCGTGCTCGCCGCAATCGGCGCGTCGCCACCAGCGCGCGCCGACGGGAAGAACGAGGTGCGCGCGGTGACGTTCGACGAGGACAGCGGCATCACGCGCGTCCACGTACGCGGCGCGCAGACGCCGACGTTCACGGTCTACAAGCTCGATCGGCCGCCGCGTGTCGTCGTCGATCTGCCGCAAGCGCGCCTCGGGGACGCGCTGCGCGGCCACGATAGCGCCGCGGTGCTCACGCCGAGCACGTGGGCGGTGTCGACGATCGCGGCGCAGCAACTCGACGACAACGCGGTGCGCGTGATCGTCACGCTCGCGCGGCCGGGCCGATACGACGTCAAGACCGATGGCAACGAGCTGATCGTGATGGTGATGCCACGCGATCCGGCGCCGAAGACGGCGAGCCCCGAGGAGCTCGAGCAGGCGCAGCAGCAGGCGCGCACGGCCGAGGCGGCGCGCGCCGAGGCGGAGAAGGCGAGCGCGGCGGCCAAGGCGCAGGTGGCCCAGGCACAGGGCGAGGCCGAGCGGCTGCGCCAGGTCGCGGCCGACCAGGCGGCGCGTGCCGAGGCGGCGCAGCACGCGGCGGACGAGGCTCGCGCGGCGCAGGCGAAGTCGGCGGCGAGCTCGGCGGATCTCGAGCGCGCGAAGGCGACGACCGCGAAGGCGCAGGCCGAGGCGGCGCGCGCGAAGTCGGATGCGGCGAAGGCGAGCGAGCAAGCGCAGGCCGCGCAGGGCGAGCTGGATCGGTTGCACGCCGCCCAGCGCGATGCGGCGGCCGAGACGCAGAAGGCGCGCGACGAGCTCGCGCGGACGCAAGCCGAGATGACGCGCCTGCAGAAGCAGGCCGAGCTCGCGAAGCAAGATGCGGAGCGCGCGCGGCGCGAAGCCGACGCGAAGACCGCCGAGGCCGACGCGGCCAAGCGCGACGCCGCGAAGCTCTCGGCGCAAAGCCATAGCGATGCCGATCGCGCGAAGCAGGACGCGGCACGCGTGCTCGCTCAGGCCGATGCTGCGAGGCAAGACGCGGAGCGCGCGCGGCGCGATGCCGACGCGAAGAGCGCCGAGGCGGTCACGGCCAAGCGCGACGTCGATGCGAAGCAGGCGGAGCTCGACGCGAAGCAGCGCGACCTCGCGACGAAGCAGACCGAGCTGGCGACGCAACGCACCCAGCTGGCCTCGCAGCGCGACGAGCTGACGACCAAGCAGAACGAGCTCGATGCCGAGAAGCGCGACCTCGTCAAGCGGTCCGAGCTGACCCGCGCCGAGGCCGAGGCCGCGAAGGCCGATGTCGCGCGCGAGAAACTGGCGGCGACCAACGCGCGCGTCGAAGCCGAGCACGCGAAGGCGGATGCCGCGCGGTCGAAAGCCGATGCCGATGCCGAGCTCGCGAAAGCCGCGAAGCTGATGACCGACGCGAAGCACCAGCTCGCGGCGATCGACGCGAAGACCGCGAACGCGCAGGCGCTCGAGGACCAGGCGCGCGCGACGCACGCGGCGGCCGAGGCGCGCGAAGA
The DNA here is from genome assembly GCA_036490935.1 of Kofleriaceae bacterium. Classification (GTDB taxonomy): domain Bacteria; phylum Myxococcota_A; class Polyangia; order Haliangiales; family Haliangiaceae; genus JABFXX01. Next base: position 100,126 of record DASXCY010000078.1, on the reverse strand, counting down.
GACCGCGCGCGATGCCGAGGCCAAGGCGATCCACGAGCGCGAGCTCGCGGCCACCGAAGCGAAGCACGCGCAGGACGCGCGCGATCGGGCGGCGGCGTCGGATCGCGCGAAGCTCGCCGACGAGGCACGCGCCGCGGACGACCGGCTCGCGGCGGCCAAGCGTGCGACTGCGGATGCCGAGACGCGCCGGATCGCGGCGGAGCAGGCGGCTCAGGCGGCGAAGCGCGACCTCGATCAGACGAAGACGACGCTCGCGACCGTCGAGCAGCAGCGCGCGGCGACCGAAGCCGCCGCTACCGACGCCGCGCGCAGGCGCAGTGACGCGGAAGCGGCGGCGAGCGACGCCGTGCGCCGCCGCGGTGAAGCGGAAGCCGCGGTCGCCGAGGCTGCGAAGAAGCGCAGCGAAGCCGAGCGTGCCGCGAGCGCGGCCGAGACCGCACGTGCCGCCGCCGACAAACAGCGTGCGGTGGCCGAAGCCGCGACCCATGCGGCCGAGACCACGAAGACCGACGCCGAGTCGAGCCTCGCCGAGCTGACTGCACGCCGCGCCGCCGCCGAGAAGGCCGCGGCCGAGCTCGACGCCCGCACGCGCGCGGAAGCGAAGGCACAGGCCGAGATCGCAGCCGCGAAGGCGCGCAAGGCGGGCGAGGACGAGCTCGCGACCGCGCGTGCCGAGGCGGCGCGGCTCGCCGACGATCGCAAGCACGCCGAGACCGCACTCGCCGAGCGCCGCAAGGCGGTCGCATCGCAGCAGGCCGAGGTCGGCCGGCTCGAGACCGCGGCCGCGCAGGCCAAGGACGCCGCCGATCGCGAAGACGCGCGCCGCACGAAGCTCGCACAGCAGCGCGAGGACGAGGAGCGTGCGCTGTCGACGCTGAAGAAGCAGGTCGCGGACGCGAAGCAGGCCTCGGGCGACAAGCCGGGCCCGGGCCTCGCGCCTCGGGGCTCCGGAGCCAAGCCGGCGCCGATCAGGGTCGCCGATGTGCCGAAGCCGGTGACGCCGAAATTCGCCGATTCGCCGAAGGCGCAGGTCAGCGACATTCGATTCCGCGGCGACCAGGGCGCGGCGCAGGTCGATCTCGCCGTCACCGGCAGCCCCGACGTGCACCTCGGTGAGGTCACCGCGGATCATGTCGAGCTGATCGTCGATCACGCCGCGCTCGGCGCGAAGCTCGAGCGCACGCTCGATGTCAGCAAGTTCGGCAGCCCGGTGCGCAGCGTGTCGTCGTTCCGCGACCGCCGTAACCCGGATCGCGTGCGCCTCGTCGTCGAGCTCTCGCAGGCCGCGACGTCGACGGTCGAGCGCGATGGCACCGCGGTGCACTGGAAGTTCGCCGGCAGCCACGTCGCGCACACGACGGACGTCCCGGCGCCGGTGATCGGCGGATTCGGCGCGACGTCGACCCCGATCGCGCAGGAATCGATCTCGCAGGTCGGGCCGACGCCCGGCCGGCGCCGCATCTATCACGGTGCCACCGTCGATCTCGACTTCAAGGACGCGCCGCTGCACGACCTGCTGCGCGTCATCGCCGACACCGGCCACGTCAACCTGATCGTCCCCGACACGATCGAGGCGAAGGTCACCGTGCGCCTGAAGCGCGTGCCGTGGGACCAGGCGCTCGACGAGATCCTCGCGTCGCACGGGCTGTGGTACCGCCGCGAAGGCAACATCTATCGCATCGCGACGCGCAAGGACCTCGACGCCGAGGACGAGCAAGAGGCCGCGCGCCGCAAGGCCGCGCAGGAGGCCGAGGCGCCCAAGCCCGAGATCATCCGGCTCAACTACGCGTCGGCCACGGAGCTCAAGCCGAAGCTCGAGACGATGCTGTCGCCGCACGGCCACATCCAGGTCGAAGAGCGCACGAACGCGCTGATCGTCACCGACGTCGGCGGCAACCGCGAGCAGATCGCGCGGCTCGCGCTGCAGCTCGACACGCAGACACCACAGATCACCATCGAGGCGCGCATCGTCGAAGCGAACTCCGACTACGTGCGCGAGATCGGCGTGCAGTGGGGCGGTAACGCGCTGTCGGGCGCCGCGGGCGGCAATGCGACCGGCCTCATCTTCCCGTCGTCGGTCGGGATCAGTGGCGCGAACGAGGACAACGCGACGAAGAATTTCGGCGTGTCGCTGCCGTCGGACTTCGCGGTCAACATCCCGGCCGCGACGGGCTCGGGCGAAGGCGGCGCGATCGGCATGTCGCTCGGCTCGGTCGCGAGCAACCTGAACATCAACCTGCGCCTGTCGGCGCTCGAAGACGTCGGCACGGTGCGCATCATCTCGGCGCCGAAGATCACCGTGCTCAACAACAAGCAGGCCGAGATCCGGCAGGGCGTGTCGATTCCGATCTCGGTCGTGTCGGCGGCCGGTACCCAGACGCAGTTCGTGCAGGCCGACTTGAAGCTCACCGTGACGCCCTACGTGTCGCTGCGCGACTGCCAGATCGCGATGACGCTCGACGTCTCGAAGAACGAGCCCGACTTCGTGAACGTCGGCGCGCGTGGCGATCCCACGATCGTTCGCAAGGAAGCGCACACGACGATGCTCGTCGCCGACGGCGAGACGTCGGTGCTCGGCGGCATCTACACGCGCAACAGCGGCCTCGCGTACAAGAAGGTGCCGTTCTTCGGCGACCTGCCGTTCATCGGCTGGCTGTTCAAGAACCGGCGCGAGAACGACAACCGCACCGAGGTGCTGGTGTTCATCACCCCGAAGATCACGAACAAGGCATCGCTGACCTGCACGCAGTAGACTGACCGCGTGGCGGACCGCCCGCTGTTCCTGATCGGCTTCATGGCCGCCGGCAAGACGTCGGTGGGCCGCGCGCTCGCCGCGCAAACCGGCCGGCGCTTCGTCGATCTCGACGACGAGCTCGATGTCACCCTGGTCGGGCGCGACGAGCCAGAGTTCCGGCGGCGCGAGGCGGCGGCGCTCGCGCAGGTGATCGCGGCGGGCGGCGATCCGATCGTCGCGACCGGCGGCGGTGCCGCGGCCTACGGCGACAACCTCGTGAAGATGATGCGATCCGGCGCGGTCGTCGCGCTCGGCGTCGAGGTCGCGGATGCGAGGAAGCGCGCCGCAGGTGGTCCCACGCGGCCGCTGCTCGCGAGCTCGGACGAGCTCGCGAAGGTGCGAGCGCCGATCTATCGGCGCGCACATGCGGTCGTCGATACGACCGGTCGCACGATCGAAGACGTCGCGCGCCGGGTCGCGATCGTCGAGCGGTTCGCGAAGGATGACGACATCGTCGTCGAGCTCGGCGAGCGCACCTATCCGATCGAGATCTCCGATGCCGCTGGCCTCGCGGGCGTGGTTGCGAAGCGGCTCATCACGATCACCGATCGCAACGTCGCGCGGTACCACGCGTCGCCAGACGAGGTCATCGAGATCGAGCCCGGCGAGGCCAGCAAATCGTTCGCGACCTACGAGCACCTGTGCAACGAGCTGATCCGCCGCGGAGCCGATCGCACGACCGTGATCCGCGCGTTCGGCGGCGGCGTCGTCGGCGATCTCGCCGGCTTCGTCGCGGCCACGCTGTTCCGCGGCATCGCGATCGTCCACGAGCCGACCACGCTGGTCGCGATGACCGACTCCGCGATCGGCGGCAAGACCGCGATCGACCTGCCGGCTGGCAAGAACCTGGTGGGCTCGTTTCATCAGCCGCTGCGCGTGATCTGCAATCTGCTGCGCCTGACCACGCTTCCAGAGCGCGAGCGGCGCGCCGGCTTCGGCGAGCTCTGGAAGTACGCGCTGCTCGACGGCCCCGACCTGTGGCGCGCGGTCGGCGACTGCGCCACCGGCCTCCCGCCGGCCGAGGTCATCCGGGCCTGCGCCGCCTACAAGGCTGCCATCGTCTCCCGCGACGAGCGCGAGACGCGCGGCCACCGGATCCTCCTCAACCTCGGCCATACCGTCGGCCATGCGATCGAGTCCGCCAGCGGCCTGCACCATGGCGAGGCGGTCGGCCTCGGGCTGGTCGCTGCGGCCCGTGTGTCGTCGGCGCTCGGGCTGGCCGCCCCCGAGCTCGAGGCCGAGCTCGTCGAGGCGTTGCGCCGCACCGGCCTGCCGGCCGACCTCGCCCCGTACCTCACCGACGACGTCCTCGGCCGAATCCAGGTCGACAAGAAGCGGTCCGGAAATCTCGTCGGCTTCGTGGCGATCCGGCGAGTGGGGGCATGTGAGACCACCGAGATCGCGGTCACCGACCTTCAAAGAATTTTGCGCCCGGAGAGCATGCCTTGATACGATTTTCCGCATGCGACGCCTCCTACCGCTCCTCGTGATTGCCGCCGTCGGAGCGTGCGCCCACGAGGGCGACGAGCCGATGATCATCCTCGGCAACACCGCGCAGATGGAGGGCTCCGTGACGTGCTCCTTCACCGGCGACCCGACGCAGCCGATCACCACCTCCGGCGTCATCTCCACGGTTTCGCCGAGCGGCTACCTCGCCTCGCCGCTGATCCAGAGTCGCATCACCGGAACCACGGACAACGAGCTGGAGCGTACGATCGAGATCCAGGGGGCGATCGTCCAGCTCTCGGTCCCGAACGGTAGCCAGCCGATCGACCTGGATGACAACGAAGCGGCATTCCAGGCGCTGTTCTCCGCGTCCGTTCCGCCGCAAAGCTCGGTCAACGTCACCTTCGATCTCATCCCCTCGTCGGTCGTCGCCAAGGTCGCCGGCCTCGGCAGTGGCTCACCGGTCGAAGTGGAGCTCGTCGCGCAGGTCACGGTGTACGGCCTGCTCGGCGGCGATCGGGTTACCGCCCAGCCGTGGCAGTACCCGGTGACGATCTGCAACGACTGCGTGGTGTCCAACGATGGCGTGTGCCCGCTCACGACCACGACGATTCGGGTCGGTGACCCCTGCAATATTTTCCAGGACGGCGTGGTCGACTGCTGCACCAACCCGACGACGGGCGCCCTGATTTGCCCGGGACCCACCATGTAATTTCGTCGACGCGCGAGTAGCGCCTGCTCGCGTACTTGCAGTACCTTCGTACTCCGAGGACAACCTTTGTTCGCTGACACCCTCAGGAAAGTGGTCGACAACGTCGACGGCGCGCTCGCCGCGATCGTGATGGGCCTCGATGGCATCCCGGTCGAGACCTACGTGCGCCACAGCGATCGCGTGGACGTCACCACCGTCGCGATGGAGTTCTCGTTCATCGTCTCGCAGGTGCGCAAGGCGGGCGACAGCCTGCAGGTCGGCGGCCTCGAGGAGCTCTCGGTGAAGGCGCAACGGCTGATGCTCGTCTGCCGGATGATCTCGCCGCAGTACTTCGTCGCGATCGCGATGGCCCCCGAAGGCAACTTCGGCAAGGCGCGTTATCTCGCGCGCCTCGCGACGCCGGCGCTCTTCGCCGCGCTGTGAAGCAGCCGCCGATCCGCATTCAGGTCCTGCACGGGCCGAATCTGAACCTGCTCGGCACGCGCGAGCCGCACATCTACGGCACGACCACGCTCGCCGAGATCGACGCCGAGCTGGTGCGCCGCGCCGCCGAGCACGCCGCCGAGCTGCGCGGCGCGCAGACCAACGTCGAGGGCGAGCTCGTCGATCTGATCCAGGCCGCGAAGGGCTGGGCCGACGCGCTCGTCGTCAACTTCGGCGCGTACACGCACACGTCGCTCGCGCTGCGCGACGCGCTCGAGGCGACCGCGATCCCGGCGGTCGAAGTTCACCTGTCGAACATCCACGCGCGCGAAGCATTCCGCGAGCACTCGGTCACCGCGGCGAAGTGCATCGGCGTGATCTGCGGCTTTCGCGCACAAAGCTACTACCTGGGGCTGGACGCCGCCCTCGCGCACGTGGAAGCTTGCAGGCGCTCACATGGCGAAGCAGGGCAAAAAGGACGAAAACGGCGCTGACGGGCAGGATCTCGTCGAGACGGCGCGCGGGCTCGCGGAGATCGTTGCCGCGCACAACCTCAACGAGCTGATCGTCGACACCAAGGAGACGACGATCACGATCCGGCGAGGCGGTGCGCCGATGATGGCCATGCCGATGCCGATGACGATGTCCGCGCCGATGCCCGCGATGCACGCGCCGGCTGGGCACGCGACGGCCCCGGCCGCGCCCGCCGCCGTGCCCGCGCCGGTCGACGACAAGGCGCACATCGTGACGTCGCCGTTCGTCGGCACGTTCTATCGCAAGCCGAACCCGGACTCGCCCAATTACGTCTCGATGAACGAGAAGATCGAAAAGGGCGCCGTGCTGTGCATCGTCGAGGCGATGAAGCTGATGAACGAGATCGAGGCGGATGTCGCCGGCACGGTCGTCGCGATCCTCGTCGAGGACGGCGCGCCCGTCGAGTACGGGCAGCCGCTGTTCAAGATCGCCACCTAGCGGCGCCATGTTCAAGAAAGTCCTCGTCGCCAATCGCGGAGAGATCGCGCTGCGGGTGATCCGCTGTCTGCGCGAGATGGGCATGGCGTCGGTCGCGGTGCATTCGACCGCCGATGCCGACGCGCTGCACGTCAAGTTCGCCGACGAGGCGGTGTGCATCGGCCCGCCGCCGTCGCGCGCCAGCTACCTGAACGTGCCGATGATCATCTCGGCCGCCGAGGTCACCGGCGCCGACGCGGTGCACCCGGGTTACGGCTTTTTGTCCGAGAACGCCGACTTCGCCGAGGTGTGCCGCAAGTGCAAGCTGACGTGGATCGGGCCGCCGCCCGACGCGATGCGCCTCATGGGCGACAAGATCCGCGCGCGCGCCGCGATGGGTAACGCCGGTGTGCCGATGCTGCCCGGCACGAGCGGCCTGCACGACGAGGTCTCGCTGCTCGAGGCCGGCGAGCGCATCGGCTTTCCCGTCATCCTCAAGGCGAGCGCGGGCGGTGGCGGCCGCGGCATGAAGATCGTCTGGGAGAAGGAAAAGCTGCTCGAGGCGTGGGCGATGGGACGCACCGAGGCGCAAGCGGCGTTCGGCAATCCCGAGATGTTCATGGAGAAGTACTGCCAGAAGCCGCGCCACATCGAGATCCAGGTCGTCGGCGACAAGCACGGCCACTACACGCACCTCGGCGAGCGCGAGTGCTCCATCCAGCGTCGCCACCAGAAGGTGATCGAAGAGGCGCCGAGCCTCGCGCTGCCCGAGGCGACGCGCCAGAAGATGTTCGACGCGTCCGTGCGCGCGATCGAAGCGATCGGTTACACGAACGTCGGCACGATGGAGTACCTGCTCGACACCGACGGCAGCTTCTACTTCATGGAGATGAACACGCGGTTGCAGGTCGAGCACCCCGTCACCGAGCTGGTGACCGGGCTCGATCTCGTGCGCGAGCAGATCCGCATCGCGGCGGGCGAGCCGCTGTCGTTCGACGCGAAGGAGCAGGCGCAGCGCCGCCCGCGCGGCCACGCGATCGAGCTGCGCGTGAACGCCGAGGACCCGAACACGTTCGCGCCGTGGCCCGGCAAGATCACCGCGGTGCATTTTCCGGGTGGCCTGGGTGTGCGTGTAGATACGCACGTGTACGCCGGCTACGTCGTCCCGCCGAACTACGACTCGTTGCTGGCCAAGGTCATCGTCCACGACGTGGATCGGGCTGCAGCAATCCGGCGAGCCAGGCGCTGCCTCGACGAAATGGTGATCGAGGGGCCGCGCACCAACATCCCGTTCTTGCGGCGGATCGTGAACCACCCCGACTTCATCCGCGGGGACTTCGACACCGGGTTCGTCGGGCGCATGCTGGCCGAGCGCGCGTCAGCCGCCTGACGTGATCCGATGTGAGTAGTCGCTGGGGTAACGCCCGGGATTCGTTCGTGCTTTTCCTTGACCACCCGCCGTCCGGAGCCGTACTCTAACTGTGATGCGCAGGGCATACTGCCGTGTGCTCGTGATGCATCGCACGAGGAGGATGTAGCCGCCGGTGGCCTTCAACAAAGAAAAGGTCATGGATACGGCTCGCAAGTTCGTCGAGAAGAATCAGATCGACAAGGCGGTGAAGGAGTACCTACGGATCGTCCACGAGGATCCGAAGGACGTCAGGGTCTGGCTCAAGATCGGCGACCTCTATGCGAAGAAGGGCGCGAAGCAGGACGCGACCGATACGTATATGAAGGTCGCTCGCTTCTACGACGAGCAGGGCTTCTATTTGAAAGCCGTCGCCGTCTACAAGCAGATCCTCAAGATCGATCCGCGCCTCGTCGACGTGATCCTGAAGCTCGCGGAGCTGCATCGCCGGCTCGGGCTGATGTCCGATGCGATGCAGCACTACGAGTCGGTCGCGGCGCACTTCCATCGCGAAGGCAAGACGAAGGAAGCGCTCGAGACCGTGCAAAAGCTCGTCGAGCTCGATCCCGAGAACATCGCGACGCGCATCAAGCTCGCCGAGCTGTACTCGAAGGAAGGCGTCGTCGAGGAAGCGGTCACGCAGTTCACGCAGGCGTGCGAGCAGCTGCGCCGCCAGGGCCGGCAGGACGACTTCATCAAGGTCGCCGAGCGCCTGCTCTGGCACAAGCCCGAGCTCCACGCGCTGCATCGCGAGCTCGCGGGCCTGTACCTGCGCCGCAACGATCCGCGGCGCGCGCTGCAGAAGCTGCAAGCGTGCTTCAAGGCCGATCCGCGCGACGCAGAGACGCTCGGCCTGCTCGCGCTCGCGTTCCAGGCGCTCGACCAGAAGGCGAAGACCGTCTCCGTGCTCAAGGAGCTCGCGCGCATTCACGTCGAGAACAAGCAGCGCGACAAGGCGGGCGAGGTGTTCCGCAAGATCCTCGAGATCGTGCCGGGCGACGCCGACGCGCTGCAGTTCCTCGGGCCGGCGGCCGCGCAGCAGCAGCGCCCGACGCCGCCACCGGCCCAACCGCGCCAGGTCACGCCGCTTCCGGCGGCGGTGCGCGCGGCGACCGGCGACGCGAAGTTCAACATCACCAGCGATCTGCCGTCGATCCCGACGTCGACGCGCATGACCGGCTCGATGCCGCTCGTCGATGCGGAGTCGCTGTCGGGCGTCGACTTCGCGTTGCCCGAATACGACGGCGACGATTTCTCGGCCGACATGGAGCCGCCGCCGGATCCACGGCGCGCGTCGGCGGCGGGCGAGCGTCACGCCGAGGAGATCTCGAAGATCCTCGCCGAGACCGACGTGTACGTGAAGTACGGCCTGCATCAGAAGGCGATCGATCACCTGCGCCGCGTGTTCACGCTCGACGAGCAGAACGTCGAGGCGCACGAGCGGCTCAAGGACATCCTGATCTCGCAGGGCCGCGAAGAGGAGGCCGAGGCCGAGCTGCTCAAGATCGCCGAGCTGGTCGCGCCGGCCGATCCGGATCGCGCCGAGCAATACCTGCAAGAGCTGCTCGCGATGAACGGCACGCACACCGGTGCCTTCGAGCTCGCGCGCAAGTTCCGGCTGCGTGTCGCGCGCATGTCGTCGGTGTCGGCCGAGGTCGAGTATGGAGGCGGCGGCATCGCCGAGATCGATGGCGATGGCGAGGAGCTCGATCTCGTCTCCGCGCCGCCGCCGCTCGCGCGAGGCAAGTCGCCGGTGAGCGCGCAGCGTCGCGATTCGATCGACGAGTTCGATCCCGACGAGCTGATCGGCGGCAACCGCCGGATCGCGCACGGCAGCCCGACGCCGGGGCGCCCGCCGCAGCGGCCATCCGAGGAGCAGTTCGACGTCGAGTTCGAGCCGTCGCCCTCGCAGTCGACCCGCCAGGTGCCGTCGGAGCAGGTCGAGGCGCTCGCGAACATGAACGTCGAGGAGCTCGACGACGAGGTCGTGCTCGTCGAGCGTCCGCCGTCGCAGGGCTGGAGCAGTCACGGCACCGGCTACGAGGGCGTGCAGGCGTACGATCAGACCGGCAGCGAAGTGCGGCTCGACGAGGTCGCGCTCGCCGAGGACGCGCTCGCCGAGGAGGCGCTCGCCGAGGACATCGATCACGACGTCGAGGCCGAGCTCGGCGCGACCGCGGATCCGTCGGCCGACGACATGCCGTTCGATCCCGACGAGGCGCGCCGCTTCGATCGCGATCAGCTGCAGGTCGACGGCAGCTACGACCCGTACGGTGTCAGCGCGGGCGAGCAGGCGCCGTACGAGGCGACCGTGATGAACACGCCGGTGGCCGGTACCGAGGCGCTCGACACGCCGACGCCGATCGGCGAGCGCGCCGAGAGTCTCGTCGAGGACGATCTCGACGAGGCCGATTTCTACGCGAGCCAGGGCATGTATCCCGAGGCGCTCGACGCGCTGCGCGTGCTGCTGCAGCGCCATCCCAATCACCGGCTGATCCTCGCGAAGATGCGCGAGGTCGAGGCGCTCGAGCAGAGCGCGGCGGACGTGGCGGTCGACACGCCGGCGGCGGGACAGGTCGTCGAGATGTCCGACCACACCGGCGGCACCGACGCGATCGAGCTCGACGAGATCGAAGAGGTCTCGGACGAGTACGTCGAGGTCGAGCCCGACGAGGATTCGAACGGCGTGTCGGCGCACGGCGGCGGCGGCAGCAAGCGCAAGCCGAGCGTGATGCTCGAGAAGCCGGTCGACGAGGGCGACGCCGAGACCCACTACGATCTCGGGCTCGCGTACAAGGAGATGGGCCTGTACGACGAGGCGATGAAGGCGTTCGAGAAGGTGCTGCGCGCGCCGGGCCGCGAAGTGCAGTGCCGCGTGATGCTCGGCATGTGCCAGCGCGAGCAGCACAACCCGAGCGAGGCGATCCACCAGTTCAAGCAGGGCCTGCACGCGAACCCGAGCGACCGCGAGCGGCTGTCGCTGTACTACGAGATCGGCCAGACCTACGAGCAGATGGGCGACGACGGCGAGGCGCTCTACTACTTCGAGGCCGTGCTCAAGCGCGACGCCCACTTCGCCGACACCGGCCATCGCGCCGAGGCCCTCCGCGGCCGCGCCGCGCATCCCACGCCGCCGCCCGAAGACGATCTGTAGTAAGTCGTTCCGCATGAAGCGGATCGAGAGCGACAGCTTCGGCCCGGTCGAGGTCGAGGCGGAGCGGTACTGGGGCGCGCAGACGCAGCGGTCGCTGCTGAACTTTCACATCGGCGGCGAGCGCATGCCGCGCGAGCTCGTTCACGCGCTCGCGACGATCAAGAAGGCGGCGGCGCTCGTGCATCGCGAGCTTGGCGTGCTGGCGCCCGAGCTCGCCGAGCTGATCGTGCGCGCGGCCGACGAGGTGATCCGCGGCGACCTCGATGGCGAGTTTCCGCTGGTCGTGTGGCAGACCGGCAGCGGCACGCAGACGAACATGAACGTCAACGAGGTCATCGCGGGTCGCGCGAACGAGCTCGCGGGCAAGCCACGCGGCGGCAAGCAGCCGGTGCACCCGAACGATCACGTCAACATGTCGCAATCGACGAACGACGCGTTCCCGACCGCGATGCACCTGGCGGCGCTCGCGCGCGTCGACGCGCACCTGTTGCCCGCCGCGACGGCGCTGCGCACGACGCTCGACGACAAGGCGCGCGCGTTCGCCGACATCGTCAAGATCGGCCGCACGCACCTGCAAGATGCGACGCCGCTCACGCTGGGCCAGGAGGTCTCCGGCTGGGTCGCGCAGCTCGATCTCGCGATCGCGGTGGTGCGCGGCGCGCTCGGCCCGATCCACGACCTCGCGCTCGGCGGCACCGCGGTCGGCACCGGGCTGAACACGCACCCCGAGTACGCGACGCGCGTCGCGGCCAAGCTCGCCGAGCTGACCGGCCGCCCGCTGCGCTCGGCGCCCAACAAGTTCGCCGCGCTCGCCGGCCACGAGCCGCTCGTCTCGCTGCACGGCGCGCTCAAGACGCTCGCGTGCGCGCTGACGAAGATCGCGAACGACGTGCGCTGGCTCGCGAGCGGGCCTCGCTGCGGCATCGGCGAGCTCGCGATCCCGGAGAACGAGCCCGGCTCGTCGATCATGCCGGGCAAGGTCAACCCGACCCAGTGCGAGGCGATGACGATGGTGTGCGCACAGGTGATCGGCAACGACGTCGCGGTCACGATCGCCGGCGCCTCGGGCAACTTCGAGCTCAACGTGTACAAGCCGCTGATCGCGCACGACGTGCTGCAATCGATCCGCCTGCTCGCCGACGCGTCGGCGTCGTTCGAGGAGCATTGCGCGCGCGGCATCGAGCCCGATCGCGCGGAGATCGCGCGCAAGCTCGGCCGCAGCTTGATGCTCGTGACCGCGCTCGCGCCGCACATCGGCTACGACAAGGCGGCGCAGATCGCGAAGCACGCGCACGCCCACGGCTCGACGCTGCGCGAGGCGGCGCTCGCGCTCGGCCTCGTCACCGGCGAGCAGTTCGACGAGTGGGTCAGACCCGAGGCCATGGTCGGTCCGGGCCGGCCCGGCGGCGCGTGATACTGTGAGGACGTGCTGCGCGGGGCGGTTTGGGCGATCGCGGTCGCGACGCTGGCGTCGGCGGCCGGCTGCCGGCAGATCCTCGGCCTCGACCCGCCGACCCGCGGAGCCGGTCCCGGGATCGACGGCGGCAGCGACGCCGCCATCACCGACGACGATCAGGACGGCGACGGCGTTCCGGATAGCGCCGACAACTGCCCGACGGTCGCGAATGCCGATCAAGCGGACTACGACCGCGACGGCCACGGCGACGTCTGCGACCTGTGCCCGCACCTCGCATCGGCGGCAGATCCCGATAGCGACCGCGACGGCGTGGGCGACGCGTGCGATCCGCGCCCGGGTCTCGTGGACAAGCGGAGCTACTGGACGTCATTTCGCGATCCGGGCGAGATCGCGACCTGGACCCAGAGCGGGACCTGGACGGTCGGCCCCGGCGGCGTCACGCAAACCAGCTCGAGCACGCCGAGCGCCACGCTCGAGCTGCCGGGAAACCTGAACCGGCCGTATGTCGCGACCACCGTCACGCCGTCGTCGAGCGCGCCGATCCCGTCGGCCGTGGCGATCACGGTCGTGGGCACGTCGTCCTATGGCTGCGGCGTGTACGCCACGTCGTCCTCGACGCAGCTGGTCGAGCAGGTCCAATCGGTGACGACCCAGACGCCGTGGACCGAGCCCTATGCGGGCGCGCAGATCGCGATGACCCAGAACCTCGTGACCGACGAGCAGGACTGCGAGGCCTACGAAGCGGGCGGCAGCGTCCGGGCGATGCAATCACTCGGCTCGGCGACCTCGGGCACCGTCGGGCTGTACACCGTCGACACCCCGGCCACGTTCGCGTACCTGTTCGTCGTCGAGACGTCGCCTTAGTTAATCGCGGCCGAGCTGCAGCGCGAGGTTCGTCGCCGTCACGCGATGCACGACCACGGTGACCGCGGTCGGCCGGAAGCCGTCGAACGAGACCTCGAGCTGGTCGAGCCCGTCGAAGTGCAGCCGGTCTGCCGAAACCGTGGCCGGCCCGACGCGCAGGTCCTTCACGGTCGTATCGATCGAGCCGATCGCGCCGCGCAGCGCCCCCACGCCCTTCGCGCGGATCGCCCCGGTCACCTTGAGATCGACGATGCCGGGCTGATCTTCGCCGCCGAACAGGATCATGCCGCCGCCGGCCTCGAGGTTGCGCGGCGCGAGCAGCGACAGCGCGACGTCGATCGCATCGAGCGTGAACGCCTGGACGATCTTGCGCGGCTTCTTGTCCTCGGCCTTCGCGCCGCCGTTGGCGAGCCGAAAATCGGCGAGCGCGCGCAGCGGCACGCGGCCGAACGACGCGAGCGTATCGGCGTCGGTGTCGAGCGCCCAGGAAATGAGATCGTGCGGCGCGCCGACGATCGGCACCTTCCAGCTCACGCGCAGGCGGCCCATGTCGTGGTCGACCTCGAGCACGCGGCCCTCGAGCCAGTCGAGGCTGTCCTCGAGCGCGCGATAATCGAGGCTGCCCTCCTGGATCGGCACGCGCAGCTGCTGGTCGAGCGTGCGCATGCCGAGCACGGGCAGATCGAGCTGCACCTTGATCGTGAGATAGATGCGGCCCGACACGCTGTCGAGGAAGCGCAGCCGCTCCTGCCGCAGCGAGCGCGTCGTGGGTGGCGGGCCCGCCGGCTTCGCGCGCGCGCCAGCCTCGCCGGCCGAGGCGATCGACCGTTCGGCCGCGGCCCGGCCGCGGGCGAACGGCCCCTTCACGGTCAGTCGCAGCTCCGACAGCGACGCGTGCTGCGACAGGATCTCGATCCCGCGCTGGGCGCGCACGAGCCGGATGCCGTGCGGCAGCTCGATGCGGTCGACGGCGATGTCGTAGCGGCCGGCGTCGTCGCGCAACCACGCCGAGCCGAGCGATGCGGAGCCGGCCTCCCACTGCACGCGATCGAGCCGGCCTTCGAGCGCCTCGAACGCGCAGTCGGCCGCACCGTACTGCGCGCGGCCACTCGCGCCGTCGACGCGCTGCAGCTGCGCGTGCGGAAACACGAGCCGCCGCCCGGTGTCGGTCGCGAATTCCAGGCGTCGTGCTTGGACATCGCCTTCGACTCGAGTCGCCATACAGCGTCGCCATCGTACCTCGATAGCCCCGGCCGCGCGGGGGCGCGCCGTAACGCCAAGCGTTGCGGAGTGGGAGCTCGATCCACTTCGGCTCGCCGCGCGTACAGCCGAACACGAGTTCGCCGCCGACGCGCGCGACGAGGTCCACATCGACAACGACGGCGAGGTGGCGATCACCGACATCGCTTCGCACGGCGTGCGCCCGAACGCTGGCACGGTCGGCAAGACCTTGGTCGTCGGCGCGCCGACGCCTCCCGGCGACCGCACCGAGATCCCGCGCGGGCTAGTGCACGCGGCTGCACGATTCGCGCATCCGGCCGGTGATGGTCTGTGATTCGCAGTCACTTGTTACACCCACGTGGCTTAGTAGTGTGCCGGGCATGATGACGAGGGCGCTGTCACTGGTCCTGGTTTGCGCGGCGGCGTGCGGTCCGGGCGGTCGCGACGGCGACGGCATGGGCAGCGGATCGGGCAGCGGATCCGGTTCGGGCTCCGGCAACACGACGCAGCAGCCCACGACCTGCGAGGCGGCGCAGCAAAACGCGCTCTCGGTGGGCTGCGACTACTACGCGGTCGACATGGATGCTGCCGCCGGCCCGCCGCAAAACGCGTGCTATGCGGTCTACGTCGCGAACGTCTCGGCGATGCCGGTGCACGTGACCGTGGCGTGGAACGGCCAGTCGATCGATCTCGCGCAGTTCGCGAAGCTGCCGCAGGGCACCGGCATGTCGCTGTCGTACGGCACGTTCGATGCGAACGCCGGCATCGCGCCGGGCGGCGTCGCGATCCTGTTCCTCGCGTACACGTTCGGCCTGGGCAACGTCGCGTGCCCGGTGCCGGCCGCGATCCAGGTCGCCGGCCCGCAGCTCAGCGGCACCGGCATCGGCCACGCGTTCCACATCACGACCGACGAGCCGGTGGTCGCGTATCAGATCCTGCCGTACGGCGGCGGTAACGCGGCGGCGACCGGCGCGTCGTTGCTCCTGCCGACGAGCGCGTGGGGTACCAACTACGTCGCGGTCAGCGCGTACGACACCGC
This sequence comes from Kofleriaceae bacterium, assembly GCA_036490935.1. GTDB lineage: Bacteria > Myxococcota_A > Polyangia > Haliangiales > Haliangiaceae > JABFXX01. The sequence continues at coordinate 84,697 of DASXCY010000078.1, read as the reverse complement.
CGCGCCGCCGATTCCGATCCCGATGGGCCCGTCGCACGACTTCGTCGCGATGCAGGACGACACCACCGTCACGTTGCGCCCGACGTCGGACATCGCGGCGGGCGGCGGCTTGCCGGCCGGCGCGAAGAACTCCACTTACACGATGAACATCGCGCACGCCGGCGACTACGCGCAGATCACGCAGCTCGCGCCGCTGTCGGGCACGCCGGTCACCTCCGACAAGCCGATCGGCGAGTTCGGCGGCCACCAGATCATGTCGATCGATCGCTGCTGCGGCGATCACGGCGAGCAGATGCTCGCGCCGGTGCCCGCGCTCGGCTACCAGTACGTCGCGGCGCCGCACGGCGATCGCAAACCGTTCGGCACCGACCCGCGCGTGTTCCGCATCTACGGCGCGGTCGACGGCACGCAGCTCACCTACGACCCGCCGTCGGTCGGCGGACCGGCCACGATCGGGCAGAGCGGCATGGCCGAGATCCGCACCGACGCCGCGTTCACCGTGTCGAGCCAGGACGACGATCACCCGTTCTCGCTGTTCACGTACATGACCGGTGCCGGCGACGACGATTCGACCGACATGGGCTACGACCCCAACTTCACGGGGGGCTGGGGCGATCCCGACTTCGTCCGCGTCGTACCGCCGCCGCAGTACCTCTCGCACTACGTGTTCTTCACGGATCCGACGTACCCGTTCACGACGCTGACGGTCACGCGCGGCAAGCAGATGGACGGCACGTTCGCGGACGTCACGCTCGAGTGCGCGGGAACGCTCACCGGCTGGCAGCCGGTCGGCAACGACGGCAATTACGAGATCACGTTCGTGAAGCTCGTCGATCACTGGACCGGCCAGAACGGCTGTAACAACGGCGTGCACCACATGGACTCCGCCGCCGGGTTCGGCGTCTGGGTGTGGGGCTGGGGGAGCGAGGACACGAGCACGGGCTGGGTGAGCTATGGCTATCCGGCGGGCGAGCAGGTGCAGGCGATCAACACCGTCGTGATCCAGTAGTAGGTGTCGGTCCGACCTGCTCTAGTTTGAAGCGGCTACCCGAACGATCACCGCAAGTCACGCGGGAATTGCTAGTGTGTTGGCAATGGGGTCGTGGGACACGTCGCGCAACCGGACGGTCGGAATCGATCTGTGGGCGCATCAGGTGCGCGGCCAGCAGGGCAACGCGTGCACGCTCGCGTTCGCCGCGCCGCGCCCGCCGGATGCGAAGCGCACGCTGCGCGACATGTTCGTGTCGGCGTATCGCACGATCGCCGCGCAATGCAGCGCGATCGACGAGCCCGGGCTCGCGATCGTTGCCGTGCACGAGACGACCGGGCACGCGCAGGGCATCGTGCGGCTCATGGCGCGCGTCGATCGCCACGTCGCCGCGATCGTCGGCCGCCACGATCACGCGGATCTGTATCTGCCGCACAGCGATCAGATGGCGCTGCGCCAGCTCGCGGTGATCGTCGATCCGGTCAAGAGCTGGGACCCGCGCGACTCGAGCGTGCACTACCGGCTGCTCGACCTGCGCACGCGCACCGGCTTCACCGACGAGCAAGGCCGCACGCTGCGCGGCTTGCGGTGCGAAGGCCCGGCGCTGCTGCACGCGGCAGGTCACGCGCTGTTCCTGTTGCCGCTCGGCGATCCGACCGACTGGCCGGCGCGCGGCGAGGACGCGTGGGATTGCCTGCCCGAGCGCGTCTACTTCGACGAGCTCGCGCGCGTGCCCGACGGCTCGTTCACGCACATGCCGCGGATCATCGAGCGCAAGCGGCGCAGCGTCATCATCAGCACCGCGGGCCCGCACGACACCTCGCGCAGCTTCGCGACCGGCACGCCGATGGTCGCGCGCGGCGCCGCGGCCGGCATCCTCGAGATCGAGGGCCCGCGGGTCACGGGCGCGATCGAGATCGGCAATGACGAGCTGCGCGACGGCGTGCTGCTCGGCCGCTACGAGCGGTGCGCGAGCGCGGCGCTCGCCGACGACCACTCGCTGTCGCGCGTGCACGCGCTGATGATCGAGATCGAAGACCGCCTGCTCGTGGTCGACACCTGCAGCATCAACGGGACCCGCATTCCGGGCCAGCACCGGGCCCGGGTTTTCGAGCTGGCGGGCGACACGGAGTTGCAGCTGGGCAAGGCAACCCGGATGCGTTGGCGCTACGTTTCGTAGGTGGGAACCTCCGAACCGGCCGAACCGGCTGAATCCGCGCCCGAAGCCCCCGCGCAGCAGGGCGGCATCAAGCGCAAGAACATAATCTTCATCGCGGTGGTCGCGGCCGCCGGATGGGCACTCGCGATCAGCTCCGGCAGCCTCGTGCTGCTGATCATCATGGGCGTGCTGTCGCTCGCGGTCGCCGCGGTGCTGATCTGGGCGTTCCGCATGATGAAGAAGCAGCGCGGCCTCATGTCGATGTTGCAAGGCGCGATCGAATCGCCCGAGGCGCGCCGCGAGGCGCTCGCGAAGCTGAACGCGCAGAAAGACGCCGATTCGCCGGTCAACCTGTTCGCGCGCTCGCAGCTGCTCGCCGCCGACGATCCGAAGGCCGCGCTCGTCATGCTGACGAAGCTCGAGATCAACAAGTACCCGGCGGCGATGCAGGACGACGTCGCGCTGCTCGAGACCCAGCTCTACCTCGGGGTCGGCCGCACCGCCGACGCGCGCAAGTGCGCCGACCACATGAACCTCGACAACCCCGAACGCAAGAAGATGCGGCCGCTCGCGGCGTCGCTCGTCGCCGAGGCGTGGGCGCGCACCGGCAAGCCGAAGGACGCGCTGGCGCTGCTCGATTCGATCGAGCTGCCGGCGGAGAATCGCGAGCAGATCGAGGTCCAGATCCGCGTCGCGCGGGTGTTCGCGAAGTTCGCGGCGAACCAGCGCGGTCCAGCGCGCACCGAGCTGCTCGCGCTCGCCGACGTCGACCCGAATCACCTCGGCCGGTTCGTGTTGCCGCAGTTTCGCGTCCATCCCGAGCTCCAGAAGCTCGCGCGCTCGGTCGCGCAGCAACACCCGGGCGTGCGCAAGCAAGCGATCAAGGGCGGCGCCAAGCCGGCCCGGCGATGACCGAATTACCGCCAAGGCGCCGCAGACGCCAAGGGAGACGCCAGAACAGACCAGACTCTGCCCCTGGCTCTCAGCTTGGCGTTCCGGCTTGGCGTCTGCGGCGCCTTGGCGGTAGCTCGTGCCTTCGTTCGGACGGCGGATGACCGGCGCCGAGCCCGCGGCGTCTGCCGTGCGCCGGCTCGAGCGCGCGGTCGCGGCCAGGCCGCGCGACGTGGCGCTGCACCGGCAGCTCGCGCAGGGGCTCGATCGGCTCGCCACCGGCGACGCCGCGCAGGCGCAGCTCGACGCGATCTGCGCCGAGCTGCCGGGCGCGTTCACGACGCGGCTGTACCTCGCACGCGCGCTCGATCGTGGCGATGACCGGATGCCCGCGGTCGTCGCGTACCTGCGCGCGATCAAGACCGCGCAGGCGCGCGGCTTCTGGTTCGACGACAACTCGACCCCGGCGTGGCTGCGAGACGCCGTCAAAGCCGGCATGGCGCGCGCCGAGCGCGGCCGCATCGACGTGTTCGCGCGCTGGATCCAGCCGTACGTCGCGCGTTACGGCAACGACGAGCTCGTGCGCGTCGGCAAGTGCATGGGCATCTGGCTCGGCATCGAGCCGCTCGCGTTCGCCGACGCGCGCCAGCGCCCGAGCTTCCTGTACTTCCCGGACCTGCCGGTGCATCCGGTCTTCCCGCGCGATGTCCTGCCGTTCGCCGACTGGTACGAGGCCGAGACCGCCGCGATCGCCGCCGAGGCCCACGCCGTGCTCGACGGCGCGGCCATCCAGCCGTTTCACTACGACGTGCCCGAGGCCGAACGCGGCAAGCTCACGCGCGGCACGTGGGACGCCTGCTTCTTCTTCGCCGACGGCGAGCGCTTCGCCGCGAACCACGCCGCCTGCCCGCACACCTCGTCGGTGCTGGCGCGCCTGCCGCTCGATCACGTGCGCGATCACGGCCCCGAGGTGTGCTTCTCGATCATGCGGCCCGGCGCGCACATCCTCCCGCACCGCGGCGTCACCAACACGCGCGCCGTGCTCCACCTCGGCCTCGAGATTCCGCCCGGCTGCGCGCTCTCGCTCGTCGGCGTGCTCGAGCAGCAGTGGCAGCGCGGTGCGTGCTTCGCGTTCGACGACACGTTCGAGCACGAGGCCTGGAACCGCAGCGACACCACTCGCGTCGTCCTGCTCGGCGACATCTGGAACCCGTACCTGCGCCCGGCCGAGCGCGAAGTGCTCGCCGAGCTGGTCGCGTTCATCGGCGACTTCAACCGCGCCGCGGCGGCCCCGGAAAACAAAAACGCCCGGTGACCTCGCGGCCGCCGGGCGTTTGGCGCTTCACCTGTGCGCTAGAACAGGTGGTTCAGACGGACGTAGAAGTAACGACCCATGAAGTCGTACGCCGACTCGTCCGCGTTGAGCGCGGCGCCGTCGTAGATCACCGGCGGCGCGATGTCGGTCACGTTGTTCACGCCGAGCGTGAGCTTCGTCGTACCCGCGCCGCTCTTCAGCATGTAGTCGATGTAGAGGTCAGCGGTGAGGTACTGGTCGATCGAGTGCACGCCGTTCTGCGGGGTGTCGGGGCCTTGCGGCTGGCAATCGTCGGCCGAACCGCACTCCTCGAAGCTGCCGACGTAACGAGCCGTGACGCCCGCGCCGAAGCCCGACGGATGCACCCATGACGCGAACACCAGGAACCGGAGGTCCGGAAGCACGCCCAGGTCGTAGTAGTCACGACCGTGGATGACGACGTCCTTGCCCGTGCTCAGGCCGGTGTTGGGGTCGAGGGCGACCTGGCCGGTGTCCTCGTTGTACTTGAACAGGTACGTCACGTCGGCGCCGACCCGGACCGCGCCGTACGGCGTCTTCGACGTGTACGAGCCACCGATATCGAGACCCGACGTATCGATACCGCCGACGTTGGTCTCGAGGTCGAACACCGTGGTGATGTGGTGCGTGGTCGGATCGCGCTGGATCAGGTTGCAGAACTTTTCGATACCGCCGGCATAGCAGTTCGAGAACACGGCCTGCGGGGGCAGGGTCGAGATCGCGTTCTTGATGCTGATGCTCCAGTAGTCGACCGTGAACGCGAGGCCCTTGAGCGGCTCGAACACGACGCCGGCCGTGACGGTGTTCGCCGTCTCGGGCTGCAGGCTCGGGTTACCGCCAATCTTGAACCGCTGCTGCGGCGCGCCGTTGCCCTTGTAGGTCAGGTAGCCGTTGCCTCCGGGGCTGATCTGCTTCTGGCACTCCTTCGCCAGCGTGCTTCCCGGCGTGATCGGCATCGGCCCGCTCGGCGGGTTGGTGTCGCACGGGTCGTTGGTATTGACGTAGTCGTCGACCTGACCTGCGTACAGGTCGGAGATATTCGGCGCGCGGAACGAGTTGCCGTAGGTGCCGCGCAGCGAGATGCCGCCGGCCGTCTTCCACAGCGCGGCGACCTTGCCGGTCACGCCCGTGGTGTTGTTCCCGCTCGCGTCCTTGATGTTGTAGTCGTACGCGCGGCCGGCAGCGTCGAGCTGCACCCACTGCGCCCCGTTGAGACCCGACACCGGCACGATCGAGACCTCGCTGAAGCCTTCGAACGCGTGGTAGGAGCCCTCGGTCGGCGCCTGGGCGTTGCCCGTGGTGTCGCCGGTCGAGGTCAGCGGGTCAGGCTGCACGCCGCCCTGCTCGTGCCGGTAGTCGGCGCCGAGCGCGAACGACACGTCGCCGTGGTTCGGCAGGTCGACGATCTTGCCGTGCGCTTGCGCGGTCGCGGTGTGCTGCTCGTTGAAGCCCGACTGGATGCCGGTGAACGTCAGGTAGTTGATCATGTCCGGCGTCACCTTGCCGGGCGTGATCACGTTCAGCGGGACGCAGCCGGGGATGGCGGTGCCCGCATCACCCGGCGTGGCCACGCAGATCGGAGAGCCCGACGCGGGATCGACCATGCTCGGTCCGAGCGCGTTCGACAGGTGGCTGAGGATCAGGTCGCCACGGCTCTCCTGCGTCGAATCGACGCGGCCGTAGTTGTACGAGACCTCCCACTTCCAGTCCTTGAGCGGACCGGCTTCCGCCGGCAGCTTGCCGTCGAGCCCGACGACCAGCCGACCGGTGTTGATGTCCTGGTTGAAGAACCGGTTGCCGAACTCGTTCAGGCGGCGGTTGTAGTCGAGAATATCGACGCCTGCACCGCCCGGCTGCATCGCGCCGAACTGGCCCTGGTTGCCGAACGGGTTGTACATGTTGTCGGCGCTGATCACGAGGCCGAACTGCGACAGGAACACCGGCTCGGGCGCGAGCTGCTGCGACGAGTGGCGCGCGTTGAACGAGCCCTCGAAGAACGCGCGCATGTTGTCGGTGATGTCGTAGTGACCCTGGCCGAACACGTTGATGCGGTCGGACGGGGTGAACAGGTAGTTCGCCGGCTGGAAATTGAAATCGTCGTTGAACGTCGTCGCCGTGCCGAAGTTGAAGTTCTTGTAGCCGTTCGTGGCCGGATTGAACGTGCAGGCGCCGGTCGCCGGTGTACCGACCGTCAGGCCGCCCGGGATGTAGCTGTTGTTGCAGCCCGGGACCGCGAGGATGTCGGTCATGCCGTCGCCGGTCGGATCCGGATCGATGAAGCCGGTCGGCGTCGCGCTCGAGCCGGACAGCGATGCGCACGACGCCTGGCCCGCCTTGCCGCACGTGCCCGCCTTGGCGCCATCGAAGTCGTACACGGAGGTCGTCTTCGAGAAGTCGCGATCGCCGGCCATCACCGCGTCCTGGTGCTGGTAGCCAGCCGAGAACGTGATGTTGCCCTTCTTCGACGAGTGACCACTCACGAAGCTGAGGTCGTAGTTGTTGCCGTCACCGTGCTGCGAGGTGCCCGAATAGATCGTCGCCTCGGTGCCGTTGAAGTCCTGGCGGGTGATGATGTTCACCACGCCGGAGATCGCGTCCGAGCCGTACGTCGCCGAGGCGCCGTCCTTGAGGACCTCGATGCGATCGACCATCGCGAGCGGGATCGTGCCGAGGTCGACCGAGTCGTCGGCGCCGAGGCCGCTCGCCACCATGCGGCGGCCGTTCATCAGGATCAGCGTGCGGCCCGTACCGAGGCTGCGCAGATCGATGCGGGTCGAGCCGTCGCCGCCGTTGTTGTTCTGCTCGTTGAGCGCGTTGCCCTGGGCAGGAATCTGCTGGAGCATGTCGCCGACGTTCGTGACGCCAGCGGCCAGCAGCTTCTCGCGGTCGACGACCGTGACCGGAGCCGGTGTCGTCAGCTCGCGACGCTCGACGAGCGAGCCGGTCACCGTGATGACCTCCTCGCTCTGCGTCTTGGCCTCTTGCTCGGCCATCTTCGCGAGCTCTTCGTCGGTCAGATCGCCCCCGGCAGCGCTGCCCGAACCTGCACCTGCAGGAGCGGCAGAGCCGGCGCCGGCACCACCCGCGGGTGGCGGGGGAGGAGGCGGCGGGGTCGGCGCGCCGCTGCCCGCGCCCTGGTCGGGCGGCGGAGGAGGCGGAGGCGGCGTGCCGCCGTTATCCGGAGGGGGCGGCGGCGTTGGCGTACCGCCGTTGTCCGGAGGCGTACCGCCGTTATCCGGCGGGTTCTGCGCGGTACGGACAGGCGCGTTCGCCGTCGCCTTCCGCGGACGCATGTGGAGTGATTTCGGAGTCGAATCTGCCTGCGCAGATCCCGCTCCGAGAAACACTAAGGCAGCACTGTATAGAAAGGCTTTGGTCCTAGGCATGTGCGCGGTCGCGACACTTACACAGGTCCCTGACAAGTTGCCCGTTCCGAGCTAACTTTTTCTTACGGAATCGTCATACACCTCGCGCTGGAGATCTGTTCAGTGGACCCGTCCGTGAGCGAATCACCGCGCAAGAACCTGCTCGTACCAGACGTGGACCGGTGGCCGCTCGATCCGTCCAAGCCGGTCATCGATCTCGACGACGTTTCGATCAGCTTCGGCGACAAACCGGTGCTGCGCGGGCTCGGTCTGCGCATCGTTCCCGGCAAGACGACCGTCATCGTCGGGCGCAGCGGCTCGGGCAAGTCGGTGCTGCTGAAGTTGATGATGGGACTTCTCAGCCCCGACCGCGGGCGCGTGACGTTGTTTGGAAAACACCTCGCCGAGGCAACCCCCGTCGAGGTGCTCGAGCTGCGCAAGCGCATGGGCATGCTGTTTCAAAACTACGCGCTGTTCGACGCGCTGCCGCTCGAGGAGAACGTCGGGTTTTCGCTGCTCGAGAACTCCGACATGAAGCGCCGGGACGTGCTGCCGATCGCGCACGGGCTGATCAAGGTGCTCGGCCTGGGCGGCAGCGAGCTGCTGCTGCCGTCGGAATTGTCGGGCGGCATGAAGAAGCGCGTCGCGCTCGCACGCGCGCTGTGCAGCAACCCCGAGGTCGTCCTGTTCGACGAGCCGACGACGGGCCTCGACCCGATCATGATCGAGAAGGTCGACGAGATGATCGCGCTGGCGGTGCGCCAGTACCAGATCACGAGCGTCATCGTCAGCCACGACATGGCGAGCACGAAGCGGCTCGCCGATCACGTCGCGTTCCTGCACGACGGCCAGATCATCTTTTACGGCACGTACGGCGAGCTCATGGCGAGCGAGCTGCCGCAGATCCGCACGTTTGTCGAGGGTGCGCGCACGTCGCGGCTCGCGCGCGGCAGCGAGATCGTGGCAACGGCGCCCGCCGAAGGCCCGATCACCGACGAGCCGATCATCGAGCTCGTCGACATTTACAAGACGTTCGGCACGAAGCCCGTGCTGCGCGGCGTGAACCTACCGATCTATCCCAAGCGCACGACCGTGCTGATCGGCGCGTCGGGCTCGGGCAAGAGCGTCATCATCAAGCACATCATGGGCCTGTTCAAACCGACGAGCGGCCAGATCAAGGTGTTCGGCAAGGACATCGTGCCGATGGACGACGTCACGTTGAACGAGGTGCGCGGCCACTTCGGCCTGCTATTCCAGCACGCGGCGCTGCTCGACTGGCTCAGCGTCGAGGACAACGTGGCGTTTCCGCTGCGCGAGCGCACGCAGCTCGCGGGCTCGGAGATCCGGCAGCGCGTCGCCGAGATCCTCGAGCGGCTGAAGCTCGCCGACATCCGCCGGCGCATGCCGTCCGAGGTCTCCGAAGGCCAGAAGAAGCGCGTCGGCCTCGCGCGCGCGATCGTGATGAAGCCCGAGATCATGATCTACGACGAGCCGACGACCGGCCAGGATCCGCTGCGCACGCGCGACGTCGACGACATGATCGAGCAGACGCAGCGCGAGTTCGACATCACGAGCATCGTGATCAGCCACGACATGGCGTCGACGTTTCGCATCGCGCACATGATCGCGATGCTGTACCAGGGCGAGATCGCGGCGTACGGCACGCCGGCGCAGGTGCGCGCGTCGCAGGACGAGCACGTGCAGCACTTCATCCACGCCGGCGCGGTGTAGTCGGTCCCGCGCCGAGTCACGAACGCGCGCGCCGGCGGATCACGGCGCCGTCGGCATCCAGACGTCTTCGCCGAGCACGTTGTAGAACGCGAGCCGGCGCAGCGCGATGTGTACGAACGCGAGGTGCGCTTGCTCCTCGCGCAGTCGCTGCTTGAGCTGCCGCTTCGCGTCGCGATCGTGCGCCTCCTCGGCGAGCGCGACCAGGAGGTCCCAGCCGGCGTTGTCGGACAGCTCGGCGGCGAGCAGCGCGTGGAGCAAGTGCGAGAGCTCGTGATCGTCCTCGAGGATCACCTCCTCGATGCCGCGCGTCTCGCGCCGCGCGAGCTCGGCGAGCTCGGTCGGCACGCGCGGATCGGCGCCGAGCAGCTGCATCTGGTCCGCGAGCCAGTCCTCGTGCTCGCGCTCCTCGTCGCGCTGCACGCGCAGCTCGTCGAGCAAGATCAGCGCGCGGTCATCGTTGCTGGTCTCGAGCTTGCCGATCAACGCGTCGTACAGCTCGACGCTGGCGTGCTCGAACGCGAGCCGCTCGCCGAGAAGGTCGATCAGCTTGGGCTTGTTGAGCTCGGCTAGCTTGCGCATCTCAGTGTCCGATCAGCGCCTCGACGAGAATCCAGGTCACCAGCACCAAGAGCGGCACCACGACCAACCACCCCGGTGCTCCGAGAGGACGAGATGCGCGTGCAGGTTCCACGTACTGGAACCTGTGCAATGCGCGCGCCAGTCAGTCGATTACTTACCCGCGATCGCGTTCATCGCGCGCGCGAGCTCGAAGTCGAGCGCGGTGATGCCGCCGGCGTCGTGCGTCGCGAGCTCGACGCGCACGGTCTTGTAGACGTTGAACCACTCGGGATGGTGGTTCAGGCGTTCGGCGACGAGCGCCGCGCTCGCCATGAACCCGAACGCGGCGACGAAGTCGCGGAACTCGAACGTGCGCTGCAGCTTGTCGCCGGCGCGCGTCCAGCCGGTGGTTTGTGCGAGCTCGGTCGTGATCTGCGAATCGGAGAGCTTGGCCGTCATGCGCGCAGGATAGCGCTCAGGGCGCGACGCGCAGCGCGACGAGCTCCATCATCCAGTTGCCGGATCCGGACTGGGTCTCGCTCGCCTGATAACTCCCGGCCGTCGTGACCGCGAGATCTTCGAGCAGCACTTCGCCCAGCGGCGAGCGTTCGCGGCTGGTGAACGGCGCGGCCGCACCCATCGGGCTGGCCGACACGCCGATCGCGGTCAGGATGTCGTTCGCGTTCGTCGTCGTCAGCGACGAGCTGGTCACGGGCGTCCCCGCGCCGGTGGTCCCGATGAAGCCGTCGAGCGGTACAGCGCCGGCGAGCCCACGATAGTCGGCGATGACGATCGCCAGCGCATCGTTGCCGCTCAGCTGCGCGGTGATCGTGTTGGTCGAGGTCACGGAGGAGATGTTCGCGGAGAACACCCGGAGCGTGAACGGATCGGAGGTCCCGACCTGATCGATCGCGACGTACGTGTTACCGTCGGTATCGGACAGCGTCACCGTCGCGGTGCCTGCCCACGCCACGCCGATGACCAGCACGTCGCCGGCGCCCTCGCCGGGCAGCATCGCGGTCACCATCGCGTTGCCGTTGGCGGTCGCGCCGCCGACGAACGTGGCCGCGCTCGGCGTCGCGTCGCGGAGCGGAGCGCCGTCACCCGACGCATCGGTCGCCCGTGCATCGGGCTGGTTGCTGCCGCTGCCGAGATCCGGCGAGTCGAGCCCCAGCAACTGGCGGCAGCCAGCCGCGCACAGCAGGCTCGCGATCGCGGCGACTCGCATCGCTTTCGAGCATAACCGGTTAGAGTTTGCACGTGGCCGATCTCGCGATCACCGCGCTCTACACGTCGGGCGTGTGGACCTGGGCCAAGCTCCCCGGCGCCGAGCTGCTCGCGTCGCGCGACGCCGATCGCGTGTTCGCCGTCACGAATGCCGCGCTCGCGTTCGCGCGACGCAAGCCCCCGCTCCGCGATGCGTTGCTCGCCCGCCATCGCACGATCGATGCCGCGGCGCGGGAGGCGGCGCGCGTCGTCGAGCTCGCGGCCGGCCTGTCGCCGCGCGGCGCGGAGCTGTGCGCACGCGCCGAGTACATCGAGATCGACACGCTTGCAATGATCGCGAAGAAGCGCGAGCTGCTCGGGCGCACGCCGGAAGGCCGTGCGGTGCTCGAGCGCCTCCAGCTCGTCGCCGGCGATGCCACCGCGCTCGAGCTCGAACCGCTCGCGCCGCCCGGCACGCTCGTGATCGCCGAGGGGCTGTGCATGTACTTGCCGCCGGCCGCGCGGCGCGCGCTCGCCGCGAGGCTCGCGGCATGCCCCGGCGTGCGTTTCGTGTTCGACCTCGTGCCGGCGCGCGAGGAGCCGTCTCCCGGGCTCGCCGGCCGCGTGCTCGCCGCGGCGATGAAGCGCGCCACCGGCGGCGCGACGATCGAGCGCGATCTCGCGACGCGCGACGACGTGATCGCGGAGCTGCGCGCCGCGGGCTTCGCGAGCGCGTGCGCGATCGCGGGGGCGGACGAGATGGCCGTGTTCAGCGCGACTTCGCCAGGTAGGCGTTCGTGAGCTCGGTCGTCGCGGCGTAATTCTTCTCGATCTCGCCGACGATCATGCGCTCGACGATCCCGCCGAACCCGAACAGCGACACCCGCACCACGCCGCGCACGACGCGCCGCGTGCCGCCGCGCTCGTCGATGAATTCGATCGTGCCCGTGGTCTTCACGCGTTCGGCGAAGCGATTCGGGATCGTGCGCCATTCGCCGCGCCGCGCGCGCACGTCGTAGACGAGCTCCTCGACAAAGCTCGCGCGCGACGCGCCGTACGCCTGATCGATCGCCGCGCCGGCCGCGCGCGCCGGCTCGAACCCGACGTGGCGGACGATCTGGTCGGCACCGCGATCGAGGCGCAGCAGGGTCCGTCCCATGCACAGCGCGCGTGACACGTCGCTGTTAAATGACTCGTCGAAGTACAGCGCTTCGTATGCGGGGCAGGAAACCCCCGCAAATACATGATCGATGGCGAACTTCATGTAGCGCTTGTGAAGGACATTACCGCCGGCGGTGCGCTTCGCGCGCAGCTTCGCGGTGTTTGCGCAAGAGTCGTACATGTAAGCGGTTTTAGGTATTTGTGATCCGAATCCCTCTCGCTTTGTTCACAGGCGGTTTGTTAGCCTCGCGAAACGTTGTATGTCGGCGTTCGGGGTCATCTGCCTCAGCCCACTCCAGCGCCCGGATGCGGGCCTGGTCGCCGCGGCATGTCGTGCAGGCGCGCTGGGTGTCCTCGATCTAGGAGCTGATCGCGATTCGGCCGAACACGCGCTGCGCGCATTGGCCGGCGCCGCCAAGGAATTCGGCGTGCGCGTCACGCACGACCTTCCCGTCGAGCTACCGCGCGCCGTCACGACGGTGATCGTCGACGGTGCGGCGCTCGCCGCGAAGTTCGCGGGCCGCCGGGTGCTCGCGCAGGTGACGTCGCTGGACGAGGCGCGCGCCGCGATCGCGGCCGGCGCGGCCGGCGTGATCGCGAAGGGCTGCGAGACCGGCGGCCGCATCGGCGACGAGACCACGTTCGTGCTCGTGCAGCGGCTCGCCGCGGCGCTCGACGTGCCGGTGTGGGCGCAGGGCGGCATCGGCGAGCACACCGCGGCAGCATGCATCGCGGGCGGCGCGGCCGGCCTCGTGCTCGATATCCAGCTCGCGCTCGTTCGCGAGTGTGCGTTGCCGGCCGCGATCCAGCAGGCGATCGCCGCGATGGACGGCAGCGAGACCGCGATCGTCGACGGCGCGCGCGTGCTCGTGCGCGAAGGCGCCGCGAAGGGCCTGCCGATCGGCCAGGACGGCGCGATCGCGAAGCCGCTCGCGCGCGCGCATCCGACGGTCGCCAAGCTCGTGCGCGGCCTCCGTGCGGCGGTCGCGACACACCTCGCGCTCGCCGACCAGCTGCAGCCGCTCGCGCCCGGCGCGCCGCTCGCCGCCGCGCACGGCCTGAAGTATCCGATCGCGCAGGGCCCGATGTCGCGCGTGTCGGATCGCGCGCGGTTCGCCGAGGCAGTCGCGCGCGCCGGCGGCCTGCCGTTTCTCGCGCTGACGCTGATGAGCGGCCCCGAGGTGCGCGAGCTGCTCGTCGAGACGCAATCGCTGCTCGGCGATCTGCCGTGGGGCGTCGGTATCCTCGGGTTCGTGCCGCAGGAGGTACGCGAGGCGCAGCTCGAGGTGCTGCGCGAGATCGCGCCGCCGATCGCGCTGATCGCCGGCGGCCGGCCGTCGCAGGCGAGCCCGCTCGAGAAGCAGGGCACGCAGTGCTACCTGCACGTGCCGTCGCCCGGCCTGCTCGACATGTTCCTGAAGGACGGCGCGCGCAAGTTCGTGTTCGAGGGCAGCGAGTGCGGCGGCCACGTCGGGCCGCGCACGAGCTTCGCGCTGTGGGAGGCGCAGCTCGCGCGGCTGCTCGCGTTCGAGAAGCCGACCGAGCTGCACGTGCTGTTCGCCGGCGGCATCCACGACGCGCGCTCGGCGGCGATGGTCGCCGCGATGGCGGCGCCGCTCGCCGCGCGCGGCGCGAAGATCGGCGTGCTGATGGGCACGGCGTACTTGTTCACGCACGAGGCGGTCGCGGCCGGCGCGATCCAGCCGGGCTTCCAGGATGCGGCGATCGCGTGCGATCGCACCGTCCTGCTCGAGACCTCGCCCGGCCACGCGACGCGCTGCGCGGATACCGACTACGCGGCCGCGTTCGCGCGCGAGAAGGCGCGGCTCGAGGCCGAAGGCGTCGGCACGAAGGAGATGTGGGCGCAGCTCGAGCAGCTGAACCTCGGCCGGCTGCGCATCGCGGCGAAGGGCCTGAAGCGCGAGGGCGCGAGCATCCTTCCGGTCGATGAAGTCGAGCAGCAGCGCACCGGCATGTACATGATCGGCCAGGTCGCGGCGCTGCGCCGCGAGACGATCACCTGCGCGGAGCTGCATCGCCAGGTCAGCGAGGACGGCGCGGCGCGCGTCGCCGAGCTCGCGGCGAGCTCGTGGAGCGAAGACGATCACGCGCGCGGCACCGACGTCGCGATCGTCGGCGTCGCGGCGATGTTCCCGGGCGCGCCCGACACCGAGACGTTCTGGGCGAACATCGTCGCCGGCAAGAACAGCGTGCGCGAGGTGCCGCCCGAGCGCTGGGACGTCGCGACGTATTACGACCCCGCCGCGACCGGCGAGCTCGCCGGCAGGAAGACGCCGTGCAAGTGGGGCGGCTTCCTCGACGACATCCCGTTCGATCCGCTCGCGTACGGCATTCCGCCGAAGTCGCTGACCGCGATCGAGCCGGTGCAGCTGCTGTCGCTCGAGATCGCGCGGCGCGCGCTCGCCGACGCGAATTACATCGACCGCCCGTTCGTGCGCGATCGCTGCGCGGTCATCTTCGGCGCCGAGGCCGGCACCGATCTGTCGAGCGCCTACAACTTCCGCGCGATGTTCCCGCACTACGTCGGCTCGCTGCCGGATCACCTCGACGAGTCGCTGCCGACGTTGTCGGAGGATTCGTTCCCCGGCGTGCTCGCGAACGTGATCGCGGGTCGCATCGCGAACCGGCTCGACCTCGGCGGCGTGAACTACACGGTCGATGCCGCGTGCGCCGCGTCGCTCGCCGCCGTCGACCTGGCGTGCAAGGAGCTCGTCAGCGGCAGCTCCGACATGGTGCTGTGCGGCGGCGCCGACCTGCACAACAGCATCAACGACTACCTGATGTTCTCGAGCGTGCACGCGCTGTCGCCGACCGGCCAGTGCCACACGTTCGACGCGCACGCCGACGGCATCGTGCTCGGCGAGGGCGTCGCGTGCGTCGTGCTGAAGCGGCTCGCCGACGCCGAGCGCGACGGGGATCGCATCTACGCCGTCATCAAGGGCGTGGCCGGCGCGAGCGACGGCAAGAGCCTCGGGCTGACGGCGCCGCGCAAGGATGGCCAGGTTCGCGCGCTCGATCGCGCGTACGCGGCCGCGGGCGTGTCGCCCGCGGAGGTCGGCCTGGTCGAGGCGCACGGCACCGGCACGATCGTCGGCGACCGCACGGAGCTCGCGACGCTGTCGGAGGTGTTCGCGAAGGCCGGCGCGGTGCGCGGCACGTGCGTCCTCGGCTCGGTGAAGTCGCAGATCGGTCACACCAAGTGCGCCGCGGGCATGGCGGGCCTGATCAAGGCCGCGCTCGCGATCCACCACGGCGTGCTGCCGCCGACCTCGAACATCAAGACGCCGAACCCGGCCTGGGACGGCAAGCACAGCCCGTTCGTGTTCCTCGATCAGGCGCGGCCGTGGCCTGCCGAGGACCGCGTCGCCGCGGTGAGCGCGTTCGGATTCGGCGGCACGAACTTCCACGCGGTGCTCGCGTCGCATCGCGGCGCCGAGGCGACGCAGACGTGGCCGGCCGAGCTCGTGCTCGTGCGTGCGGACACGCTCGACAGGATCGCGAAGCTCGCCGAAGGCGACGTGCGGCTGCGCGATCTCGCGCGCACCGCGAGCGTGGCCGGCAGCGGCCCGGTGCAGCTCGCGATCGTCGCCGACTCGCTCGCCGATCTGCGCGGCAAGCTCGCCGCGGCGAAGGCCGGGCGCGCCGAAAAGGGCGTGTGGCGGGCCGGTGAGGTCGCCGGCAAGGTCGCCTTCGTGTGCCCCGGGCAAGGCAGCCAGAAGGTGGGCATGCTCGCCGAGCTGTTCACCGCGTTCCCGCGGCTGCATCGCTTCCTCGCGCTCGCGCGCAAGTGGACGCCGCTCGTGTATCCGCCGCAGGCATTCTCGAAGGAAGAGCGCGCGCGGCAGGCCGAGGCGCTCACCGACACGCGCGTCGCGCAGCCGGCGCTCGGCATGGCCGACCTCGCGGTCGCCGAGTTGCTGCAGGTGCTCGGCGTGCGGCCCGACATGCTCGCGGGCCACAGCTACGGCGAGCTCGCGGCACTCAGCATCGCCGGCGCGATCGGCGAAGACGATCTGCTGGCGCTGTCGCGCGCGCGGGGCGAGTACATCCTCGAGGCTGCCGGCGACGATCCCGGCACGATGGCCGCAGTCGCCGCCGATGCCGACGCGGTCGCGCCGATCATCGCGGGCTGCGAGGGCGTCGTGATCGCGAACCACAACTCGAAGAAGCAGTGCGTGCTGTCGGGCCCGACGCGCGCGATCGAGATGGCGCTCGTGCTGGTCAAGGCCGCGGGGCTCGCCGCGAAGACGATTCCGGTCGCGTGCGCGTTCCACAGCCCGGTCGTCGCCGGTGCGAAGCACGCGTTCGCGAAGCGGCTCGCCGCGAGCGACGTGCGCGCGCCGCGCGTGCCGGTCTACTCGAACGTCACCGCCGCGCCGTACGGCGCCGATCAGGTGCGCGAGCTGCTCGCGGAGCAGATCGCATCGCCTGTGAAGTTCGCGCAAGAGATCGAAGCGATGTACGCCGCCGGCGCGCGCGTGTTCGTCGAGTCGGGGCCGGGACAGGTGCAATCGCGGCTCGTCGACGAGATCCTCGGCGACAAGCCACACGTGGCGGTCGCGTGCGACGGTGGAATTTCTGGCTTGTTGCGCGCGCTCGCGCAGGTGGCGGTCGCGGGGGTGGCGGTCGATACGGCGGCGCTGTACTGGGACCGCGACGCGGTCGTGTTGGATCTCGATACGCCCGCGCCTGCGAAGAAGGCGAGCTGGCTCGTGAACGGGCACAGTGCCCGCCCCGCAAACGGAGAGGCCCCGATGAAGTCGATCACCAAGGCCAAGCCCGCGGTCGTTGCCGCGATCCAATCCGCCGCCGAGCCGGCTGCGCCCGTCGCGGTGGCAGGCGAACGCGAGACGGTCGTCGTCGAATTCCTGCGCAACATGCGCTCGATGATCACGGCGCAGCGCGACGTGATGCTGTCGTACCTGGGCAGCGTGCCGGCGCCGATGATGGATGCCGTCGCGCCGATGCCGGCGCTCGCCGCCGGGCCGGCTCCGAGGGTGATCGAGGTGATCGAGGCGCCGACGCAGCCGGTGGCCGTCGTCGCGAAGCAGCCGGAGGTCGTCGATCCGCTGCAGCTCGTCGTGTCGATCGTGAGCGAGCGCACCGGGTATCCGCCGGAGACGCTCGGCCTGGACCTCGATCTCGAGGCGGATCTATCGATCGATTCGATCAAGCGCATCGAGATCATCGGCGAGCTCGCGCAGCGGCTCGGGCTGCGCGTCGAGAACGGCGCCGGTGATGCCGATGCGATCGTCGAGGAGCTCGCGACGCGCAAGACGCTGCGCGCGCTCGTCACGTGGCTCGGCGAGCGGCTCGCGAACGGCGCGACCGAGGCCAAGCCGGCCGCGGAGCCGGCCGCGCCGCCCGAGCGCAAGTCGGCGCCGGTCATCGCCGCCGACGTCGGCCGCTATCGGCTCGCGACCGTCGCGGCGCCGCTGCCGATCAACGGCCACTCGACGTTCGCCGGCCAGCGATTCGCCGTGTTCGGCGACGGCGGCGAAGGCGTCGCGACGCGGCTCGAGGCCGAAGGCGCGACCGTGCGCCGGCTCGGCGCGCAGGAAGCGGTCGGCGAGGTCGACGGCTATGTCGAGCTCGGGCCGTGCGGCGACGCGGCGGCGATGCGGGCGATGTTCGAGCGCGTGCGCGATGCCGCGGTCGGCGGCGCGAAGCGCGTGCTCGTCGGCGCGCGCGCTGGCGAAGGCGGCCCGGTCGGCCTCGTGAAGACGCTCGCGATCGAGTACCCGCAGCTCCACGCGCGCGCGGTCGCGCTCGAGGCGGGCGCGGACGCCGGCGCGGTGCTGCACGGCGAATTGCACGCGTCGGATCCGCACGTCGAGATCTGTTATGCGGGCGGCGCGCGCCAGACGCGCGAGCTCGCGGCCGCCGAGCCGCTCGCGACGGGGACGATCCCGCTCGGCGAGGACTCGGTCGTGCTCGTCACCGGCGGCGCGCGCGGCATCACCGCGAAGGTCGCGATCGCGCTGGTCGCGAAGTTCGGCTGCCGCGTCGAGCTCGTCGGGCGCTCGCCGCTACCGGTCGCTGAAGGCCCCGGCGGCGATGCGAAGGCGCTGCGCGCGCTGTTCGCGAAGACCGTGCAGACGCCGGCGGAGATCGAGGCGCTCGTGTCGCGCACGCTCGCCGACCGCGAGATCCGCGCGACGCTCGAGGCGCTCGGCGCGCGCGGCACGTACCACGCGGTCGACGTGCGCACGCCGGCGTTCGGCGAGCTGATCGATTCGCTGTACGCGCAGCGCGGGCGGATCGACGCCGTCATTCACGGCGCGGGCGTGCTCGAAGACAAGCTGATGCGCCACAAGACCGGCGACTCGTTCGAGCGCGTGTTCGCGACCAAGGTCGCCGGCGCGCAAACGCTCGCCGCGAAGCTGCGCGACGACGTCAAGCTCGTCGTGTTCTTCTCGAGCATCGTCGGCGCGCTCGGCAACCGTGGCCAGGCCGACTACGCCGCCGCCGGCGACGCGCTCGACCAGCTCGCGCGGGCGCTGCAGACTCGCGTGCGCGGCCGCGTCGTCTCGCTCGACTGGGGCCCGTGGGCCGGCACCGGCATGGTCTCGGCGGAGCTCGAGCGCGAGTACGCGCGCCGCGGGCTGGCGCTGATCGATCCCGAGCGCGGCATCGCGGCGATGCTCGCCGAGCTCGCCGGGGGCGGCGAGGCGCAGGTCATCCTGTGCGCGTCGGATCCGCGCGCGCTCGTCAAGCGCGCCGCGGAGCCCGAACAGCCGCATGTCTGAGATCGCCATCGTCGGCATGGCCGCGGTGTTTCCCGGCGCGCCGGATCTCGACGCGTTCTGGGACAACATCGCCGGCGGCGTCGACGCGATCAGCGACGTGCCGGCGGCGCGGCTCGAGCCGGCGTTCGCGGATGCGTTCGCGTGCAAGCGCGGCGGGTTCATCGCGCCGACGTTCGATCCGATCCCGTTCGGCATCATGCCGCGCACCGCCGAGGCCGCCGAGCCCGATCAACTGCTCGCGCTCGCGGTCGCGCAGGCCGCGCTCGGCGACGCCCACGGCGCGATCGCACGCGAACGCACCGGCGTCATCTTGGGCCGCGGCGGCTACATGACACCGGGCATGGCGCGGCTATCGAACCGCACGCGCACCGCGCAGCAGCTCGCGGTCACGCTGCGCGAGCTTCTACCGGATCTCGAGCGCGACACGATCGACAAGATCCGCACGGCATTCGTCGCGCGCAGCGGCGAGCTCGCGGCCGACGGCGCGATCGGCCTCGTGCCGAACCTCGCGGCATCGCGCATCGCGAACCGGCTCGACCTGCGCGGGCCGGCGTACACGGTCGACGCGGCGTGCGCGAGCTCGCTGCTCGCGGTCGATCACGCCGTGCGCGAGCTCGAGAGCGGGCGGTGCGACGCGATGATCGCCGGCGGCGTGCACGTCTGCCACGACGTCACGTTCTGGTCGGTGTTCGCGCAGCTCGGCGCGTTGTCGAAGAGCTCGGCGATCCGGCCGTTCGATCGGCGCGCCGACGGCATCTTGATCGGCGAAGGCTGCGGCGTCGTCGTGCTGAAGCGGCTCGCCGATGCCGAGCGCGCCGGCGATCGCGTGTACGCCGTGATCCGCGGCACCGGCGTGTCCAGCGACGGCCGCGAATCGAGCGCGATGCGGCCGCGCGCCGACGGCCAGCTCGCGGCACTCGAAGGGGCATGGCGCGGCATCGATCGCGATGCGGTCGGCCTGGTCGAGGCGCACGGCACCGCGACGCCGACCGGCGACGAGGTCGAGCTCGGCGCGCTCGCCAGGCATTTCGGTCCGGCGGCCGGACGTCGCGCCGCGCTCGGCTCGGTGAAGTCGATGATCGGCCACGCGATGCCAGCGGCCGGCGCGGCTGGATTGATCAAGACCGCGCTCGCGCTTCATCACGGCGTGTTGCCGCCGAGCCTGCATTGCGACGAGCCGCACGACGCGCTGGCCGCGACGCGATTTCGCGTGCTCGCGCGCGCCGAGGACTGGAGCGCGCCGGGCGTGCGCCGCGCCGGTGTGTCGGCGTTTGGCTTCGGCGGGATCAACGCGCATGTCGTGCTCGATTCCGTCGCGGCGCCGGTGCGGCGGCGCGCGGCCAAGCGCGATGCCGAGCTCGCGATCACCGGCGATTCGATCGACGAGCTGCGCGCCGCGCTCGACGGTGCGGCTGCACGCACGGATGGAACGATGCGGCTCGCGCTCCTCGATCCGACGCCGGAGCGGCGCGCGCTCGCCCGCAAGGTTCTGGATCGCGAGAAGTCCTGGCGGGGCAAATCCGACATCTGGTTCGCTCCCAGGCCGCTGGCGAAGCTCGGCGGCAAGCTCGCGTTCGTGTTTCCCGGCGTCGAGGCGACGTTCTCGGTCGATCTAGGCGAGGTCGGCGAATCGCCGGCGATCGCGGCCGCGGTCGCGGCGCACGGCGCAAGCTCGCGCGACCTCGAGCTGCGCGGCCTGGGCGTGTTCGCGCTCGGCAAGCTGCTGCACGCGGCGCTCGTGCGCGAAGGGGTCGCGCCGCACGCGATCGCGGGCCACTCGCTCGGCGAATGGAGCGGCATGGTCGCGTCCGAGATGATCCCGCGCGACGCGGCAGATGCGTTCGTCGGCGGCTTGGCCGCCGGCAACCTCGACGTGCCCGATGTCGTGTTCGCCGCGGCCGGCTGCGGCGCCGACGGCGCACGCGCCGCGCTCGAAGGGCTGCCCGCGATCTCGGTCTCGCACGACAACTGCCCGCACCAGAGCATCCTGTGCGGGCGGCGCGAGTCGGTGCGCGCGGCGCTCGAGCGGCTCGGCGCGCGCGGCGTGCTGTGCCAGGAGCTGCCGTTTCGCTCGGGCTTCCATTCGCCGCTGTTCGGCGAGTACCTGGCGCCGCATCGCGCGCACGTCGCCGAGCTCGCGCTGCAGAAGCCGCGCGTGCCGTTGTGGTCGGCGACGACCGCCGCGCCGTATCCCGACGAACCCGCGCGCATCCGCGCGCTCGCGATCGATCACCTGGTGCAGCCGGTGCGGTTCCGCGAGCTGATCGAAAACCTGTATGCCGACGGCGTGCGCGCGTTCGTCCAGCTCGGGGTCGGCAGCATCGCCGGCTTCGTCGAGGATACGCTGCGCGGCCGCGATCATCTCGCGATCAGCGCGGCGAGCGCGAAGCGGCCGGTGCACGAGGAGCTGCGGCGCGTGCGTGTCGCGCTGTGGACCGAAGGCTTCGTCGACGCGCGCCGCACGGAACCACGTGCCGGTGCGCCGCTCCAGCTCGCCGCGCCGCTCGTGCGGCTCGGCGCGAGCGTGCCGCCGCTGTCGCTGTCGGCGCCCGCCACCGCGCGCCCCGACGATCCGATCCTCGCCGAGCTGCTCGCCACGCTCGACGAGGCCGCATCGGCGAGCCGCGCGGTCGTCGACGCATATCGCGCCGGGCAGCGCCCGCACGCGATCACCGTGCGCCGCACGCTCTCGGCGGATTCCGACCCGGCGTTGCTCGATCACTGCTTCTATCGCCAGGCCGCCGGCTGGCCCACCATCAGCGATCGCTATCCGGTCGTGCCGATGACGATGACGATCGCGATGATGATCGACGCCGCGTGCCGCCTGCAGCCCGAGCGCGTCGCGATCGCGGTCGAGGACGTGCGAGCGTATCGCTGGCTCGCGGTCGCGCCGCCGGTCGAGATCGAGCTCGCCGCGAAGCTGCGCGACGACGATCCGGATCGCGTCGACGTCGATGTGCCGGGCTATTCGCGCGCGACCGTCCGGTTTGCGGACCGATTTCCCGCCGCGCCCGCGCCCGCGCTCGCCCCGCTCGCGAACCCGCGCGCCGCGCCGATGACCGCGCGTGGCATGTACGACGACCGCTGGATGTTCCACGGCGCGGCCTATCAAGGCGTCACCGCGCTCGGCCCGATGGGCGACGACGGCGTCGACGGCGCGATCGACGCGCTGCCGGCGCAAGGCGCGCTGCTCGACTGCGCCGGCCAGCTCATGGGCTGGTGGGTGATGCAAACCGAGACGCGCGATCGGCTCGCGATGCCGGTGCGGATCGAGCGCATCGCGCTGTTCTCGCCGGAGCCGGCCGCCGGCGAGCGCGTGCCGTGCCGCGTGCGCATCCGCGAGGTCGGCGAGCGCGAGGTGCGCGCCGATCTCGAGCTCGTCGCGCGCGACGGCCGCGTGTGGGCGAAGATCGAGGGCTGGGAAGACCGCCGATTCGACAGCGACGACGCCGTGTGGGACGTGCTGATGTATCCCGAGCGCAACGTGCTCGCCGAGCCGCGTCGCGAGTACGTGCTCGTGCGCGAGCACTGGCGCGCCGCCGCGTCGCGCGAGCTGATGATGCGCCGCTACCTCACCGAGCACGAACGCGCGGCGCACGACGCGCTCGGCCCGCGTGCGCGCCGCGGCTGGCTGCTCGGCCGGATCGCGCTCAAGGACGCGGTGCGGCTCCATGCATGGGGCGCGACGAAGAGCCGCGCGATCTTCCCGGCCGAGATCCAGATCGGCAACGAGGCAAGCGGCAAGCCGTTCGTCGCCGGTCGCGCCGAGCTGCCGATCTCGGTCGCGCACAAGGACGACCTCGCGGTCGCGATCGTCGGCGAGGTGGGCGAGACGGTCGGCATCGACCTCGAGAAGATCGCGCCGCGCAGCGACGGGTTCGGCGCGGTCGCGTTCACGCCGGCCGAGCTGCTCCTCGCACGCGACGACGAGGCGCGCACGCGGCTGTGGGCTGCAAAAGAAGCGGTCGGCAAGGCGCTCGGTACGGGAATCACGGATCCGAAGCGCTTCGAGGCGCGCGCGCTGCCCGACGGCCGGCTCGCGATCGGCGACCACGTCGTCGACACGCGGCGCGAGGGCGACTACGTTATCGCGTGGACGCGGCGATGAACGACAGCGATGACATCTTGCGCACGGTCGAGCGCCTCGTCGTCGAGGTCGCGGGCGACGAGCTGCTGGTCGCCGGCCCGATCACGTTGACGACCTCGTTCAACGGGGACCTCGAGCTCGAGAGCATCGAGTTCGTCGCGCTCGCCGAGAAGCTGCAGCAGCACTACGGCGGGGGCGTCGACTTCGTGGGCTGGATCTCGAAGAAGGAGCTCGATCAGATCATCGCGCTCACCGTCGGCGAGCTCGTGGAGTTCATCGCGTCATGCCGATCGTAGCGACGGCCGGCCGCGCGACGCACGTCCAGGAGCTCGGCGCGGGACCCGCGGTCGTGATGATCCACGGCCTGCTCATCGGCAGCCTCGCGAGCTGGTATTTCACCGCCGCGCCGCAGCTGGCGCGCGCGCATCGCGTGCGCGTGTACGACCTGCGCGGCCACGGCCGCAGCGAGCGCGCGAAGACCGGCTACGACACGCGCACGCTCGCCGAGGATCTCGACGCGGTCGCAGCCGATCTGCGCGAGCCGTTCGATCTGGTCGGCCACAGCTGGGGCGGCCTCGTCGCGCTGCGCTACGCGATCGAGCATCCGGCGCGCGTGCGCCGGCTCGCGGTCGTCGAGGCGCCGCTGCCGCCGTCGAGCGCGCTGCAGATGGCTTCGTTTCTCGCCGACAACGAGCAGCTGCCGGCGCGCCTCATCGACGCGCTGCCCACGCCGCTGCGCGAAGCGGTCGCGAGCGGGCGCCGGCAGGCCCAGCGGCTGATGAAGTCGCTCGAGTTCCTCGCGCTCGAGAGCTCGCTGCTCGCGGACGTGCGCGGCGAGCCCGACTTCACCGATGCCGAGCTCGCGCGCGTGACGGCGCCGACGTTGCTCGTGTACGGCGGCAGCTCGGGATGCGCGCCGGCCGGGGAGCGACTCGCCGGCGTCGTCCCGCACGCGCGCCACGTCGTGCTGCCGGGCGGGCATTACCTGCATCTCGATGCGCGCGAATCGCTCGCACGCGAGCTCGAGGAGTTCCTGGCGTGAGCGACGTGGTCGCGCGCGGCGTGCGTCATCACGTGCAACGGCTCGGGCGCGGCACGCCGGTCGTGTTCCTGCACGGCCTCGTGATGGACAACCTGTCGAGCTTCTACTTCACGCTCGCGAATCCGGTCGCCGAGCGCGGCGAGGCGATCCTGTACGATCTGCGCGGCCACGGCCTCAGCGAGCGGCCGCCGCGAGGTTATGCGGTCGCGGACTTCGTCGCGGATCTCGCGGCGCTCTTCGATCAACTGGCGATCGGTCGCGCGGCGCTCGTCGGCAACAGCTTCGGCGGCTTGCTCGCGCTCGCGTTCGCCGCCGCGCATCCCACGCGCGTCGCGCGGCTCGCGCTGATCGACGCGCATGACGGCACCGACGGCTGGGCGGCGCAGATGGCCGAGACACTCGCGCTGCGCGGCGATGCGCGCGATTCGGCGATCGCCCAGAACTTCCAGGCCTGGCTCGGCCGGCATAGCGAGCGCAAGCGGACGCGGCTCGCGCGCGCCGCCGAGGCGCTCGTCGAGGGCACGTCGCTCGTCGCCGACCTGCGCGCGTCGCCCGCGCTCGCTCCCGCCGAGCTCGCGCGCATCGAAGTCCCGACGCTGGCGCTGTACGGCGAGCGTTCCGACGTGCGCGCGCGCGGCGAGCAGCTCGCGCGCACGCTGCCGCGCTGCACGCTCGAGATCCTGCCCGGTTGCTCGCACTCGGTGCTGTGGGAAGCGACCGCGCACGTGCGCGAGCGGGTGACCGCCTTCGCGACGGAGGCGCAGCCGTGAGGTTCTTGTTCGTCGTGCCGCCGCTCGTCGGCCACACGAACCCGACGATCTCGGTCGCGCGGGCGCTCGAGGCGCGCGGCCACGAGGTCGCGTGGGTCGCGCATCCCGGCAAGGTGCGGCCGCTGCTACCAGCGGGGGCGCGGCTGTTCGCGCTGCCCGAGCAGATCGAAGCCGGCCACGCACGAGACGTGCAAGCTCGCGCGAAGGCCGCCCGCGGCGCCGCGGCGCTGAAGTTTCTGTGGGAGGACTTCCTCGTGCCGCTCGCGCGCCAGATGGTCCCCGGGATCGATGCGGCGGTCACCGAGTTCTCGCCCGACGTGATGTGCGTCGATCAGCAAGCGGTCGCCGGCGGGCTCGTCGCGCGCCGCCGCGCGTTGCCGTGGGCCACGCTCGCGACGACGTCCGCCGGCGTGATCGATCCGCTCGCGTCGTTGCCGGCGGTGAAGCTGTGGCATCGCGAGCTGATCGCCGCGCTCGAACGCGAAGCCGGGCTGCCGCCGGCCGACTTCGCCGAGATCTCGCCGCATCTCGTGCTCGCATTCACGACGCGCGAGCTGCTCGGACCGCACGAGCTGCCTGCGCACTACAAGCTCGTCGGCCCGTCGATCAGCGATCGCCCCGAGCAGACACCGTTTCCGTTCGACGAGCTGCGCCGGCCGTGCGTGCTGGTGTCGATGGGCACGGTCAACGCCGAGGCGAGCGGGCGGTTCTATCAGGTCGCGATGGCTGCATTGCGCGACGAGCCGATCCAGGTCGTCCTCGCCGCGCCGCCCGAGCTCGCACCCGATCCACCCGCAAGCTTCGTCGTGCGTGCGTACCTGCCGCAGCTCGCGCTGCTCGCGCGCGTCGACGCCGTCGTCTGTCACGGCGGCCACAACACGACCTGCGAGGCGCTCGCGCACGGCCTGCCGCTCGTGATCGCGCCGATCAAGGACGATCAGCCGATCGTCGCCGATCAAGTCGTCGCGGCCGGCGCCGGACTGCGTGTCAAGTTCGGGCGCGTGCAGGCCGCCGAGCTGCGCGATGCGGTCGCCCGCGTGCGCACCGAGCCGGCGTTTCGCGAAGCCGCCGCACGCATTCGCGCCTCGTTTGCCGCCGCGGGCGGTGCGCCGGCCGCCGCGCTCGCGCTGGAGGCGCTCGCATGATCCTCGCGATCGTCCTCTACGCGTTCACCGCGCTGCTCGTGTTCGACGCGCTGCGCATGCGCGGCCGCGTGTCGCGCCTGCCGCTGCTCGGCGATTCGCAAGACGCTCCGACCCACGACGTGATCGCCGCGCCCGGCGTCACCGTCGCCGACGCCACGCGTCGCGCCGCCTCCGCGCACATGCGCGCGCACGGCCTCGACGTCCTCGACCTCGTGCCGCGCGATCTGCCAGCGATCCGCGCGATGACGCTCGCGCAGCTCGTCGATCCCGCGCGCTACAAGGACGATCGGCTCGCGCCCGGTCGCACCGCCGGCCACGCCGTCGCCCTCTCGCCCGAGCTCGCGGCCCGCGCGCGTGCAGACCAGCCCGCCGACGACCTCGCGTTCGCGCGGCTCGCGACGCGCCTGCGCCACTACGGGCCGGCCGAGCTCGCCATCGCACCGGCCGAGCACGCGCGCCGTCCCGCGATCTCGGCGCGCTACGAGACGCTGCGCTGCATGCTCGGCCCGTCGACGCCGATGGCGCTCGCCGCGCTCCCCGTCCTGCTCGCGCTGCTCGCCCTCGGCATCTACGCGCGCCCGATCCCCGGTTTGATCGCGGTCGGCGCGTGGCAGCTGCAGCCAGTGATCGCGCTGGCCGGCACGCATCTGCGCCCGCGCGACCTCGTTCCCGTCGCGGTGCTGCGCGCGCCGCTCGAGCTGATCCTGCTCGTCCGCACGATCGCGTCGCGCGCCGTCTCCGATCCCGCCGCGCGCCGCGACGAGTACGCTCGCGCCGTCGAGACCGGTCTCGCGCGGTTTCACGAGCCGCGCCGCGAGACCTGCCCGGTGTGCGAGTCGCGCGAGCTCGTCGTCCACCTCCGCCACGGCGATCTGTTCCAGCACAAGCCCGGCACGTTCTCGCTCGAGCGCTGCCGCGCGTGCGGCCACATCTTCCAGAACCCACGCCTCTCGCTCGCCGGCCTCGACTTCTACTACAAGGACTTCTACGACGGCCTCGGCGAGGCCGGCATGGAGTTCGTGTTCGGCTTCGGCGTCGGGCCGTACCTCGCGCGCGCGAAGATGCTCGCCGACCGCGCACCGAAGCGCTGGCTCGACGTCGGCTGCGGCCACGGCCACTTCTGCGTCGCCGCCCGCGCCGAGCTGCCTGGCACGAAGTTCGACGGCCTCGATCTGAGCGAATCGATCGACGAGGCCAAGCGACGCGGCTGGGTCGACACGGGCTATCGCGGCCTGTTTCCCGAGCTCGCGCCCGAGCTCGCCGGCCGCTACGACGCGATCTCGATGAGTCACTACCTCGAGCACACGCTCGATCCGCGGGCCGAGCTCGCCGCCGCGCACACCGCGCTCGCCGATCGCGGCGCGCTGCTCATCGAGGTCCCCGATCCCGAGTTCAAGCTCGGCCGCCTGCTCGGCCGCTACTGGCTGCCGTGGTTCCAGCCGCAGCACCTCAACTTGCTCAGCGTGAAGAACCTCGAGCGCCTGTTACGCGAGCGCGGCTTCGAGCCGGTGACCTGGCACCGCGGCGCGGCGCACCAGCGCGTCGACTTCTTCTTCGCGAGCTACCTGCTGCTCGATCGCCTCGCGCCGTCTCCGCGCCTGCCGTGGCGGTGGCGCGGCGGCGCGGCCTCGGTGTGGCGCGCGCTGGTGTGGACGCTCGGCTCGCCGCTGATCTTCGCCGGCATCATCGTCGACAACGCGATCGGCCCGCTGTTGTCGCGCGCGCGCGTGTCGAACACCTACCGCGTGCTCGCGGTCAAGACGGACGCGGCGCCGACCCCGTGATCTCGGCGGTGAGCCGCGCCTGCACCTGCTGCAGGTCGTGGGCGAGCTGCGACTCGTCGTGATACACGCCGACGCCGGCGATCTCGACGCGCACCGCGCCCTCGGGCGAGATCGTGACGATCACCATCGTGCCCGCCAGCTCGTCGTTCGACGCGTCGTCGCGCTGCTTCGCGCTGATGTACGCGGCCTCCTGGTTCAGCACCTGGGGCACGTAGCCTTCGTCGAGCAGCACCGTGATCGCGCGGTTCCACGTCGCGACGCGCTGATCGGGCGCGACGCGCGAGACGAGCGGCGGCAGGTCACCGGGACGAAACGCCTGCGGCGTGGCGCAGGCTGCGAGCAGGCACGAGACGGCAAGAACGAGCTTGGTCATGCCGCGATCGTGCGCGCTCGCCTGCGAAGATGCTTTGCGCACGTGTTGCGAGATGTTGCGCCGGCGGCCAAGGGTTACCATCGCCGCGTGCGCACGGCCTTGCTCCTCGTCGCGCTCGCCGCGTGTGGCGACAATCTCGCCGGGCCGTGCGACGGCCGCGAGCCGGTGTGCGGCGGCTTCGTGCGCGACGGCAGCGGCCGCGCGCTCGTGCTGCGCGGCGTGAACCTCGCGGGCGCGCACAAGAACGCGCCGTACACCGACACCTTCGAGCCGGCCGACTACACGCGGTTACGCGCCGACTGGGGCATGACCGCGATCCGCTTTCTCGTCACGTGGTCCGCGATCGAGCCGGTGCAGGGCCAGTTCGACGACGCGTACCTCGACTGGGTCGCCGAGCGCATCGGCTGGGCGAGCGACGCCGGGCTCGCGGTCGTGCTCGACATGCATCAAGACGTCTACGGTGAGGGCTTCGGCTTCGACGGCGCGCCGGCGTGGACCTGCGACGCGTCGCACTACGCCGGCTTCACGGCGAAGCAGCCGTTCGGCATCAACTACGCCGATCCTCACGTGATGGCGTGCTTCGATCATCTGTGGACCGACGCGCCGACCCAGGCCGAGCTCGCCGCCGCGTGGCAGCACGTCGCGATGCGGCTCGCCGATCAGCCCGCGATCGTCGGCTTCGATCCGATCAACGAGCCGTCGTGGGGCTCGTATGCGGTCGCGACCTTCGAGCGCGACCGGCTGCAGCCGTTCTACGAGCAGACGATCGCCGCCGTGCGCGCGGCGGCGCCGAAGTGGATCGCGTTTGCCGAGCCGTCGAGCTCGCGCAGCCTCGGCTTCACGACCAGCTTGCAGCCGTTCTCCGCCGACAACGTCGTCTACTCGCCGCACCTGTACGACGTGACCGCCGAGCAAGACGCGATGTTTCCGGTCGGCGACGTGCCGCAGATGATCCAGGAAGCGGCCGACTTCGCCGGCGAGGCCGCGCGCATGGGCACGCCGATGTGGATCGGCGAGTACGGCGGTCAGGCGACCGACCCGCAGATCGCCGCGTACCTGAGCGCCGACTACGACGGCGCCGCCGCGGTCGCCGCCGGCTCGATGGACTGGGCCTACGACGAAGGCGGCGGCTACGCACTGCTCGATGCGAACGACGCCGAGGTCGCGCCGCTCGTCGACGCGATCGTGCGGCCTGCACCGGCGGCCGTCGCGGGTACGCCGATCAGCTGGAGCTTCGACCCGGGCTCGCGCGTGTTCCAGCTCGGGTGGCACCCCGAGCCGTCGATCGACGCGCCGACCGTGATCCTCGCGCCGGCGCGCGTCTACCCGACCGGTGTGACCGTCGCGTGCGGCGGCTGTACGGTCGAGGTCACGGGCAACGAGCTCGATCTGACCCACATCACCGGCGAACCCGCGACGGTCACCGTTTCTCCGCGGTGAGCGTGTCGCGATGATAGTGTCGGTCGCCCGTGGCGAAGCGCATCCTGATCGTCGACGACAGCCCGCTGATCCTGCAAGCCGCGCAGCACGTGCTGCGCCAGGCCGGCTACGCCGTCGACATCCGGTCCGGCGTCGAAGATCTCGGCGAGCGCGGCGGCGACGGCTTCGACTTGATCCTGATGGACGTGCAGATGCCGGAGCTGTTCGGCGACGACGTCGCCGGGATCATGAAGCACGACCGGGGGGTCGGCACGCCGATCTATCTGTTCTCGACGCTGTCCACCGCCGAGCTCGGCCAGCGCGCGCGAGACGCGCGCGTCGACGGCTTCATCTCGAAGGACGGCGGCCTCGACCACCTCGTCGCCGAAGTGCGGCGCATCCTCGGCTAACGCAGCCGATCCGGATACACGAGCAACCCCTCGCTCGTGCCGAGCTGCGCGACCTCGAACGCGGCAGGCGGCGTCGACGCGACGATGCGGCGGGCACTCGCGACGATCGGATCGCGTTCGACGCGGATCGCGACCGTACGATGCTCGAGCGTGAAATAGCGCGGCTCGGCGAGCGATCGCTCGTCGGCGAAGCCCAGGCGATGCGCGAGATCGAACACCGGTGCGCCTTCGTGCATCTCCACGAGCTGCCAGCGCGCGTCGATCGCGACCGGAAACGGCAGGTTCGGCACACGCAGCAGATGAACGTCGAGGGTGATCGTCGGCAGCGGGATCGCGGCGCGCCAGCTCGTCCCGGCGTTCGCACGCGTCTCGGCGGTGAGTGCGCCGCCCGCCTCGACGAGGCCGGCTCGTACCGCGTCGAGCCCGGCGCCCCGGCCGGAGACGTCGGTCGGGTTCGCGCGCGTCGTGAACCCGGGCTGACACACGAGGTCGAGCCAGCGCTCGCGAATGTCGGTGACGTGTGCGTCGACCAGCCCGCGTTCGATCGCCCGCGCGAGCACGTCTGCGAACGCGACGCCGCGGCCATC
This sequence comes from Kofleriaceae bacterium, assembly GCA_036490935.1. Taxonomy (GTDB): domain Bacteria; phylum Myxococcota_A; class Polyangia; order Haliangiales; family Haliangiaceae; genus JABFXX01. The sequence goes on along the minus strand of DASXCY010000078.1, from coordinate 53,918 downwards.
ATCCTCGACGGTCAGCACGAGCTCGCCGCCGCGCGTGGCAGCGCACACGCGGATCGCGCCTCGCGCCGGCTTGCCTGCAGCCGTGCGCTCGGCCGGCGGCTCGATGCCATGATCGATCGCGTTGCGCACGAGATGGAGCACGGCGGCGTCGATCGCGGCAACCAGCTCGGCGGTCGCTTCGACGGTCTCGATCTCGAACACGACGTCGATGGCCTTGCCGAGCTCGCGCGCGAGCGCGACCGCGTGCTCGCGATGCTTGTCGAGCTGTGCCGGTCCGAGCGCGGCGGGATGCATGCCGATCAGCTCGCGCAGCGCGTGCCACGACGTGCGCAGGCGATCGCGGCGAGCACGCGTCGCGGCCGCATACTCGACGAACGCGTCGACCGCGACCGGCTCGAGCAGGGTGCGCAGCGCCGCCGGAACTCTCGGCATGCGGGTCGTCGCGCGCAGCGGCTGCATCGCGCTCGTCGTGCGTGCGCGAGGTTCTGGCCGCAGCTCGGCGACCATGCCGTCGATCTGCCGCACCAGTCCTGGCAGATCGATCCCGCCGAGCTCGCTGCCCGGTTTCTTGCGCGCGAGCATCGCCATGAAGCGCAGCGCCAGATGGAACGTGAAGTCGAAGTCCTCGTCGATCGCGTAGCCATGCGCGCGTGCGGCCTCGAGCAGATCTTCGAGCTTGTTGCAGACGAGGTTGACGTCGCCGAAGCCGAGCATCTTCGACTCGCCCTTGAGCGTGTGGAGCTCGCGATGCACGGTGACCGCCGCCTCGTCGTCGCGCGCGTGGATCACCGCCGCCCATGCCGCTTCGATCCGGTCGAGTCGCTCGACCGCCATGACGCGGAATTGCTGGAGCAGCTCGTGGGGAAGCACGGCCAAGTCGTACATCCGGCACGCTGCGGCGAGGGTGCTCAAGGGCCGCCGGTGGCCTATTTTGATCCAGGGGGGCGTCTCACGGAAACGTTGACCCTCGTCGATCCAGGTGGCTACGCTTGGGGGTGGCCTTCGATATGAGCGACGTGCGTTCGATCCGGTCGATCCTGGTCGCGGACGACGACGAGCTGTTGCTCGCCGGCTTCCGGCGCGGACTCCCGCCGCGCGGTATCGAGGTGTACACGGCCACTTCGCGCGACGAAGCGCTGCGCCTCGCACGCACGCAGCACGTCGATGCCGCACTCGTCGACCTGCAGCTCGGTCACGATAACGGGCTCGATCTCATGCGCGACCTGCGCAAGCTCCATCCGCACATGCAGCTCATCATGATCACGGGGCATCACACGACGTCCAACACGGTGCAGGCGATGCGCGCCGGCGCGTTCGACGTGATCACGAAGCCGTTCACGATCGGCGAGATCCTGCATCACATCCATGCGGAAGGGACCGGCGTCGATCTCGCGCCGCTCTCACTCGATCTCGTGATCTACGAGCACGTGCGCAAGGTGCTCGAGGATTGCGACGGCAATCAATCCGAGGCCGCGCGCAGATTGAAGAAGCCGCGCAGCTGGCTGCGCCGGTTCTTGAAGCGGGCCGCACCGAAGCAGTAGCTTCGGTGCATGAAGATTCGATTCGTCGCGATCTCGCTGGCGGCCGCGCTGTACGGTGCCGGCTGCAACAAGAGCAACTCCACGTGCGTCGAAGGCGCGAGCGTGAGCTGCGCGTGCCCGGGCGGCGGCTCCGGCGCGCAGGTATGCACCAACGGCGCGTACGGCGCGTGCACGTGTGGTAGCGCCGCCGCCGCGGCGCCGGCGGCCGCACCCGCGCCGGCTCCCGCTCCCGAGCCCGCGCCCGTAGCGGCTCCGACGCCAGCACCGGCGCCGACTCCTGCGCCGGTCGAATCGCAGCCGGCTCCGCCGCCCGCTCCAACGGGCGACCGCGATCACGACAAGGATCAGCGCGACGCACGCGATCGCCTCGACAAGGCGACGCACGAGCTGACCGATCTCGAGGCGAAGGTGCGCGAAGCCGTCGCCGCGGTGCAGACCGCGACCACCGATCACGCGCGCAAGGATGCGCAACGCAAGGTCGACGAGCTGCAGAAGCAGCAGGCCGAAGTGAAGGGCCGCGTCGACGAGGCGAAGAAGGCGCTCGACGACGCCGAGCACCACGGCCGCGACCACCGCTGACCGTCTGCGCGCCCGTCGTCCCACGGCTCGACGAAGCAGACAATATCCGATCTCATTCGAGGCGAAGGGCCGCGATCGGATCGAGCTGCGCCGCGCGATGCGCCGGATACAGCCCGAAGAACACGCCCACCGCGATCGAGAACGCGACCGCGCCGAGGCTGATGTCGGTCTCGAGCACGAGTGGCCAGCCGAGCTGGCGCTCGACGATCGCCGATGCGCCGAGTCGCGCGAGCGCGACGCCGATCACGCCGCCGACGAACGTGAGCATCATCGCCTCGGCGAGAAACTGCAGCCGGATCGCGGCGGGGGTCGCGCCGATCGCCGCGCGAATGCCGATCTCGGTCCGGCGCTGCGCGACCGACACGAGCATCACGTTCATCACGCCGATGCCGCCGACCAGCAGCGAGACCGATGCGATCACGAGCAGGAGCAGCTGCAGGGTGCGGCTCGTCTTCACGCGTGCCTTCAGGAGATCTTCGGGATGGCGGATGTTGAAGTCGGGATCTCCGTCGGCGCGGATGCGGTGGCGCTCGCGCAGCAGGCCCTCGATCTCCGCGCGCGCGCTCGGAATGCCCTCGGTGCTCGCGGCCGAGCACAGGATGTCGTCGAGATAGTAGTAGTCCTTGCCGAGCAGCCGCTTCTGCGCGGTCGTCCACGGGACCATCAGCGTGTCGTCCTGATCCTGGCCGGTCGGCGACGCGCCCTTCGGTGCGAGCGTGCCGATCACCGTGAACCACACCGCGCCGATGCGGATCTGCTCGCCGACCGCCGGGGCGTCGTCGAACAGCTCGTGCCGCACCGTCTCGCCGAGCACGACGACGCGATCGGCGTGCGCCACGTGGTCGTCGTCGAGAAACTCGCCGCGCGCGAGCTCCCAGCGCTTGATGACGGCGTAGTCCGGGGCGACGCCGCGGAACTGCGTCGCCCAGTTGCGGTCGCCCGCCACGACCTGGATGCGACCGTCGACATTCTCCGAGACACGCGTGACGAGCGGAACCTCGTCGCGGATCGCGTTCGCGTCGCTCGGCAGCAGCGTGTTCATGCCGTACGTGCCCGTGCGCACGCCGTTGACGCTGCGTGCGCCTGCCTCGACCCAGATCAGGTTGTCGCCGAGCTTGTCGAGCTCGGCCTCGGCCTGCTCGCGCCCCGCCCGGCCGATCGCGACGACCCAGATGACGGTCGCCACCGCGATCGTGATCGCGAGCATCGCGAGCGCGGCGCGCATCTTGTTGCGCGCGAGCGATCTCACCGCCTCGAGCGTGAACAGCCTCGCTGCGACTCGGTAGTGCACTACACCGTCACGCGATCGATCGCCGCACGATAGTGGTCGCGCGCGCCGCCGAGCACCGCCGCGCCGTGTGCGGGCAAGACGTTCACGAACGGCAAGTCGAGGATCGCGCGCAGATGCTGCTTCGGCGGCTTGCACTGCTTGAGCCACGCAGGACCGACGTTGTGCGGCTGGATGAAGCCCATCCGCTTCAGCGCCACGCGGCCGAGCCAGCTGAAGTACTCGTCGGACGTCGCCCAATGTTGCAGGCAGTCGCCGCTGATCACGACGCCGCCGTGCTCGGGCAACACGAGCATGCCTTCGGGCGGCGCCGAGTCGATCGCGAGCAGCTTCGCGCCTTCGATCGGCAGCGCCGTCGCCGCCTCCATCTCGTGGTGCGGCTCGAAGTAGGTCTCCGCGGAGCCGGCCTTGAACCCCGCGGTGTAACGCTGACCTTTGACCACCCACACCTTCGCGCCGTAACGCTCGGCGTAGAACGGATCGTCCATGCCGTGGTTTCCGGCGAGGCGCACGACGTCGGTCACCTTGCCGAGCTTGTCGAGTGCCGCGAGCCCGGCGTCGTCGAGCCGCACGCTGTTGACGACGATCAGGCGGTCGCCGCGCTGGACCACGGTCATGTTGCGGCTGAACCGCACGGGCAACAGCCCCGGCAGCTTGATCGTGCCGGTCACGAAGTGCAGGCCCGGGAGGACCTCTCGGAGCTCGCCGTGTTTGAGTGCAGGTGGGTGCGGTCGCGTCATCGCGCGCATCTTACCCGAGCGGTACCTCACGCTTCGGACCAGGTGGCCGAACCGTCCCGTGGATGAAGTGGCCCCTCGCAATCGCTGCGGTCGTGTGGTGCGTGCTGGTCGCACTCTGCGCCCGGGAGCTGTACGCGTACGAGACCACCCCCGGCGCGACGGTCGCGGCACCAGATGGCTGGCCCGATGGAACCGCGCTCCGGCGCGGCGCCGGGTTCACGCTGATCATGTTCGTCCACCCGGATTGTCCGTGCAGCCGCGCGAGCCTCGCCGAGCTGCGCGAGATCGCGGAGACTCCCGGCGCGAGCCCGACGATCGAGATCGTCTTCGTCGGTGGCGGCGGCGACGGTCGCAGCTGGGACCTCGCCGGTCGCGTCCGCCGTGCCGAGCGCGTGCTCGATCCGCGCGGTGCCGAGGCGGCGCGCTTCGGTGCGCTGACGTCGGGTGATGTCGTCGTTTACGCCCCGCACGGCCAGCTCGCGTTCTCCGGTGGGATCACCGGATCGCGCGGCCACGTCGGCGACAACGTCGGGCGGCGGCAAGTGCTCGCCGTGCTCCGCGGAGACCAGGCCCAAACCACCCACGCGGTGTTCGGATGCGCCCTATGAGCCGTACCGACGAGATCTTCCTCGACGACATCCAGCGCCTGCATCGCCGGACCGACCGGATGTTTCAGTGGCTGCTGCTCGCGCAGTGGGTGTTCGCGGTCGGCGTCGCGTTGATCGACTCGCCGTGGTCGTGGTCCGGCACGACCCGCACGCTCCACATCCACGTCAAGGCCGCCCTGGTGTTCGGCGGGCTGATCAACGTGCTTCCGATCCTGCTCGTGCGCTTCCGCCCGGGCTGGTGGGGAACGCGGCAGTCGATCGCGGCGGTCCAGATGCTGTGGTCGGCGCTGTTGATCATGATCACCGGCGGCCGCATCGAGACCCACTTCCACGTGTTCGGTTCGCTCGCGTTCCTCGCGTTCTATCGGGACTGGCGCGTGCTGCAGACCGCGACCGCCGTCGTCGCGCTCGACCACCTCGTGCGCGGTCTGTGGTGGCCCGACAGCGTGTACGGCGTCGCCAACGCCGAATGGTGGCGGTTCCTCGAGCACGCCGGCTGGGTCATGTTCGAGAACGTGTTCCTCGCGTACTCGTGCGTCCGGTCGCTGCGCGAGATGAAGAACTCCGCCGATCGCGAGGCACGGCTCGAACGGACCAACGCGATCGTCGAGCGCGAGGTCGCCGACCGGACGCGCGAGCTGAAGCAGGAGATGGAGCACAGGACCAAGGTCGAGCTCGAGCTGCGGCAGGCGCAAAAGCTCGAGGCGGTCGGCCGGCTCGCCGCTGGGGTCGCGCACGAGATCAACACGCCCGTGCAGTTCGTGAGCGACAGCTGCGTGTTCCTGCAGGAGGCGTCGGCCGAGATCGCGGTGCTGGTCGCGGAGCATCGCGAGCTCCTGTCGGCGGACCAGCGCCGCGACCTCGACGAGCTCACCGGCGAGATGACCGAGGCGTTCGCGCGCGCGATGGACGGCCTCGGGCGCGTCGCCGGCATCGTCGGTGCGATGAAGGAGTTCGCGTACCCCGACCGGATCGAGATGGCGCCGGCCGACGTCAACCGCGCGATCACGAGCACGCTCACCGTCGCGCGCAACGAGTACAAGTACGTCGCCGATGTCGTCACCGAGCTCGACGAGCTGCCGCCGGTCGTGTGCCATCTCGGCGATCTCAATCAGGCGATGCTGAACATGATCGTCAATGCGGCTCACGCGATCGAAGCGCGAGTCGCGGCAGGCGAGCGCGGCGAGATCGCGATCGCGACCCGGGCCGTCGACGACCAGGTCGTCATCTCGATCCGCGATAACGGCTGCGGGATTCCGGCGGAGGATCTCGACAAGATCTTCGATCCGTTCTTCACGACCAAGCCGCTCGGCAAGGGCTCGGGGCAGGGCCTCGCGATCGCGCGGTCGGTGGTCGTGGAGAAGCACGCCGGGCGGATCAGCGTCGACAGCGCGGTGGGCCAAGGCACGACGTTCACCATCTCGCTGCCGATCGCGGCGGCGGCGTGACCGATCCAGGAGACCACATGCAAGTAACCAAGAAGCGCATCCTGTTCGTGGACGACGAGCCGGCGATCCTCGCGGGGCTCAAGAGCCTGCTGCGCAAGGAGCGCGACCGCTGGGAGATGGTGTTTGCATCGGGTGCGGAGGCGGCGCTCGCCGAGCTGACCAAGCAGCCGTTCGACGTCGTGATCTCCGACATGCGGATGCCCGGCATGGACGGCGCGGCGCTGCTCGCGCGGATCAAGCAGGAATCGCCGAGCACGGTGCGCGTGATGATGACCGGCCACGCCGAATCCGAGGCGATCCTGCGCGCGCTGCCGTCGACGCATCAGCTGCTGAGCAAGCCGTGCTTCGCCGGCACGCTGCGTGCGGTGCTCGAGCGTTGCCGCGGCCTCGACGCGGGAATCGGCGACGCCTCGATCCTCGCGGTGGTGGGCGGGCTCGACCGGCTGCCGTCGCCGCCCGCGATGTACGTCGCGCTGACGGACATCGTCGCGGACGGGCGCGCGAGCCCGGCCGACGTGGCCGCCATCATCGAGGACGACCCCGCGGTCGCCGCGAAGGTGCTGCAGCTCGCGAACACGTCGTACTTCGGCGAGGGTCGCGCGATCTGTTCGATCGAGCGCGCGGTGTCGTGCCTCGGCAACGAACGCATCCAGTACATGGTGCTCGCGACGTCGTCGTTTACCGAGGTGAGCTGCGAGCCGAGCGGCATCGACATCGACGCCATCCAGCGCGACGGCCGCGAGAGTGCACGCGCGGTCCGCCGCCTCGTGACCGAACGCGAAGCCGGCGACATCGCCTTCGCGGCCGCGCTCCTGCACGACGTCGGTCACATCGTGCTCGGGCTGGGCATGGGAGCGGCATATCGCCGAGTCCTCGCGCGCGCCGAGACCACGCGCCAACCGCTGCACGTCGTCGAGCGCGAGCTGCTCCACCTGACTCACGCCGACGTCGGCGCGTGCCTGCTCGATCTGTGGGGGCTGCCGCGCTCGATCGTCGAAGCCGTGCGCTACCACCACGATCCCGACGCGGCGCCTGCGGAGACTCGCGCGATCGCCGCCGCGGTTCACGCCGCCGCGCGATAACTGTCGCCCGCAATCGTTTGCTGCTGGGGAGCTGTGGAAGATGAAGTTCATGACGGCCGACGACGCGACGGAAGCGGTCGACGAAACGGATTGACCCGGCACTGAGCAGATGTTCAGATGCGTGGCGAGGCCACGATGCACTCGCCTCGGATCTGCTGCCTCGATCTCGACACGTTCTTCGTCTCCGTCGAGCGCCTGCTCGATCCGAGCTTGCGCGGCAAGCCGGTCGTCGTCGGTGGCCGGCGCGGTGGCCGCGGCGTGGTGACGTCGGCGAGCTACGAGGTGCGCGCGTTCGGAGTGCGCTCGGGGATGTCGATCCGCGAGGCCTCCGAGCGCGCGCCGGCCGACGCCGTGTTCGTGCCGGGCCACGGCGAAATGTTTGCCGAGCTCTCCGAGCGCGCGAGGGAGATCGTCGAGCGATTCAGTCCGATCGTGATCGCCGCGAGCATCGACGAGCATTACCTCGACTTCCGCGGCTGCGAACGCCTGTATCGGCGCCGCGACGACGCCGACGACGACGCGACGATCCTGCGCGTCGTGCGCGAGATGACGGCGGCGATCGATCGCGAGCTCGGCCTGCCGGCGAGCGCGGGCATCGCGACGACCAAGCCGATGGCGAAGGTCGCGAGCGGGCTCGCCAAGCCGCACGGCGTGCTCCTCGTCCGCGCCGGCAGCGAAGCGCAGACACTCGCGCCGCTCGGCGTGCGCAAGCTGCCGGGGATCGGTCCCGTCGCCGAAGCCCGCTTGCACGCGCTCGGGGTCGCGACGCTGGGGGAGCTCGTCGTCGCGCCGGAGGCGCTCGTGCGTCCGATCTTCGGCGCGTATACGTCCGGGATCTTGCGCGCGGCGCGTGGCGCCGGCGGCGACGAGCTCGGCCGCGAGCGCCCGGCGTTTCGCGAGCACGATCCGCGCGGCAGCGTCGCCGGCACGATCTCGAACGAGCGCACGTTCGCCGAGACCGGCGCCGAAACCGCCACGGCCGTGCTCTCGGGGTTGAGCGAGCGCGTCGCCTCGCGGGCGCGTCATCGCGGCGTGACCGCGGGGCAGGTGACGCTCAAGCTTCGCTACACCGACTTCGACACGCTCACGCGCGGCCGCACGATCGAGCCGACGAACATCGACTTCGAGATCCATCGCGTGGTGCTCGCGCTGTATCGCGAGGCGCGCACGCGCCGCCTGTCGATCCGGTTGCTCGGCATCCAGCTCGCGAAGCTTCACCTCGATGCGGTGCAGCTACCGCTGTTCGATTCCGGCGAGCGCCGCGGCGCCGCCGTCGACCGAGTGCGCGAGCGCTTCGGCTACGACGCGGTCCATCTCGCCTCGACGATCGGCCGCTCGCGGAAACGGTTCGGCCGCTAGGCGAACCCCGGGCCGGGCTCCGACGCCGATTGCTGGATCTGGTAGGTGCTTCGCGGGCTGACATGTGCTGTACGTACGCCTCTGATGTCTAACGAGCGCACCCGCGACCGCGGCAACTTGTTCGAGTACGCACAGAAGCTGAAGCCGAGCCAGCCGGACTTTCACGGCGACTGCACCATCGACGGGACGGCATACGAGATCCGCGGCTGGCATCGCGAGGAGCAGCTGGCGCTCAGCCTCGCTCCGCCACGCGGCGACACGAACAAGTTCCCGCCGGAGGTCTTTCGCGGCGCACTCGACCCGGCGCCGCCGAAGCCGGCCCGCGCCAATTCACGCGGCTCCAAGCACAGCTCGAAGGAACCCGCTGCCGCTCCCACGCCCGCGTGGTCGGGCGATATCGTGAGCGACGAGGCGGCCTATACCGTCCGCGCATTCGAGAAGCAGGGCAAGAGCGGCATGTACTTCACGCTGAGCTTCGAGCGGATCGAGAAGCCGGCGCAGGACGAGCGCGACGCGAGCTCGGCTGCACCCGACATCGAGGAGTGACCGCGTCGCTATCGCGGTGGCTCGACCACGTACGCGCGAAACCGCTTGTTCTTGATCCGCCCGGCGGAGAGACCGTCGAGTGCACGCTTGGCCAGTGCCGCGACGACCGCGACAAAGCTGATCCGGTCGTTCACGGCGATCTGGCCGATGTCGCCCGCCGCGATCCCGACCCCGGTGGTCAAGGCACCGACGATATCGCCGGGCCTCAGTCGATCGTGACGCCCGCCCTGGATCGCGATCGTGATCATCGCGGGCGGCGGCGGCAGCTCCGCTTCGGCCGGCGGGATGCTCGACATCGCGACGCCGGCGAGTGGGCCCTGCCGCAGCTCGTCGAGACTCCGTGCGTCCGATGCGCCCGCGAGGCTGATCGCCAGCCCGCTGCGACCCGCGCGCGCGGTCCGGCCGATGCGATGGACGAACACGTCGGGCTCGCGCGGCAGATCGAAGTTGACGATCGCGCCGAGACTGTCGATGTCGAGACCGCGCGCGGCCACATCGGTTGCGACGACGACGCGCAGGCTGCCGTTGCGGAGCAGCAACAGGACCGTATTCCGATCGTGCTGGTCCATGCCGCCGTGAAGCGCCACCGCTGCAAACCCGGAGCTCGCGAGCGCGCCGGCGACCTCGTCGCATGTCTCGCGGTGATTGCAGAACACGATCGCCGATTCGGGGCGATGGTGGCCGAGGATCCGGATCAACGCCGTCACTCGCTCGGCTCGCTCGACGCCATACAGCACCTGCGCGATCCGCGCCGTGACGTCCTCCGCGGGCACGACCACGTGCAGCGCGTCTCGTTGATACGTCGTGCTGAGCGCGCGCACGGCCTCGGGAAACGTGGCCGAGAACAACAAGGTCTGATGCTCGGCCGGCACCGCGCGGGCGATCGCGCTGACGGTCTCGACGAACCCCATCTCGAGCATGCGATCCGCTTCGTCGAGCACGAGCGTGCGAATCGCCGAGAGGTCGAGCCGGTCGCGCACCAGATGATCGTGGACACGTCCCGGCGTGCCGACGATGACGTCGACTCCGTGCGCGAGCGACGCGCGTTCTCGCTGCACCGAGGTGCCGCCGCTCAGCGTCAGCACGCGTGTGTGGGGCAGCGGGCGCGCGAGCCGGCGCAGCTCGTCTGCCACCTGTGCGGCGAGCTCGCGCGTCGGGCACAGCACGAGCGCGCCGGGCCGGCCGCTGCGTGCCGCGATCCGCGCCAGCAGCGCGAGCCCGAACGCGGCGGTCTTGCCGGTGCCGGTCGCGGCCTGGCCGAGCACGTCGCGGCCCTCGAGCATCGCCGGCAACGCGAGCGACTGGATCGGGGTCATCTCCACGTACCCGAGTTGCGTCAGATTCTCGATCCACGCAGGCGCGAGCGAGAGCGTCGAGAACATGCGCGCCGGCAAGACGACGCGGTGTAGCAGAATTCAGCCCGGATCTCGCAAAAGCGACGTGCTAGCTTGCCGCATGTCTGACGATCCGCTGCGACTCATGCTGGTCCAGGCCGTCGCGCAGCTGCGCGCTGCGACCGAGTTGACGATGGACGAAGTGATCGGCGTCCGGGCGATCCGCGCGCTCCCCGAGGCTGCACGCACCCCCGAGGTCTGTTACTCGCTCGGCGTCATCGAAGGCGCCGCGACCGCTCTGCGCGCCACGCCGCGCGAGATGCTCGAAGATCACGATCTGCTGACCGCACCGAAGCGCTAGCCGGGTCGCTTCGGCAGGAGCGGCGCGATCTCGGTGTGCGAGAGCTGGCGCCAGCGGCCGAGCGGTAGCTCGCCGAGCTTGAGGTGCATGATGCGCACGCGCTGCAGCGACTCGACGCTGTATCCGAAGGCGTCGCACATGCGGCGGATCTGCCGGTTCAGGCCCTGGGTCAGGACGATGCGAAAAACCTTGGGCCCGACGGGGAAGACCTTGCACGGCCGGGTCGTCGCATCGGAGAGGCGCACGCCGGCCGCCAGCTTGTCGACGAAGTCCGGGGTGATCGGGCGATCGACGCCGACGACGTACTCCTTCTCGTGGCCGTGCTCGGCGCGCAGCACTTCGTTGACGATGTCGCCGTCGTTCGTGAGCAGGATCAGGCCTTCGGAGTCCTTGTCGAGCCGGCCGATCGGAAACACGCGCTCGCTGTGGTTCACGAAATCGACGATGTTGCCGGCGACAGCCCGCTCGGTCGTGCACGTGATGCCGACCGGTTTGTTGAGTGCGATGTAGACCGGCTTGAGCTTCTTGCGCGCCTGACCGACGCGGTCGCCGTCGAGGCGGACGTCGTCACCGTCGCCGACCTGCACTCCGAGCTGAGCGCGCTTGCCGTTGACGGTGACGCGGCCCTCGGCGATCAGGGCGTCGGCCTCGCGCCGCGAGCACGCGCCGCTCTCGCTGAGGTACTTGTTGAGTCGCACGTTCCTGGGGCGACCCTACCTCAAGTGGGCTACCTTGCTGACGGTGCGCCTGCTGCTCGTCACTCCGCCGATGACCCAGCTGAACACGCCGTATCCGGCGACGGCGTATCTCATGGGATTTCTGCGCCCGCACGCCGCCGCGCTCGACCTCGAGCTCGCCCAGGTCGACGCGTCGCTCGAGCTGTTCCTGCGCGTGTTCTCCCGCGCCGGCCTCGCGCGCATCGTCGACGAGCTCGCGGCGCGCGCCGAGGATACCGACGAGGCCATGCCACCGTCGATCGCAAGCTTCCTCGAGCACGGCGTGCGTTACGTCGACACGATCGACGCGGTCACGCGCTTCCTGCAAGGCCGCGATCCGGGGCTCGCGCTGCGCATCGTCGGACGCACGCTTCTGCCCGAGGGGCCGCGCTTCGCCGCGATCGAGCAGGGCCCCGCCGCCGGCGCGGACGATCCGCTCGGCTGGGCGTTCGGCGGCCTCGGCGTGGCCGATCGCGCGAAGTACCTCGCGAGCCTTTACATCGACGACCTCGGCGACGCGATCCGCGACGGGATCTCGCCGGACTTCGAGCTCGCGCGCTATGGCGAGCGGCTCGCGGCGAGCGCGCCGACATTCGAGCCGCTGCGCGAGGCGCTCGAAGGCGAGCCCACGCTCGTCGATGACATGCTCGACGAGCTTACCGCCGAGCTCGTCGCGCGCCATCGCCCCGACATCCTCGGGCTCACCGCGCCGTTCCCCGGCAACGTCTACGGCGCGTTGCGGATCGCGCGCGCCGTGAAGTCGCTCGCTCCGGCCACGCGCGTCGTGCTCGGCGGCGGTTACGTCAATACGGAGCTGCGCGATCTGGCCGACCCGCGCGTGTTCGATTACGTCGACTTCATCACGCTCGACGACGGCGAGACCCCGATGCTCGCGCTGATCGAGCACCTGCGCGACTCGACGCGTCCGCTGTTTCGCACGTTCGTCCGCGCCGGCAAGGCGGTGAAGCTGATGACCGATGCCGCGCACCACGATGTCCCGATCGTCGCCGCCGGTACGCCGACGTACGCGGGCCTGACTCTCGATCGATACGTGTCGCTGTTCGAGATGCTCAATCCGATGCACCGGATGTGGTCCGACGGCCGGTGGAACAAGCTCACGATCGCGCACGGCTGTTACTGGAAGCAGTGCGCGTTCTGCGATACCTCGCTCGACTACATCGCGCGCTACGAGCGCGCGCCCGCCGATCTGCTCGTCGACCGTATCGAGGCGATGGCCGCCGAGACCGGCCAGACCGGGTTTCACTTCGTCGACGAGGCGGCGCCGCCGGCCGCGCTCGAGGCGCTCGCCGAGCGGCTGCTCGCGCGCCGCGTGGTGATCACGTGGTGGACGAACGTGCGGTTCGAGAAATCGTTCACGCCGGAGCTCGCGGCGCTGCTCGCGCGCTCCGGTTGTGTGGCGATCAGCGGCGGGCTCGAGGTCGCGTCCGACCGCCTGCTCGGCCTCATGAACAAAGGCGTGACCGTGGAGCAGGTCGCGCGCGTCACGCGTGCGTTCGCCGACGCGGGCATCATGGTGCACGCATATCTCATGTATGGCTTCCCGACGCAGACCGCGCAGGAGACGATCGACTCGCTCGAGCGCGTGCGCCAGCTGTTCGCCGAAGGCTGCGTGCAGTCGGCGTTCTGGCACCGGTTCGCCGCGACCGCGCACAGCCCGATCGGCGCATCGCCCGAGGTGTATCGGATCGAGCTGCGCAAGCCGCCGAAGATCACGTTCGCGAGGAACGACGTCGCGTTCGACGATCCGACCGGCTGCGATCACGACGCGTTCGCGGCCGGCCTGCGCAAAGCGATCTACAACTACATGCACGGTCTCGGGCTCGATCGCGATCCGCGCTCGTTCTTCCAGCGCGGCCGCGTCCCCAAGGTCACGGTGCCGAAGGACCTCATCCGCCGCGCGCTGGCAGACCGATGACCCGCGCGCGCTGGGCCGGCGAGCTCGACGCGCGTGCCCGCGCCTACTGGACCGACGAGCGCCTCGCGCAGCTCCTCGGCGACAAGCGTCCGGTGATCTCGCCGCGAGATGGTGCGGTGCTGCTGCGCGCGCTCGGCCTGTCGCGCGACGACACGTCGCTGATCCAGCCGCGCAAGTACTTCCAGATCAACCACATGGTGGCCCTGCTCGGCCCCGCGCTGCGCGAACTGCGCTCGCGTCATCCCACGATCCGCCTGCTCGACGCCGGCTGCGGCCGTTCGTACCTGACGCTGCTGCTCGCGTGGTGCGCGCGCCACGTGTGGAACCACCCGCTCGAGGTGATCGGGATCGATCGCGACGCCGGCGTGATCACCGAGGCGCGCCGTCGCGCCGAGCTCGCCGAGCTCTCCGACGTCGCGCGTTTCGAGGCCGGCGACATCACCGCGACCGCGCCGCGCGAGCTCCACGGCGTCGTCGCGCTGCACGCCTGCGATACCGCGACGTGCGACGCACTCGCGCTCGGCATCGCGCGCGGCGCCGACCTGCTCGCGGTCGCGCCGTGCTGTCAGGCCGAGCTCGCCCGCGCCTGGGCCGCGCTCGCCGCTCGCGACGGCGCTTTCGCTCCGATCTGGCGCGCGCCTCACCTCCGTCGCGAGACCGCCGCCGACATCACCGACGCGATGCGCGTCGCCCTCGTCACCGCCGCCGGCTACGGCGTCTCCGCCATGGAGTTCGTCCCCGCCGAGCACACCCGCAAGAACACCCTCATCATCGCCCTCCGCCGCGGTACCCCCGGCTCGCGCGCCGCCTACGAAGCCCTACGCGACGCCACCGGCGGCGTTGACATCCGCCTCGCGCGGGCCGGACTGTAGCTGCAACATGGAGATGGCTTATCGCGAGCGCTGGCGGGCCGAGATTGCCGATCTGCAAAAGATCTTATCTGCATTTGATTTGAGCGAAGAGTGCAAGTGGGGAAAGCCCTGCTACACGCTCGACGGGAACAACGTCGTCATCATTCAGGGCTTCAAAGAATATTGTGCGCTGGGCTTCTTTCAGGGCGCGCTGCTGAAGGACCCGAAGAAGCTGCTGGTGCAGCTCGGCCAGGTTCAAGCCGCGCGGGTGATGAAGTTCACCAGCACCAAGGAGATTGCCGTGAAGGCGGTGACCATCGCGGCCTACGTGCGCGAAGCCATGGCCGCCGCGAAGGCCGGCTTGAAGGTCGAGGCGAAGCGCCGAAAGCTTCCCGTGCCCGCGGAGCTCGCGGACAAGTTCCGCAGGGATCCACGATTCAAGCGCGCATTCGAGGCGCTGACGCCCGGTCGTCAAAGGGGATACCTGTTTCACTTCGCCGGCGCGAAGCAGTCTGCGACCCGCACCGCGCGAATCGAGAAGGCAACGCCCGCGATCTTCGAAGGACGCGGCTTCCTGGACCGTCGATAGGACTTGGCTACCGCGCAGCTTCGGCGTCGCTTGCCGCTGCTGCAGGCGACACCATCTGGACCCGGCCATCCGGTGCGTATCGGCGCAGATGCCCCTCACCGCCGATGAAGATCACACTGCCATCCGGCGCCACGGTCATCGTGAATCCCAGATAGTCATCGGAGGGGGTGAGGGGACCTATCCAAGCTGTCTCCGGCGCTGGCCACGCCGGTTTGCGTGAATGGAACAGCCCTGTGCGCCGCACTGGCTCGAGCCGGTACACGATGAACGCGTGACCCCCGAGCTGCTGCGCGAGCAAGTAGACGCGACCGTCGCGATCGATCCCCGGGCGGCCGACGATCTGCCACGGCAAGGTGTCGCCATTTGCAGTCCACGCATGCCTGCCGTCAGCCTCGTGGCAGGCGACTGCGCACGACCAAGTATTAGTGAGCTGGAAGTAGTGGCGAGCGTCCCATCCGACGAGATGCAAAGCCGAGTCTATGCCCAGCGGCACGGCAAGGGCAGCCGCAGCGGCCGCCCACGCGACCGCGATGTGCTCGGTCGCCTTTGTCGGGGGGAGCGCCTGTCCCTGCGCGTCGAACCGCGCGAGCGTGCCATGCCCGTCCGTGGCGCAACCGCACACGATCAGTCCACCGTCGGCGGCGAACGCGATCGAGCGCGCGCGCTCGACTCCGATCGCCCCGCCTTCACCAGGTTTCCCGGAGAAATGTACGATCGTTTCGCCGTCGCTGCAGCGCACCGCATGCGCACTTCGATCGTCGAAGACGAGCAGCTGACCTGTCGGTGCGATCGCGAGTCGCGTGCCCATGGTGCTGAACGCGAGCCCGTCGCGCGACCACCGCACGGTGAGATCGGGCGCCATCGACCAGAGGGCCCCGACGCGACGCTCGGTGGGATCTCCTCCTAGGCTCACGAGCTCGCCCCACACGTAGATGTTGCCGTCGGCGTCGGCGACGGCATCGCGTGCGGTCCACCAGGTCGCGATGGGCGCCGCCGGCCGGGCCGTGTCTCGCACCGGGAAGACAGCCCAGCTACGGACGGGAACCATCCGCAGCTGATGAAACAGCTCATCGGGAAGATACTGGCTCGCGCTGCAATACCTGCACACCACGACACGGGTCGAACCGTCGACAGTGAGGTTTCCACCGCAGTGCGCGCAGGCGAGCGCGACCGGCTGCCGACCGAAATGCATGGCTGTCTCACCGGCGATCACGGCGACGCGCCCACCCGCGAACGACTCGGGCGCATGGCGAAGCGCGATCGGGACGGCGCACTTCGGGCATGGAACCGCTTGTGCCGCTGCGCTCGCGTGGTCGAGCAAGAGATGCTCGTCGAGCGGAGCGTGACACTCGTTGCACGTCGGCGATCCGATGCGGAACACTCGCCGAAACACCCCGCTCTCGGTCGCGAGAGTCGTCACGTGTTCAGTCCCCGAGGGATCCGACGACCGCAGCGGTTCGTCGATCAACCGGTTCCACGCGATGGCGTCCATGACGGTGCGCCGGTCACAGCTCCAGCACGCGAGCTCGGGCGTGAATCCATTGATCGGAACAACGACGCCGCACGTGACGCACTCGAGAGACAGCTCCAGCACGATCGCCATGCGGCAAGCCTAGCGTTGTTTCCAAGAGCGGACGTGCTCGGCGCGCGGCTTCCCGGGCCCATTCAACGCGACAAACAAAGACCGAATGCGTCGACTCGGAGACGACGCGGCCAGATCGATCACCAGTGCGTGAGCGAAGAGAAGCAAGGCCGCATGCGCGTCGACTCGGTCGACGATCTCGGCGATGGCCTCGGCGTGCGGTTTCCGTAAGGCACGACCGCGCGAAAGGTGATGCTTATCGGGATCCGCTCGCCGGAGCGAACGGACTTGACCCCCGAACCGCCGAGCGCTATTCGAGCACGATGCAGCGCGCAAGTGTCGCCGTCTCGATGCTTGTCATGGGATGCAAGAGGCAACCCCTACAAGATGTCCTGTGGCCAAAACCTGCCCCCGGGCGCGGAGGGCATCGCCGTTTCCTCGACGGGGCCGGATGGTCAGGACGGCACGCCTGACATCAAGTCCTGGGAATGATCGGCGCTAGACGGCGCGCATCGATCGTCGACCCAACGTGGTGCGCGGCTCCCAATTGTTGATTAGCGATCCCGATGACAACCGACACGAGCAAGCGGACGCTCCGCCACTACGAAGTCAGCGCCGAGAGCTTCTGGGAGGGCACCCGGGATCACGACGTTTCCCAGAACATCGACGCGTTTCTCGCGGCGATCACCGAGTCGCCGCCGTCTCGCATCTTGGAGCTTGGATGCGGTCCTGGTCGCGACCTGAAGACCTTCGTGGCGCGCGGGCATCAGCCGGTCGGCCTCGACGGATGCGCGCGTTTCGTCGAGATGGCGCGTACTCTATCGGGCTGCGAGGTGTGGCTTCAAGACTTCCTCGAGCTGGATCTCCCGCCTGCGCAGTTCCACGGCGTGTTCGCCAACGCCTCGCTGTTTCACGTTCCAAGCGAGCATCTGCCGCGCGTCCTGTCCGAGCTGCGCGAGACGCTGAAGCCCGGCGGCGTGCTGTTCTTCTCGAACCCTCGGGGTGAAAACCAGGAAGGGTGGTCGGGCGAGCGCTACGGCTGCTACTTCGACATCGAGCGCTGGCGCGCGTTGGTCACGGATGCCGGCTTCCGCGAGATCGATCACTACTACCGTCCGACTGGACGCCCTCGTAGCGAGCAGCCGTGGCTCGCGATGACGTGGCGACGGGGAGGCTGATCAGGCGTGGAGGACACGGTTCGCGTTCGCTGTCCGTACTGCCGCGAGTGGGTCGACCTCTACGTCGATCCCGATACGACCGGCACGCTCGTCGAGGACTGCGCGATTTGCTGCCGGCCGTGGACGGTGGCGATCGAGCGCGACGGGGACCGACTACGTGTCCAGGTTTCTCGGGCTCAATAGGCACGAACGCGGAAGCATCCAGTATTGTCACTTCGATGACCGCAAAGAAGGAGCCCTCGACGAGATCCGTCTCGGTCAGAGCGCAGACAGCGCCGACACCGTCGCGAAAACAAGCGGCACCTCGGTCGAGCGGCTCGCCCACGGCTGCGGTCGTCGCACCCATCACAGCTCGGCCTATCCCGCGCTATGTCCCGCCGGTATCGCCGAGCGATAAGGGCGGCGAGAAGCTCGTGTTCCCGAACGGCTCGCGGTCGCGATCGGCGCGGTGCTGACGTCTCGTTTCCAAGTTCAGCAATATCGTCCGCACCACTGTCCGCACCATCGGCGCTACCACTGGCACTGGGACAAACTGATCGCGTGTCGTGCGGGCATAGCCCTCGGCGTGTTTTCGATCGCGCCTCTCCGTCGACAACACGGTCCGAGTCGGGTCATGGACCGCGTCGGTCGCGGGGGCAGTCATCGGTCGCGGGCGTTCTCAAGCTCGTTCCTGCACCTTCGGATCTCGCGATCAATGAAGAGCGTCCGCCGGTCGATCTAAAGGTCGATCGACCACTCCAGGTTAAAATCCGCCGCCGTCATCGGCTGCGAATTCGAACACTTCCTTGGAGCGGGATACCAGATTCGAACTGGCGACCTTCAGCTTGGGAAGCTGACACTCTACCGCTGAGTTAATCCCGCAGAGCTGCGTAACCATTGATCATGAAGCCCGCATGGTCAAGCCTTCCTTTCCCTGATCACCACCTCGCACACCACCAGCCCCGTTTTGCATCACCAGTTTAGGGGCCGCGAATGCGGAAGTCGGCCGATCATGACTTCTTGCGCGGTCTGATTGCGTAGTTCCAGTCGCGATGCCAGTCGTCAGGCTCGCTCTTGATGGCCGCGAGCTCCTTCTTCGCGATCTTCTTGCCGGTGGGGTAGCGCCGCTTGTCGAGGCGAGCGCAGACGACGAGTCCACCTCGGTTCGAGGTGTTCGCGATCAGATTGACGACGGTCTCGTACGTGCGGAGAGGTCGGCCACGCCAGTTGATCGAGATGAACGAGAACAAGCGGTGCTCGACGTTGTTCCACTTGCTCGTTCCGGGTAGGAAGTGGCGACGCGGATGGCGATGCCGAGCCTCTCGGCGAGGCGTTGCAGTTCGTACCTCCAGACGTGCAACCGATTGCCGTTGCTGCCGCCAGCGTCGGCGGTGATGTGTTGGTTCTCAGCTGATGTGGACCCCTGAAGCCGGTTTTACTCAAAACCATTCCCCCCCGGGCGGGCTGATTTACTCATAACCATTCCCCCCTGCCGCCGCGTGACAGAGCGGCGATCGACCTTCCGTCGATGGCGTACCGCGAGGTCACGATGGTCGAGATCAAAGAAGTCCTCCGGCTCTGGCGAGCCGGCGCCAAGAAGAAGCGGATCGCCGCCCAGCTGACGCTGGACGTGAAGACCGTGCGTCGCTACGTCGGCGCGGCCGAGGGGTGTGGGCTCGCGCCCGGGCCCGAGGCGCTCAGCGACGAGCAGGTCGCCACGGTCGTCGCTGCGCTGTCTCCTGACACCGGACGGCCGCACGGTGACGGTTGGCAGCGGTGCGAGACCGAGCGCGCCGAGATCGAGCGCCTGCTGCACCAGCGCGTGCGGCTCTCGAAGGTCCAGCGGCTGTTGCACCGCCGTGGCGTCGACGTGCCGTACGCGACGCTCCATCGGTTTGCCGTCGGCGAGCTCGGGTTCGGCCAGCGAGCGCCGACGATTCCGGTGGCCGACGGCAAGCCCGGCGAGGAGGTTCACATCGACACGGGCTGGATGACGCTTTCCGAGCCCGACGAGCGAGGCCGGCGACGGAGGTTCCGCGCGTGGATCTTCACGCCGCATGTCTCGCGCTACAAGTTCGTCTACCCGTGCTGGAGCGAGAGCACGGAGTCCGCGATCGAGGCGTGCGAGGCCGCGTGGGAGTTCTACGGTGGTGTGTTCGGCGTCGTCGTGCCGGACTGCACGAAAGCGATCGTGCATACCGCCGATCCGCGCAAGCCGCGCATCATCGACGGCTTCCTTGAGTACGCGCAGGCGCGCGGCTTTCACGTCGACCCGACGAGGCCGCGGCATCCGAAGGATAAGGCGCGCGTCGAGCGCACCGTGCGAGATGTTCGCGACGACTGCTTCGCCGGCGAGAGGCTGTTCGATCTCGCCGACGCTCGTCGCCGTGGACACACGTGGTGCGCTGAAGAGTACGGCATGCGCCGGCACTCGACGACGCAGCGGATGCCGAGCGAGCACTTCGAGGCCGACGAGAAGCCTCACCTGCTGCCGGCGCCGACGGCGCCGTACGACATCCCGATCTGGTGCGATCCGATGGTCGGCGCCGACCAGCACGCGCAGGTCGCGCGCTCGCTGTACTCGCTCAAGTTCGAATGGCGCAACAAGCGCGTGCGTGCTCGCGCCGACACCTCGACGGTTCGATTCTTCGACCCGGTCTCGCACGAGGTGATCAAGGCGCACGCGCGCGTCGCGCCCGGCAAGCGCTCGACAGACCTCGCCGACTTTCCGCCGGAGAAGGCCGAGTACGCAGCGCGTGACTCCGCTGCTCTGATCAATCGCGCACGCAGCCACGGCCGCGCGATCGGCGAGTTCGCGCAGAAGCTGTTCTCGTCCTCGCCGCTGCCGTGGACGCGCATGCGCCAGCTCGGCATGTTGCACGGCCTCATCAAGCGCTACGGCCCACGCCGCGTCGACGAGACGTGCGCGATGGCCGTCGCCGCGGACATGGTCGACGTGTTTCGCCTCGAGCGGATGCTCAAGCTCGCTGCACCACCATCGCCGCCGGCCGAGCCGGCGCGTGTGATTCCGATCGGCCGCTATCTGCGGCCGGCGACTGACTACGCCCTGCTGCCGTGCGTGGAGCAGGCCACCACCGAAGGAGAAGACTCGTGACAGATCCGATCAGCCCTGACCTCAAGACCGCCATGCGCCGCCTGCGCCTGGGCAAACTCCTCGACACGCTCCCCGAGCGTGTTGCGCTCGCTCGCCAGCAGAAGATGGCGCACCAGGACTTCTTGTTCCTGCTGCTCTCCGACGAGTGCCAGCGTCGCGACAGCGCCGCATCGACGACGCGCGCCGAGCGCGCCTGCCTCGAGCCCGAGATGCAACTCGAGCGCTGGGACCCGACCGCGAAGGTGAAGTTCGACCAGGAGCTGCTCAACGAGCTCGCCTCGATGCGCTTCGTCGAGGCGCACCGCCACGTCACGATCGTCGGCCCCGTCGGCGTCGGCAAAACATTCATCTCACACGCGCTCGGCCACATCGCGTGCCGGCATAAGTACTCCGTGCTCGCGGTGCGCACCGACAAGCTCCTCAAGACCCTAAAACACGCTCGCCTCGACCACTCGCTCGAAGCCGAGCTGCGCAAGCTGCTCGCCGTCGATCTGCTCCTGGTCGACGATTTTGGTCTCGACGCGATGGACGCGACCGAGAGCCGGGACGTGCACGAGATCCTCACCGAGCGTGATCGAGCCGGTTCGATGATCATGACTTCCAACCGCGGCCCCGACGAGTGGCTCGCCACGTTCGCGGACCCTGTTCGCGCTCAGGCCGCGATCGATCGGTTCACCTCCAACGCCTACGACCTCGTGATCGACGGCGAATCGTATCGGAAACGGCTCAAGCCGAAGTCGCCGAGCGCGAAGTCTCCCGCCGCGAAGGCTGGACAGAAGAAGGGCGGATCGGGCAACTGATCACCGTCATGCGACGGCAGGAACTCGGGGTGGAATGGTTTTGAGTAGGCGGGGTCCATAGGACCTGAGAGCCAACACTGATGAAGATCTCGCGAGCGTCGGGATACCGGAGCCGTTACGATCGGTCGCCAGGCGCGGCCCGATGAAGTCGCCGAGCTTGTCGCGTCTTCTAGCCTCGGCTCGCGCCGGCGCGGTTCACGGGAGCGAGTACGCGATCGACGGTGAAGCGTACCGACCGTCTGACCGTTCGCCGTGATCGCCTGTGAAGGACGGTGAAAAAACGCCGTTAAGTCCGCTCAGCGTGAGGACTTCCCCGCGACGGCTCACAGATCGATCGGCTAACCTTGAGAAGCGCGATGCCGGTTCTCTCGTTTTCGCCATATCAGCTCGACGTCGTCGACGAACGACTGTCGAAGAACGGCACGGAGCTGAAACTCCGGCGGAAGCCGTTCGCGATTCTGAAATACCTGGCGCTGAACCCGAAGCGCCTGGTGACACAGGAGGAGCTCATCGAGGCTGTGTGGGGCAAGGTCGTGATGAGCGAAAGCCTGCTTCGCACGCACGTGCGCGACGTACGGTCTGTGGTCGGCGACGCGATCATCGAGACCGTGATCGGTCGCGGCTATAGGTTCGTGGCAGACGTTCGCGAAATCGACTCGCGCCAGGTGGGAAATTTGGCCGCGGCGCCGACGCTCGCCTCGTTGCTCGTCGGTAGAAACGCCGAGCTCGCAGCGCTACGCGCTCATCTCGACATGGCGCTCGATCGCAAGCGCCAGATGGTGTTCGTCACCGGTGATGCGGGCATCGGAAAAACGGTACTCGTCGACGCTCTCCTCGAACACGCGGTCGCAGCCGGCGCGCTCGTCGCGCGCGGCGCCTGTGTGGAGCAATACGGAAGTGGCGAAGCCTTTCTGCCCGTCCTTTCGGCGCTCACCGCGTTGTGCCGGGGAAAACGCGGCGACCACGTTGTCGACGTACTCAAGCGCCAAGCCCCGACATGGCTGCTCCAGATGCCCGGCGTCATCGCCGACGACGACTTCGCCGCACTTCAAGCTCGCATGCATGGCGCCCCGCAAACCCGGTTGCTTCGAGAGCTGGCCGACGCACTCGAGCTCCTCAGCACCCGCGCTCCGATCGTCATCGCGCTCGACGACCTCCAGTGGGCAGATAACTCCACGACGGAGCTGCTCGCCATGTTCGGACGCCGGCGTGAGGCAGCACGCTTGCTCGTCGTCGGGACGTGCAGACAAGTGGAGCTCGGCAAGACGGACGCGCTCAAGAAAGTGCTCGGAGAGCTGACCGCTCACCGCCAAGCTGCGACGCAAGTTCTCGAGCCTCTGTCCGAGGCAGCGGTCGGTGAGTACCTCGAAGCGCGGTGGCCGAAACTTCGCACTCCGCACCTCGCGCACGCGATCCACGAGGCGACGGGAGGCAACCCGATGTTCATGATCGCGCTGCTCGACGACCTCGAAGCTCGCCGGATGGTGCGCTTGGTCGACGGCGTGTGGCAGTTGTTCGCCGGGGTGGACGACATCCGTGCGCACCGACCCGATTCCGTTCGACAGTTGATCGACATCCAGATCGATCGGCTCGAGCCGGCGCAGCAGCGCGTACTCGAAGTCGCGAGCGCATGCGGCTTGGAATTCTCCATCGGCGCCGTCGCGCACGCGCTCGAGATCTCGGTCGACGAAGTGGAGAACGGCTGCGAGGGGCTCGCGGAACAAGGCCAGTTTGTGCGCTATGTAGGAACCGAGGCATGGCCGGACGGCACGCTGCAAACGCGATACGCGTTCGTGCACGATCTCTATCGAGATGCCGCGAGCCGACGAGCTTCCTCTGCGGCAACGCGGCTAGCGCATCGCCGTATCGGCGAACGCCTCGAGACCGCCTACGGCGATGCCGTGGAGACGGTCGCGGCCGAGCTCGCCGCCCACTTCGATGCTGCGAGCTCCGCCGAACGAGCGATCCACTACTACGAGCTCGCCGGGCTACGCGCCGAACATCGCTCCGGCGGCGTCGAGGCGCTCGCGCACTATGAGCGCGCGAAAGCGCTGCTGACGCGCTTGCCGGCGACGCGCGACCGCGATCGGATCGAGCTGACCATCGTGAAGCGACTAGGACGAGCCGCGATTGCGGCGACCGGGCTGCAGAGCGTCGAGCTCGTTCCCGCGTTCACGCGTGCCGCCGAGCTCGCGAGAGAGCTCGGCGACGACGCGAGCCTCGGTGCGGCGCTCGTCGGACTCCAACAGTCGCGGATGTTGCGCGGCGCACTCCGGGAGATCGACACGCATGCGGTCGAGCTCGCCGCGGTCGCGGCACGGATCTCGGATCCGGTCATCGGCAACTGGGGGACGTTGATGGCGGCGGCCGCGACGTTGCATCGCGGTCGTCCGGTCGACGCACGGCGGCAGCTCGCAGACGTTGCGCACAGCATCGGTCGCGTCTCCAGCGTCACGCCGGGATCCGATGGCCCGTCGTTTCCATACGGGCCGCTGCTGTTCAGCAACCTGGCCGTAGCCGAATGGCTCGTCGGTCGTCCCGATGCGGCCCTTGCCAGTGCGCTCGAGTCCGTCGCGCTGGCCGAGGCGCTCGGCGATCCGTTCACGCTCTCGCTTGGCCTCGCAGCAGCTGCGACGGTGCACGTCTGGCGACGCGACCCGGCGAATGCGCTCGCGTTCGCGCGCCGAGGAATGCAGGTCTCGAGCGACGCCGGCTCCGGTCTCGGACTCGCGCGCTCGGCGTCGATCTTCTATCTCGCCAGTGTCGAGCTTGGCCAGATGCCCGCTGCCGACGCGCTCGTGGAGCTCGACAAGGTGCTGGCGGTGAACGCGGCCAGTCGTGCCGGTAGAACGGGCTCTGCGCTCGCGGTCATCGAGATCGCCGCGCGCGCCGGTCAGATCGAGCGCGCGCTCGCAGAGACCACGGAGACGCTCGCTTACGCGGAGCAGTACGACGAACGCGCGTGGGAGCCGGAGCTTCACCGACTTCGTGGTGAGCTGTTCACCAAGACCGACCTGTCGATTGCGAAACAGTCGTTCATTCTCGCCCTCGAGCTCGCGCAGGCTCAAGGTTCGCGATCACTGGAGTTGCGCGCGGCGCTCAGCCTTCATCGCATCGCACCTCGTTCCGGCCAAGGGAGCAGTTTGGAGTTGGTGCGCCGCATTCGCGAGGCGTTTACGGAAGGTGCGACGACGGGCGATCTGATCGAAGCGACGCGTTCGCTCGATGAGACGCGCGTTTGACGGCGATTTGACGGCGATCTCTCGAGGGTTCGACGGTAGTTAGCTGCTGCCCGCCCTAGATTGAGGTCATGCAGGCCCGGTGGATCGTCGTCGGCACGGACTTCAGCGAGGGTGCCCGATGGGCACTTCAGCAGGCAGTTCGTCTGGCTGGGCAGTCTGGGGCGCAACTCGCGTTGGTTCACGCCTACGAGGACCAGGTCGAGGCGTCGCGCTCCGCCGACGTTGCCGGTGCGGTGCAGGAGCAGCTCGACGCGGCGGTCACGGAGAACGTCTCGGGCAGCGGCGTAGTCGTGGAGACATTCGTCCGCCGCGGCGCTCCTTGGGAGAAGTTGCTCAATGTCGCGGTCGAAGTCGGCGCGGATCTCATCGTCGTCGGCGCCACGGGGCAACGCGGTTTGTCGCCGGCTGCGAATCTGCTCGGAAGCGTGGCCTATCGCGTCGTCGCTTCGTCGACACGCTCTGTCTTGATCAGCCGCTCGCCGCTGTCATCGATCAACGACGCATTCCGCGTCGGCTAACCAGTTCGAAAAACGGAGACACGTATGAAGAATCAAGTCTGGCTCATCACTGGGAGCTCTCGCGGTCTCGGCCGTGCGCTCACCGAAGCGGTTCTCGCTGCGGGACACAAGCTCGTCGCCACCGCGCGGAATCCGAAACAGCTCTCGCCGCTGGTCGAGCGCTACGGCGACCAGGTTCGCGCGGTAGCTCTCGACGTCACAGACGAGCGCGCCGCGGCGGCTGCGATCCAAGCGGCGGTCGATTCGTTCGGCCGTCTCGACGTGCTCGTCAACAACGCTGGCTACGGCGACCTCGCTTCGATCGAAGACACGAGCATGAAGGACTTCCGCGCGCAGATCGAAACGAATCTGTTCGGCGTGATCAACGTGACCAAGGCTGCAATTCCGCTGATGCGGCGCCAAGGATCAGGGCACATCATGCAGTTCGCGTCGGTGGGTGGACGAGTCGGGCCGATGGGGCGCGGCGCCTACGCGGCGGCGAAGTGGGGCGTCGAGGGCTTCTCGGAAGTCCTTCTGAAGGAGGTCGGTCCTTTCGGCATCAAGGTGACCATCGTCGAGCCGGGCGGATTCCGTACCGACTTCGCGGGCGCCTCCACGAACATCGCGCCCGAGAATCCGATCTACGCGGCCACGGTCGGAGCGACCGCGCGATTCCAGCGCCAGTACAACGGCAAGCAGCCAGGCGATCCGGCGCGCGCGGCCGCTGCACTGATGCAGATCGCCGGTCTCGAAGCACCGCCGTTGCGGTTGCCGCTCGGCAGTGATGCCGCGCGCGCGGTCGAGGAAGCCGAGCTCGCCCGCATCGCCTCCGACAAGCGGTGGAAGGAGCTCAGCATGTCTACCGACTTCCCGCCGAACACGTAGTGACGACACACAACCATTAATCGTTAACCCACATAAAGGATCAGGAACATGTCGAAGAACAACAGCAATACGAAAGCAAAGACCTGGCTCATCACCGGCGCTTCGAGCGGCCTCGGCTATGCGTTGGCAGAGTACGCGCTGCAGCAGGGCGACCGCGTCGCGCTCGGAGCGCGGTCGCAGGCCGCGATGACCGCACTCGCGGCCCGGTACCCGGACAGGGCGCTCGCCCTCGCGCTGGACGTCACGAACGCAGAGCAACGCGCCGCTGCGGTCCAGCAGACGGAGCAGCGGTTCGGGGGAATCGATGTTCTCGTCAATAACGCGGGCATCGACTACATCGGCGCGATCGAGGAGCAGGAAGAGCACCACTACCGCGCGATCTTCGAGGTGAACTTCTTCAGCGCGGTGTCGCTGATGCGCCTCGTTCTGCCCGGAATGCGCGCGCGCAAGCAGGGCACGATCGTCAACGTCTCGTCGATGGACGGCATCGCGAGCCTCCCGGTCAACGGCTTCTACTCGTCGAGCAAGTTCGCTCTCGAGGGGTTGACCGAGTCGCTGTGGCAAGAGATCGAACCGATCGGATTGCGCGCGTTCTTGGTCGAGCCGGGCTCGTTCCGCACCGGTCTCGCTGATCGCACGAAGTTCTCCGGCGAACCGATCGAGGCGTACGCGGCAACTTCAGGAGCGTTCCGCAAGGTCATGGCGACGATGACCCCGGAGATGTTCCCTGGTGATCCTGTTCGCGCAGCCGAAGCGATCTACGAGGTGGTGGCCTCGGATCGGCCGCGCCACTGGGTCATCCTCGGAAGCGATGCCTATCGCCTGATCGGCACGAAGCTCGACAAGTTGCGCGCCGAGTACGACGCGGGACGCGAGATGGCACTTCGCACCGACTACCCGAATAGCGGCACGCCGATCCTCTGAAAGCACCGCGAAGGGGGAGCCATGGCACAGATCGATCCTGATGCGGCGCGTGCTACTGGAAGACCACCGCCGCAACGGTTCCGGTTACGCGTGGACCTCGACGATGCGGGGGAGGGCCGAGCGATGATCATCGTCTCGTTCCTCGCAAACGTGCTCGTAGCGATAGCGAAGACCGGGGCGGCACTGATCACGCGGTCGTCATCACTGCGCACCGAGGCAGTGCACTCTTGGGTCGACGTCGGCAACGAGTGCTTCGTGGTCGTCGCCGCTCGCAAGTCACTCCGTCCCGCGGACGAGGTCCGTCCATTTGGTTACGGCCGCGAGTCGTACGTATGGTCGTTGTTCGCGTCGATCGGGACCCTCATGTTCGGCGCCGTCATCGGCGTGTGGCAGGGCGTCCAGGAGCTCGGCGCACACGGAGCTGGTGCGCACTATGTTGTGGGCTACGTCGTCATCGGCGTTTCATTCTCGCTCGAAGGCGCCTCGTTCGTGCAAACGGCCACCCAACTCGGCAAGGGTGCAGACGAGCTCGGTCGCGATCTGTTCGAGCACGCGCTTGCGACCTCGAACGCGACGTTGCGAGCGATCTTTACAGAAGACTTCACGGCGCTTCTCGCGCTGGTGGTTGCTGCCCTTGGCATGGCGCTTCACCAACTCACAGGTGACGCGATCTACGACGGCGTCGGCTCCATCGTCATCGGCTTGTTGATGGGTGTCGCCGCGGTGATGTTGATCCGCCGCAACGTGGAGCTGCTCGCTGGCAAGCCGCTGGAGCCGATGCTGAGTGCTCGGCTAGTCTCGGCGCTCGGCGCAGAGCCTGAAGTCGAGTGTGTCGCGTTCGCGTATGGCGAGGTCATCGGTCCCGAGCGGGTAATGATCATCGCGAGCGTCCGTCTCGCCGGCGATCACACCCAGGCCGAGCTCGCGATGACACTGCGCGCCCTCGAGCACCGGTTGATGAGCTACAGGTACGTCGGGCTCGCGGTACTGACCCTGGCAACGCCCGACGGTTGACGCCCCGGCTTCGTTCGATCTGACGTCCGGACGCACACTCAGGGCTACTCAGGGGACCCTTGAAATGTCGTCCATTGCAATGAAAGGTTTGTATCGTGAACCCCGAGCAAATAACTGCCATAGTCGCCGCGCATGTGCGTTTGGCACATCTAGAACCACCAGATTGGACCGCAACGTTGGCGACAATGACTAAAGACTGCTTCAAGGAGCACTCGTCAATCGGGCTTCGTTGTGAAGGAGCGACCGCAGTCCGTAACTATTACGTCGACTTCTTTGGTGCATTTCCGACCCTAGGAATGGAACCGAGGAATCGCGGCTTTGGTCCGAACACGATGATCAATTGGGGCATACTCCACCTGACCATGGAGCGGCGATGGCTGGGCATGGCCGCAACGAGACGAACCGCTGCCGTCCCATGTGTGACCGTTATTGAGCTTCGAGACATTCTCGTAGTGGGCGAGACGCTGTACTACGACTCGATTTCGCTCTGCGATCAACTTGGCCTCGTCCACGCAGAGGTGCTGGCGGCCGCTAAGGCATCGTCCGTGACAAGCGAATAAGCGCGCGATCGAGATCGATTCGAACTACGCTGCGGGTTCTCACGATCCAGACGAGGTAGCGGAACGTAAGACTGAAACTCATCCCTCACGTCGCATGCTTCGTGCTCAGCGCGTTGCTCCTTGGAAACCGTCCTACGGATCGGCCAAACGGTAGCGTCCAAGGCGGCCGAGTTCAAAGATCGGCACCAAGATGTTGGCAAGCTCACACCGGAGGAGACCAGGAAGATCGTGTCCGCGATCTGCGACGCGGATGGTGATGCACGGAAGGACGTCGGACGCGACGCCTCAGATCGCGTGAGCCGAGAGCTAAGCGACAAGGAGAGCGAGCTGGAGCGGATCAAGAACGACGCGACGAAGCTTCTCGACGATGTGATCTCGGACGACAACCTGAAGGACAACCAAGACGACGCGAAGTCGCTCAAGGACGACGTGCAGCGACGCTGGGAGAGCATCGAGCGCATGACGCAAAGCCTGCGGGGTGCAAACCATCCGGTGGTCGCCTTCATGCTCCAGAACGGCTGCGACGCCAAGGAGGTCACGCTGGACGATGGGCGTGTCGACTGCCTCATGGCGTCGGGTGAGACGTGCCTCGTGATCGAGCTGAACCGTACGTCGCCACAAATGCAGAGGCGTCGCGGTTGCAAACCTGGCTGGTGGCGCGAGACTCGTCACCATGGCGATCCAGACACGCCGGCGTGTGTTCGATTTCAAGGCTCTGAGCTACCGGGAGCGGGAACGCAAGGTCGAGCTCCTGTCGCATGGGTGGTGGTCGTCGACGACAAAAGAGCAGCTCAAGACACCTTGCGTGTTTCGTTGGTACGCGAGCCTTCAGGGCGAGGAACGTCCGACCCTGGCAAGCGATCCGTCGGCCAAGGACGTCGTGTATCGATACGACTGGGCATTCGGTATCGCCGTGATTGAAGGATTCTGGTGGGACTGGCAGGAACACCTTCGCGATGAAAGCGCGATCGCCGTTCAGATCTTGCTCGAACCCATCGACCATCCACCCGAGGCATTACCGGTGTCGGCGACCCTAAGCGGCCTGTCGCCGTCGCGGAATACACGAGGTTTCTGGGAGCAAGTGGCAGCCAAGGTGCCGCGAGCGGCGGCGGATGTCGCGAAGGCGAGCGAGTGGGTCGTTCCCCACGTCGGAATGGTCTCAAGCCCTCTATTGCTCGCGTCATCCGTGCTCGAATCGCAATCGGGCGAGAAAAAGAACTGGTTCCTGTATCAGTTCCTCGACGAGTACAAAAGATGCCCCTGTGTAGAATGGCGAATCACGAAGAACGCGCTCAAGGAGTACGGGACGCTGCTGCGCGGCAGCCTGTTCTTGTTGTTCAGCGGCTCGAACGAGGCGAGCCGGGGACGGTTGCGCGTCTCCCTACGACCGATGATCGGCTATTACCCGAAGGACGAGATCTGTTACATAGCGCCTTCGAATGAGTGGGGACCCGACGAGCAGCTCTTCATTGATGTCGAACCGCGCGATGGTCTATAGGGTCGCACAACAATCATCGGACGGCTCGATCCGATTCCGGGATCTGCTCCAAGCCTCTGCTCGAGGTCGTCCACGGTTGAGCGCAGCTTCGCGAGCTTGTTCTCCTCGTCCCGTATCTCTTGCTCCAGCTTTCGCACCCGGCGCTGCCCGGCCTCGAGCTCACCTGTCGCCGTGCGCAGCGCGGCCGCAACGCGCTCTCGTTCGGCCCGGAGCCTCGCAGTCTCGTCGGCGCGTCGTTGCTGCTCCCTTCGGCGCTCCTCTTCGGCGCGCTCCGACGCGTCGGCAGCGCCCGCACGCGAGTGGCCTTGTGCGTTCGCCTCCGGGTTCGCCTTCATCGCCACAACCGGTACTACGCCGGCTGCCTCGAACCCGGGAGCTGCGCGATCGGCAGCGAGCGCACCTGGTGGATCGGGCTCGAAGCCGCCGACCGCAGCGATCGCCGAGAGGTTCGTCGTCACCCGTCGCATCGTCGTCTCGGTCGCGGCGTTCCCGGCGTCGGCGAGCAGGTTCGCCGCGCGTTGCCGGAGCTTCGCGATCACGTCGCGATGCGCCGTGGCCGCGCCGACCTCGCCATCGCGCAGACGCGCGGCCGTGGCGAGCAGCTCGTCGAGCTCGGGCCGCGCGTGCCAGTAGAGCTGGTTGACCACCCACGCCGAGATGCTCGGCCGTGCGAGCTTGGCAATCTTCGCGGCGGCCTCGCGATCGCCGGCTGCGCGCAGCTCGTCGGAGCGGCGCTTGCGTTCGGCGACGAAGCGATCGTGCGGCGTTTGATACAGAGCGCGGAGCGCGTCGTCGTAGGTCACGCGACGCATTCTCTATCAGGCCACGCGTCGCAGACATATCCTTTGCCAGATCGAGCGCACGATCGCGCGAGTCGGTGCCGTTCGCGCACAGCCTCGGCGAACGACGGGAGCGTGCGCCGGGCCGCGGTGGAGTCAAACGGACCGCGCGCTGTCGTTTCCGGGAACCGTGCACGGCGCGCCAATTCGGGACGACCGAGTCGCGCCGCGATCGGATCTCGACGGAGAGTGGCCAGCTTCGCATGGGTACGTCGGGGCCGAGCGTCGCGTGCATTACGCAGCGGCGACGGCGCGAACACCTCGACGGTTCCAGGCCGGCCGCCGGCGTGTGGATTGCAGTTCGCGCGCCCTTGAAGGAGGCCTCTTGACCGACCCAAAAGATCATTCGTGTTCACGCCGCGCCGCGATCGTCGGGCTTGGCGCCGGTTTGGCTGTTGCGTCGTTGCCGGGAGCGGCTGAAGCACAGGTCCCGCCGAAGCCCGCCGATCCCGTTCAACCGCTGATCGATCCGACGACGCGGTATCCCAAACCTCCGTTCAAGGGACAATCGCAGCCGTGGCCCGGGCTCGCGAGCAAGATGCATCCGCGTCCGGATCACGGCGAAACCAGCTATCGCGGCTCCGGTCGCCTGCTCGGCAGGAAGGCGTTGATCACGGGCGGCGATTCGGGGATGGGCCGCGCCGCGGCCATCGCGTATGCGCGTGAAGGCGCGGACGTCGCGATCAACTATCTTCCCGAGGAAGAATCCGACGCGCGTGAGGTCATCGACCTCATCAAAGCGGCGGGCCGCACCGGCGTGGCGATTCCCGGTGACTTGCGCGACGAGGCGTTCTGCCAGCGCCTGGTCGCGCAAGCCGTTCACGCCTTGGGAGGGCTCGACATCGTCGTCAACAACGCCGGCCGGCAGCAGAGTCACGCGTCGATCCTCGACATCTCGACCGAGCAATTCGACTGGACGATGAAGACGAATGTCTACGCGCCATTCTGGATCATCAAAGCGGCATTGCCCCATTTGCATCCTGGTTCGGCGATCATCGGGACTACCTCCGAGCAGGCTTATGATCCCTCGGCGGATCTCTACGACTATGCGCAGACCAAGGCCGCGACGATGAACTACGTGAAGTCGCTAGCAAAGCAACTAGGCCCCAAGGGCATCAGAGTCAATGGCGTTGCGCCGGGTCCGGTGTGGACGGCGCTGCAGGTGAGCGGCGGCGCTTCGCAAGACAAGCTGAAGAAGTTCGGCGGCAATACTCCGCTCGGTCGCCCGGGCCAGCCGGCGGAGCTCGCGTCGATCTACGTGCAACTCGCTGCGGGTGACGCGAGCTTCGCGACCGGTCAGGTGTACGCCTCATCGGGCGGAGCGGGACAGCCCTGAGCCTCGGTCCGTCATTTCGCTCCCGCGCGCACAGCTCCGCCGCTCGACGCGCCTTGGGCGCACGTAACGATCGTCGCAGGCCATCGTCGCAGGCGATCGGCGCTACCGCTTGTGGCGCTTGCGCGCTGCCACCTTCGCGCCTTGCTTGCCGAGCGCGGTCCGTGTCCGCGCCGGAAGCTTCGAGATCGTGCGCTTGCGCCCGGCTGCCCGTGCCGCTTTCTTGATGTTGGTGCGCGCGGCCTTGCTTTGTTTGCTTGTCGACATGTCGAGGCGAGCCATGCAAGGAATGGTTCTACGTGGCGCGGACCCGGGGCCGCGAACCGAATGACGCGACGTGGCTCGACCTCTTGCGGCGGCGTTCGCGCGCGCCGCGTACGCCGCGACGGCAGCGACCTGCCCGAACGTCGCGAGCTCGGACCGTCCGCCGACGAGCTCCGCCGGCTCGGCGAGCGAGCGGAGGAGCTGCTCGAGCTGCAACGGTCGCGAGACCGCCGCGAATCCGGCTGGTCAGGAACCGGTGCAGGTGAGTAGGTCGTGCCGACCGTCGACCGCGAGTGCGCCCGCAGTTTCCGACGCAGCACACTCCGTGGCGTTACTTGACCGCGACGAGGTCGACCATCCTGAGGTCGGGTGCACGGGCGAGCAATTCATCGGCGCGGCCAAGCAGCGCCTGCGCGATGCGGCCATCGAGGTGAGCCTTGCGGCCCGCTTCGTCGGCGAACGTGTCGAAGATGCCAAAGCTCGTGGGACCGGCGCGAAACGCGTACCAGGTGAGGGTCGTGGCTTCCTGGCGGGCGAGCGTCTGGGCGCTCGCGAGCAGCTCCGCGACCGCATCCTGTTTTCCGGGCTTGGCTTCGAGCAGGGCGAGGATTCCGAATTTCATGATGAGCTCCTTGGTTTCGCTGCTCAGCTTGGAGCGGAGTGATCGGGAGCGGCAGTGGCGGAAACGACAATCGGGGTACTATTTCCGCCAATGCGGATCTGCGTGCTCGTCGCCAATGATGTGTTCGACACCGGCCTCGCCGCGGTCCTCGATACGTTCGAGGCCGCGAACGAGCTCGCCGGCGAGCGCCGGTTCGACGTGACCGTCGCGTCGCCACGCCCGGGAGCGCGCACGCATCACGGCTTCGCGATCCCGAGCTCCCCACTGCCCGCGCGGGCGCCGGAGCTCGTCGTCGTGCCGGCGCTCGCCTGCAAGCAGCCGGAGTCGATCGTCGCGGCGCTCGATCGTCCCGAGGTGCACGAGCTCGCCGCCGCCGTCGCGCGTTATGCGCCGCGCGCTCGGATCGCCGCCGCGTGCACCGGGACGTTCGTGCTCGGCCGCGCCGGCGTGCTCGACGGCAAGCGCGCGACGACGAGCTGGTGGCTCGGTCCGACGTTTCGTCGCACGTTCCCGGCGGTCGAGCTCGACGACGCGGAGATGATCGTCGCCGATGACGGCGTGCTCACCGCGGGCGCCGCTCTCGCCCATCTCGATCTCGTGCTCGCCGTGATCCGCGAGCGCAGCCCGGACCTCGCGAGCCTGGTCGCGCGCTACCTCGTGCTCGACGACCGGCCGTCGCAGGCGCCGTTCGTCGCGCCGGCCCACGTCGCGTACGACGACGAGCTCGTCAAGCGCTTCGACCGCTGGGTCCGGCGGCATCTGCGCGAACCATTCGAGCTCACCCGCGCCGCCCGCGCCATCGGCGCGAGCGAGCGCACGCTCCAGCGCCGCGTGCGCGCCGTGCTCGGCAAGCCGCCGATCGCGTTCGTGCAGGACCTGCGCCTCGAACGCGCCGTACACATGCTGCGGGCGACGCACGACACGATCGACACGATCGCCGGTGCGGTCGGCTACGAGGATGGCTCCACGCTGCGCAGCTTGCTCCGGCGCAAGCTGCACGCCGGTGTGCGCGAGCTACGCTGACGCGCGCGTCTGGTCGATGCCGATCTGGGTTAGGGTGCCTGGCGATGAGCGCCGCCACGAACATCGACCTCAGCGCCCCTTGCGATCACCTCGCCGAGACCAAGATCCGGCACGTCCAGCGGCCGGGCGCTGGCTGCGTGGACTGCCTGAAGATCGGCGGGCAATGGGTGCATCTCCGCGAGTGCCTGACGTGCGGCCACATCGCGTGCTGCGATTCGTCTCCCAATCGCCACGCGACCAAGCACTTCCACGCGACGCGCCACCCGATCGTCACGTCGGTGGAGCTCGGCGAGAGCTGGGCGTGGTGCTACGTCGACGAGCAATTCCTGTCGGAGTGACGGATGACCGACACCGATCCCACCGCGCCTCCGAACGCTCCGCCGCGCGTCGCCGAGATGTTCCCGACGCTCAGCGACGGGCAGATCGACCGGCTCCGCCCGGCCGGGCACGAGCGCGCCGTCGCCGCCGGCGAGATCCTGTTCGAGCAGGGCCAGCCGTCGACGACGTTCCACGTGGTGCTCGAGGGATCGATCGAGGTCGTGCATCCCGGCGTGACCGAGCACTTGATCACGGTCCACGAGCGCGGCGGCTTCACCGGCGAGCTGAACGTGCTGTCCGGAACGCGCTCGCTCGTCCGCGGACGCATGCGCGAGCAGGGCCGCGTGCTGGAGCTCGATCGGTCGGTCCTGCGAACCGTCGTGGTGGGCGACTCCGAGCTGAGCGAGAAGGTGATGCGGGCGTTCATCCTGCGCCGCACCGGCCTGATCGCGGAGAGCCGCGGCGACGTCGTCCTCGTCGGCTCGCGCCACTCCGCGGGGACGCTGCGCGTGCAGGAGTTCTTGACCCGCAACGGCCACCCTCACCAGACCATCGACGTCGAGCGCGATCCGGAGGCCCAGGCGCTGCTCGATCACTTCGGCGTCGGCGTCGCGGACGTGCCGGTCGTGATCTGTCTGGGGACGCGCGTGCTCAAGAACCCGAACATCGTGGAGCTCGCCGAGTGTCTGGGCTACACGGCCACGCTCGACCCGACGAAGGTTCGCGATGTCGTCGTGATCGGCGCGGGACCGGCCGGGCTCGCCGCGGCCGTGTACGGCGGGTCGGAAGGGCTCGACGTGCTCGTGCTCGAGTCCGCGGCCCCGGGAGGCCAGGCCGGCTCGAGCTCGAGGATCGAGAACTATCTCGGTTTTCCAACCGGGATTTCGGGACAAGCGCTTGCCGGTCGTGCGTTCACGCAGGCCGAGAAGTTCGGCGCCGAAGTGGCGATCGCGCGCACGGCCATTCGCCTGGCGTGCGATCGACGGCCTTACCGGATCGAGCTCGGACCGACGGAGTCCGTGCTCGCGCGCACCGTGGTGATCGCGAGCGGCGCGCGTTATCACAAGCCACAGCTCGAGGCGCTCGAGCGCTTCGAGGGCGTCGGCGTCTACTACTGCGCGACCGCGGTCGAGGCACGGCTGTGTGAATCGAACGACGTGATCGTCGTCGGCGGTGCCAACTCGGCGGGCCAGGCCGCGGTGTTCCTGTCGGCGACGGCCCGCAGGGTCTACGTGCTGGTGCGCCGGAGCGGCCTGTCGGACACGATGTCTCGCTACCTGATCCGCCGCATCGAGGAGACGCCGACCATCGAGCTGGTCCCGGACACCGAGATCGTCGCGCTCGAAGGCGCCAACGAGCTGGAGCGCGTGACGTGGCTGAACAAGCGCACCGGCGAGCGGGTCACCCGCGCGATCGGCCACGTGTTCATGATGACCGGCGCCTCGCCGAACACCGAGTGGCTCGCGAGCTGCGTCGCGATGGATGGCAAGGCGTTCGTGAAGACCGGCGCCGACCTTACCCACGACGAGCTGATGACCGCGAACTGGCGGCTCGCGCGCTCGCCTTACCTGTTCGAGACCAGCCTGCCCGGTGTGTTCGCGGTCGGCGACGTCCGCGCGAGCAGCGTCAAGCGCGTCGCCTCGGCCGTGGGCGAAGGATCGATCTGCATCCAGCTCGTGCACAAGGTGCTCGCCGAGTAGGTGTCACGAGGGGCAACGCGCGCGAGTTGCGCAACGTGATGCGTGGGTCGATCGCGACGAGCTTGTCGCGGAGTGTGCGGCAGCTGCGGAGCCGTTCGAAGGTCGCGCGCTCGTCGGTTGCGGCGCGATCGCTCGCGCGGTAGCTGTTACGGGCTCGCGTGGCAGCGCGTCGCCGT
Organism: Kofleriaceae bacterium; assembly: GCA_036490935.1. Taxonomy (GTDB): domain Bacteria; phylum Myxococcota_A; class Polyangia; order Haliangiales; family Haliangiaceae; genus JABFXX01. The sequence continues at coordinate 17,391 of DASXCY010000078.1, read as the reverse complement.
GAACGCGCCTGCGATCATCGACTTCGATGGATCCTGGAACCACGCGAACACGCGGCCGTGGAGCTTCCCGGGCGTGGCCGTGTCGATGATCGCGCTGACCCAACCACCGCCCTCGACGCCGATAACGTCTCCGGGCTCGCTCCACTGCACGACCCCGAATGCAGCGCCCGTCGGTGTCACCGTCGTGACGGTCGCGCGAACCACGTCGCCTGCCTTGAATGCCGCCGGAAATCCGATCTTGAATCCCGGCGACATCAGATCGAACGCGCACGCATGTGCGGGCGGCTCGAGAAAGAAATGCAACTCGTGCTGCCCGAGCGTCGAGTCTTGCCAGTCGATCGCCTCGACCGCGACCGGCGGCGCGGTCTTGCCGAGCGCGAGCGTCGTGACAGCATCGTGGGGGAGCGTCGTCGGATCGACATCGACCGCCCCCCACGAGAGGCCCAGCAGCGCGCTCGGTTCGCGCGCGTGCTGCGCGCTCTCGCACACGAGAGCATCGAATGTTCCGGCGATGTTCGTGCCATCCGGGGCGGTCAGCTTCAAGCGACCGCTCGCGCGAGGGCCGTACCGATCGAGCACGAGGGTCGCGACTTTTCCCGCTACGGCATCGAGCGTCGGGGTCTTGTAGACCACGAGAAAGTCCGCATCACCGGAGCCAATCTTCTCGCCGACCTTGGCGCGCGCGCCGGGAAACATCACCGACACGTACAGCTGATCGGGTCTGGGCGAGAACTGTGGCTCGCAAGCGGAGCCCTCGGACCAGCTATACAGCTCGAGCCTCGCGCTGTCCGGCGTCACGTGCAACATGGCTTTCGCGACCTCGAAGCGCTTTCCCGCGACCGTACCAGCAACGGTGGGTGCCCCGATGGAAGGAAAATCCGATGGCAAGCGCCGAGCGGTTTGCGTCGCGCCGGCCGCGCGTGGTGGGCGCACGGTCTCCACAGGCTCGGGCGCGGACTCGTGCGACTTGCAGCTCGCGATCAGTCCGACCGCGAGAATGATGCGCCCCAAACGAACGTGCGAGCTCGTCATGGTAGTGGCGCGAGCCGCCTGTCGGTTCCGTTCGACGTCACGTACCAGATGCGCGGCGAGCGTGACGTCGTCCGACACGGCCGGGACCATGCCACAGTAGCCGCCGCGATGGAGGACAGAGTACACGCCGGCGCCGCGTTACAATGCCGTCATGCGCGGAGCAACGCTACTCCTGGTCCTCGCAGCGTGCGGTAGCTCGAACGACGAGCTGACGTGCAAGCTGCTCGCGGATCCGACCAACTGCTGGGCCGACGCCGCCGCGCAGGCGGCGTCGTGTCTCGCGATGCACGCGACGCCCGGCGCGCTCGGCGCCGATCGCACGAGCTGCACGTGGAGCGACGGTTCGAAAGTGATGTTCGATGCCCCGCTGCCGCAGACCACGCCCGAGCTCGACCACCTGGCGTTCACGGTGACCGCGCCGGGCTGCACGTGGAGCTTCGACGACACGTTTCAGAACCACCTCGAGCTGACGGTGGGCAGCAAGACCGAGGTCGCGGAGCTCCAGCCCAACAACACGTTCGAGCTGCAGTGCGACGACGGTACGGACTACACGACGAGCTTCAACACGCTGTTCACGTGCCAGCTGCCCGCGCGCCCGCCGACCGACGGCTTCGACGTCGAGCCGACCTCGTTCCAGTTCACGCTCTCCGCGGTGAACGCGCCGACGCCGCTGTTCACCTGCATGTAGCTCGGAGCCGGACGCGATCAGCGCGCGGGACGCGTCAGCGTCTCCCAGCTCACGAGCGTCGCCATGGCCTCGTCCACGGACTCGCCGCACATCTCCGGCTGCGGCTTGAGCGAGACGCAGGTTGCCGGTCGCTCGGGTCGACCGAACAACGCGCAGCGGAGCGCGACCGTCAGATGCGGACAACGCGTGCCAGCGGCCTTGCCGTCGGGGAGCGCCGCGCACGGCGAGATCGACGGGGCAATGCAGCACGCTCCGCAGGACGGGCGGCAGGTCGTCGCGTCGTGCGGTGCCGGCATCGGCGGAGTGTACCGCCGACTGACGCGGTCGCTCGCCGTCCGTCAGTCGCCGAGCAGCCAGATCGCCCAGCACGCGCAGCCGGAGTGCGGATCGTCGCGATACTCGGCGCGCAGCCGGTCTCGAACCTCGAACGCCCGCGCCAAGTCGACGATCAGCCCGTGCTCGGACAGCTCGGCGCCCGAGAACGCGCGCGGAAAGCCACCGGAGTTGACGAGTGCGCTCGTGCCGGTTCGTGGCTCGACCAGATCGAAGCCGCGAAAGCGAAAGCGTGGATCGACGAACGCACGCACCTCGTCCTCGGCCGGCTCCTCGAGAACCGCGAGCACGTTGACCCGCACGGCCGCGGCAACCCGCGCGAGCACGTGATCCAGATCGAAGAACAGCTCGAGCTTGAAGTCCGCCTTCACGTTGTAGCGCCAGTCGTCCTCGGTCAACGTCCGAAACCAGGTCGGACACAGCATGCTGTCGAGCGAAACCAGCTCCCGAAGCTGGCAGAGCCCCGACCAGGCGATGTAGCTCGGCCAGTCGTCGTCGGCCGCGTCGAAGCGTTTCACGGCGGTGTAAAGCGGGGTCATGTGGTCTCGCTCGAGCAGCTACGGGCGTGGTCGGGGGTGATCGGCGAGCCGCCACACCCACGTGCCGGCGACGCCGGTTGCGGCGAGCTGCCCGCCGTCGGGCGAGAAGGCGAGGGCGTCGAGCCGGCCTTTCGCGCCGGTCAGGCGGCGGATCGGCGTGCCGTCGGGCTTCCATAACGAGACGATGCCGTCCTTGCCGCCGAGCGCGATCACGCCGCGATCGATCGCGAGCGACGAGATCTCCGCGCCGTGGGCGAGCGTGCTGCGGGGTGCGCCGCCGTCGTGGATGACGGTCGCCGAGTCGCCGAACGCGATCACCGTCGTCGTACTGTCGACCGCGATCGCGTTCGCCGCGGACGGGTACGGCGTCTGGCCGCCGGTCGCGAGATCGATCGCGACGACCGACTTCCACGGCACCTGGTTGTACTCGCCGAACGCGACGGCCGCGCGCTTGCCGGCGGGATCGAGCGCGAGCGCGCCGATCCAGCCCGCCGCGACCGCAATCGCGCGATCGCGGCCGCCGCCGCGCACCACGATGCCGTTGCGCGGCTGCAAGGCCACGACCGTGCCGTCGAGCGCGTGCGCGAACAGCGCGCCATCGAGCTCGGGACCCGCGGCGCGCTCGTCGCCCGCGAGCGGCCACGCGACCAGGCGGCCGTCGCCGCCGCCGAGCTCGGCCGGCGCGCTCCACCACAGGCCGCCGACATCGTACGAGTCGGCGGCCAGTCGCTTCACCAGCGTCGCGCCGCGCCAGACCGTGATGCGGCGCGCGTGGCCGCGCACCGCGAGGCGATCGCCGTCGGGCGACCACGCGACCTCGGCGCCCGCGGCGGTGTCGCCGTCGGCCGACACGACGCGGCCGTCCGCGAGATCGACGACGTGGACGCCGGTGTCGCAGCCGACGTACGCACGGCGATCGTCGCGGTCGAGCGCGAGGCCGAACGCTTCGTTGCCGCACGGGTCGGCGACGTCGCGCCACACCGATGTGACGCGCTTGCGGTAATAGAGGTGGCCCTGCAGCACGGCAAATCCGCGATCGGTCGCGGCGATGCCGCCGAGGCGCGCGCCGCCGCCGTCGTACATCACGATGCCGTGCGCGTAGCGCTTGCCGCTCGCGATCCACGCCGACGCGCCGAGCTCGCCTTCGATCGCGATCGTGCCGTCGGGCGCGATCGAGACCGATTTCGCTTCATCCGTGTCGGACTTGCCGGGCGGCAGCTGCGTGCGCTCGCCGTCGCGGATCATCGTCCACGCGAACGCGTCCTTGCCGGGCGCGGTGCGGTCGAACGCGAGCACCGTGCCGCCGTCACCGATCGCGACGGTGATCGGATCGCCGGCGTTGCCAGCAGGGGTGACGGCGGAGCCGCGCCAGTCGACGATCGCGCCATCCTGGTCGATCGCACGCACCGATCCGTCGCGCGAGAACGACGCGCCGATCGCGTGGATCCCGGCGGGCGGTGACGTCACCCGGCCGGCTTCGTCGACGATCTCGGGCGAGCCGGCGCCGGTGACGACCAGCGCCGCGCCGTCGCTCGTGCGGCAGTCGAGCGTCGGCCGCCGGTTGTCGTTGCGGTCCGTGCGCTCGCCGATCTCGGTCTCGACGATCAGCCCGCCGTCGGTCGTGCGATAGCGGCGCAGCCAGCCGCTATCGATGACGAGCAGCTCGCGGTCGTCTCGACACAGCCGCAGCGCCTCGGCGCCGGTCACGTCGGCCCACGTCGGCGGTCCACCGATGCGCTCCGCTATGGCCGCGGCGATCGGCCGTGGCACCGCGACGCGCGGGACGACGACCGGTCCGACGGCCGGCGCCGAACAAGCAGCCACCATCAGGACCGCGCCCCGCATGGCTACTTCGCGAGCGCCGCGATCACCGCGCGCGAATCCGCGACCGTCGCCTGCCGCGGGAACACCTTGTCGACGAGCACGCGGTGGACCTCGGGATCGCGATCGGCGCAGCAATCGCCGACCACGACGAGCCGATAATCCGCATCGGCCGCGTGCCGCACCGTCGACAGCACGACCCCGCTCGTCGCGATGCCGGCGAGCACCAGCGTGTCGACGCCGGCCGCGCGCAGCACCATGTCGAGGTCGGTGCCGGCGAACGCGCTGACGCGATGCTTGGTCACCACGACCTCGCCGTCGGCCGGCGCGAGCGCGGCGTGCACCGGTGCGCCCGGATCGCCTGCGGTGAACCGGCCGGTCTGCCGGATCGCGCGGAACGATTGATTGCGCTCGCTCACTTCGGGATAGCCGGCGCGAAACCCGACGACGACGTAGATCACGCGCAGCTTCGCCGCCCGCGCGGCGCGCAACAGCTCGCTGGTCCGCGCGAGCAACGCCTCTCGATCCGGCGCGAAGCCGTCGACGATTCCGGCCTGAAAATCCATCAGCAGCAGCGCGGACGTGGAGCTCGGGAGCGTGTCCATGGCGCACACTTTAACGCGTTAACACTCCTTCACGTCCGGAGCGCCCCGCATCGGGGCGCGCTGCTGCTCTACTCCGCGCATGAAGCTTACCTACGTCGTATCCGCTCTCGTGCTCGCTCTCCCGCTCGCCGCGCGAGCCGATCACCGCAAGCCCCGGGCGGCCGCGGCACCCGCGCGTTCGGGTGCTCGCGCCGTCGGCGTCCACGTCGTGGCGCACCCGGAGCGACCGATGCATCCGAAGGACAATCCGGCGCACGAGGTGATCGTGCACAACGCGAAGACGAACGTGGACGAGCACCATCGCATTGTCGCGGATCACCGGCCGGCGCACGTGATCGATCGCGATCCGCGGCTGCGCGTCGTCGTGCGCGGCTACCACCCGGCGCACAACTGGGAGCACTTTCACCGTCCGCACGGCGGCTGGTGGCACATGTGGGGCATCGCGAACTGGGACACGGTCGGCACCGTGACGTGCGAGGCCGCGAACGAGGACAACGGCGCGCTCTACCCGGTCTCGGAAGACCGCGACGCGCGCGGCTGGGACGACGACACCGTCAATGCGATCCTCGACCAGGCCCTCGACGATTGCATGGCCGAGGCGAACGGCGCGCAGTGCACGCCGGTCAGCCAGGCGTGTTCGTTCCAGCCGTGGTGACCGCCACCGCGCGATGAAACCAGTGCGGCGCGCGCTCGTGATCGGGCGCGAATCGCGGCCGCGGCGCGAGCCCCGAGCGCAGCCCGCGGCTGACCTGCGCGAGCGCATCGACGTCCTCGGCGTCGACCTGCGAGCTCAGCCAGCGCCGCTCGCGCTCGCCGAGCTTCGCGCGATCGAGCGCGAACTGGTACCACGCGAACCGCGTCGCGTCGGGCCGGCCGGGAATCGGCTCGTACACGTTCACCGACAGGCCCCATGGATAGAAGTTGAGCGTGAGGTTCGGGAACACGAACCACCACAGCGCGAACACGCGCCGCCCGCGCGGCGTCGGATCGTGGAACCGCGCGGGCAGCCACGCCGGATCGAAGCCATCGGCCGGATCGCGCGCGTACACCCACTGCAGCACCGAGCGCTCGTACAGCTCGGTCGTGTACGACGCGAGCTCGATCGCGTCGGCGAGCCCGCCCGGCGCGCGATGCACGAAGCCGATGTGAAACGGATCGAGGTAATTCCACGCGTGCTGCTTCCAGTTGCCGGCGACCTCGCGAAACTCCGACGACAAGCGGTCGGGCATCGCCGGCATGCGCGCGAGCGACGCGTCGACCTCGGCGAGCGGCGGCGCGCCGGCGCGCGGATCCAATGATACGAACGCGAGCCGCCGCCACAGCGCGACCGGCAGCGGCGTCAGGTGATCGCACGCGCGCGGAAATTCCGGCAGGTCGGCGCCGAAGCCCTGCTGCGACACGAACCGGCCGGTGCAATCGAAACGGCGCCCGTGCTGGCCGCACACCAGCGTCGGGCCGCGGCTCGCGCCGTGCACGAGCGGATACCACGCGTGCGTGCACGTGTTGGGAAACGCGCGCAGCGTGTCGTCGTCCCAGCCGCGCTGCAAGAACAGCGGCCGCCCGACGACCTGGATCGGCACGCGCGAGCCACGCGCCGCGAGCTGGTCCTCGAGCGGGCGCGGATCGCCGCCGCCGCGCTCGCCGGCTTCCGGAACGACGAGCCACGCGGTCGAAAAGATCGTCGCGAGCTCGCGCTCGAGCCACGCCGGATCGATGAACGCCGAGGCAGGCAGTCCCTCGGCGCGCCGGATGTCTGCGTCGACGTCCATCGCTCGCAGCATACGCGAGCGGCGAGCCGTCAGTGCAGCGGGACGGTCGGCTCGTCGCGTGCCGTCCGGCTCTGGGCTTCGTCCCACCAGTCGAGCGCGATCGCGCCGAGCTTCTCGAGCGCTGCATCCTTGGCGATGCGCACCGCGAGCGCGCCGAGCCCTGCGAGCAGGACCTCGCCGAGCTTGGTACTCACCGTCGACTTCACGTGCTCGCGCGCTCCCCCGAGCATGAACCCGAGGGTGGCACCGGCAAGCGCCGCGATGCCGACGGATGACCACGGATGCTCCGCGAGCCGCACGCGCATGGCGGCGAGATCGGGCATGCGCATTCCTAGCGCCTGAACAGTCGCATCGCGACGAAGCCGATGCCGAACGCGATCCCGATTGCGATGAACGGATGCTGTTTGATCAGCGACCCAGCCCGCTTCACGCCGGTCTTGCTCGACGAGACGACGGTGTCTTTGACATCGCTCATCTTGCTCGTGCCGACATCGACGAGGTTGCGCATGCTGTCTTTGAGAGAGTCGAGACGACCCTCGAATTGTTCCATCGTTCCGTTTTTCGCCATTGGAATCGCTCCTTCTGCTCGAAACCACAGCAACCCGCGTGCCCGACTCGCCTCGACGTGCGTACGCGCACGGCGTGCGCCAGCGCGCTAGCGCGCCTTCGCAGCGATGATCTCGCCCGCCGCGACGCGAGCCGGCACGACCGCGATTTCCGGCGTCCAGCGCGGCTTGCGCAGCGTCGGTACGAGCTCGGTAGAGCCGTGCTCGAGCACGTCCGCGTCGATGTGGTGGCGTGGACGCGGCAGCTCGCTCGAGAGCTCGAAGGTCTCGTAGTCGGCTGCCAGCTCGGTCGCGATCGCGCGTGCGCGCTGGCGGACCTGGAGGGCGCTCGGGCGCTGCGACGGCTCCTTCGCGAGCATGCGGTGCACGAGCTCGCACAGGGCGCGCGGCGCCGACGAGCGGGTGTGCAGCGGCAGCGCCTCGCTCTGGATGTGCATGCATACGACCTCGGCCAGCGTGCGCCCATCGAACGGAGGGGCGCCGGCGAGCGCCTCGTAGGCAATCACGCCGAGGGAGTAGATGTCACACGCGGGGCCGATGCCGTGACCCGTCGCCTGCTCGGGCGACATGTAGATCGGCGTGCCCGGCGTGAAACCGTCGAGCGTGACGCGCCCGAGTGGGCCCAGCCGCGCGATGCCCCAATCGATCACGCGCAGCGAGAACTCGCGATCGTGCGGCAAGAGAATCAGGTTGTCGGGCTTGAGATCGCGGTGGATGACACCGCGCGCGTGCACCGCGGCGAGCACGTCCGCCACGTCGGCGAGGAGCGCCGCGAGCTCGCACGCACCGAGCGCGCCGTGCGCGATGCGCTGCGCGAGCGTCGTGCCCTCGGCGAGCTCCATCGCGATGTACGGGCGATGGTCGGGCAGGATGCTGCACTCGTAGACGCGCACGATGCCGGGATGCCGGATGCTCTCGAGGATCGACGCCTCCTGCACGACGCGCGTGGCCATGCCCGGCTGCCGGCGCAGCTCGGCGTGCATGACTTTGACGGCGGCGCGGCGCGGCAGGATCGCGTGACGCGCTTCGTAGACCGTGCCCATTCCGCCGCGGCCGAGCTCCTTGACCAGTCGATACGATCCGACCAAGTCATCGCTACGGAGTTCGACGAGCTCGCAAGGCATGCACCGCGGGTTTGCAGGAAGCTTGCCTAGGACCACGGCTTTGCTTCTGCGACTATCTCTGGCACGAGTCGTGCTGCAAGTCCGCATCGAGCATGATCGATGTGTCTCTCGAGCCCACTCCCGGCGGTCCGCGCGAGGGAACCGCGCGCGTCGGCACGATGGTGAGCGCGTATAGCGTCGAACGGGCGCTCGGTTCGGGCGGTATGGGCTGGGTCTACCGCGCGCGCCACGTGCTCGACGATCGGATCGTGGCGCTCAAGATCCTGCGCGACGATCAGCTCCCCTGCGAGCGGGCGCTCGATCGCATGATGCGCGAGGCCGCGGTGCTCGCGACCGTCGACCACGTCGGGATTCCGCAATTCTATGAATGCGGCCTGCTCGGCGATGGCCGCCCGTGGATCGCGATGGAGCTCGTCGAGGGCACGCCGCTCGCCGTGCGCATGCACGAGGGCGCCCTGGGCCACGCGTTCGTGATCGAGCTCGTCGCCGCGATCGCCGACGTGCTCGCCGCCGCGCACGATCGGGGCATCGCGCACCGCGATCTCAAGCCGGAGAACATCCTGCTCGTGCCGACCGACACGCGCTTCCCGCTGCGCGTGATCGATTGGGGCATCGCTCAGCAGCGCAGCGGCGCGCGCTTCACCGCGCACGACGAGTCGATCGGCACGCCGACATACATGTCGCCCGAGCAGGCGCACGGCGGCCCGACCGACGGCTACAGCGACGTCTACGGCCTCGGCGTACTCGCTTATCAGGCGCTCGTCGGCCGGCCACCGTTTCGCGGCGCGACTCCGGTCGAGATCCTCGTCCAGCATCTGCGCAAGCCGATTCCCCCGCTCGCGCCGCGTTGCCCGGATGCGCCGTTCGCGCTGGTCGAGCTCGTCGAGCGCATGCTCGCGAAGCAGTTCGAGGAGCGGCCGACGGCGATCGACGTGCTGACCGTGCTCGGTTCGTTGCGCGGCACCGCGCCCGCGTATGCGGTGTACGCGGTGGACGGCGCCGCCGAAGGCACGGCGCCGACCGAGCGCTTCTAGGCGTCGGGGCCTTCGCCGTCGGGAAGCTCGTCGAGATCGATCTCCTCGGGCTCGGCCTCGTCGTCGTCTTCGTCGCGATCGTCGCGCACCGTGCGATCCTCGTCCTCGTCTTCGTCGGTGTCGTCGACCTCGATCTCCGGGTCTTCCTCGTGCTCTTGCTCTTGTTCTTCGCGGGGAGTCGGCATGCCCCTACCGCGAGCACGTGACATGCCAGCGAACTAGCCGCGCGGCAACGAGAACCAGAACCGTGCGCCCTCGCCCAGCGTGCTGTCGACGCCGATCTTGCCGCCGTGCGCGATGACGATGCCCTTCGCGATCGCGAGGCCGAGCCCGGCGCCGCCTTTTCGCGTGCGTCCGGTCCAGTAGCGATCGAACAGGTGTGGCAGCTCGGCGGACGTGATGCCGGGCCCGCGGTCGCGAACGGCGAACACGACATCGTGCTCGCTCGGCTCGATGCTGAGCTCGATCGGAGTGCCGCGCGCGTGCTTCAGAGAATTACCGATCAGGTTGCCGAGGACCTGCAGCACGCGATCGCGGTCGGCGCGGATCGCGACGTGCTCGCTCGGCACGCGCGCCTCGATGCGCGCGTGGCTCTCCTTCGCGAGCAGCTCGTGATCGGCGGCGGCCTGGCGCACGATCGCGGTCGCGTCGATCGCAGCGGGCGCGAGCGCGAGCGCGCCGTTCTCGATCGCACTCGCCTCGAGCAGATCCGAGATCAGCCGCTCGGCGCGCGCGGTCGCGCGCTCGATCGCGCCGAGGTAGCGCGCGGGCCCGTCGGTCGGGCCGCGCGACGCGGGTGTGACCGTGATCGACAGCTCGTCGGCGAGCGCCTCGGACGCGAGGCTGATCGCGTGCAGCGGCGAGCGCAGATCATGCGAGACGACCGCGAGGATCTCGTCCTTCACGCGCGAGGCGCGCTTGGAGGCCATCTCGGCGCGTCCCACGCGCACGGCGAACTGGACGCGCAGCGCGAGCCGGCGCGGCGACAGGTCGCTTTGCAAGACGTAGTCGGTGATGCCAGCCTCGACCGCCTCCTGCAGCTGCGCCTCGTCGAGGTGGCTGACGAGCACGACGATGGGCACGAGGTTGCCCGACGCGCGCAGCTGCTTCGCGAGATCGATCGCCGACGTCCCCGGTAGGTCGTCGGCGAGCAGGATGCAATCGGGCGCGTGCCCGCCGATCTGCGCGAGGGCCGCTTCGACGTCGCCGGCGTCGTCGACATCTGCGGGCAACGGGCTCTGCTCGATCGCGCGCCGGATGGCAGCGCGATCGACCGCGTCCTGGTCGACGACGAGAATGCGGAGCCGCTCGGTCATGCGGCGGCGAGCCTAATCCATTTCACCGGGCGGCGTACCGCCTGCGGGGGGACCCATTGGCGGAGGCACCGACGGAGACGACGGTGCGCGCATCGGGGGCACATGGTGGTCGCCCGGCCGTGCCTCCATCGGCTTGCCGGAGTCGTCCTTGCGCTCGTTGCGCGGCTCCTCGAGCCGGCGGTACAGCGAACGGCGATCGATGCCGAGGATGCGGGCGGCGTGGGTCTTGTTGCCCCCGACCGCGTTCAGCACCTGCCGCACGTAGCGCCGTTCCATCTCGTCGAGCGTGATCAGCTCGCCCGGAGACTCGGTCGTGATCACGATCTTGCTCGACTGGTGCTCCTGCACCTTCGACGGCAGATCGTCGACCGTGATCTCGTCGAGCCGGCACAGCGCGACCGCGCGCTCCATGCAGTTCTCGAGCTCTCGCACGTTGCCGGGCCAGTCGTAGTCCATCAGCAGGCGCGCCGCGGGTCCGCTGATGCCTTGGACCGGCTTGTTCGTGCGCGACGCGATGCGCTTCAGGAAGTACTGCGCGAGCAGCAGGATGTCGCCACCGCGCGAGCGCAGCGGCGGCACCGGGATCTGGACCACGTTGATGCGATAGAACAGGTCCTCGCGGAACCGCTTCTCCTCGACCTCGGTCTCGAGATCGCGGTTGGTCGCGGTGATCACGCGCGCCTCGAACGGAACTTCCTCGTCGCCGCCGACCGGCCGCACCTTGCGCTCCTGGAGCACGCGCAAGAGCTTCACCTGCATCTCGATCGGCATCTCGCCGATCTCGTCGAGGAAGATCGTCCCGTTGCCGGCTTGCACGAACAGACCGGCGCGCGCGCGTTTCGCGTCCGTGAACGCGCCGCGCAAGTGGCCGAACAGCTCGCTCTCGAGCAGTGGGGCCGGCATCGCGGCGCAGTTCACTGCCACGAACGGCGCTTCGCGCCGAGGTGACAGACTGTGGAGTGCGCGCGCCACCAGCTCCTTGCCCGTGCCGCTCTCACCGGTGACGAGGACCGTCGCGTCGCTGTCGCTGACACGGCGGATCATCTCGATGGTCTCGCGGATCGCAGGCGAGCTGCCGGCGATGCCGTCGATCGGTACATCGCGATCGGCTGCCGAGCGCAGGCGCTTCACCTCACGCTTGAGCGAGAGGTGCTCGATCGCGCGGCCTACCGCGATCGCGAGCGCGTCGACCTTCACCGGTTTGGTGATGAAGTCGTACGCGCCGGCGCGAATCGCGGCGATCGCGGTGTCGAGACCGCCTTGCCCGGTCAGCACGATCGGCAAGAGGTCGGGGTGGCGTTGCCGCAACTCCTGACATAGCTCGATACCCGTCATGCCCGCCATTTGGACGTCGGTGACGACCACATCGGCAGGCGTCGTGCGCAGGTATTCCAGCGCGGCTTGCCCCGAGGTGACCGAATCGACATCGAAACCGCGTTTGCGCAACGAGTCGCGCAGAAGAATTGCGGTGTCTTCTTCGTCGTCGACGATCAGGATCGTTCCGTTCACCTCGGGTACTTACCTTTCTGTCTCGCTCACACCACTGGTCGGCGACCCACCGCAAAGCTGAGGATCGCCAGAATGAGGGCGACGACAAAGATGATCTTGGCAATTCCGGCCGCACTGGCCGCAATGCCGAAGAATCCAAAAAACGCTGCAATCAGCGCGATGACGAGAAATGCTAATGCCCATCCGAACATGGTTGACTCCTTTGCCCGGAAGCAAAGCAGCGCCCATGCCATGACCCGGCGCACGTGCGCCGGCGCCCGTGAGATCTGCGGGCACGTTCATCACGCGCGACGCCTCCTCACGACGAGTTGATTATCGACCTTCCACACGCCGGGAACGGCGCTCGCGATCTCTTCGATCCGGATGCCGGTGGCCGGGCCGGGCACGGTGCCCACGAGCACGACCTCGTGCTCGTCGATCCCGACCGTCACATCAGACAGATCCAAGGAGGGATCGGAATCGAGCGCGTAACACACGCGATCGCGCAGCACGCGTTCGCGAGGGGTTAGCTCGTGCGGCCGGTGCTCGGTAGGCTGTCCGAACCGGTGCCGGGCCAGTTGCTCCTCTTCGATCGTCGGACGGAACGAGAGATCGGGATTCGCGACGTTGCGTCGCGTGATCTCCTCGTAGCTCGTCGGAGAGCGCCTGAAGGCCATGACGGGGAGCCCATCGTGCAGTCGCGGTGCCAAGGGGAAAACCGCGAAATCCCTGTAAGTCGCTGTGATTGCCGGGCGAATGCGCCCAGTGTGTCGTCAGCGCGCACGAGTTTTTGCCGCACGGCGTCTACTCCCGGACCCAACTCGGGTGGCGCCGGCTCGCGCCAGCTTGGTACCGCGCGTGCAGAGGCGTCCGTCCGATTCCTGCGGCGTCCTTGGCTCGTGTTCCACCCGCGCGAGCAGGATCGCCATGACCCCCGCGCCCCAAGCGCGGGTCCCGCCGATACTTCTCCCCCAGGAGTATCGGCGGTTTTTTTTCCGGAGGTTATGATCCGGCGCTGGGATGGCTCAGATCCGCCTGATCGATGATTGGCTGCGCAGTCCGGCCGCCCCGCCCAGTCACTACCGATCGGTGATGGTCATCGCCGAGAAGTGGGCCGAGCAGCGCGTGATCATGCGCGCGTACGCGGAGAGCCGCGATCAGACGCGGCCCACGATCTGGCTGCATGGCGCCGAGCTCGCGATCGGCCCGGCCGGGCTCGACATCAACGGCCCGTGGGGAATCCACGTCGGCGACCACGGCGATGGCGCCGCGCAGGTCGTCAAGCACGGCCTCGAGGAGTCGGCGCGGCGGATCGCGGGCTCGAAGGGCAACCCGCCGCGGCTGGTCGACGAGGCCTCGACGTTCGATCGCGAGCCGACCGGCAACTGGGCGCCCGGGACGCCGCGGCTCGTGCCCCAGCGCTCGGATCACCGGGCGCCGGCGGTCGACTACGTCGCCCCCATCGCGGCGGCGCGCGTGCCGCAGGGTCAGCTCGCGACGTTCGTGCCGCAGATGGCCGCGATGCCCCAGGAGGTCGCGGTGCCGTCGAACCCGGAGCAGCGGCGCACGCCGTTGCCGCGGACGCGTGGCAACCGGACGCGGCCGCCGCCGCTGTCGGTGCGCACCGCGCTCGGCTACGCGTCGGGGGCCGGCGCGCAGTCGGCGATCGTCCGGCTCGGCTTGGCGCCCCACGTGTCGGCCAAGCTCGGCCGGCTCGTCGACCGCGTCGTGCCCGCCGAGTTCCAGCTCGATACGCGCGAGCGGCGGGCCCTCAACTCGCTCGGCGAGCACGAGACGCAAACCGCGCGCGCCATCGGCAGCGCGGTCGAGCTCGCCGACGCGGTGGCCTTCATGGAGGAGCTCATGCGCAAGCTCGAGACCTACGGCCTGGGTGACCTCGTCGAGCCGGCCGAGCCCCACGGCGGCGAGCCGACCTATCGCCTGCGTAGGTAATCATGTGGTACGCAACCTGCCGTCATGCAGGTTCGCATCGAAGACGTCTCGCCCGTCGAGAAGAAGATGTTCGTGGAGATCCCGTGGGAGACGGTGAGCCAGAAGCTCGGCGATGCCTACCGCGAGCTCGGCAAGGGCGTCGCGCTCAAGGGGTTTCGCAAGGGCAAGGTGCCGCGCCCCGTGCTCGAGCAGGTGTACGGCCCGCGAGTCAACGCCGAGGTCGCGTACGAGCTGGTGCGCGAATCGTTTTTTCGCGCGAATCAGGAACATAACCTCGCCGCGGTGGCCGAGCCGCGCGTCGAGACCGCGGCGCCGATCAAGAAGGGCCAGCCGTTCACGTTCGAGGCGATCATCGAGGTCCGCGGCGACGTCGTGCCGCAGGATTATCGCGGGCTCCCGATCGAGCGCCGCAAGCTGACCGTGGCCGACAGCGCGGTCGACGACGCGGTGGCGCAGCTCCGCCGCGAGCACACCGAGCTGCGGCCGATCGAAGGCCGCGACGTCACGCAGGCCGGCGACATTGTCGGGCTGAGCGTGACGGGCACGATCGGCGAGCACGAGATCAACCAGCCGCAGTTCGCGGTCGATCTCGACGACGACGAGCGCGAGCCGCTGCCGGGGCTCCGCAAGGCGCTGCTCGGCGTGCCGCTCGACACCAAGGATAAGAAGATCGAGATCGAGGTGCCGGCCGATCACGCCGACGAGCAGCTGCGCGGCCGCAAGGCGGAGCTGACCGTGACCGTGCTCGAGGCGCGCGCGAAGGAAGTGCCCGCACTCGACGACGAGTTCGCGAAGGACACCGGCAAGGCCGACACGCTCGACGGGCTGAAGACCGCGCTGCGCGGCGAGCTCGAGGCGCGCGAGCAGGAGACGATCGATCGCGAAGCGCGCGAGGGCGTATTGCGCGAGCTCATCAAGAAGAACCAGTTCCAGGTCGCGCCGTCGCTCGTCGATCGCGCGGTCGAGATGCAGTTCCAGCGGCTGCAGCAGATGCTCGGCATGAAGCCCGAGCGCGGCCAGGCCGTGCCCGACGAGCTGCGCGACAAGATGAAGCCGGGCGCGACCGACGAGGTGCGCGGGCAGCTGCTGCTCGAAGCGATCGCCGACAAGGAAGACGTGACGGTCACCGACGAGGAGATGCAAAAGCACGTCGAGGCGACGGCCAAGACGCGCAACCTCGCGCCGGCGAAGCTGCGCGCCGAGTGGCAGCGCGACGGTCGCATCGACAGCATCACGCACTCGCTCCGGCAGGAGAAGGTGCTGAAGTTTCTCGTCGATCAGGCGACCGTGACCGAGGTCGAGAAGCTGTCGCAGCCGGGCACGCCGATCCCCGAGGTCGCTGGTCATGGCGAAGAGGGTCACGTGCACGGACCCGACTGCGATCACGAGCACTGACGGTTCCGCGGCGTTACCATTCGCCGCATGGAGAGCGACAAGACGGCGCCGGGCTTGAGCGGGCCACACCCGACCATCACCGAGCTGCGCGATCCGCAGCACGTGCACCACTACGAGCACCTGACGTCGTGCTCGATGTGCAGGTCGGTGGTCGCGGCCGATGTCGACGAGCAGCCGATCCCGCTCGACCTGCCGAAGGGGCTCGTCAGCGAGAACGCGTTTCGCTGGCCGGCCGATCCGATCGCGCGCGGCGGAATGGCGCAGATCTTCGCGGGCGAGGACAAGCGGCTCGCGCGCACGGTGATCTTGAAGGCGCCGCGCGACGACGAGGCGATGCCCGAGTACATGCGCGACATGTTCGAGCGGCGCGTATCGGCCGAGGCGCGGGTGCTCGCGAAGCTGCAGCATCCGGCGATCGTGAAGATCTACGAGCTCGGCAAGGCGACGGTCGGCTGGCCGTTTTGCGTGCTCGAGAAGGTCGACGGCGTGTCGCTGCGCGACCGGCTCGACGAGCTCGCCGATCAGGAAGCCGCCGACGGCCAGCCGCGCACGCGCGAGCGGCTCGAGCTGCTGTCCAATCTCGTTTCGATCGCGGAGGCGCTCGCGTACGCGCACGAGCGTCACGTCGTGCATCGCGACTGCACGCCGAACAACATCTTGCTCGGCAAGCGTGGCGAGGCGACGCTGATCGACTGGGGCATCGCGCGCGATCTCGACGCGCCGACCGTGAGTGCCGAGCCGCGCCTCGGCGGCATGCCGAGCCCGAGCGCGACGGGCAGCTCGGTCACGATCAGCGCGGGGACGCCGCCGTATCTGCCGCTCGAGCAGAGCCAGGGCAAGCAAGCGGATCCGAGCTTCGACGTGTACAGCTTCGGCGTCACGCTGTACGAGGTCGTCGCGGGCAAGACGCCGTTTCCGTGGAAGCTCGCGACGTCGCTCGACGGGCGCACCGCGCAGATGGATGCGTTCCTCGCGTGGCTGCGCACGGGCGAGACCGTGGCGCCGGCGATGCCGCGCGATCTCGAGCTGTCGGGCATCATCTCGCGGTCGATGGCGCGCGAGCCGGGCGACCGGTTCACCGCCGACGAGCTGGTGCGCGCGCTCAAGCAGTACCTGACCGGCGACCTCGTGTTCTCGCATCGCTACTCGCTCACCGGCCGGCTCGCGCGGTGGGCGCGCACGCACCGCGCCGCGACCGTGACGATGCTGTTCATCCTGTTGTCGGGGGTGGCCGGCGCGCTGGTGTGGGCGCAGGTGTCGCGAATGCAGCGCGAGGATGCCGATCTGCGCGCGATGGCGTCGGCGGCAAGCGCCGACGCGAGCGAGAAGGAGCGCGCGGCGGATGCGGCGAGCCGCGAGGCCGAGGCCGCGAAGGCGCTCGCCGAGCAAGCGCAGCGCGAAGGCAAGAACGCCGACGAGCTGCGGCGCGCGGCCGATCGCAAGCGGCACGCCGCCGAGGACATGCGCCGGCAAGCCGAGAGCGCCGCCGCGGAGGCGAAAGGCACGGCAGACGAGGCGCTGAAGCGCTTCGAGCAGGCGATGAAGGACAAGGACGACGCCGACAAGCAGCGCGATCAGGCCGACACCGACCGCGACGCGGCCCGCGGCGCGCAGACGGTCGCGGAATCGCAGCGCGACGCCGCGCGCGCGGCCGAATCGGCGGCGGAGAAGGAGCGCGACGCGTCGAACCTGGTCGCGAAGACGGCAGTCGGCGAACGCGACGCGGCA